>NZ_JAFLDT010000024.1 GCF_017302315.1 Zoogloea sp.
CTGGGCTGCATCCCGCACGCCCAGGTACGCATCTTTCAGCCTTCCAGCCTCGACGCGCGCCTTTTGCAGCTCGGCCACCTGGGCCTTCGTCGGCGGGCCAGCCTGGCCCAACGACTCAGCCAGGCCCTTTACCCGCGCCTGCGCCTCACCCCATGCCGCCTTCGCCCCCTCCACGCCCTCGCGCATGGCACCGTACGTGCGCAGCATGGCCGCCCGGCTGAGCGCCAGGCTGGCCAACAAGCTGGCCGGGTCACCGGTCAGCCGAAACGAGAGCTCAGAATTACGTGTGGCCATGGCGTGGGCGGGGGTGGTTATTTCTTCTTGGCGGCCTCTTGCATTGCTTGCTCAAAAGTCCGCCACGGGTAACGCCAGGCATCGGTATGCCCAGCCAGGCGGATCAAGCTGGAGACTGCGCGCTCGAGGGCTCCGACTGGATCGCCGGAATCACGCTCAGCAGCCCGGCGCGCAGCGCGAAAAAATCCTCGTTGAGCTCCCGGGCGGCAGCAACAACTTCACGCAGCTGGCTCGGCGCCAGCCCCTCCACCTGCTCGGCAGCCAGGCTGCTCATGCGCTGCACGTCCTGCAAGCTCACGTCGCGCAGCAACATCACGTCGATTACATCCACCGAATCAGAGGCCTTCTGCACATCCGCCAGCCAGGCCCGGATCTCACCCACAGTCAGCTCGCGCACAGTCACAGCGAGGGGGGCCTCGCCCCCCTCACCGATCACCACTGTGCGGGTCACGGCCAGGCCGCTCACGCCGGCACGCCCAGGTACGTCATCCGGCCAAACTGGCCGAACTCCCCGTCCTCGGTCTTGCTCGTGTCAGCCAGCAGGCTGATCGTGACCTTGGGCTTGGCCACCTCATTGCCGATCAGATCCGTCTTGTCTGCGGCACTAAACTTCGCGCGCCAGAACTCATACAAATAGCGCGCGTTGTTGGCCTTCGAGATCCCCTCGAAGCGCAGCACATACTCGTCATCGGCGGCAGTCAGCAGCGTGGCCCGCGACTGGGCGCCATAGCTGTAGTCGGCCTTGATGGGCGCCACAAACGGGCCGCCGGTAGTGACGTTGATCACATCCAGAGAGCCAAATGCGCCCCCGTCGCGCAGGTTGTAATTGACCCCGGCGGCCAGCGTCTTCGGGCTGGCAGTCGAGTCCTTGATCACAACACTGGTCGCCAGGCCACGGCGCAGCGTCAGGATGTCACCCACGGCGGGCAGATCAGCGGCAATCACCTCGGCCGTAGCAGTACTGGCCGCCACCTCGGTCACGCGCGCGCTGAACATCAGCTTGGCATTGGCCTTGTTGATGTCCGACATCTCCGCTTCAATCGTGCCGCTCTTCTTATTGATCCAGGTCGCGTCCAGCAACGAGTTAACCGACTCACTCTCGTTGTGCTCGCCTTTTTCCGTCGCGAGCGCAAACGAAAAGCTCTCCAGGTTCGAGAGGGTCACAAATGCCCCCGGAACACCGTTTGTCAGCTTGGCAACCATGGCCCGGCCACGGCCGGCAATGTAGTCTTTCATCTCTTCGCCTCCTTATTCGGCCGCAGCCGGGGTGTGTTCCTCGGCCTTGCCCAGGCCGATCAGCCAGGCTGCCGAATCCAGATCGAGGCCGTGCAGCTCGAGATCGAGCACGGCACCGGCCGGGTAATCGCGGCCAGCGTGCTCATGGGGCGCCAGCAGTTTGATCGCCTTCAGCGGAGCCTTCGCGGCGGCATCCACGCTGGGCGCGTCAGCCGGGGTGTTCTTCGGGGGCATGTCATCCTCCAGGGGTTATGTCCAGGCTTCGGGCCTGGACGAGTAGAAACTCGTCAAAAAATCGTCCTGCCACCACTGCACCCCCGCCTCAAACTTCAGCAGGCGCCCACGGGCAAAGTGCAAGGGCTCCGCACCGTCGAAGGGCTCCCAGCCCACCAGGCGGTCGAACAGCAGTTTTCGGAACGCAACCAGGTCGGCCGCAGCGGCAGCCCCCGCGGCATCGCGCACATTGCGCACGCACAGAATCACGCCGTACATCCGCGCCACCAACTGCGTGCCAGACGTGAACGGCTCTTTCGTGGCTGAGTCGTCGCCCAGGTGCAGCACAAACGCGCACGGCGCAGGCGGCGCAGAGTCAGCCAGGGCGCCAAACTCAGCAGCCCCGCCCACTTGACGGAATGAGGGGTCGGCCAGGCGAGCAACCAGCGCAGCGGCAGACATCAGTAGTCCCCCAGCAGCTCGTCGCTGAAAAGCCGGTCACGGCTGCGGACTTTTACGGTCCCAGCCGCAGGCGTGACGGATGTCGGGTCGATGCCCAAGGAAAGCCGACCGGCGGCAATGTCCTTGAGCCGGGCAATGGCGTCTTCGTAGCGCTGGCGCACCACCTCCGGCACGGCATCGTCGTAGAGCCGATAGCGCGTGATGTCGCACGCGATGGGCACCAGCACCGGCGGCACTGGCTCAGGCAGAGGGAGGGAATAGCGGGAGCCCACATAACCATCGATCTCGCCCTCGGCGTCCGCGATGGCGCGATCCAGCACGGCATCGACCACCGCGCCGGTGTAGGGGGCGAACTTGTCGGTACGCTGGATCAGCTCGTCCAGTCCGTAGCGCTCTTCGAGAAGGGGGCGGGATGTGTAGGGCATGCCGCCATCTTCGCGCGCGCGCGACAGGCACGCCATGGAGGCACATGCCCCCAGGGCGTGGCGGGAACCAGTTGAACGCAGGCATGTACATGCGTACAGTCCACGCATGAATCTCGTCGTAGATATCTATCTTGTGCGCCGGCTGGGCTGGGTGCTGCCGCGCTTCCGTGGCTGCATGTACCGCCCGAGCCGCGGCGTGCTGCTTGTGCGAGATCAGCACATCGTCGAGATGCGCCGTCACATCCGCGTCGCGACCCTGCAGCCCACCCCCGACTCGACCGAGCCCGCCCCCCCACCGCTGCACGACGTGCAACTGGTATGGGCCGACGGCCACGAGTTGATGCTCAACGGCTTTGAGCGAATCGAAGAAAGCCCCGGCCGCTGGATTGACTACGCGCAGAGCTGGGATGCACTTGTTGTACGCGCCGAGTGAGATACATTAGCGGGCGGCGAAACTCATACAAATCCGATCATGACCAAGCCCACACAGCCCAAGCGCCCCAAGCTCATCATCCGCTCAGGCGATCAGGCTCGAGCGATGCGCAAAAAGCTCGGCTTGAATCAAGCCGAGTTTTGGGGGCGAGTGGGCACCACACAATCCGGTGGATCACGCTATGAGAGCGGAAGAGACATTCCGGACGCGGTGTTGATGTTGCTGCAGATTGCCTATGGGCCTGAACACCATGCATCGCTGCTACAAGAGTGGCTGAGATCGCGTCCCTGAAGGGTCGGGGCTAAAGCCCCAGACCCTTCGGGGATTGCAGTTAAGCGGCTGCGGACACGGCGAGCATCTCTGGGTAAGTGCGAGCCTTACCGACGATCTTGATCCGGCCGACGCGTTTTTGCGTCAGCGGCGTACTGTTGCCGGTCGATCCGAGGTAAAACACAGCCCCATTTGGCATCACATCGACGATGTTCTTGCCATTCGAGTCGACGGCCCCGGCTACGCGACCGACAGACAGTCGCATGTTGCCCGTTCCGCCCTCGACAGCCTCTTTGGCTAGGCTGTATTGCCAGGTCTGCGGCTGGAAAGCGCGCACAGGGTTATCCACGTTTGCAACGCTGAAGACTTCCTGCTTGATAGATCCGTCGCCGTTGTAAATCGTGCGCCCCCAGTAGAAGTCGCTCGTGACTCCTGCAATGACATCCTCGACAACTCCACCGCCAAACGGGCCCGGCCTGCGGCACATGCCAAAACGATGGTCATTGTCAATTTTGCAGTAGAGCACTCCGTCCCAACCCTTGAGTGTCATGCAGACGGACTTTCCGTTGAACGTCACAACGCATTGCTGCGTGATGCCGTTTCCGACCACTAGGTCGGTCTGAGAAAACCAAGATTTCGCATCGCCTGCGCTCGGTGCTGTCTGTCCTCCGGTCACTCCGTCCCCGACGTCCCCGACGTAGAGAATACGCTGCTGCGCACGCTGGAAAGAGCGTGCAGCAACCCACAATCCACGGGAGGTATCGCCCGCAAAACTGGGCGTATTGGCCGCCGCGCAGACGCCAATCCCTCCCCTCAGGGTTGATGCTCCTGACGCAGTCGGGACAGTCAGGGAGACCCAAATCAAATCAGTTCCGGGCAGGTAGTCGCACTCCGCCATGTAGGCGTTGTAGTTCTGCCCATCCACGGGATTAAGCGCTACCGGAGCATTGACGATGGACGTCATGACCAGCTTTTTCAAATCAAAATAGGCGCGCCGCTCGGTCCCTGACTTGTCGAAGATATAGAGGTAGCAGTAATCACGATCCCGTTTGACGAACATGCAGTACGTAATTGAATCGTTGTCGGACGGGATCGTGCCAAACCAGGGTTCATCGATCTTGTGCTCCGCATTGACCGCGGTCTCCACCAGCTTCTGAAGCGCCCCGCCGCCGAGGTACGGCGAATCGGCATAGGCTCCCGCCGTGACGTTTGTAGCCGTGATTGCGCCAGCTGTAATGCCTGCACCTGGATCTGCGGTATAGCGCAGGCGATTGATGTGCGACGGGTGCGTATCGATGCATTGCAGCTGCTCGGACGGAATCTGCACTTTCGGAAATCCCTCGACGCACAAGCCCGTCGTCGCATCGATGGTCCAACTGTTGTAGGTGTCGAAACACTGAGTGCCATCGACGTTGCATCCCTGATAAGGCCAGACGTCACCAGCATATCCGCGGGAAACATAGTCGTTCGGTGCCCCGCTTTGGTTCTGCGTTTTTTCGAGTTGCGGATCGGCGCACCAATAGCTGAACGAATTGATCGGACCGTGCAGCTCGAATCGGAACGTTGATGTTGTGTTTGTGGGCGTTCCGAAAACACCGAAACGGAAAAACTTCCCTGCCGGAGGGGTAAAAGTCCGGCTTTCGAGAACGGCCGAATCAGACCCTCTCACAAATTTGAGAATGAACTCGGTTGATCCGTCGCCCATGTACCACTCGGAGAACGTGAGCTGACGTCGATCGTATGTCGCGGAGTTTGTGCGCCATAGTTCCGTGGTGCCGGTGTTCGTGCAGTCGCACCGATAGACGCTCTTGCGCTGGCCGTTTGGGCTGAGCATTTCCGCCTCCAGCACCTGCGTCACCCGCGCGGTCTTGGACATCCCGATGGATCGGTCGGGCGCCTGGATCAGGTTCTCGACGCGGCGCGCCCCCCAGAACCCAGGATCATTGCTGCGATTGATATACCTGATCACGCCGTAGCAGTCGATCATTGAGCTGACGCCGGTGCGGGTGTAGTTATGCACCGATCCGTCTGGGTTGATGAGGCTGTGTGTAAGGGGTATCTCTTGCAGCACAACATCCCCAGATTGCACCCCGACTACCGCACCGCCCGACAAAAGTCCAATCCCCGACCCCGAGGGGCTTGCCATTACAGGCACGGCAGGCCCCGGCGGCATTGAGGGGAGCGCGCCAGCTTGCTCCGCCAAGGTACCCACTGCAACGAGCTTTGTCCCTTCGGCCTCAGGCAGCGCAACCGGGGTACCGGTAGCAAACTTGTTGCCGTCCCGGCGGAGCGGAGACAGTGTCACGTAGCGGCGATCAGCCATATTGGTCTCCCGCTCAGTCGGTCAGCGCAACAGCGCCCGCGGCCTGCAGCACTGCAACCTCGGCTGCATCCAGCTCCAGCGACTCCCCTTCCGGCTGGCCCGGGCCGTACAGCTTGCGGTTGCGGCGCAGGCGATGCAGCACACGCACATTCACACGCGCTGGGGCAGTGGGCGCATCAATCGCGGCCTGGGCATCAACAGCACCAGGCGCATCATCAAGCACCGGATACGTCGCCGGAGGCGCCTCGGCGGCGATGGCTGCAGCGGCGGCTGCCAGGGCAGCATCCTGCTCGGCGTGGAGGGTGGCAGTGGCTTCAGTGCGCACCTGGTCAGCAGCGTTCTTATCCGCAACCACCTGGTGCTGCTGCTCATCACCCGGCGGCACGGCCGGGGCTTTCTGGGTCTTCGGGGGCATCTGTGTCTCTCCTTCGCACCCCGCCAGGCAACCCTGGCGGGGCGGAGCGTGCTACATCGCGGGGGGGGTATTAAGCGGCGGACTTGATCAGGAAGCCCGCACTGGCGCCGGCAATCACGGGCATCAGCTCGTCCGTCACGGGGTAGATCCAGCTCTTGCTGGAGCGGTCGTAGTACGGCTGCTCCACGATGGGGTAGTTGGAGAGGCGGTAGGTGTAGCCGTAGCTCGGCTTGCCGCGCTCGGCGACCGAGCCCACCTCGGTGTACGCCACCACCACGTCACCGCCCCAGCAGTCCTGCATCACGCCGGATGCGTCCTCGTAGATCGACTCACCCACCGCCACACGCTGCACACCCCACAGGGCGGCCAGCAGATCGGTGGTCACGGTGTCGCGGCCCGTGTACTTGATGCGGTCGATGATCGAGGGGTTTTCCTGGGCGGCGTCGAAGGCCTTGGCGCTGAGCACCACGGTGTTCGGCCGGCGACCAATGGCTGCGCGCACCGCGGCCTTGGCTTCCTGGATGTCCTGGGTCGGCTTGCTGGCCGGGTCGGTCCACTTGTCGGTGCCGCCCAGCGTCACCTTGTTGGTCGCGGGGTAGTTGGCCAGGTTGGTGGCCAGGCCGGCGGCAAACTGCTCGGTGCGCAGCTCGATGATGTCCTGCACCGTGCTCGCGGTGGCGCTGCCCATGTCCACGCCCGGCAGGCTGGCCGTGGCCTCTTCATTGATCTCCATCGGCAGCATGCCTTCCAGCGCATGCTGCTCAAGCACGTAGGGCGCCCCGTCGTGGCCGAGCTGAATGCGACGGGTGTTCTGGCCCGGCGAGCGTGCGGTGTTGTAGATCCGGAAGCTCTCACGGCCAAAGGTCAGGATCTTGCCGCCGCGCTGCGACACCGGCACGAGCGGAAACAGCACCTGATACACCATCGCAGCATTGCGATAGCCCTGGGCAGCGGTGGAGAGGACGGCATCGACTACGCGAGCCTGGGCGGGGTTCATTTGCGGCATGGATTACTCCTGGTGATCGGGGTAGAGCGCCCCGCAGGGCGCAATGGGGGGCGTGGCGGGGGCCGCGTCAGGCGGTAGCCGGCAGCAGCAGCACTTCCACAAACTGTCCGGCGGCGGTGGCCACCTCGCCCGGGGCCAGCCGGCCCAGGGTTACGCCGGCCGCCTTGGTGATCGCCCGGCCGCTCGCGTCCGTCTGCACGAAGGCGCCTTCGGCAATCGCGGCACCGGCCTCGACCACGGCAGTGCCCAGCACATCAACGGTCTGCCGGGCACCGATGGCCACGGTGCTGCGGCCCACACCGTAGGCCGAGGCCCCGGCGGCCGGCACAGCGCCGGCAATGGTCACAAAGCGGTCGGCCGTGAGCGCCGCAGTGGCGATCACAGACTGGGTGAGGATGGGGGTGGATTGACGGCCCATGGCGGAGGAGTCCTATAGAGATAGAGAGGGGAAGGTCAGGCGTTCGAGACAGCAGTCACCGCCGTCACAAAATCCACACCCGGGTGGGTGGCCTGGTAATCCAGGGCGCGGGCACGCAGCGCGGCGGATTCGCCGTCCACGTGATAGCCGCGAGGGGCCGCAAAACTCACAGTGCCGGAGTCACCCCCGGCCGCCCGGGCGTTGGTGGCCACCTCCTCGGCAAACTCCGGCGCCACCGGCGCAGCCTGCAAGTAGCCGCGCACAGCATCAAGCAGCGGCGCCCTGGCATCGCCCTCGCCAAACTCCACGGGCTCAGCCTGGCTGGCGATGCAATCCAGCGTGGCCACCACCACATCACGATGGGCGGGCGGCAGCCGGCCGGCCGTCACCAGGCCATCGGCAAACGCCACGTTGGCGGCATGGCGCTCGGCAGCGGCACGGGTGCGCGCCTCGGCGTCAGACGCAGCTACACGAGCACGCAGCGCAGCGTTCTCCGCCTCAAGGGCGGCTTTTTCTTCAGGGGTCACAGGGGTCTCCGGAGAGGACGGGTCAGAGAAGGCCGCCGCCGTGGGCGTGGCCGTGGGGGAATCTTCAGCAAGCTCTTCGTCGATCTCGCGCTGAGCCGCCCGCTCCAGGCCCTCGACGAGATACGAGGGCACAACCTGGTCGGCTTCATCCACGCCAAACTTGCCCAGCACCCACTCACGCAGCCGGCGCCACAGGCCGGCGTTGTCGGCATCGTCCCAGGCCGAGAACTCGACAATGCCCGCATCGTCGGCAGCAAACTCCGGCGTGCGCAGGCCCTTCAGGGCCGGGGGCTGGGCACCCAGAAAGCCGACATGGCGCAGGTAATAGGCGCCGGGGACGGGGTTGGCAGGAGCATCCGGCGCCCAGAAGCTGGCGCTGATGTGCGCGAAGCGCTTGTTGTTTACGAGCTCGGCAAACTCGGGCTCCACATCAGCCGGGGTGGCCTCAATACCGATGGCCGAAAACGTGATGCCATCCACCCAGCCGTAGGCCGGGGCATCGACGCGGGGGTGCCCCACAACGAGCGGTGCTCGCCACTTGGCCGGGTCGTACGCCAGGCAGGTGGCCTGCAGGTCGGATTCAGAAAACGAGATCGCCGCGCCCGACATCGCCGTGTGGCGGCCGGGGCGGAAGATGTGGAGGGGTTTGGCGGTGGAGTGCATGCCCGCAGTTTCGCGGGCGCGCGGGGCGATTCGGAGGGGGGAGGGTGCCCCCAGTGCCGGGGGGGGGGAACTAGAGGGGGACGAGCGGGGCGGAAAGGCTCGGCGAGCGGTTTATAAACCGCGTGGCGGGCCCGTAGCAGGCTCGCCCAGGGAAGCGCGGGCGTCAGTGGTGGAAAAACGCGCCCCGGGCGTCAGTTACTTGATCACACTCCTTAGCATGATGTGATGGGGAATCAACTTCACTCCATCCTTGTCAAGGGCATAGTAAATAGATATGTCAGCTCGGACCTTGAGTTTTCCCGCCACGTCGATAGGGCTTACTCCATCCGCCAACTCAAGCTTGATACGGCGGTCGATCTTTCCCGGCAACAGCGCTGCCCAGCCGCTTCTTGCGCTATCAAGGTTTGTCGCCCGAATTTCCAAGTCGACATCCAGCATGTGCTCAACCTTCTGCTGAACCTCGATCTCCACAGTCTTTGGCGTGGCCTTGACGACATCTGGTGGAAACACGAGCCCACTGCTTTCATCGAATGTAATGCTGGCTTGACTATCCAACCGGGCTGGTTTCAACACTTTCACAGCACTATTTGCCAGCGCTTTCTTATCAACTACCGCAGCCTCGACGATCGCCTTGAAAGCCTCTGGCGTCAAATCCACCTGTCCAGCCCCAAGGTTGATGATCACGTTATTGTTCGCAGTGATCGTTGTTGTGGCAGCCCCTTTCTGAGCCGTTGCAGCCAAATAGGCACCGTAACCTACCAAGGCAGTCAAGACCGATCCGATCAAAATATTGCGCGCCATAGGCTTCTCCAACTTGCCTCGTACCTTGTCCAGAAAGGCGTTCAAATCATCTTCGGACTTGAAAAACAGCTTGATCAGCACGGTCTCCATCAAGCTACCGGTCTCTAGGTGCTCGACAAAGATCTCCACGCGATCAATCTCGACTCCCGTGAGCCCATGCAATACCCGTGGGCTCATCCGGATCACCTGTTCAAGGCCCAATAGGGAATCTACGATCTCCCGGATAGGGACAGGCTCGCGGTTCGAATAATAGACTTGGTGAGTAGTCGAAAAAACAAAACTGGTCATGCGGATCTAGGCTTTCACTTGATTTCTGGAGAACGGGCGGCATAACAGCGCTCGCCCAGGGTAGATACACTCACTTCGAGAAGCACTCTGAAAAGTGCTGCGCCTCGTACTCCTTCTTGCGCCTGTCGGCATCGTCGCGGTAGCGCTGCGTCACGTACAGCTCGCGCTCATGATCTGCCGCCTTGGCCCGGGCCTGGTAGCCCGAGCACTTCGACTCGTGGCGGGCTTCTGCCGCCGCCCGCTGCGATCGCTCGACCCGTCGTTCCATTTCCAACTGGGCGTGCTCCCGGTCAATCTCGGCCACGCCGCGGCGATCTGCCTGCGCGCGCCGTTGGGCTTCCAGCCGATCACGGCGGCTGGGCTGATGCACGTTGAGCTCAACGACCCTGGTCTTGTCCCCGCACGGCACTTCCGAATAGGTGGTCACACCGCCGGTTATGCACTTGAACACCTGGGCGCCGGCAGGCGTGGCGCTGGCCAGCAGGATCATCGACAACAGCACGCGCATCAGCGCCCTCCCAGGATCACATTCACAACCCTGGGGTTTGGCATCAGTGCCACCCCCAGGATCAGGGCAATCACGCTCCATATGACCACGGTGATCGCCACCACGCCGCCGGCCATCACTATTACAGCGATCAGCCTGCCAAGCCATCCGTAGTACCCGGCCCAAGCCCATGCGCGGTCGAGCAGCCCTGTCCAGGTTGAGTGAAGGCGCCGCTCCAGGTGCAGCCGACTTTCGGCCACTACCCGCAGCTCTTCGCGCCGGGCCCGAACGGACGGGTCAAATTTGTCATAGATCAGATGGCACCTGGGGCATACCCCGGCGGGGCCGGCATCCCGGGCTTGCCGGGTGTAGCTGCATTGCGGGCACTGCATCTACTCCCCCCTCCATGGCACATCCACGGTAACCCTATCGGCGCTCACAGACAGCCCCTCGAAGCGAAACCGCAAAACAGGACCAGCATCCCCCTCAGCAAGCAAGGCGTCGTCAAGGCCCTTGAGCGCATCAGCAAGTACGCGAACCAGCACCTCAGACACATCATCCCGCTTCATAGCATCCTCCGTGAGCTGCGCCTGATGCTATGCAAATTTCAGAAAAATCGAAGTGAATCAGTTCACTTGACCTGACGCAACTGGTCCTGGACTGCGGAATTCGTCACACCTATGCCCGCCCGCTGCCAGGCCATGACGGCCTCGACAACGGCAAACACCTTTGCCGCCGGCAGCGTGCGCCCTGCTGTGTGCAGCGCATCCAGCACGATGGCAAGCACCTCTTGCTGAGTCAGCCCCGCATGCTCGTTTGTGGGCAGGGGCACCACCGTGCCTTGAGAGTACCGGATCTGCCCCTGGGAAGATGTCATCGCTGACTGAGCACTCTCGGCACGCCAAGACTGCTGGAGTGCATCTGCAAGCACTTTGGCATCCACCACTGGATCACCCATCAAGCACAGCTTCACCCCCTCACGCTCCTGCTCGGGCAGCGGGAGCGCATCGACCAGGCGTGCGGTGGCAGTGATGGCCTGCATGCGGGCAGCGAACTGATCCTGGGACTCTGCCTGGTGCAGATCACGCACGCCGGTCAGCACGTAGACCACGTCAATCTCAGGCCTCTCAGCAGCCAACGCTCGCAGCTCCTTCTCGGGAAAGGAGCCCCTTTTCTTGCGCTCCGAGAACGCCGTCTTGCTCATTCCAAGCGCGACAGCGACCTCTCCGTCCTTGCTGACCCGAAGCTCATGCTTAAGACGGTCGAGCGAATCTGAAAAAAAATCCATACATCCCTTGCCTGTTCATATAAATGTGGACTAAAGTTCACATCACACAACGCACCTTGCGTTGCGATCACAGCGATTCACAAACCGGAGCCCTTCCCATGAGCACCCCCAATGCCAACCAGATCAAGCATGCCCTGCGTCAGCAGGGCCACACGCTCAAGTCGTGGTCCGAAGCCAACGGCTTCAAGTATCGCGACGTGTCCGAAACCATCCGCGGCATCCGCCGTGGCCACTACGGCGTTGGCCGCGAGATCCGCATGAAGCTCGGCCTGCCCCTCGACGAACAACTCGCCGCCTGAGGCCCGCCATGCAAACCCTCCGCCAGCAAACCAGCATCGACCTGGACGACCTCAGCATCGGATTTCGCCTTGAGGCCATCAGCGTTTGGTACGAGTTCGACATCGATGCCGCGGACTGTTACGCACTGGGGGCCTGAACCCTCACGCCCCGAAGTTTAGCCACACAAAACGCCATTTAGCCCAATCGAAACGGGAATTTGTTCAGAAACCCACCACACCACGCCCTTCCAATGACCACCCGCCATTCACCCCCCGTGCCAACCAGCCTGCGCCAGGCCTTCGATATGGACAAGGCGCATGCCAACAAGCGCTACCGCCTGACCATTGAGCGCCTGGCCGAGCTGATGAACACCACCCCGGCCACGCTCTACAAGTGGATCGAAACCGACAGCATGCCCGCCCGCGCCTTGCTGGCCTGGCAGCACCTTACCGGCGCCAACAACGTGGCCCGCTACCTGGCCTCGGCCGAGGGCGGTGTGCTCATCAAGATCCCGACCGGCAAGGCGCCGACTGCCGACGACGTGCACATCCTGCAAGCCACGCTCAACGGTGCCATCGGCGCACTGCTGGGCTTCATCAGCGGCGAGACGGACCAGGCCACCACCCTCGGCAAGCTGGGCGCAGGGCTCGAATCCCTGGCCTGGCACCGGGCCAACGTCGCCAAGGCCGAACAGCCCGAACTGGAGTTCTGAGCCATGGCCAACCCCGCCTACGACAACGCCAGCCAGCAACGAATCCTGCGCCTGCTGCTGATCCTCTCGGGCCACGAACAGCACGGCCTGGCCCCGAAAGACCTCTCCGAATCGCTCGACGTCTCTGCCGGAACCATCACCCGGGATCTGCACA
This sequence comes from Zoogloea sp., assembly GCF_017302315.1. Taxonomy (GTDB): domain Bacteria; phylum Pseudomonadota; class Gammaproteobacteria; order Burkholderiales; family Rhodocyclaceae; genus Zoogloea. The sequence continues at coordinate 12,695 of NZ_JAFLDT010000024.1, forward strand.
ACCTGCGCGAGATGGGCCTGGCGGAAGTGATCCAGGAGACCGGCCGCGTGCGCCTGGGCCCCAAGGTTGTCCAGGTGGCCATTGCCCACATGACCGCCATGGATAGGGCCACCTCGCAGCTCAACGACATCAAGAACCGCTACTCCAGGGAGCCCTGACATGGGACGCACACCCACACCTCGCACCAACACTGAACCCGCCGTCATCGTGAATGATGAGGCCGTGGCCGAGGGCCATGCTGCACTGACAGAGCTGGCTACCATCGAACGGGATCACGAGGCCGCTGTGCGCCAACTGGCCCTCCGGGTTGGCTACATGCTGCCCGCAGACTGTACCGATCCGGATCTGATTCAGCGCGATATCGCGGCAAACATGCGCCGGTCTGTGGAGTCGTGCTTCGAAGTCGGCCGCGGCTTGGCAGTACTCAAGCAAGCCTGCGAGCACGGCCAGTTCCTTCCCCGCCTTGAGGATCTTGGAATAGATCACAGCGTTGCGAAGCGCTTCATGCAGGCTGCTTTCAAGTTCTCAAATGGTGCGACGTCGCACCATTTGACCAAGGCAATAGGCTCCCAATCCAAGCTCTTCGAGCTGCTCGTCCTCGACGATGACCAAACCGAAGAGCTTGAACAGACGGGCCAGACCGGCAGCCTGACCCTTGACGATGTGGCCAGCATGTCGGTGAAGGAGCTCCGTGCCGCCCTGCGTAAGGAACGCGACACCCGCAAGGCCGAGAAAGACAAGCTCGACGCCACCCACAAAGCCGACCTGCAGGCCAAGGACCGCTTGATGGCCAGCGTGCGCGAACGTGCCAACAAGGCCGAGGAGAAGCTCGCCCAGCTCGAAACCCACGGCGTCCCCGCTGACGCGCGCCTCAACGAACTCACCGGTGACATCCACAGCCTGGGCAAGAAGGCCGATGACGCCCTGATCCTGGTCGAACGCATTCTCGAAGCCATCGACCAGGTGGTCACCGACATCTTCGACCGGCCGGAGCACGACCGCCCCGACACCAAAGGTGCGGTCGCCCTGGTGCAGCGCGCCCGTGACCAAGGCTTCCGCCTGGCCTCCACGGTGGGCCGCATCCAGGCCATCGTCGATAACTGCCTGCTGCCGCAGATCGAAGCGCGGGAGATGTACCAGCCCTACACGGCCGAAGACGGCCGCGTGCTGGGCGATGAGGTTGTGGGCTGAGGAGCGCGCCATGGGATCCCTGCAACCCTGCTCCATGGAAGCCATGCGCGACCTGGCCCGCCGCCTGGAGGACGCCGGCCACGGCGACCGCACGGCGCTGATCTCCGACGCGGCCGGCCACTACGGCATCAGCCGTCAAACCCTCTACCGCAAGCTCAGCGAAGTGGGCTGGACGAGCGGCCGCAAGGCCCGCGCCGACAAGGGCACCACCAGCGTGAGCGAGAGCGCCCTGGTGGCCCTGGCTGGCATGCAGAAGGTGGCCGTGCGCGACAACGCCAAGCAGACCCTGCATACCCCGCTGGCCGTGAGCCTGGCAGACACCAGCGGCATCGAAGTCCCCGTGGGCGCGACTCAGGTCAACCGGCTGCTGCGCGCCCGGCGGATGGATGTGAAGAGCCAACGCATGGAGCGGCCGGTTACCGATCTGCGGGCTCCGCACCCCAACCACACGCACCAGGTAGATCCGAGCCTGTGCCTGGTGTACTACCTGCGTGGCCACCAATACATCATGGACGAGCGCAAGTTCTACAAGAACAAGCTCGAGAACTTTGCCAAGGTGAAGCTCAAGGTGTGGCGCTACACCGGCTACGAGAAGGCCAGCGGCATCATCGGTGCGCGTTACTACGAGGCCGCCGGGGAGAACCAGCGCAACCTCTTCGACTTTCTCACCTGGTTGTGGAGCAAGAAGCCCGGCATCAGCTGGTGGGGCGTACCCAAGGTGTTGCTGTGGGACAAGGGCAGCGCCAACTCTGCCGGCGCCATCCAGAACTTTCTGCAGGCCCTGGAAGTAACTGCCATTGCCCACGAGGCCGGCAATGCGCGCGCCAAGGGTGGCGTGGAGAACGCCAACAACCTGGTGGAAACCCAGTTTGAAAGCCGGCTGCGCTTCTCGCCCGTCGATACCGTTGAGGAACTCAATGCCGCAGCGGAGCTGTGGCAAGAGGCCTACAACGCCAACAGCCTGCCCAAGCTGGATACCCGCATCCGGCGGGATGGCATCCCGCCCTCAGTGCGGTACGCCCTGTGGCAAAAGATCCGCGCCGAGCAGCTCCGCGAGCTGCCAGACATCGAGCTCTGCCGGGCCTACCTGCTGGGCAAGGAAGACACGCGCAAGGTCCGCCCGAACCTCACCATCAGCTACCGCCACCCGCAGGCGGACGCGGTGCACAAGTACGACGTGGATGCCCTGCCTGGCGTAGTGGCGGGCTGCGAAGTGGAGGTGCGCCCCCTGGTGTTCGGCCACCTGGCCATCCAGATCACCGTGCCCCGGTACGACGGCGAGGCGCTGCACTACCGCCTGGAGCCCACCCGCGAATACGACGAGTTCGGGCAAGTGCTCACCGCCCCGATCCCCGGCGAGTCCTACGCCAGCAAAGCCCACACCGACATCGAACGCGCCGCGCGCGCCATCGACCTTGCCACCTGGGGCACTGCCAACCGGGAAGAGGCCAAAAAAGCCAAGGACAGGGGCGACACGCCCTTTGCCACCACCACGCCCATCAACAGCCTGGCGCACCTGGCAGACATCCCCCGCGCCAACTGGATGCCGCGCAAGGGCACACCCATCGAGCTGGCTCACCGGCTGGTGGAGGAGCAGCCCCTGGGCGTGGCCGAGGCCTGCAAGGCGCTGATTGCCCGGGGCGTGGCCGGTGACGGCCTTTACCCCCGCATTGCCCAACGCTACCCGGAAGGTGTGCCCCCGGGCGACCTGGATGCCCTGGTGGCCGAGCTGCTTGGAAAGACTGCCACACCGCTACGCGCTGTAGCGGGTGGCTGAAGAAGGTGGGCCGCCCGGCTGGCACCGGACGGCCCGATTGGAGGGTTACCCCTCCGGTACATGCAAGGAGAAGTCTACATGAACCGCAATCACGGGAACACGGCCTTGGCTTGTGACGCCCCCCACGACCCCAGAAGGACCACGTACATGCCGCTGCGTTTGAAATCGATCCTGGTGGAACACGACCTGCGCCAGACCGACATGTGCGAGGCCGTCAGCCAGTTCAACGGCCGGCCGCTCAGCAAAGCCGCTGCCGGCCTGCTGGCCAACTGGGGCACCTGGCCCAAGCAGACCCCGCGCCACTCGATCGTGGAGCAGACCGTTGCGTGGCTGATCCGCCAGGGCGTGCCCCCGGCCAAGGCCGCCATGGCGTTTGAGATTGATGACGAGCAGGCCGAGCGCGGCAGCCCCGTTATCGGCGCCCCCCACCGCACCACCGAAGTGCCCGAAGAAAAAGACCCCACCCATATCGAGCCCGAAATGCTGACCGCCCAAGCCAAACGCGCCTTCTCCCTGTTCCGCGACCCCTTCATCGACGACGTGCAGGGCCCGGATGACCTCTACCTCTCCGCCGACCAGCGCTATGTGCGTGAGGCCATGTTTCAGGCGGCACGCCAGGGTGGGTGGCTGATGGCGGTGGTGGGCGAGTCGGGCAGCGGCAAGAGCACCCTGCGCCGCGAGACGCTGGACCGCATCAACCGGGAGAGCCAGCCGGTGGTGGTCATCCAGCCCCGCAACTTCGACAAGACCACGCTCAACGCACGCCACATCTGCGAGGCCATCCTGAGTGACCTCAACCCCTCGGCCAAGTCCGCCCGCAGCCTGGAAGGCATCGCCCGCCAGGTGGAGCGCAGCCTGATCGACAGCGGCCGTGCCGGCCAAAGCCATGTGCTCATCATCGAAGAGGCCCACGACCTCTCCATCCAGACCTTGAAGTACTTAAAGCGCTTCTGGGAGCTGGAGGACGGCTTCAAGCGCCTGCTCTCCATCGTGCTGATCGGCCAGCCCGAGCTCCGCAACAAGCTGGACGAACGCCGCTACCCAGACGCCCGCGAGCTGATCCGCCGCTGCGAAGTCGTCGAGCTGCTGCCCCTCGACAGCAACCTGGGCGAATACCTGACCCTCAAGTTCAAGCGCATCGGCCGCGACGTGTCCGAGCTGCTCGAGCAGGACGCCATTGACGCCATGCGCGAACGCTTGCGCATCGTCGGCCAGGGCTCCCACCGGGGCGAGTCCATCTCGACGTGCTACCCACTGGTTGTGAACAACCTGATGACGCGCTGCCTCAACGTGGCCGCACGCATGGGCGCCACGAGCGTCAACGCCGACATCGTCAAAGGGGCCTGACCATGCAACTCACCACCCACCGCCCCACCCGTGCCGGCTGGTACTGGGCCCAGATCCCCGGAAACCGGCCCCTGCAGCCCGTGCTGGTGTTTGAAGGGGGAGAAGGCTTCGGCCTGCTCTACACCTGGGACGCCATCGACCAGGACCACAGCGACGCCGACCGCGACGGCCTGCCCGTCGATCTCTCGGCCCCGTCCATGCTCTGGAGCGAGGCCCCCATCCCCGCACCCACCAGCCGGGCCGGCATGGCCCCGGCGCAGCGCGCCGTGCTGGGCATCGTCATGGCCTTTGGCCTGGGCGTGCTCGTCACCCTCGACCGGGCCGAGGCCGACACCGCCGCCCGCGTCACCGCTGTCATGCAGTCCTGCGCCGACCCGCTCCCTGCGGGCCGGGCCCTCATCGCCGCCCAAGGAGCCGAGCAATGAACGCCCCGCACCCCACGCCCCTGCGCCGCGACCGCAACGCCGACCGCGCCGAGGCCGAACGCCTGGTGGGCGAGCTGTACAAGCAGGTCACCCTTGTGAATGAGGCCGCCGAGCGCGAGACGAGCACCCTCGCCCTGGCAGAGCTCGTGCGCCTGAGCACCGATCTGCGCTTTGCCGCCGACCTGCTGTATGCCTACCAGGCCGGCCTGGCCGTGGCCGAGCCCGACCCGGTGACGGGCTGCTACCTCGTCGAGCGCATCGCCGTGGCCACTGCCCTGCCGGAGGTTTTCGAATGGGTGCTCGTCTGGTCAGATTGCGACCCCCACTCGCCGGCCTGGCTGGGCCTCTTTGACGGTCTGCAGTGGTGGTACGTAGATTCGGAGCCCGCCCTGGGCGTCACGCACTGGGCCTGGCGGCCGGGGGTGGAAGCATGAGCACCGACTTCCTGCCGCACTACACGCCGGACGAAATCCGCGCTGCGAAGGACATCGCAGTCTGGGCCGCGGCCACGTGCCGTAGCACCAATGCGCTGGCCCGCATGATCGGGGGCAGCCAGGGCACCCTGCGCGCTGTGCTCCGCGGCGCCTATAAGTACCCGCCCCGCCCCATCCTGGCGCGGCTGCTGCACGCCGCCGGGCAGCGCCTTCCCAAAGGCTGGGATGCGCTGCTGCCCGACTCGGCTGCACCGGATACCGCCGTGCCGGACACACAGATTTATGTGCCCGACACACAGAAATCTGTACCCGCACCAAAGCAGATCTGCTCGCGGGGTGCCGCAGATCGTCCGGCAATGACTTCCTGGGAGCCCGGCGCGAGCATTGCCTCGGCATCAGCGGAGCGCGTGGCCATCCTCAAGGCACTCAGCAAGAGCTGCAGCCAGGCGCCCATGCCCGAAGCAGATCTGCTTACCCGGGTGGGCAACACCCAGCGGGTCAAGGGCGCCCTTGAAGCACTGATTGCAGAGCGCGAAGTCATGGATGCAGTTGTGATCGTGGGTGGTAAGCGCACAACAGTGCTTTACCCCGTGGGGCGCCTGCCCGTTGCGCGCCCGGGGCCGAAAGTCGGCGCCAAGAAGAAGGGCCGGGGCGCAGCCATCAGCATCCCGCCCAGCACCCGGGCCGGCGGCGGCAAAGGGAGCCCGCAACCATGAGCCGCCTCCGCAATATCGAGTCCGACATCGACGCCCTGCGCACCGCCGTGGCCGAATTGCGCGCAGCCGGCGCCGAGATCCTCTCAGCACGGGTGGTGCACGACGGCCCGCCCGAGATCCATCTCTACCGCGCCCCCACGCTCTTCAATTCCGGCGGCCCGATCTACGTCAAATCCGAATCCGGCGACTGCACCCACCGCGCCATGCAGTACCGCGGCTGTGAGCTCGTCTGGATCACCCCCATCCCCATGCCCGGCCAGGCGCCGCGGCAGTTTCCTCCTCTCAACAACATCAGGACGCCCCACCATGGCTGACACCGCAATCCCCGAAGGCTACCTCCTCAACCCCGCCGGTCACCTCGTGCCCCGCGAGCAAGTGCGCGAGCAGGATCTGCTGCGCGACCAGGTTGCCACCGAGCTGGCCGACCGCGCCCTCAACATCCACCATCAGCTCAAAGCCTTCAAGGCCCGCGCCCTGGCCGACATTGCCGACCTGGTGTCGGTGTCCGCTGAAAAGTACAAGGTGGCGATCGGCGGCGAGAAGGGCAACGTCACCATCACCACCTTTGACGGCAAGTACAAAGTGGTACGGGCCTACGCCGAGCGCATCACTTTCACCGAAGAGATCGAGGCCGCCAAGGCCCTGATCAACGCCTGCATCATCCGCTGGAGCGAGGGCGCCAACGACAACATCCGGGCCCTTGTCGACAGAGCTTTTCGCACAGACAGCAAGGGCCAGATCAAAACAGCCGCCGTGCTCGAGCTGCTGCGCCTGGAGATCACCGACGACGAGTGGGAGCGGGCCATGGACGCCATCCGCGACAGCATCCAGAGCACCGGCACTTCGGTGTATGTGCGCGTGTATCAGCGTATCGATGGCACCGACCAATACCGCGCCATCTCCCTCGACCTGGCAACCGCGTGAGGCCCGACATGGATACCAACTGGAAATCCGTACCCACAAAGATGACGCCAGAGATGCGCGCGGCCGCTGCGGCTGCAGGCCGGGAGTACATGGAGGAAACCGGGGGCAACAACATCGATGTGATGTGGGCCGCAGCCCTCGAAGCCGCTCCGGCGCAGAGCGTTTCCCATGAAGTCGAAGTCATTGTGCGAGACGCAAACGCTACGTACCGTGCCGCGCCCAAAGCCACCCCCGCCGCCGAAGCCGCGGGCCTCAGGGGCATATCCACGACCTGCACCATGGGCTCCAGGCAGGCAGTCATAGCCCTGCTCAAAAAATCCACTCGACCGCTCGACGTCACCGGCGCCCAGATCACGGCCATGCTGCCCGAGGCCGGCGACCGGTACGGTGTCAGCCGCTTCCACGTCATCGTCAACGAGGAGCCCCGCAAATGACTCCTACCCATCTCAAGCTCGCCATCCTCAATCGCGGTCGCGTGATGATCATCGATGAGCCCATCCCCAACCAGCCGCAAGCCATCGCCGACGTCGCATCGGGGTGCGCGCTGCTCCACAACAGCTCCCGCCGCGCCATCCACTTCCAGCTCCGCCACCCCGACGATGGCCGCGTGGTGATGGTCATGGAGCACGGCGCAAAAACGTTTCAGACAGCCCAGGGGTATCGCCATGGCTGACGACAAAGACATGAACATCGGGGATCACCTTTCCGTCGGCCATGCACTACACCAGGAGACCGGCGAGCACGCTGTATTCATCCATATACGTGATGGCGAGGAGACGATTGCGAAGTCCATGATGTCCCCCACCACCGCCAGAGCCATCGCCGAAGATCTGCTTTACTTTGCTGCCGCCGTTGATGCTGCCCAGGAGGCTGACAATGCCATCCATCGCCACTGAACACATCCGCGCCAGCAAGATCCGCATGATCCAGGTCGCCAAGCGCCAACTGGCCATTGAGGATGCCGACTACCGCGCCGCAATCGGCCGGGCCGTGAAGGGCAAGTCGAGCTGCTCAGACTGCACCACACTGCAGCTCGACCGGGTGATTGACGAGCTCAAGCGCCTGGGCTTCAGGCCCCGCAAGCCGGCCAACGCAAAGCCCAAGCCAGAGCGCCGGCCCCTCGACACCTCGGCCGATGCGTCGAAAGCGCGGGCCGTTTGGCTACTGCTTGCCGAACTCGGCGCCTTGCGCGACCCATCCGAAGCAGCTCTCAATGCTTACGTGTGCCGCCAGACCGGGGTAGATGACCTGGCCTGGGTGCGCGACATGGCCCCCGTGACAGAAGGCCTCAAGGCGTGGGCTGCCCGCTTGCTGCCCGCGGCCCTGCAAATCCGGCTGGATGCGCTCAAGGCGGCAAAACTGTTGGTGCCCGGCGATACGGTGGCTGACGTCATCCAACGCGCGGCCCCAACCCGCCGGCCCGACACCTTCGATGCGCTGTGGTCCGCTTGGGAGCGCCTGGCCATTATCGCCAGCGCACAGGTGGGCGAAAAATGAACCTGCCCCCGGTGATCCGCGATCTGGCGGCCCTGATTGGCATCGAGAACGTCATGGTGCTGCTGGACCACCACATGCTCGGCTGCGACTGGCGCATTAGCAAGACTCGCGACAGCGAGTGGTACAGGGAGTGGTCAGACGTGCTGGGCGAGGGCCCGACCGACGTGGTGATGCGGGCTTGGGGTGGAGAGGTGGTCTACTTCGCGAACTGCGCAAAAGTCATCCAGCAAGAGCGCGATCGCGCGATGGTCGCCCAGTACGACGCCCTGATTGCCGATGGCCTCTCTACCCGCGCCGCCCGGCGGACCCTGTGCCGCAAGTTTCGGCTGTCGGACAAACGGGTACGCCTCATCGTCAACGGCGCACCGCCACCGGTTACTCAAGGCCCGTCGATCCTGACGAACGAGCAGTTGGACATGTTTGGATTTTGATGGAGGCAACGATGGGACAAGCAAAAAGAAGAGGCAACTACGAGCAACGAGTCGCGTCAGCGCTTGAACGTATCACCGCCGAACGCCATGCAGCTCGAGAGCGACATGAAGCCAAAAGGAAGCAGATGACGGTCGTGATTGATCAACGACAACAGCAACATCAAGAGCAACGCTCGAAGCATCACCGGATGATCACTGTTCAAATGATCGGGCTGATGCTTGGGATGAATATGAAATAAGCGAAGAGCGAGGATTGAATCATGAGAATCAACGTTTATAGCCAAGAGCTGACCCACGAAGTACTGCTGGTCGAGAAGCCCAGCAATACCGGTGTGACCTACCACGCGGCCCAACTGATTTTGCACTCATCTGAGAGGCTACATCACCCCCCGGCTGACGATGATCGTAGTGCCGTGACCTTCTGGCTGCCTAAATCTCCAGGACGAAGAGAAGAAATGGCGCGGGCCTTCGAGCGCATTGCTGAGATTTTTAGGACCGCCCCGTCCGAAACCGGCCTGGATTGAAATGAAAATGAAGCAAATCATGAGCGAGTTTTTCGACTCAGCCATTCGAATCGAACAGATCATCCATATCGGAACAATGTGCATGGATGATGCATGGCCCGACATCGCGAGCGAGGCGTTTGAATCTGACGCCGAAGACGTCTTTAAAGCCATAGGAATCTGTTGCCCCGATCAGGACGATACCGAAGAGTGGAGTCAGGCGCTGCGCGATGCGTGCAAGATGGGCTGGCTCGTTCAGTTCGCGACACCGGTACCAAGCAGGATTCTAAAAGACAGCTACTCCTTCTCCTGGGGCTACTATGCCACTTGCTGGATCTACGACGACGACTTTGGTAACGCGTGCACGAAGGCCCTAAAGTGGCATGAGGAATTCATCGCAGAGAAGAAGGCGAAAGCCAAGTCCATCCCGAACGACGAACAGTAAAGCAATCCTTGTCAGTTCCCCCCAAAGCCCCGCCCTTGAGCGGGGCTTTGTCATTCTGGGGGCGCCTTCCCCCAGGGCAAGCCCTCCGCGCGCACGCGAAGATGGGGCACAACGCAATCAACACCCATCAGGAGCCGCCCAGAATGAGCATCCGTTTTACCCTCAAGTTCACCGACGCTGGCCCGTGCGACGACGATCTGATCGTCAGCGCGCACCACGTTGACACCACGGGCGGCTGGTTCGAGCACCCCATCCGCGATCACAAGCTGCGCGTCGACCATCCCGAGCACTTGCTCGCCCACGTCGCCCTGGGGTTTGTTGTGCATCGGGGCAATCGCAACATGCTCACGCTGTTGATATCCCACGACGATCCGGGCATGGCCCACGGCCTTGAGGTGGTTTGCATCAGCCCCGAGCCCGGTGAAGCCCTGCTGCCCGGCGCCGACGCCCCGGCCCCCGCAGCAGTTGTCGACCGCTTTGTGATCAAACCGGGTCGCCGGGACGTGCTCCCCGTGTTTTGCAGCCACGTGCGCATCCGCGAAGTGCTCATGAGCGAGGTGCCCCATGCCGAGGGCAACTAAACAGGCCAGCAAGATCTGGTGGCGCAGCCGAACGCTCCAGGTCAATGCGCTGGCGGCAGGGCTGGTGGCCCTCGAAGCCGGCACGGGGCTGCTCCAGCCCCTGGTGGGTGATCGCTTTTATATGGCGGTTGCGGTGGGGTTGCCCGTCATTAACGCAATGCTGCGCGTGGTGACACGGCAGGCGCTCACCCGGCGGAGGGGCTGATGTGCGCTACACCTGGCGCGCCGCCCTGGTTGCCGCTGCCCTTGTTCTGGCCCTGGCTGTGGGCCGGGGCTTGTACGACGGCATATATGAGAGCGGCCGGCGTGCGTGCGCCAATCAACACACCCAACTGGCGGACGCCGCTGCTCGCAGAGCATGTGCGGCGGCTGAAGCTCAGGCAACCCGAAACCTTGCGACCGCAAAAGCGCAAACAGCGGCGTGCCTCGCCCGCCTGACTCACCTCGATATCGCACCATGACCGACACCGCCGACCGCGCCGCCCAGCGCGAAGCCGAATTCACCGGAGACGCCCTCGAGGCGCATCACAGACACAACCCCACCGCGGGCAAGACGGTGGCAGACAGCGCACGCGAGTGCGACGGCTGCGGCTGCCAGATCCCCGAAGCGCGCCGCGCCGCGGTGCCGGGCGTGCGCCTGTGCACCGAGTGCCAGGAAGACGCCAACTGGATTGCCGATGCGGCACGGCGGAATGGGAGGCGGGGATGAACGTTGTGCAGCTGGATCTCTGGCACCTCATCACGCTGCTGCTGGCTTTTTTCGGGGCAGTCGCGGGCTTCGGAAAGCTCTTGCTCGGCCAGGTCGAGAAACGCCTGGTTGAACGCTTTGCAGCCCAGGACGCGGCGCGAGAGGTGACGCAGAAACACTGGGACGACCAGTTCGACAAACTTGAACGGGCTTCCAAGGAAGAGTCGGGCCACTGGCTTCAGATCGAACGGGATCTGATGAGCCTGAAAGCAGACCTGCCCGTGCAGTACGTGCGCCGCGAAGACTACGTGCGCAACCAGACCGTCCTCGAAGCCAAGCTCGACGCCGTGGCCGTCCGCATCGAAAACATCCAGCTCAGGAGCAACAACGCATGACGATTGATCAAGCCAAGGTCCGGCGCGAAGGCATGCGCTGGAACATCCTCAACACGCTGGACAAGGCCCGGCCCTACACCACCAACGAGCAGTTTCTCGGCGACGTACTGCGCGCGATCTACCCGGACGTGACGCCCGACGAGACGCGCAAGCAGCTCGACTACCTGGCCGACCGCAAGCTGGTTGACCTGCGCAAGGAGCCCAGCGGAACCTGGTTCGCCGACCTGACACGCTACGGCGTGGACATCGTGGAATACACGGTGGATTGCCAGCCGGGCATTGCCCGCCCGGTCAAGTACTGGGCCGGCTGACATGGCTCCCCGCGCCAAGATCGAGGGCCTGCCCGAAGACGTGCGCCGCTGGCTGGAGCGCGCGCTCACCGGCGGCGGCTTCTCCGGCTACGAAGCCCTGGAGGGCATGCTCCGCGACAAGGGCTACCAGATCAGCAAGAGCGCCATTCATCGCTACGGGCAGAAAATCGAACGGCGTTTTGCGGCCATCAAGGCCAGCACCGAGGCCGCCCGGATGCTCACCGAGGGCGCGGCAGATGACCAGGATGCACGCTCGGAGGCAGTGATTGCCCTGGTGCAGACCGAGCTGTTCGACAGCATCATCAATCTGCAGGAGGCCAGCGAAGAAGATCTGCCCGCAGAGGATCGCATCGGCCTGCTCTCCGCTGCTGCGAAGAACATCGCCACGCTCACCCGGGCGTCGGTCAATCTCAAGAAATTCCAGTCCGAGATGCGCGCGCAGATCGCGAAGGAAGAGCGCGAGCGGCTGCTCGAAGAGCAGAAGGCCAAGCTCGACGCCATGGGCAGTAAGGGCGGCGTGACGGAAGAGACCAAGCGGGCGATCCGCGAGGCACTGGGGATCGTGTAATGGCCAAGCTCAAGGGCCGCGCCAAGATCATCCCGGCCAACCCCGATGCCATCTTTCTGCCGTTTCAGTCCAAGTGGATCAAGGACACGTCGCGCATCAAGCTCATGGAGAAGTCGCGCCAGATCGGTATCAGCTGGTCTACGGCCTATGGATCCGACGAGCGCACGGCCGCACAAGGGGCCCGCCACGATGAGTGGGTGAGCAGCCGTGACGACATTCAGGCGCGGCTCTTCATCGAGGACTGCAAGCTGTGGGCCGGCATCATGAACATGGCCGCCAAGGATCTCGGCGAAGTCGTCATTGATGCGGAGAAGAAGCTGAGTGCGTACGTGCTCCAGTTTGCGTCCGGCAAGCGCATCCACAGCATGTCAAGCAACCCCGACGCCCAGGCCGGCAAGCGCGGCAGCCGGATTCTGGACGAATTTGCCCTGCATGCTGATCAGCGAAAAATGTGGGCAATTGCCTACCCGGGTATCACCTGGGGTGGCTGCATGGAGCTGGTGAGCACGCACCGCGGATCGAACAGCTTCTTCAACGGGCTGATCCGGGAGGTGCGCGAGAAGGGCAACCCCAAGCGCATCAGCCTGCACCGCGTGACCCTGCAGGACGCCCTCGACCAGGGTTTCCTCTACAAGCTCCAGCAAGCTCTCCCGGAGGATGCGGAGCAGCAGGAGATGGACGAAGCCGCCTACTTCGACTTCACCAGGTCCGGCGCCGCCGACGAAGAATCGTTTGATCAGGAATACATGTGCATTCCGGCGGACGACGATAGCAAGTTCATCGAGTACGAGCTGATCACAGGCTGCGAGTACTTGGCCGGAATGCCTTGGGAGCGGGATGTTTCCGACACCTTTGCCGGGCCGCTGTATTGCGGCGTGGACATCGGCCGAAAAAAGGATCTGACCGTTCTCTGGGTGGTGGAACGCCTGGGCGACGTGCTCCACACCCGCGCTGTCATCCCGATGGAGAAGATGCGCAAGAGCGCACAGGAGGCGATCCTCTACCCCTGGTTTGCCCGCTGCGAGCGGATCTGCATTGACGCCACCGGCCTGGGCATCGGATGGGCGGATGACGCCCAGGACAAGTTCGGCACCAGCCGCGTTGAGGCGGTAACCTTCTCCGCCCAGGTGAAGGAAGCACTCGCTTACCCGCTCAAGGGCGCGATGGAAGACCGCAAGCTCCGCATCCCTGACGACCCCCTGATCCGTGCTGATTTGCGCAAGGTCCAGAAGGTCACCACTGGCGCCGGGAACATCCGCTTCGTCGCAGAGAGCACGCCCGATGGCCACGCCGACCGCTTCTGGGCGTTGGCCCTGGCCATTGAAGCCGCCTCCACGGCATCCGGCCCCGTCCATGTCGGCAGCCATGCCACAAGCCACCCCCGCCACGCCTCCCACTCCCGCACCGACCTCTCGGGCTACTGACAATGGCACGCCTACTCTCCGACGAAATCGCAACCCGCGCCCGGTCGCTGGACTTCACCTTCGGCAACATGCTGCTGCCCAACCCTGACCCGGTGCTGCGCGCCCGTGGCCAGCACATCCGCGTGTATCGCGATCTGCGTGTCGACGCCCACGTCGGCGGCTGCGTCCGGCGCCGCAAGAGCGCCGTCAAAGCGCTCCAGTGGGGGCTGGACCGCGGCCAGTCGCCGGCCCGCGTGCACAAGAGCATCGAGAGCCTGCTGGCCGACCTGCCCATGGACCAGATCATCGGCGAGGCGCTCAACGCCGTTTTGTACGGCTACCAGCCCATGGAGATCATGTGGCAGTCCCGCGGCGCCATGTGGGTGCCCGAGAACGTAGTGGGCAAGCCCCCGGAATGGTTCGGTTTCGACACAGACAACCAGCTGCGCTTCAAGACCCGCGACAACCAGCTGCAGGGCGAGCTGCTGCCCGATAGAAAGTTTTTGCTGCCCCGGCAGGACGCGACCTACGACAACCCCTACGGGTTTGCCGACCTATCCATGTGCTACTGGCCCATCGTGTTTAAGAAGGGCGGGCAGAAGTTCTGGCTGCGCTTCTCTGAAAAGTACGGCGGCACATTCATGGTCGGCAAGCTCCCCCGCACGGCCGAACAGTCCGACCACGACAAGCTGCTCGAGCAGCTCGACGCGCTGATCCAGGACGGCGTGGGCACCATCCCCGACGACGGCAGCGTCGAGCCCCTGGAGTCCGGCTCCAAGGCCGCAAGCGCCGATCTGTACGAGCGCCTGGTGATGTTCTGCCGCAGCGAAGTATCCATCGCGCTCACCGGCACAAACCAGACCACCGAGGCCAACAGCAACAAGGCCAGCGCCAGCGCCGGGCTGGAAGTGGCCGATGACCTCCGCGACGGCGACGCCGAGGTGATCACCGAGGCGGTGAACACCCTGATCAAGTGGGTGGTGGAGCGCAACTGGGCCAGCGCCCAGGCTCCGCGCTTCGAGATGTGGGATCAGGAAGCCAAGGACAAGCTGCAAGCCGACCGCGACGCCAGCAACGCCAAGGCCGGGGCCAAGTTCACAAACAAGTACTGGATGCGCGCCTACGGCTACGAAGAGGGCGACCTCGCCGAGTCCGCTCCGCCCGCAACCGCGCTTGCAGCACCGCCCCTCGCGCCGGTGTCATTCGCCGAATCCGGTACCGCAGACCCCACCCCGGTCACCCGCCTGGCGACCCAGCTCGCCGAGCAAGCCGGCCCCGCGTGGAATGCAGTACTCGACCAGGTGCGCACCCTGGTCGCCAGCGCCGACAGCCTGGCCGCGCTCGACCAGGCCCTGCTCAACGCGTTTTCCGAACTGCCCGGCGACCAGCTGGCGAGCGTGATGCAGACGGCCTACCAGGTGGCGGAGTTGGCGGGGCGGTTTGATGTGCAGAGCGAGGGTTGAATCATGGCTGAACTTATCTTGACCGAAGAAGAGAAGGCCGCAGCGCTTTGGAGTGATCTGTCTGACGAAGCGCTGGGCAAACTGGTGAAGAAGAAAATTGCATTTCTTACTGCGGCGGCCGATCAGCTTGACCGCACAACCACCTTCGCTGCGGCGCTCCTGCTCTGCTGCAGCGCCGCCGAGAACAACAGTAAGTCGATGATGTTTGATATCGAGGGCGTGACGCAGGGGCATCGCGAATTTGGCGACTGGACGGTCAAGGTCGAAAAGCGAACTCACCCCCCAGAAATCAAGCCTGGTTCGTTAGTTGTGTACATGGGCGCCACCTATGAAGCCGTGGGCTACGGCGACATGCCCGGCACGTTCGACATCGTCCTGTACCCCGACTGTATGGCTGGAGACCGGTTTCGCAACGTGCCCGCCAGCGCCCTGAAACTCACATCGAAGAGCGGGGAATGATGAACACACAGATCGTCGGTGGCCACGTGGCCATCGTTCTCGCAATCGCCTTGCTGATCACGCTCGTAGCACTGCTGATCCATCGCTTCCGCGCCCGCCGCAAGGCCCGCCAAGCCCCCGCACCCGCGCCAGCGCGCCACAGCCGAAGCGGCCCCGTGGGGTCGAATTCATTCGACCACTCCGCCGGCCGCAGCACCTACCCGGCGTCATCGTCACCCGACGACAGCTTCCCAACACCGGCCATGCTCTGGTCCCGCACAAGCGCCCCGGAGCTCACCGGTGGCGGGGGCGAGTTCTCGGGCGCTGGCGCAAGCGGAAGCTGGGACAGCCCATCGTGCAGCAGCAGCTCCGACAGCAGCTCGTCGAGCAGCTGCAGCTCTTCATCGTCCGACTGATCCATGACCCCCTCCGCCCGCATCGGCTTCAACCAGCCTTTCCCCGAGCAGCTCGCTTTCTTTTCCAAGAAGGTCAGCCTGCCCACGGATGCCTTGGACGCCATCACCAAGGCCCAGCACGATCACGCCTTCGTCGTGGCCGGCGCCATGCGGGCAGATCTGCTCAACGACCTGCATGAGGCCGTCACCCAGGCCATCGCCGAGGGCGGCACAATCGCTCAGTTCCGCACCCAGTTCGATGAGATCGTTTCCCGCCACGGCTGGGAAGGCTGGGTCGGGTCCGACAGCAAAGCCGGCCGCACCTGGCGCACCCGCGTCATCTACCAAACCAACATGGCCACCAGCTACAGCGCCGGCCGCTGGGCCCAGCTCAACGATCCGGATCTGCTCGCCGAGCGCCCCTACTGGCGCTACGTCCACGCCGATGGCGTCGCAAGCCCGCGGCCGCTGCACCTGGCCTGGGGCCAATCCCGCCTCACGCTGCCCCACGACCACCCCTGGTGGAAAACCCACTACCCGCCCAACGGCTTCGGCTGCCACTGCTACGTGATCGCCGTCCGCGGCCCCAAGCCCGGCGATGCCACCCTACCGCCCATCGGCTGGGACGCACTCAACAGCCGCACCGGCGAGCTGCCCGGCATCGACAAGGGCTGGGGCTACGCCCCCGGCGCCACCGCCGCCGATCCGCTCGGCCTGGCGCGCGTCGTCGCAGACAAGTCCCGCAGCCTGCCCTTCGAGCTGGCCGCCGACTTTCTCGCCGAGGTGAAGGGTGGAGTAGAGCCAGGCCTGTGGGCCGAAGTCGAACGCTACTTGGCCAGCACCCGATGACCGCCTTTGACGTCACCATCCGCGACTCGGCCGCCCAGGCCGTCCTCGATCAGCTTGCACAGCGCGCAACCAACTTGCGCCCGGCGCTGCTCGAGATCGGCGAAGACATCCTGGCGATCACAAAGGGCGCCTTCGCCGCCAGCACAAGCCCCTGGGGCGAGCGCTGGGCCCCCAACACCGAGGCCACCATCCTGGCCCACCTGGCAAAGTTTTCGGGCAGCTACAGCAAGCGCACCGGCCGCATCACCGCCGCCGGCTCCCGCCGCACGATCAACAAAAAGCCCCTGATCGGCGAGACCCGCTCGCTCGTCGGCGAGATCTACAGCCGAGTAGACGGCAACACGCTCACGGTTGGCAGTCCCATGGTCTATGCCGCCATCCATCAATTCGGCGGCCGCGCCGGCAAGGGCAAAAAGGTCGAGATCCCCGCACGCCCCTTCCTGCCCGCCGAAGACACCGGCGGCCTCGCCCCGGTGGCTCAGGCGGCAGTGATGGACGTGCTGGAGCGCTGGCTGACATGAGATTTGCGGCGTCAACGTCGCATAGACAATGGAGAAAACATGGCTGACAAGAGCAAGATCGAATGGACTGATGCCACCTGGAACCCTGTTACTGGATGCGCAAAGGTCAGCCAGGGCTGCAAGCACTGCTACGCCGAGAGGGAGTGGCCACGCATGACGAAACTGGTGCCTGCCTATGCTGGCCGCGATTTCACAGACGTTCGGACCCATGGCGACCGGCTTGATCAGCCTATTCGCTGGGCGAAGCGTCGCATGATCTTCGTCAATAGCATGTCCGACCTATTCCACCCGGCGGTGTCGGATGACTTCATTGACTGCGTAGTAGGTGTCATGTGGGCATGCCTGTATGGTCGCAACGAGCAGCCCGGCCACGTGTTCCAGGTACTGACGAAGCGCGCTGACCGCATGCGCGCCTACTTCAACTCCGACCGACGTGAAGCATGGGCACGTGCAGCAGTTAATTACGGCGGCGGGATCGATCCGGACAGCCTGTGGGATCAGATCATGGACTTTGACGGGCCGCACCCGCGCATCTGGCTCGGTGTCAGCGTCGAAGACCAAGCGGCGGCAAACGAGCGCATTCCGCTGCTTTTGGACACCCCAGCCGCTGTGCGCTGGATCAGTGCTGAGCCACTTCTGGGTTCGGTCGATATTTTCTCGACAATGACCGGAGAGCTTCTACACACCAGCGGAAACGAGTTTGACCCTGGGTGGCTGAACTGGATCGTCGTCGGCGGCGAGTCCGGCCCGAAAGCCCGGCCGATGCACCCTGCGTGGGCTCGCAGCTTGCGCGACCAGTGTGCTACTGCTGGAGTGCCCATGCTGTTTAAGCAGTGGGGTGAGTGGGTTCCTCGGAGCGACTGCTATCACACGTTCGATGACGGGAAATCCCTGGCCGACATTGACCCCGGCGCAACGCGCTGGCCGTGCATCCGACTGAATGAAAACGGCGGCGACGGGAATCGATTGGAGGATGAAGATGGGGGAGACAGCGCCTATATGCAGCGTGTTGGCAAGAAACTCGCTGGCCGCCTCCTCGACGGCGTGCAGCACGACGGATATCCCTTCGACCACTCAGGCTCCCGGATTCGAAACCCCGAGAGCGCATCCCCCGAAACTAGTGAGAATTTGCTCTGAATCTAGATCGGCCCGCCGTTTAGCCCCGCTAAACATCGTTTCATGTTCGGTCCCTCGACGTCCCGCCTGATCCCGCCTCATCCCGGGTTTATCTCAGGATTCCCCGGTGACTTATCTCGTTCCCCTTCATACCCCGCTGTCGCGCCCCCTGCGGGGGTGCCCTCTTTCCGGGTCCGTCAGGCGGGGTCTGCGCAAACTCGCCCTGCGGGCTCAGACATGCGCAGCCCTTTTTCCGCCTGCCGAACCCTCCAGTCGGCGCGCCAGAGGGGAAAGAAGATGCAGGTGATCAACGGTCAGTGCCCGACTCAATTTCCGCAGGGGCTCGGTGTATCCGAAAAGCCCGTTCCGACCCGCCGAGCAGCGCACCAGCGGGCGGGGAAGTCCGGCGCGGCTGTCTGAGCCCGAAGGGCGAGTTCCGCGCCGGCCGCCTGCTGGGAGCAGCGCAGGGGAGTCATTCGCGCAGCGAATGACCGGGGTGGCCGGGTCGCCTTCTTTGCTGACTTTCTTGGCGACGCAAGAAAGTCAGTCGCCCGCCGGGGGCGGAGGCGGGGTTTCGCGGAGCATGCTCCGCGCCGCCGTAGCCGGCCGGGTGTGCAAACCCGGCCGTGGGAAGATCCCGGCCAACGATACGCCAAACACGGGAAATCCACGCAGCACAGGCCCATTGAATGCACTCGCCCCCACGGGGTGGGTCCATCCTCACCCCCGCAGTGCGGCCAGTCCCGCCTCGGCGCACTTTTCATCTTCCTCCACGCTGCCCCCCGACACACCGATGGCGCCGATCACTTCGCCGTCCACGTCCACCGGAAACCCGCCGCCGAACACCACCAGGCGGGGGCGCTGGAGGATGTTGTGTTGGACGAGGGGCGGGTGGGGGGCGAGGGCGTCGGTCCATTGGGAGGTGGGCATGCGGGCGCTGGCGGCGGAGTAGGCCTTGTCCAAGGCCGTCTGGCTGGAGAACAGGGAGGCCTCGGGCATGCGCAGGAAGGCCATCAGGGTGCCGTGGCGGTCCACCACGGCAGCGTTCACGTGGATGCCCAGGCGCTCGGCTTCGTCGAGGGCGGCGGTGGCCAGGCGCAGGGCGGCGTGGCGGCTGATGTTGCGTTGGATGACGTGGGTTGGCGCGCTTTCCATGGGGATGTCTCCGGTGGCGGCAGCCGGCTGCCGCAGACAAAAAAACGGGGCGCCTTCCGCTGAGGGATGGCGCCCCGGTCAATGCAGACGGGTGGGAGGGATCAGCGACCGGCGCCCTGCAGGGTCTGCAGCGAGACGTCGGACTCCTTCACCCCCGGCGGGTTGGTCTTCCAGGTGGCGGTGTCGATCAGGGACACCGTGGCGTGATTGCGCTGGAAGTCGATGATCGCGCCGGCGGCGGTGCGGATGTCCAGGAAGCCGTCCTCGGCCTTGCCCGGGAAGGAGTGCCATTCCATGAACTTCCAGAACTCGCCCTTGCGGTTGTAGGCCTCACCGTAGTGGATGCGCGGGAACTGGGTGTCGATGTAGAGGATCTTCTTGCTGTAGGGGTGCTCGGACGGAGTGGTGGCCTCCACCACGTACACTTCCCGCGGCTCGAAGTTGTTGTTGTTCATGTTCCAGTAGGGTGGCTTGTTCTCAAGCACCGGGTACTTCTTCTCGAAGCCGTCGCCCTTGGAATTCCACAGGGGGTACTTGCTGTGCATCACCGCCAGCACGTGGCGCTTGCCCAGCAGTTTGTAGCCCTTGTACCAGCAGGGGCGGGCGTTGAAGATCTCCAGATCATCCTGGAGCTGGTCGGAGGAGCCCACCGGGTCCATCCAGGCGCCGCCGGACAGGCGGCGCACGCGGCGTACGGCCGGCACGTAGGCCCACACGTCGTTCACCTTCACCGAGTCGTACTGGATGGTGAAGGTGCCGATGCCCTTCATGTCCGACGGGGCCTTGAAATACAGCAGCTGGCGCCCGCGCTGGGTGCCGTCGCCCTGGGTGGCTTCGCCGGACAGGCGGCCCTTCATGGCGTAGCGGGTGAATTCGGCGATGGGCTCGGCGTGCACACCCTTCTGACCGTCGATCAGCACCTGGGTGTAGAAGGGCACGATGGCCACGTCACCGACCAGCTGGCCCAGATGCCAGTTCCAGACGATCTTCTCGGCGGCCTGGGGGTCTTTCATGTCGATATTGGGGAAGGGCTGGCCGGCGCTCCAGCCGTCGATCTGGCAGCTTTCCGCATTGATCTTGGTCTTGCCCGCATTGGCTTCCGAGGCCTTCAGCCACTTGGGGTCGAGCTTGACCTTCTGGGACTTGGCGAGCGGCAGCTTCCAGCCGTTGTTGCGGATGCGCCATTCCATCTTTTCCGTCAGCAGGCTGGCGATGGTGTGGCCTTCGAAGGTGTCGTTCTTGACCTTGTCGATGTTCTCGGCCGAGATGATGGTGCCCGGCGGGAGTTCTGCGGCAAAGGCGCTGCTGATGGAAAGGGCGAGCACCGTTGCGCAGGCGCCGAGCAGGGGATGTTTGCGTGTTGCCATGGTCATAGCTCCGAATGGGGGTCAGAAGAGGTAGGTCAGGCTGGTGTAAAGCTGGTCGCGCTTGTGGAAGTAGCCGAAGAGGCTGGCGCTGTCGCAGACGGCCACGTTGCCCGCCGGGCACTTGTTCAGATCACGGTGTTCGTCGTTCCAGAACTTGTCGTACTCCACTTTCCAGCGCCAGTTCTTGTTCAGTTCCATGGTCACCGAGGGCACGATGAAGCCGCCGGCATAGGTCAGGTCGGTGCCCACCACCAGGTTGGGCTTGAGCCGGCCGCTGTCGTAGGAGAGGTCGAAGATCGCGGTCAGCAGCAGGGAGTGCTCCTTGGTGAGCTGGCCGGCACCCACCGCGTTGAGCAGGCGCTCGCCCTTGTCGTAGTCCATCAGCCACTTGTCGAACAACTGGACGGAGAAGAACATGGGTTTCTCCGTGCCCAGCCATTCCTGGGTGGCGGCGATGTTCTTGTCCATGCGCACCATCCAGGCCACCAGATCCTTGCGCTTGATGCCGTCAAAGCCCGGCGCCACGGCCTGGGACAGGGGGCCGGCCAGCGCGCCGTTCTGGAACTGGTAGGGGGCGTCCTTGATGAAGGCCACTTCGGTGCTGAACACGGCATCGGCCCAGGCGGCATAGCCGCTGGCGGTGGCGCCGAAGACATCCACGGTGGGGTAGATCAGGTCGCCGGCTACGCCCAGGCTGTCGGGCCGCCCGACGGTGGTCACGCCCGACGATACGCCCGGCAGGCCGAACAGCTTGAGGGTGCTGGCCGCGTTGAGCAGGGGGTTGTTCCAGTAGGTCTTCAGGTAGGAGACGGAGTAGTTGACGTCCTTGGCCAGGCCGGTCCAGCGCACGCCGCCGGTCACCTTCCGGGAGTCGCCCTTGGGGTTGCGGAAGTCGTAGGGGTCGATGTTGCGGAAGTCCACGCCCACCACCGACTGGCTGGACCAGCGCCCGCCATACACGTCGAGCTCGTTGCCGATATCCGACTTGCGGTCCCAGCCGGGGCGCACGAACATCTCCACGCCGCCATCCAGCTCGGGCACATCCACATTCATCTTGGCGATGATGCTGGCCTTGCGCAGCTCCTCGTTGGCGGGCTCCAGGAAGGAGCGCCAGGTGTAGTCAAAGCCGTGCACCAGGTCGTTGGCGGCGAAGAAGTCGGTCTCGCCCCACACCACCTGCTGCTTGCCCAGGCGCAGGCGGACGCGCTCGCTCACCGGGAAATCCACGTACATCTCGCGGATCACGTCGCTGATGTCGTTCTTGTTGTAGAGGGCCATGATGTCGCCACGCCCGCTGGTCGAGCCGTAGTTGTAGGCGCCCATCTTCTCCAGGTGGTTCAGGAAGGACGTCTTTGCTTCACCCACCGCCCGCAGCTTGGTGACCACCGACACGTCCCGCACCGGCGTCCAGTCGATGTTGATGCGGGCCGTCGAGCGGGCCATGGAGAGCTTGCCCCGGTCGTTGTAGTTGGGGGTGTCCTTCCAGTTGGCGGTGTTCCACGAGAACTCCTGGCGCAGGAAGCCATCGAGTTTGACCTCGCCCGGCTCCCCGGCATTGGCGGTCTGGACGGCCGCTGCGAGCAACAGGCTTGCCGCCACGCATTGAGGCCTGCAGACATGCTGCTTGTTGCCTGTGTTTCCAATTGTCATGCTCTTCTCCTGGGTTGCTGGGGGTGGCGCCGGAGATCCGGCGGATTGGGGGGGCGGCGGGCGCACGCTGGCGGCCCGCCGGGAACCGGGCTCAGTGCGCTTGGCTGAGGACCTTGGCCAGGACGGGCTTGTCCTTGCGTCCGAAGATGAAATCGGGACGGAACACGTAGATCACCGAGGGCATCACGAACAGCGCCGACATCGCCGAGATGCCGAGCCAGATGGCCATCAGCAGGCCCATCTCGGCCTGGAAGCGCAGGGACGAGGCCCACCACAGCAGGGTGCTGAGGATCAGCACGCTGGCGGTGACCAGCACGCCCATGCCGGCCGAGTGGAGGGCGGTGCGGATGGCGTTCTCGGGGCTGGTGCCGATGGCGATCTCTTCCTTGATGCGGTCGGCGATGTAGAAGGCGTAATCCACCCCCAGCCCGATGCCCAGGGCGGCCACCGGCACGGTGTTGATGCTCATGCCGATGTCCTTCCAGGCCATGAAGGCGAAGGTGAGGGTGTTGGAGATGATCACCGGCACCATGAAGAGCATGCCGGCCACGGTGGAGCGATAGACCACGGTGCAGATGATCATCAGCACCAGCAGGGCCAGGGCCACACCCTCGATCTGGCTGGCCAGGATCACCTCGTTCATGGCCGCGGTGATGCCGATCAGCCCGCCCGCAAGTTGCCATTCGCCGGCCTGCAGCGGATTGCGCTCGATGAACTCCTTGATGCGGGCCATGGCCGTGCGGATCGTCTCGCCCTGGCGGTCCCGGAACATCAGGGTGATGGCGCCGTTGGCGGCCGGCCCATCCACGAAGCGGTCCATGTCGCCCGGCTCCGAGACGGATTCGAGAATGGCCAGCAGGCTGCCGTTGATGGCTGCCGTGGCCCCCAGCTCCTCGTAGCGGGGGTTGCCTTCGCGCAGGGTGCTGTTGAGCACCGGCACCACGTCGGCGATGGAAATGGAGCCGCCGATCTCGGGCTGCACTTCCATGAAGCGCTGGAAGCGGTTCATGGCCTGCAGGATCTCATTGCTCTTGACCAGCCCGTCCTTGCCGTCTTCACCGACCACCACGAACATCCGGTCCACCCCATCAAAGCGCTGATTGATGGCGGTGGAGTCCTGGTTGTAGGTGGCTTCGGGCCACAGGATCGGCGAGCCCGGGTTGGCATCGCCGACCTTGAGCTTGAGGGCGTAGAAGCCGGAGCTGAGCAGCACCACCACGCTGCAGCCGATGACCACATAGCGGAAGCGCGACAGGGCCATCCACA
This sequence comes from Zoogloea sp., assembly GCF_017302315.1. Classification (GTDB taxonomy): domain Bacteria; phylum Pseudomonadota; class Gammaproteobacteria; order Burkholderiales; family Rhodocyclaceae; genus Zoogloea. Next base: position 36,551 of record NZ_JAFLDT010000024.1, read on the forward strand.
GGCCGAAGTCCAGCACCTTGCGCAGCAGCGGGGCCAGATCGACACCGTGGGCCGTGCCCTGGGGCTTGCGGATCCACGACAGCAGCACGGGGGTCAGGATCACCGCGCTGATGGTCAGGGTCATCACCCACACCACCGACAGCAGGGTCAGCTTCTGCAGCATGGGGATCGGGCTGAGGGCAACCACCGCCATGCACGCCGCGTCGGCAATCACCCCCACCATGCCGGGGCGGAACAGATCCACCAGGGCGATGTGGGCCGCCTGGCGCGAGGTTTCGCTGCCGTCGGCGATGTGCTCCAGCTCGTCATCGAAGCGATTGACGATCTGCACCGAGTGGGACACCGCCCGGGAGGTGATGAGCATGGCCACCACGATGACCAGGGGTTCGAAGTGGATGCCCAGCAGATTGCAGATGCCCAGGGCCCAGGTGGCGCTCACCGCGCCGGCCAGCAGGGGCAGGATCACCCCGCGCCAGGTGCGCAGCAGCAGGAAGAGCATGGCCAGGGTCAGGGCCAGGGCGGTGGCCACCAGCTTCAGCGTCTCGGGCAGGTAGTGCTCCACCCAGCCGTAGAGGATGGGCGCGCCCACCACCCGCACGCCGACCCGGTCGCTCTCCACCTTCTTCACCAGGGCGCCGATCTCCTCGAAGACCTTGGTGTAGTCCACCTCCCGGTCGATGAAGTCCACGGTGATCAGCGTGGCCTGGAGATCCTTGGAGACGAAGGGGCCATACACCAGCGGATTGCGCAGCACCGCCTGCTTGAGGGCGGCCAACTCTTCGGCGTTGGCCGGCAGCTCGGGCCACATCAGCGGCCGTGTCTCGATGCCGTCGGTGGAGGCGCGGACTTCCTTGAGCTTCTTCGACGCCAGGGAGGTGATCTGGAAGGGATTGACCGCCGAGACTTCCCGCAGCCCCAGGGTCAGGGTGCGGACCTTCTCCAGCACCTCCATGTCGAAGATGTCGCCCTTGTCCACCTCGAGCATGATCGTGACCATGTTCGAGCCGCCGAAGGTGTCCTTGAACTTCTGGTGGGTCTGCACGTACTCGTGGCGGGACGGGAGCATGTCCTCGAACACGGTGCGCACTTCGATGCGCAGGGCAAACCAGCTCAGCGCAACGGTCAGGAAGGCAATCACGCCTGCCACCAGTGCGCGCCGACGCATGCAGAATGCGGCGATTCTTTCAATCATGATGGTGTATCCCGGACAGGTGATGAAAGGTGGGGGAAGGGGGCGGCGTCGCGGGGCTCAGCGGCCGATGGGCTGCCAGCGCTGGCCATCCCAGCGGCCGATGTTGGCGCCGGCGAGCCAGGCCTCCCCGCCGACGGGCAGGATGCGGGTGTGCCAGGCCAGATCCCGCTCGTCCAGACGGCCACCCTGCCAGTCAATGGCGGGCGCAGCGGCCTTTACCCAGGCGCCGAGGGCACCCACCCCCAGCCAGCGCTGCGTGGGCTCATCCCAGGCGATGTCAAAGAGGTGGGAATGGCTGTCCTGTTTCTGCCGTTGCCAGGTCCGGCCGCCGTCGGCGGTGCTCAGCACCACACCTTCCAGGCCCACGGCCACGCCGTCCCTGCCATTGCGGAAGGCAACGGCCATCAGGGAACTCGATACGGGAACCTCGGGCGTCAGCCAGGTGCTGCCCCCATCCGGGCTGACGAGGATGCGGCCGAATTCGCCCACCACCACCAGGCCACCGCCGGGCAGCAGCGCCGCGTCGTTCCAGGCCACGTCCTCCTCGTCACGCAGGCGGGTCCAGCTCGCCCCGTAGTCCTTGCTGTGGAGCAGGGCGCCCATCTCACCGGTGGCGACGGCCTTGCCCTCCGCCGAGACCCGGATGCGGGTGAGCTTGTTGGCCACCGTTGAACGGGGCACGCCCTCCACGCTCTTCCAGTGCTGGCCCCCATCGGCCGTGGTCAGGATCACCCCGTCGTTGCCCACCGCCACGCCATGGCGCTCATCCCAGACCGCAATGTCCTGCAGCGTCTGGTCGGTCGGGATGGCCAGCACCCGGGCGTGTCCCTGGTCGTCGATGGCGACGATCTTGCCGCCCGTGCCGGCGACCCACACGCCGCCGCCGGGGGCTGGCGCAATGCCGTAGTAGTGATCGCGCCGTTCGAGGACGGGTGGCTGCACCGTGCCACCCACCGGTTGGGGCTTGATGAACAGGCCCGCCCACAGCAGCCCGCTGATGATCAGCCACGGCACACTCGATACCACGACCTTCACGGTGCCGCTCCGCAGGCGGGAGGGCCGGGTGTCCGGGGCTGCGAGCGCCGGCTCCACAGTTGATGAAATGCGATCCATAGGTCGTCTATCCAGTTTGGCGAAGGAAGCCCGCGGAATCGGGCCACCAGAACATGGCGTCAATCTAAGGATCGGAGGGGGGGGTGACTATCCAGCAAGCGCAGGGACTGTCCACTGGACGCAGGGGATTTTCGGGGGAGGGTGCGAGGATGGGGCGCCGCTGAGCACGGCGGAATGCCGGGGGTGTGCCCACCACCGGGGGAAGGCTCACCCGGTGGCGGTAAATGCCAGGTTCAGAACAGCGTCGTCAGATTCACCCAGCTATCGGGCAATACGCTCACCACCCGGGCCTCCAGCCACTTGTCGGCACCGCTTAGGATGGCGATGCCGGTGAGGCCGATGAGGATGCCGAAGGCCTGCTTGACCGCTTCGACGCGCGCCATCACCCAGCCCCGGGCCTTGTTGAAGCCGCTGCGTGAGGCGTAGGCCACGGCCACCAGGGGGATCGCCGCGCCGGTGCCGAACAGGCCCAGGATCAGGGCACCGCGGCCGGCACCGCCGTCGCTGGCCACCAGGGTCAGGGCCGAGGCCAGCAGGGGGCCGGAGCAGGGGCTCCATACCAGGCCGAGGAGGCCGCCGAGCAGGAAGGCGCCGCCTAGGGAGCCGCTGTCCAGACGGCTGGAGGCGTTGTTGGCCGAGCTGGCGATGGGCAGCATCAGTTCGGTGAAGCGCCGGCTCAGGGCGGGAATCAGCATGACCGCGGCAAAGGCCACCAGCATGATGCCGCCGAAGCTGCGCACGCTGTCCCCATCGATGCCCAGGGCCGGGCCGGCGGCACCCAGCAGCAGGCCGATCAGGGCGAAGGACGCGGCCATGCCGACGCCCATCGCCGTCGGGGCCAGGCGGTTGGTCTGCACCGCACCGCCGACGACCAGGGGCAGGATGGGAAACACGCAGGGTGACAGGGTGGTGAGGCTGCCGGCCAGCAGGCTGAGGCCCAGGTGCGAGAGGGAGAGGGAGGCGCTGAGAGGGTCGCTCATGGCGGCGGCGCTCAGAGAGCGCTCTTGAGGGCGGCGCGCAGGCTGGTTTCGTCGGTGTCGCCGGCGAGGCGGGCGGTTTCTTTTTCACCCCGATAGACGATCAGCGTGGACTGGGTGCGCACCTTGAGGCTTTGCTTGAGGGCGCGTTCCTTGTCGTAGTCCACCACCAGCAGGGACAGATCCAGGCTGGTGTCGGGCTTGAGGCGGTTGAAGACCTTCTCTTGGGCACGGCAGGTGGGGCACCAGTCTGCATGGAAGTGCAGGGCGACGGGTTTGCCGGCCTTCTGGGCAGTGGCGAGGGCCTGGGCGCTGTAGGGCTGGATGTCGAGGGCGCTGGCGGCAGTGGCGGCGAGGCCCAGGGCGAGGCCGGCAAGCAGGCGGGTCAGGGTGGTCATGGGGGGCTCCCGGTTGAGGTGGCAGGGGGTGGGGCCCCGGCGGGGGCCAGGGCTGCGACGCTCCAATGGCATCTGCTCCTTTGTCGGGCGGGGGGCGCCTTTCTTACACCGAAGGGAAAAATGCTGTTCGCTGGTGGGGGTACGCGGGTGTGAGGTCAGGGCTGCGCCGGTGTCGGTGCCCGCGCGGTGGGTGGGGGAAACAGGGCTTCGCCGCGCCAGTGCAGGCTGCCATCGGCGAGATGAAAATCGGCAAGGATGGCCAGCGGGCCGCCGATCTCGGCGGCGGCGTAGCTCATCAGGCTGACCCGCTCGATCCGGCAGCGTAGCGGGGGAGCGTCCGCCAGGCTGTCGAGACGTGCCAGCACTTCGGTTGTAGGCCACTCGCCCCCGTACAGGCCCACGGTGACATGGGGTGTGTAGGGGCCGCCCGGGTGCATGCCGCCCAGGGCCTGATGCAGGCGCCGGATGCCGCCTTCTTCATCGCCAACGGTGAGGAAGGGGGCCGAGGTGAAGCTGGCCATGCCGCCGATATCGATCTCGAAGGGGGCGGGTGCCAGGGCGCGCAGTGCCGCCAGGTGGGTGTCGAATGCCGCGGGGCCGTAGTCGTCCGGGTGGGTGGGTGCTGGGGAAGGAAAACCGCCCAGGGCCAGGGTGATGTGGGGCTGGCGGGCGTAGCCGTCGAGCAGCAGGCCATTCAGGTGGTGGGCTGCGCGGGCCACGGCCCGGTCAACCGGTGGCGTCGCCACGTCCATCGCCCACAGGGCATAGCGGGGGCGCCCCAGGTGCCATTCGGGAAAGTCGCGGCGCAGGTTCTGCAGGGTGCGGTCGGCCTGGCGGAAGGCGGCCCGGGCCAGATCAAGGGCGGTGTCGGGGGGCATCGGGCGATGGGCGTCGGTGCGCCGGGTCCGGTGAGGGGCGAAGGCCGCATTTTGCCGGCAATGGGGGGCGCGTGGTGCCCGTGGGGTTGGGGGGCGTCCATGCCGCGGCATAGTGTCGCAGGGGGCGGTTTCCAGGCCTGGATCAAGCTTCTTTGCCCGAGGCCCTTGCTACAGTCCGGCCCCATTGCCGACGACAAGGAACTGCCATGAACCTGCTTCTTCCCGCGCTCCGCCCAACCCCCGTGGCCCTCGCCCTGGCCATGGCCCTGGGTGCATCCGCCTTTGCCCGGGCATCCGATGGGGACACCGCCCTGACCCTTGGCCAGGTGGTGGTCAGCGGTACGGCGGGTGGGCCGCTGGAGGCGCGCCGGGTGCTCACCTCGGTGGACATCCTGCCCACCGAACGTATCGAGAGCCAGGTGGTGAACAACAACTGGGAGCTCTTCGGCCAGGTGCCCGGGGTCATGCTGACCCAGTTCGGCCAGGGGACCACCTCCGGCAAGTTCTCCATGCGCGCCTTCAACGGCGAAGGCGAGATCAATGCGGTCAAGCTGCTGATCGACGGCTTGCCGTCCAACAGCAACGACGGCAACATGCCCTACATCGACCTGGCGCCGCGCCTGGACATCGAATCCATCGAAGTGGTGCGGGGCACCAACGATCCGCGCTACGGCCTGCACAACATCGCCGGCAATGCCAACATCAGCACCAAGAGCGGTGGCAACTACCTGCTTGGGCGGGCCACCGTGGGCAGCTTTGCCACCCGCGAACTTCAGGCCGCCGCCGGGATCGAGAAGGATGGCCTGGCCCAGAACTATGCGATTTCGCTCAACCGCACCGATGGCTACCGGGACCACGCCAACGCCGAGAGCGGCAGCTTCTCCGGCAAGTGGTTTTTCACGCCCACCGGCGGCACCAGCCGGTTTGGCGTGATCGCCCGCCACTACACGGCCACGGCGGACGAGGCCGGCTACCTGACCCGCGCCCAGGCCCGCGCCAACCCGGACCAGTCGCCGGCCCACAACGCCACCGACGAGGACCGCCGCCAGGTGAGCCAGTTCGCCCTGCAAGGCGAGTCCGAGCTGGCCGAGCGCCTGTTTTGGACCGGGCAGGTGTACCTCAACAACCTGGATGACCGGCGTTTCGTCAAGTTCTCGGCCGGCGCCTCCCAGCAGGAGCGTCTGGTGGCCGAGACCCACACCGGCGCCTCCACCACCCTGACCTGGAGGGCCGGCAAGACCGTGATCGGCGATGTGTCGGTGATGGGCGGTGTGGACATGGAGCGCCAGGACAACCGCAGCCAGCGCTTCAATACCATCGCCCAGGTGCGCCAGAGCCAGACCCGCAACCAGCAGTTCGACTTCGACACCACCGGCGCCTTCGTGCAGGCCGTCATCAAGCCTCTTGCCGGCCTGACCCTGACCCCGGCCTTCCGTGCCGACCGGGTGACCGGCAGCTACACCAATCAGCTCAACGGCCGCGTCTATGACGTGAACGACTACGGCACCATCAAGCAGCCCAAGTTCTCGGCGGTGTATGCGGTGTCGGAGGCCCTGTCGGTGTATGGCAACTGGGGGCGCAGCTTCCAGGTGGGCGTGGGCACGGCCTCCTACAAGGTGAACCAGACGGCCGACCTGTCGCCCTCCATCAATGAGGGCTGGGAGGCGGGCGTCAAGTTCCGCCCCCTGAGCTGGCTCGACGGGCGGCTCTCCGCCTGGCGTCAGACGGCCTCCAACGAGGCCCGTCGCAAGCTCAACGACCCGGCCAACGACGCCGAGAACATCGGCCAGACCCGCCGTCAGGGCATCGACCTGCAGCTCAATGCCCGGCCCACCCGCCAGCTCGGGCTGTGGATGTCCACCGCCATCCAGCGCTCGAAGATCCTGCAGGCCGATGCCTCGTCAGCCGCCAGCATGGGCAAGGAGATCGACCACGTACCGCACCTGCTGTACACCGCCGGTGCCGACTACCAGGCCAGCGACGCCCTGCGCCTGTCCGCCTGGGTCAATGGACAGACCAGCTACTACCTGGAGCGCACCAACGCCACCGGCAAGTTCGGCGGCTATACCCACGCCAACCTGTCCGCCGCCTACCGGGTGACGCCGGCGGTAAGCGTGGAGCTGCAGGTGCGCAACCTCTTCGACCGCTACAGCGAGTACGTGTGGTGGGACGGCGCCCAGTCCCTGCATGCGCCCGGCACCCCGCGCAGCGTGTATGGCAGCGTGGCCGTGAAGTTCTGAGCCATCGCCCCGGGCGGGGAAGGTGATCGATGCGCCCCCCGCCCACCGCCCCAGATGCCGCCACTCATTCGCTGGTCAAGCCCGTGACCGCTTGGCCCTTGCGTTCGCGTTTGGCGGCATACATGGCCTGGTCGGCCACCTCCAGCAGGCCATTGATGTCCCTGGCGTCGTCCGGGTACAGGGCTGCGCCGAAGCTGCCACCGAGATGGACCCGTTGCCCGTCCACCACGAGGGGGCCCTGGACCTGTCGGATCAGCCGCTCGGTGCTGGCGCGCAGTCCATCCGTGCTGGCGGTCGGGCGGAGTACCACGCCGAACTCGTCTCCACCCAGACGTGCCACGGTGTCCGAGCGTCGCGCCCCGCTGGACAGGCGCTGGGCGAACTCGCGGATTGCCATGTCGCCCACCCGATGGCCGTGGCTGTCGTTGATCCGCTTCAGTTCGTCCATGTCCACCATCAGCACTCCCGCCTGACTGTGCTCCCGATCCGCCTGCAACAAGGCGTTGCGCAGGCGATCCAGAAAGAGGGCGCGGTTGGCCAGGCCGGTGAGCAGATCATGGGTTGCCTGGTGGAAGAGCGCATCCCGGCCGCAACGGGTGGCGAAGTACATGGACGCGGCAAGCAGATCCGCCATGAGTTTGATGATCTCGACCTGACGGGGGCCGAAAGCCGCTTGCCTGGACGACAATACCTTGAGGACGCCCACGTTCTCGACGTCATGACACAAGGGCACCACGGCCATGGACCGCAGGCCGATCTGATGGCAGGAGGTCAAGTCGACCCGCGGGTCGCCTTCGACATTGTCACTGGTCAGGGCTGTCCCGCTGCGCAGGCACAGGCCGGAAAGGCTGTGTTCCGCATCAATGCTCCGGCCGACCTGCGCAGCGGCCAATCCCGCTGTGGCCCGATAGACCAGTAGCGGCCCTTCGGCAATCTCCACTGCAGCGCCGTCGGCGCCGGTGAGCTTCATGCTGGCCTCCGCAGCCAGCGCCATGACGGCATCCAGGTCGAGCCCCAGGCGGGCGATCTCGGTTTGCACGCGAATGATGGACAGCAGATCGTCGGTGCCGGGAAGCTGGGGGCCGGATGGATGTGTCATGGGGGCTCCAGTGTGTGATCCGTTTCGCGTGTTCAGTGTGATTCAATTCACATAGGCTGGGGTGTGTCAGATGTTTAAAAAGTGTTACGTAAGCGGCTTTCCTTATTGGGGCGGGCTGATGCGTGTGAATGTCGGGATCGATTCCCGGTCTGCCGGGTCTATTGGGCAGTCTTCAAGTTTCATCGTGTAGCATTCGAGTCCTTCCCATCCGGCCGACGTGCCGGCGCTTCCGTGAAAGTCCATCCATGTCCAGCCCGTCTTCCGCTGTGTCGCCGCAACGCTCCAAACGCTCCTATCTGCCCTGGATTCTCGGTCTCGCCGTGCTGGCCGGCGGCGGCGCCTGGTACGCGTACCGGGGGGGCGCGGAGGAGGGGCGCGGCACGGAGGCCGCCGGTCCGCGCGGGGGCGGTCCGCGTGGTGATCGGCCGGTACCGGTCACCCTTGCCACCATCGGGACCGGGGAGGTCCGCGTCACCGTGCCGGCGCTCGGCAGCGTGGTGCCGCGCAACCTGGTCACGGTGCGCAGCCGGGTGGATGGCCCGCTGCTGGCGGTGAAGTTTGTCGAGGGCCAGCCGGTGAAGGCCGGCGAGGTGCTGGCGCTGATCGACCCCGAACCCTTCCGTGCGGCCCTGGAGCAGGCCCGCGGCCAGCTCGCCCGCGACCAGGCTCTGCTGAAGAACGCCCGCATCGACCTGGAGCGCTACCGCGGCCTGCTGGCCCAGGACTCCATCGCGAAGCAGCAGGTGGATACCCAGGAGGCGCTGGTGCGCCAGTACCAGGGTACCGTGCAGACCGACGAAGGCAACCTGCGCAGCGCCGAGCTGCAACTCTCCTACACCACCATCAAGGCGCCCATCAGCGGTCGGGTCGGCCTGCGGGCGGTGGACCCGGGCAACATCGTCAAGGCCTCCGATGCGGCCGGGCTGGTGACGATTGCCCAGGTGAGCCCGATCACCGCGGTTTTCCCGGTGCCCGAGGAGCGCCTGCCGGCGATCATGAAGCGGGTACGCGAAGGGCGCGGGCTGAAGGTGGAGGCCTGGGACCGGGAGATGAAGACCCGCCTCGCCGAAGGCAGCCTGCTGGCGGTGGACGCCCAGATCGATTCGACCACCGGCACCGTTAAGCTCAAGGCCGACTTTGCCAACAAGGACGGCAGCCTGTTCCCCAATCAGTTCGTCAACGTGCGTCTGCTGCTGGACACCCTCCGCGGCGTGGTCACCGTGCCCACGGCGGCGCTGCAGCAGGGCAGCAAGGGCAGCTTTGTTTATCGCCTGACCGCCGACGGCAAGGTCGCCGCCGTGTCGGTGCGCCTGGGCCCCGTCGATGGAGGCAAGGCCGCGGTGGAGGAGGGCCTGGCGGCGGGCGACCGGGTGGTGGTGGACGGGCTTGACAAGCTCAAGGACGGGGCGAAGGTGGAGGCCATCGACCCGAAGGCCGTGGATGCCCCCGGCCGGGAGAGCCGGCGCAGTGGCGCAGGCCGGCCGGGGCATTGACCGTGGCCGCAGCCTTCGCTGAAAGAGCCCGCGGGCATCGGTTTGCCACCGGGGGGCCGGCATGAACCCGTCCCGCCTGTTCATCCTGCGGCCGGTGGCCACCTCGCTGCTGATGGTGGCCATCCTGCTGGTGGGCTTCGTGGCCTACCGTCTGCTGCCCATCTCGGCCCTGCCCGAGGTGGATTACCCCACCATCCAGGTCAAAACCCTCTACCCCGGCGCCAGCCCGGACGTGATGACCTCCGCCGTCACCGCGCCCCTGGAGCGCCAGTTCGGGCAGATGCCCGGGCTGGACGAGATGTCGTCCACCAGTTCCGGCGGGGCCTCGGTGGTCACCCTGCGCTTCAGTCTGGCGATGGGGCTGGACGTGGCCGAGCAACAGGTCCAGGCGGCCATCAACGCCGCCTCCAGCCTGCTCCCCAGCGATCTGCCGGCGCCGCCCACCTACAGCAAGGTGAACCCGGCCGACGCGCCCATTCTGACGTTGGCCATCTCGTCCCCCAGCCTGCCCATCACCCGCATCCACGACCTGGTGGAGAGCCGCCTGGCCATGAAGATCTCCCAGGTGGCCGGCGTCGGGCTGGTGAGCATTGCCGGCGGGCGCCGCCCGGCGGTGCGGGTGCAGGTCAACCCCACCACGGCGGCGGCCTATGGGCTGGGCCTGGAAGACCTGCGCACCGCCATCGCCAATGCCAACGTGACCCAGGCCAAGGGCAGCTTCGACGGCCCCCAGCGCGCCTCCACCCTCGACGCCAACGACCAGCTGCGTTCCGCCGACGAATACCGCGGCCTCATCGTGGCCTATCGCAACGGCAGCCCGGTGCGCCTGTCCGACCTGGCCACCCTGGTGGATGACGCCGAGAACATTCGCCTCGCCGCCTGGGCCGACCGGGAGTCGGCGGTGATCATCAACGTGCAGCGCCAGCCCGGCGCCAACGTGATCGAGGTGGCCGACCGGGTGACGGCCCTGCTGCCCCAGATGACCGCCAGCCTGCCGGCCTCGGTGGACGTCCGGGTGCTCTCGGATCGCACCACCACCATCCGCGCCTCGGTGCGCGACGTGCAGGTGGAGCTGATGCTGGCCGTGGCCCTGGTGGTGATGGTGATCTTCCTGTTCCTGCGCAGCGTGCCGGCCACGATCATTCCCAGCGTGGCGGTGCCCCTGTCCCTGGTGGGCACCTTCGGGGTCATGTATCTGGCCGGCTTCAGCCTCAACAACCTCACCCTGATGGCCCTCACCATCTCCACCGGCTTCGTGGTGGACGACGCCATCGTGATGATCGAGAACATCGCCCGCTACGTGGAGGAGGGCGAGTCGCCCATGCAGGCGGCGCTGAAGGGGGCGAAGCAGATCGGCTTCACCATCATCTCCCTTACCGTCTCCCTGATCGCGGTGCTGATTCCGCTGCTGTTCATGGGGGACGTGGTGGGGCGCCTGTTCCGCGAGTTCGCCATCACCCTGGCCATCGCCATCCTGATCTCCGCCTTCGTCTCCCTGACCCTCACCCCGATGATGTGCGCGCGTCTGCTCAAGCACGTGCCGGAGGCGGAGCAGGGCCCCTTCTACCGGGTGACCGGCGACTTCTTCGACCGGGTCATCGCCCGCTACGGGGTGATGCTGGAGTGGGTGCTGCAGCGCCAGGGCCTGACCCTGCTGGTGGCGACAGGCACCCTGGCCCTCACCGTGCTGCTCTACATTCTGGTGCCCAAGGGCTTCTTCCCGGTGCAGGACACGGGCGCCATCCAGGGCGTCACCGAGGCCGGCCAGTCCATCTCCTTCCCGGCCATGTCCGAGCGCCAGCAGGCGGTGGCCGAGGTGGTGCTGAAAGACCCGGCGGTGGCCAGCCTGTCGTCCTTCATCGGGGTGGATGGCACCAATGCCACCCTCAACAGCGGGCGCATGATGATCAGCCTGAAGCCCCTGGCCGAGCGCGACGCCAGCGCCAGCGAGGTGATCCGCCGCCTCGGCCCCGAGCTGCAGAAGGTGGCCGGCATCACCCTCTACATGCAGCCGGTGCAGGACCTCTCCATCGAAGACCGGGTGGCCCGCACCCAGTACCAGTTCTCCCTGCAGTCGCCCGATGGCGAGGCCCTGGCCGAATGGGTGCCGCGCCTGGTGGAGCGCCTCCAGGCGCTGCCGGAGCTGGCCGACGTGGCCAGCGACCTGCAGGACAAGGGTCTGCAGGCCTGGGTGGAAATCGACCGCAATGCCGCCAGCCGCCTGGGGGTGAGCACTGCCGCCATCGACAACGCGCTTTACAACGCCTACGGCCAGCGTCTGATCTCCACCATCTTCACCCAGGCCACCCAGTACCGGGTGGTGTTGGAGGTGCAGCCCCAGTTCCGCAGCGGCCCGGCGGCCATGGCCAACCTGTATGTGCCCGGCACCGGCGGGGTGCAGGTGCCCCTGTCGGCGGTGGCCCGGGTGGTAGAGCGGCCGGCCATGCTGGCGGTCAATCACATCGGTCAGTTTCCGGCGGTCACGGTGTCCTTCAACCTTGCTCCCGGGGTGGCCCTGGGCAACGCGGTGGAGGCGATCCATGCCGTGGAGGCCGACCTGGGCCTGCCGGCCAGCATCGAGACCCGCTTCCGCGGCGCGGCCCTGGCCTTCCAGGCCTCCCTCACCAACACCCTGCTGCTCATCCTGGCGGCGGTGGTGACCATGTACATCGTGCTCGGCGTGCTCTACGAGAGCTACATCCACCCGGTCACCATCCTGTCCACCCTGCCGTCCGCCGGGGTGGGGGCGCTGCTGGCCCTGCTGCTGGCGCGTACCGAACTGGGCATTGTCGGCATCATCGGCATCGTGCTGCTGATCGGCATCGTCAAGAAGAACGCCATCATGATGATCGACTTCGCCCTGGACGCCGAGCGCAACCAGGGTCTGGCGCCCCGGGAGGCCATCTTCCAGGCCTGCCTGCTGCGCTTCCGGCCCATCCTGATGACCACCCTGGCCGCCCTGCTGGGGGCGCTGCCCCTGATGCTGGGCAGCGGTGTCGGCTCCGAGCTGCGCCAGCCCCTGGGCATCACCATGGTGGGTGGCCTGCTGGTGAGCCAGGTGCTGACGCTGTTCACCACCCCGGTGATCTACCTGGCCTTCGACCGCCTGCCCG
>NZ_JAFLDT010000025.1 GCF_017302315.1 Zoogloea sp.
GGCCTCCCCATCGAGCACAAGATCGAAGTGACCCATGGCAAGGGCCTGCCCGCCGACAAGGTCCGCGAGCTGTGCCGTACCTACGCAGGTGAGCAGATCGAGGAGCAGAAGAAGGACTTCATCCGCCTTGGCGTGCTGGGCGACTGGGACAAGCCCTACCGCACCATGGACTTCGGCAACGAAGCCGGTGAAGTGCGCGCCCTGGCCGAGATGGTCAAGCGCGGCTGGGTCTTCAAGGGGCTCAAGCCGGTCAACTGGTGTTTCGACTGCGGCTCGGCCCTGGCCGAGGCAGAAGTCGAATATCAGGACAAGGCCAGCCCGGCGGTGGACGTGGGCTTCCCCTGTGCCGAACCCGAAAGGCTCGCCACCGCCTTCGGCCTTTCAGCCCTGCCCGCCGGCAAGGATGCCTGGGCCGTGATCTGGACAACCACCCCGTGGACCATCCCCGCCAACCAGGCCCTCAACGCCCACCCGGAACACGAATACGCCCTGGTGGACACCCCCCGCGGCCTGCTGGTGCTGGCCGCCGAACTGGTTGAAGGCAGCCTCAAGCGCTTCGGCCTCGAGGGCAGCATCGTTGCCCGCACGGCAGGGGCCAGGCTCGAGAAGATCAACTTCCGCCATCCCTTCTACGACCGCCTGTCGCCGGTCTTCGTCGCCGACTACGTGGGCCTCGACGCCGGCACCGGCATCGTCCACTCGGCCCCGGCCTACGGTCTGGAGGATTTCAACTCCTGCAAGGCCAATGGTTTCACCAACGACGACATCCTCACCCCGGTGCAGAGCAACGGCGTGTATGCCGAATCCCTGCCCTTCTTCGGCGGCCTGCACATCTGGAAGGCCAATCCGGTCATCGTCGACAAGCTGCAGGAAGTCGGCGCCCTCTTCTCCCACGAGAAGATCACCCACAGCTACATGCACTGCTGGCGCCACAAGACGCCGCTGATCTACCGGGCCACCGCCCAGTGGTTCGTGGGTATGGACCTCAAGCCCAACGGCGGCCCGAGCCTGCGCGAACTGGCCCTCGGCGGTGTGGACGCGACCCAGTTCTTCCCGGCCTGGGGGCAGGCGCGCCTGCACGCCATGATCGCCAACCGGCCTGACTGGTGCATCTCGCGCCAGCGCAACTGGGGCGTGCCGATTCCCTTCTTCCTCGACAAGGCCACCGGCGAGCTCCACCCGCGCACCGTGGAGCTGATGGAAGAAGTCGCCCAGCGCATCGAGAAGGAAGGCATCGCCGCCTGGTTCAAGCTCGACCCCGCCGAACTGCTGGGTGCCGAAGCGGGCCAGTACGACAAGATCAGCGACACCCTCGACGTCTGGTTCGACTCCGGCACGACCCACTGGCACGTGCTGCGCGGCTCCCACCCCGACGGCCACGCCAGCGGCCCGCGTGCGGATCTGTACCTGGAGGGCTCCGACCAGCACCGCGGCTGGTTCCACTCGTCACTGCTCACCGGCTGCGCCATCGACGGTCACCCGCCCTACAAGGCCCTGCTGACCCACGGTTTCGCCGTGGACGGCGCCGGCCGCAAGATGAGCAAGTCCCTCGGCAACGTGGTCGTGCCCCAGGAAGTCACCGGCAAGCTCGGCGCCGACATCCTGCGCCTGTGGGTCGCCTCCACCGACTATTCCGGCGAGCTGTCCATTTCCAAGGAGATCCTTGACCGTGTCGTCGAGGTGTATCGCCGCCTGCGCAACACCCTGCGCTTCCTGCTGGCCAACACCGCCGACTTCGACGCCACCACCGACATGCTGCCCGTGTCCGAATGGCTGGAGATCGACCGCTACGCCTTGGCCCTGACCCGCAAGCTGCAGACCCAGGCCGAAGCAGACTACGCCGGCTACGAATTCCACCGCATCGTGCAGGCCCTGCAGAACTTCGCCTCCGAGGATCTTGGGGCCGTGTATCTGGACGTCCTCAAGGATCGCCTCTACACCACCCAGGCCAAGTCCGCAGCCCGCCGCTCAGCCCAGAGCGCCCTGTGGCACATCCTGCAGTCGGTGGTGCGCCTGATGGCACCCATCCTGTCCTTCACCGCCGAGGAAATCTGGCAGCTCCTCGTCAAGGATGCGGACGACAGTGTGATGCTCCACACCTTCCACGCCCTTCCTGCCCAGGACGGCGAAGATGCATTGCTTGAGCGCTGGACGGCGATCCGCGCCATCCGCGCCGACGTGCAGAAGGAGATCGAGGCCGTACGCGCCGCCGGCCAGGTGGGCTCTTCCCTGCAGGCCGAAGTGGAAATCCGTGCCGCAGAAGGCAAATACGCGCTCCTCGCCAGCCTCGCCGACGACCTGCGCTTCGTGCTGATCTGCTCGAAGACCACGCTCATCAAGGTGCCGTCCGAGGCCGACGAGGCGATCCTGGTCAGCCCCTCTGCCCACAAAAAGTGCGAACGGTGCTGGCACTACCGGGACGATGTGGGCCATGACGCCGATCATCCGGAACTTTGCGGCCGGTGCACGTCCAATCTCTACGGCACCGGCGAAGCACGCACGGTCGCCTGAGCCCCCTTCCCACCGGAGCCCAGCCCTTGAAATTACGCCTAGGCAACTGGATTGGCCTCTCAGCCATCGTCGTGCTGGTAGACCAGTGGACCAAACACCTCGTCCGCGGCGCCCTGCGCAACGGCGAGGTCATCCACGTCACCGACTACTTTGACCTCGTACTTGCCTTCAATCCTGGCGCGGCGTTCAGCTTTCTCGCCGACCAGGGTGGCTGGCAGCGCTGGTTCTTCGTGGCACTGGCCGCAGCCATCTGCGGCTGGCTGCTACGCCTGCTGGCCCGCCATCAACATGAATTGTTGCAGCCCCTAGCCTTCTCCCTGATCATCGGCGGAGCCATCGGCAATGTCATCGACCGCTTTGTCTTCGGCGCAGTCGTCGACTTCCTGTATTTCCACATCGGCCGCTACGGCTGGCCCGCCTTCAACGTGGCCGACTCCGCCATCTGCGTGGGCGTCGTCCTGATGTTCATCGCCCAGGTTCGCGAGAGCCGCCACGCCACCGCCCAAGAGAAACTCTCATGACCCAGATCGTCCAACCCGACAGCCTGCTGACCCTCCATTACCGCATTTCCCTCGATAACGGGCAGGCGCTGATCAGCACTTTCGAGTCTCAACCGGCCACCATGCAATTGGGTCACGGTGACATCGCCCCGACCCTCGAACGTTGCCTGGCGGGCATCACCGTCGGCGAGCGCCACACCTTCCTGCTCGAACCCGAGAACGCCTTCGGTGTTCATCGCGAAGACCTGGTCGAGAAGGTCCGTCTCGAGGACTTCCCGGACGGCACCGAGGTGGAGCCCATGGTCATCATGGAATTCACGGCGCCCGACGGCACCCGCTACCCCGGCTTGATCCGCGAAGTGCTCGACACTCATGCCATCATCGACTTCAACCACCCCCTGGCCGGCAAGTCCATTCGCTTCGAAGTCGAAGTGATCGGCGTCAACTGAGCCCCGGAGCCCCAGCATGGAAGTCCTGCTCGCTAACCCCCGCGGCTTTTGTGCCGGCGTCGAACGTGCCATCGAGATCGTGGAACGTGCCCTCGTCCAGTTCGGCGCGCCAATCTATGTTCGCCACGAAGTCGTTCACAACCGCTTCGTGGTGGATGGATTGCGCGCCAAGGGCGCCATCTTCATTGAATCCCTGGATGACGTGCCGGCCGGCAACACCGTGATCTTCAGCGCCCACGGCGTGCCCCAGTCGGTACGCACCGAAGCCGAAGCCCGTGGCCTGCGGGTGTTCGACGCCACCTGCCCATTGGTCACCAAGGTGCACATCGAAGTAGCCCGCATGCGTGATCAGGGACGCGAACTGATCATGATCGGCCACAAGGGTCACCCGGAAGTCGAAGGAACCATGGGTCAGGTCAAGGACGGCATCTACCTGGTTGAATGCGTCGCCGATGTGGCCGGGCTGCAGGTTGCCAAGCCCGACATGCTCGCCTACGTCACCCAGACCACGCTCTCGGTGGACGATGCAGCGGCCATTGTCACCGCCCTGCGCGAGCGCTTCCCGGACATCGTCGGCCCCAAGAAGGACGACATCTGCTATGCCACCCAGAATCGCCAGGATGCCGTGAAATTCATGGCCCCCCGGTCCGACGTCGTTCTGGTGGTCGGTTCGGTCAACAGCTCCAACTCCAACCGCCTGCGCGAAGTCGCCGAACTGCTCCGCGTGCCGGCCTACCTCATCGACAACGCCGCCGCCATCGACCCGGCCTGGATCGTCGGCAGGAAACGCATCGGTGTCACGGCGGGAGCCTCCGCACCGGAAGTCCTGGTTGACGAGGTGATCGCACGCCTCAAGGAAATGGGGGCCGCATCCGTAAAGTCCTTAGATGGTGTTCCCGAACGGGTGACCTTTCCGCTGCCAAAGGATCTTCAGACTCCGGCGGCATGAATGGAAGGGCGCCTTGCGTGGCGCCCTCTTTCATCCCTGCGCGAGTGCTGCTCATGCCCTACGTTCAACGCGATGCCCAAGGCGTCGTCACCGCGGCTTTCACCGCCTCGGGCCCCGACCACCGGGAGGAACTCCCGGCCGGCCATGCCGATCTCGCTCCCTTTTCCGGCCCGGCCGAGTTTGCAAGGCTGGACGCGGATCTAATCCGGGTGATCGAAGATGTGGTGGACGTCCTCATCGACCGGGGCCTCCTGCGCCTCACCGACCTCCCGCCCGATGCCCAACGCAAGCTGCTTGCCCGCAAGGGCGCCCGGGCGCGCCTGCGACAGGGGCTCAATCTGCTGGGCCCCGACGACGTGATCTGATCCCGTGCAGGCAGATCTGCAAAGCGCCCCGGTTTCACGCGAGCGAACTCGCCCCCACGCCAATACCGCTTCACACGCAGCGGCACCGGACTTCAAGAGCGCCCGGCGGCACCTGCCTGGAGGCTCAAGTTCCCCCTGCGACACCCGTTATCCCTACAATCCGGAAGCCATCGGCCTTGCCCATGGCATCTCCCCCGTCAGCTCGCCAGGCTGCCGGACCGTGAAACGACCACGAAGTGATTGTGCCGATGACCGACGCTGCATCCCCAGCCACACAGCCCCGCATTCCCGATGCGGGTAGCCCGGACAACGGGTGGCAACCGGGCGAAGCCTCCACCCATGAAGACCCGTTGCTTGATGCGCTGGTCGTCCTGACCCGCCTTCACGGTACCCCCTTTACGGCAGAAGCACTCTCTGCCGGACTGCCCCTGGTGGACAATCGCCTCACACCTTCACTGCTGCCGCGGGCCGCAGCCCGCGCAGGCCTCACCGCGCGGATCGTCCGCAAACCGCTCTCCGGGATCACACCAAACCTGCTGCCGGCCATCCTGCTCCTGCACGACCGCCGTGCCTGCATCCTGCTCGAACACCTGCCCGATGGCGGCATGCGAGTGCGCTTCCCCGAGGCTGGCGAGTCTGCCGACGACCTGACAGCCGAAGAACTCGCCGCGCTCTACACAGGGCTGGTGTGCTTCGTGCGGCCGCGTTTCCGCTTCGAGGCGCGCTCCCCCAAGGTCAATGCAGTACGCGCCAGCCATTGGTTCTGGGGCACGGTCATGGAGAACTGGCGCCTTTACCGGGACACCCTGCTGGCCGCGCTGGTCATCAACCTCTTTGCGCTAGCCATTCCCATGTTCTCGATGACGGTCTATGACCGGGTGGTCCCCAACCACGCCGTCGAAACCCTGTGGGTCCTCGCCATCGGCGCCATGTTGGTCCTGTTTTTCGATTTCGTCCTGCGCACCCTCCGGGCCTACATCGTGGACACCGCGGGCAAGCGCATCGACGTGCAGCTTTCGGCGCGCATCATGGAACGGGTTCTCGGCCTGCGCATGGACGCGCGCCCGGCCTCCGTAGGGTCCTTCGCCGCCAACCTCCGGGCGTTCGAGGGTGTCCGGGACTTCATCGCCTCGGCCACCGTCACGACCCTCATCGATCTGCCCTTTGTCGTGCTCTTTCTGATCGTGATGGTGTGGATCTCCCCGTGGCTGTTGCTGCCCCCTCTGGTAGGCATGCTTGCGGTGCTTTTCGTCACCCTGGTGTCCCAGGAAAAGATGCATGAACTCACCGAAACCACCTACCGGGCAAGCGCCCAGCGCAATGCCACCCTGGTGGAGAGCCTGGTCGGGCTCGAGACGGTCAAGACCCTCAGCGCCGAGGGCTTGATCCAGCGCCAGTGGGAACGCGCCACGCTCTTTCTTGCGCAGATCGGGGGCCGCCTCAAGCTCCTGTCATCCGGCACGGTCAACTTTGCCCAGTTCATGCAGCAATTCGTCAACATCGCCGTCATCATCGTCGGCGTGTATGAACTATCCGAAGGCAACATGTCGATGGGGGGGATCATCGCTGCGTCAATGCTGTCGGGCAGGGCCATGGCGCCCCTCGGGCAGGTGGCAGGCCTGATGATGCAATATCAGAACGCCCGCACCTCCCTGGCCTCGGTCAATTCCCACATGGAGCTGCCCATCGAACGCCCGGAAGGCGCCAGCTTCGTGCACCGCCCCAGCTTCAGCGGCAACATCGAGTTCAAGGACGTCAGTTTCTGCTATCCCGGCCGTGATCAGGCCGTGCTCAAAAAGGTCAGCTTCCGCCTGAAGGCCGGTGAAAAGGTGGCCATCATCGGCCGCATCGGCTCGGGCAAGACAACCATCGAAAAGCTCGTGCTCGGCCTTTACCAGCCCACCGAGGGTGCCGTTTTCATCGACGGCATCGACGCGCGGCAGATCGACCCCGCCGAGCTGCGCCGGGCCATCGGCTTCGTTCCCCAGGACGTGACCCTGTTCTACGGGACCCTCAAGCACAATATCGCCATGGGCGCCCCCTTCGCCGACGACAGCGCGATCCTGGCCGCTGCCGAACTCTCTGGCGTCAAGGAGTTTGCGGATACCCATCCCCAGGGTTTCGAGATGCCGATCGGAGAACGTGGCGAGTCCCTCTCCGGCGGTCAGCGGCAAGCCGTGGCGATTGCCCGGGCGCTGCTCAATGACCCGCCCATGCTGCTGCTCGACGAACCCTCCAGCAGCATGGACCACCAGAGCGAGGAAGGCCTCAAGCAGCGTCTACGCCGCTTTGCGGCGAGCAAGACAATGATCCTGGTGACCCACCGAACCTCATTGCTCGATCTCGTGGACCGCCTGATCGTCCTCGACCAGGGGCAGATCGTCGCCGACGGCCCCAAGGCCCAGGTGGTCGAAGCCCTCCAGCAGGGCCGCATCGGACGGGCGGGGTGACATCATGAAATCACTCATTCCCCTGCTGCAACGGCTCTACGATCCGCTTTACCAACGCTGCTCACGCCTCTTCGACCGCGTCCTGGACGGCGCCGAGCGCCGTGAGATCCACGATGACTCGGACTACATGGCCGATGCCGAATGGGCCATGTCGGAACAAAAACTGCGAGGAAGCCGGATTGCCGTCTGGATAACCTGTACGGCGGTGTTCGTGCTGATCGTCTGGGCAGCATTTGCGCAGCTTGACGAAGTCACCCGTGGCGAAGGCAAGGTCATACCCTCGCGCCAGGTTCAGGTAATGCAGAGCCTCGACGGCGGCATCGTATCGGAGATCCTGGTCAAGGAAGGCCAGCAGGTAAAGACCGGACAGCTCCTGCTCAAGGTGGATCCGACCCGCTTCGTGTCCTCCCTGAGGGAGAACCGGGCCCAGTACATCGCCCTCCTCGCCAAAGCCGCGCGGCTCACTGCCGTCGCGAGCGGCAAGCCCTTCATACCGCCGCCCGAACTGATCAAGGAAGCGCCCGATCTGGTCGAGCAGGAGCGTAGCGCCTACGAAAACAAGCGAATGGAACTCGAAGCCGCGGTGGGTATTGCCCGTCAGCAACTTACCCAGCGCCGCCAGGAGCTCAACGAACTGATCGCCAAGCGCGAGCAGGCCACCCAGAGCTACACCCTTACCGCCAAGGAACTCGAAGTCACCCGCCCCCTCGCCAAGACCGGTGCGGTCTCCGAAGTGGAACTCCTGCGGCTCGAGCGGGACGTGGCCCGCTACCGGGGTGAGCGGGACGCTGCGGGCGCCCAGATTCCCCGCATCCAGGCCGCCATTTCGGAAGCCCAGAACAAGATCGACGAGGTCGGGTTGAACCTGCGCAATCAAGCCCGCAGCGAGCTCTCCGACACCAACGCCAAGCTGGCCGCCCTGTCCGCCGGCAGCGAGGGTCTGGCCGACCGGGTCAAGCAGGCCGAGATCCGCGCGCCGATGAACGGCACCGTGAAGCAGCTCTTCGCCAACACCGTCGGCGGCGTGGTCCAGCCCGGCAAGGAGATCATCGAGATCGTGCCCAGCGACGACGCCCTCCTCCTCGAAGCACGTGTCCAACCCAAGGACATTGCCTTCCTGCGCCCCGGTCAAGCCGCGCTGGTCAAGTTCACCGCCTACGACTTTTCCACTTATGGCGGGCTTGAAGCAACCCTGGATCACATCGGAGCCGACACCATCACTGATGAGAAGGGCAATGCCTTCTACATCGTGCGTGTCAGAACGACCCGCAGCACCATCGGCGATGCCCACATGCCCATCATCCCCGGCATGGTCGCAGAAGTGGACATCCTCACGGGCAAGAAGTCGCTCCTGAGCTACCTGATGAAACCCGTTCTGCGCGCCAAGGCCAACGCACTGACGGAACGCTGACCGAACATCGCCCCACACCCATGAGCACTCCGCAACCCCTGCTGATTCTCACCCCGGACGACCTGCTGGCAGAGCGCTGGCGGGCGCTCTCCTCCAGTCCGATCCGCGCCACCGAGCTGAGTGGGCTCGACACCTGGCGCAAAGCCGGTCATCGCCTCGTGGTTGTCGACCTGGGTGGATATCCGCCCGCCGCCCCGCCGCTGTGGACCCAAGACGCGTGGCAGAACAATGCCGCGGATCTTGCCATTCTCGCCACCTCATCCCGTCCGGACGACGAGGAAGGCCTGGCCGCACTGAACGCCGGCGCCTGTGGCTACTGCCATAGCCACGCTCCCATCGATACCCTGCGTCAAGCACTTGAAGTCATTGCAGGCGGCGAACTCTGGGTTGGCCGCGCCCTGCTCTCGCGCCTGCTGCGCCTTGTGGACAGCCGGCTGCCCCGTGCCGGGCTGGCAGACTGGGCCCGTCCGCTGACGGAACGTGAGCGGGAAGTGGCCCATCACGCCGCACTGGGCGAAAGCAATGTCGCCATTGCCGATGCCCTCGGCATCACCGAACGTACCGTCAAGGCGCACCTCAAGGCCGTCTTCGAAAAGCTCCAGGTTGCTGACCGCCTGCAGCTTGCCCTCCGGGTGCACGGTGTACGTTGATCATCCTCCCGCGTGGCATCCATCACGCGACCTGTCCTTGTGGACAATGGCGGCGTCTTCCACCCCGTCGTAGATTCCGTCTCATCTGAAAAACCGATCATCGGAGACCATCATGGCCACCTCGCCCTCGACAGCCAACGTCACCACCAATGCGCTCGCCAAAGGCACCGTCGTATTCGTCCAGGGCGAAGCCTACCTTCGTGACAACAGCGGCAAGCTCAGCGCGATCAAGCCCGGAGACGTGGTGACGGAAGGTCAGGAGATCGTGACCCGAAACGGCGCGGTGGTTGAACTGCGTCTTCCGGGCGGCGCAAAGGTCAGTATCGGCCCCGACCGCGAATTGCTGCTCAACGACGAGTTTTTTGCCACGGCGAGCCCTGAGCGCAGCGAAAATGCCGTCTCCAGCCTTGGAGCCGAGGCGGACCGGGTGATCCAGGCCTTGAACGCGGGCAAGGACCCCTTCGAAGATCTCGAAGACCCGGCCGCCGGCCTTACCGGTGGCGGTCTCGGCGACCAGACCCACGATTTCGTGCGCCTTGTCCGGATCCTCGAAGAGGTGACCCCGGTTTCCTACGACTACGCCACCACGGGAGACGGTGTCGAGTTTCTTCCTGCTGCAGCGCTCACGACGCAGACCATCAACACCCCACCGCTTGCCACCGATGACAACATCACGGGCACCGAAGATCAGCCTCTGGTCGTGGACGTTCTTGCCAATGACAGCGACGCCAATAATGACGCCCTGAGTGTCACCGGCGCCACGGCCGTCAATGGACAGGTCACCATCAATCCCGATGGCAGCCTGCGCTATGTGCCCAACCCAAACTTCAACGGCACCGACACCGTCACTTACACCATCAGCGATGGCCGGGGTGGCAGCTCGACGGCAACGGTGACCATCAACGTCACCGCGGTCAATGACGGCCCCGTCGCCCTCCCCGACGTCGCCACCACACCCGAAGACACCCCGATCACGGTGGCCGTTCTCGGCAACGACAGCGACCCGGACGGTGACCCCCTCACCGTGACCGGCGCCACCGTCGACCCCACGCGCGGAACCGTCGTGGTCAATCCTGACGGCACGCTGAATTTCACACCGGCGCCGGACATCACCGGCACGGTCGTCATCACTTACACGGTCAGCGATGGCAAGGGTGGGACGGCAACGTCCACCCTCACGGTAACCGTCACCCCGGTCAATGACCAGCCCGTCGCCAATCCGGACACCGCTACCACCCCCGAGAACACCCCGGTGACGGTATCCGTGCTGGGCAACGACAGTGATCCGGAAGGCGACCCCCTCACGGTCACGGGCGCAACGGTGGACCCGACGCTTGGCAGTGTCGTGGTCAATCCCGATGGCACCCTCACGTTCATACCGGCCAACAATACCAATGGCCCGGTCGTCATCACCTACAGCATTTCCGATGGTCAGGGTGGTAGCGCCACCAGCACGGTCACGATTGACGTGACCCCGGTCAATGACCCGCCCGTCGCCAACCCCAGCACCGCCACCACCCCCGAAGAGACCCCGGTGACCCTCAACGTCCTGGGCAATGACTCCGATCCGGATGGCGACCCCCTCACCGTCACCAGCGCCACCGTCGATCCGGCCAAGGGCACCGTCACCATCAACCCCGACGGCACCCTCGCCTTCAACCCGGCGCCCAATTTCAACGGGTCGGTGGAGATCACCTACGCCATCTCAGATGGCAAGGGTGGCTCCGCCACCAGCACCGTCACCGTCAATGTCACACCCCTGCCCGACGCGGCCACTATCAGCAGTGGCACGGGTACCACCCAGGAAGACACGGTGTTGCTGGCCGCCGGCACCCTGACCATCACCGACCCGGACGCCGGTGAGGCCGCCTTCCAGATTCAGACCGGCGTCCCCGGCACCTACGGCAGCTTCTCCATCAGTGAGTCCGGCAACTGGACCTTCACCCTGGACAACGGCAATCCCATTGTCCAGAGCCTTGCCAACGGTGATTCACGCACCGAGTCCTTCACCGTGCGCAGCGTGGATGGGACCGAAAGCACCGTCGTCATCACCATTCTCGGCACCAACGAAACCATCGGCGCACCGGGCACCGGTGTCGTCAAGGAAGACAACCCCGTTTCGGCCAACGGCACCCTCACCGCCAGCGGTGGCGCCACCTTCGTGCCCCAGCCGACCACACCGGGTACCTATGGCAGCTTCACCCTCAACCCAGACGGTACCTGGACCTACCTCCTGGACAACCCCGCCAGCGTCGTCCAGAGCCTGGGCGAGGGCCAGACCCGCACCGAGGTCTTCCCCGTCACCCTTTCTGACGGCAGCACCAGCACCGTCACCATCACCGTGGTGGGCACCAACGACCCGGCCCTGATCGGCCCGGGCACCGGCGACGTCACCGAGGACACCCAGCTCAGTACCGGCGGTACCCTGAGCATCACCGATGTGGACAGCGGTGAAGCCGGCTTCCAGCCGCAAACCGGCGTCGCAGGCACCTACGGCACCTTCAACCTGGATGCAGGTGGCAACTGGACCTACACGCTCAACAATGCGCACCCGAGCGTTCAAGCCCTGGGCGTTGGTGAGACGCTCTCGGAAACCTTCCCGGTCTTCAGCACGGACGGCACCGCCAGCAGCGTCCTTGTCACCATCAACGGCACCAACGACGGCCCCGTCGCCAACCCCAGCACCGCCACCACCCCCGAAGAGACCCCGGTAACCCTCAACGTCCTGGGCAATGACTCCGATCCGGATGGCGACCCCCTCACCGTCACCAGCGCCACCGTCGATCCGGCCAAGGGCAGCGTCACCATCAACCCCGACGGCACCCTCGCCTTCAACCCGGCGCCCAACTTCAATGGGCCGGTGGAGATCACCTACGCCATCTCCGATGGCAAGGGCGGCACTGCCACCAGTACCGTCACCGTCAACGTCACCCCGGCCAACGATGCCCCACTGGCCGTCAATGACAGCGCCACCACCACCGAGGACAGCCCGGTCAGCCGCACACCGGCCACCGGCGTGCTCACCAACGATTCCGATATCGACAGCCCCAGCCTCACCGTCTCCGGTGTGCGCACCGGCACCAGCGGTGCCTTCACGGATCCCGGCGCCGCCGGCGTGACCCTCACCGGAACCTACGGCTCCCTGCTCATCCGTGCCGACGGCAGCTATACCTACACGCCCGGAGCCGCCGCCCAGGCCCTCAACACCGGCGACTCCGTCCAGGACGTCTTCTCCTATCAGCTCAGCGATGGCAGCCTCACCGCCACCGCCAACCTCTCCATCACCGTCACCGGCGCCAATGACGCCGCCGTGATCACCGGCCTGGCCACCGGATCCGTCAAGGAAGACACCGCCGGACAGCTCACCGCCACCGGCACCCTCGCCGCCACCGATGTGGACAGCCCCGCCACCTTCACGCCGGCCAGCGCCAGCGGCACCTACGGCAGCTTCAACATCGCCGCCAACGGCACCTGGACCTACGTCCTCAACAACACGGCCGGCAACGTCCAGGCCCTGAACGAAGGCGACTCCCGCACCGAGACCTTCACCGTCACCACCGCCGACGGCACACCCCGCAACGTCACCGTCACCGTCCTTGGCTCCAACGAGACGCCGACCGTCGCCAACGTCACCGCCTCCGGCGCCGAAGATCCGGCCACCCCCATCCCCGTCACCCTCACCGGCACCGATGTGGATGGCACCGTCACCAGCCTCACCCTGGCCGATCTGCCCGCCAACGGTACCCTCTACCGCGATGCCGCCATGACCCAGCCCGTCACCGCAGGCACGCCCCTCGCGGCCACCGCGGGCGCCCTCACCCTCTACTTCCAGCCCGCTCCCAACTGGAATGGCAGCACCAGCTTCCACTTCACCGCCACCGACAACAACGGCGCCTCCTCGCCGCAGGCTACCGCCACCGTCAACGTCACACCGGTAAACGACCCACCGGTGGCCATTGCGGACACCGGCAGCACCGATCAGAACACCCTCCTGTCGAAGGATGCTGCCAGCGGAGTGCTGACCAACGACAGCGACATCGATGGAGGGAGCTTGAATGTGACCTCGATCTCCTTCGGAAGTGGTAGTGGTGTCCCGGTGGCCTCCGGCGGCACAACCGTCACCGGCGCCTTTGGTAGCCTGCTGATTGCCCCGAACGGCAGTTACACCTATACCCCGGGCGATGCGGCCAAGGCGCTTGTCGCCGGCCAGTCAGCCAACGATGTCTTCACCTACAGCGTTTCTGACGGCAATGGCGGCACCGCGACAACCACGCTGACCATCCAGGTGAACGGCCTGAACGATGCGCCGGTAATCGGCGGTGTTGCTACCGGCAATGTGTCCGAAGACGGAACCCTCGCCACGGGTGGCAGCCTGACCATCACGGACCCCGATGCGGGCCAGTCGTCCTTCATCGCCCAGACTGCCCAGGGCACCTATGGCACGCTGAGCTTGCAATCCAACGGTAGCTGGAGCTACAGCCTCGATAACGCATCCACCAACGTGCAGTCCCTGAAGCAGGGAGAGGTGGTCGAGGACCACTTCAACGTTCAAGCCGCCGATGGCACGGTGACCACTTTGGTCATCAACGTTACGGGCACGAACGATGCGCCGGTAGTCGGAACAGCCACCGTGAATGTTTCCGAGGAGGGCTTGGCGGCAGGTATCGCTGACAGCAACGGCAGCACAGACACCACAAACCTGACCACCGCCGGTGGCACGATCAGCGTATCCGACGTGGATGGCAATCCCCTCAACGTGACGCTGACCGCACCGACGACGGCGCTGACATCCAATGGCGTCGCCATCACCTGGACAGGGAGTGACTCCAAGCTGCTGATCGGCAGTGCCGGTAGCGTGGAAATCGTTCGGGCGACGATCAGCGATGACGGCACCCACACGGTGAAACTATCCGGCCCGATCGACCATCCCGTCACGACCGAGGAAGACCTCCTCACCCTGGACCTGGGGATCAAGGTCAGCGACGGCGTGACCACCACCACCAGCACCCTGACGGTCAACGTGGAGGACGATGCCCCCAAGGCCAGCTCCGTCGTCCAGGCCGTCGAAGTTCCGCCCCAGGACACCAATCTCCTGATCATTCTCGACAACTCCGGCAGCATGAACACGGCAGATGGCGTAGGCGGCACGACACGTCTGCGCTCGGCGATTACGGCGCTCAATCAGTTGATTGACACCTACGATACGCTCGGTGAAGTTCGCATCCGCATTGTCACGTTCAATAGCTCGGCCTCAGCAGTGGGAACCACCTGGACGACGGTGGCCGTGGGCAAGGGGCAACTCGCCGCAGTGTCGCTGGGTGGAACCACCAACTACGACGCGGCGATCGCCGCCGGGGAGGCGGCATTCACATCAACGGGCAAGCTCGCCTCCGGCCAGAATGTGGCCTACTTCCTGTCCGATGGTGTTCCGAATTCCGGCACCGCCATCGGAACCGCCGACGAGACCGCCTGGAAAGCCTTCCTGACCGCCAACGACATCACCAGTTACGCCCTCGGCATGGGAACCGGTGCATCTCAGGCTCCGCTGAATCCGATTGCCTATGATGGCCTGACGGACACCAATCTCGACGCCAAGGTCATCAGCGACTTCAGTCAGCTATCAAGCGCGCTGCAGGCAACCGTTCCCCAGTCGGCCAGCGGTGACATTCTTTCCGGTGGCCTGCTGGGCGGTGCATCGGGGTTCGGTGCCGACGGTGGTCACATTCAGTCAATCAAGGTGGATGGAATCACCTACACCTATGACCCGACGGGCAGCACCGGTGTCTCGGTCACGGGTGGAACCAGTCAGGGCACCTACGATCCGGCCACTCACCAACTGACCGTACGCACCGACGACGGCGGCACCCTTGTGGTGAACATGAACACCGGTGGCTACAGCTATACGCCCCGGCCAACCGTGACCACCCCGATTGTTGACGGTTTCGACTTCGTGCTGATGGATAAAGACGGCGACACCGCGGGGGCGAGCGTAACCTTCAACGTGAGCCGTGAGACCGAAGCCGTTGTCACCCTGACCAGCACCAGCCAGCTGATCGACTCGAGCACCCTCGGTCTGGCCGGGGAATACTACGGCTACAACGAGACCACCTCAGGTGTCACCCGTACCCACGCCGACGACACCACGCTGGGCAATCTTGACAGGCTTTCGGACATGACGACCATCGTCAATGGACGTAGCGGAGAGAGCATTCTCGGCACTTACGAGGAGGCACCTGCCTCGGGATCTGACGCCACGTTCAGTGCCGACAAGATCGATTACGGATTCGGCTACACCACCGGCAGCACTACCGCGACAGCAGTCAACGGCAACCTGGGCAACAACCCGACGCTCGGGGCCAACCTGGATGTGAACTCGGGGGCTCTCTACAACTTCCTCCGCGGCGGCACGACCGGCTCCGACGCAGTCGATCTGAAGACCACCACGGGCATTGGCAACACCACCGATTCCGGTCTCCGCTTCGTTGGCATGATGAACGTGGCGGGTGGCACCTACGACATCCGCGTTACCGCAGATGACGGTTTCCGGGTCAATATCGGTAGTGCAACCGTGGCCATGTTCGATGGCATCCAGTCGCCCACGGAACGTGTTTTCACCAATATCAGTCTGGAGAGCGGCCTGCAGCCCCTTGAGATCGTCTATTGGGAACAAGGGGGCAACGCGCGCCTGCGCATCGAGGTCAAGTTGAGTAGCGAGCCAGTCACCGCCTACAAGACCCTGGGCACCGAGGAGTTCGCCCTGTTCACGCCCACCAGCGCCCCGACACTGACCGAGACGCAGGACATCATCGAGAGTACGACCCAGAACGGAGCCTGGCTGCTCCGCTCCGGCGAGCGGCTTGACGGCACGGACGGAAACGACCACATCACCGGTAGTGATGGGAAGGACGTGATCTACGCCGGCCTTGGCAATGACACGGTAACCGGTGGCAGCGGCGCCAGCCTGATTTCCGGTGGAGCCGGCAATGACACGCTCACCGGTGGCCTGGGCTCGGATACCTTCAAGTGGTCCCTGGGTGATGCGGGCACGGCCGGAGCTCCGGCCATCGACGCCATCACCGACTTCGACAAGAGCGCGGCCCTCAGCGGCGGTGACGTGCTTGACCTCAGTGATCTACTACAGGGTGAAAGTCATAGCGGAGTGACCCCGGGCAATCTGGGTAGCTACCTGCACTTCGAGAAGTCGGGCACCGACACCGTCGTGCACATCAGCAGTACCGGGGGCTATACCGGCGGCACCTTCAGCCCGGCGGCAACCGATCAGAAGATCGTGCTGCAAGGTGTGGATCTGACCAATAGCGGAGCCCTGAGCACCGATGCGCAGATCATTCAGGATCTGCTCACCAAGGGCAAACTGAGCGCCGACTGACGCCCGGAAGACCACAAAAAGAAGGGGGCCTCGAGAGAGGCCCCCTTCTTCCGCCGCCAGCTCAGTGCCGCCGCCCAATCATCAGGAAACGGCCATACGCCTCGAAGCCTCGGGGCCGGTCATGCCACCAACCCCGAGCGCGCCAGCCGCCGCCCATTCCTCGGTCGAATGAACCTGCTCGGCATACACAACCACATCCAGCCCCCGCGCCACATCGACGATGGCCTTGACGAGGCGTTGGTGCCCGGCATTTTCATGCAGACCCGCGACGAAGCTGCCATCCAGTTTGAGGTAGGCCAGGCGCAGGGCATACAAGCGCGGCAAGGCGGCTAGCTGTCGCCCGAAATGCTCGATCCCCAAATGTGCGCCATGCCGTGCAAGCACTTCCGCCAAAGGCTCAAGCCCGGCCAGACTGGCGTCCAGCCCCCGCTCGCTGACCTCCACGGAAATCCGCGACGCGGCCTCTCCGGCCGTCGCCAACAGGATGTCGAGCGCATCGAGGAAGCCGGCCTCAATGAGGGAACGGGGCGCCACGTTGATCGCAATGGGCTCGGCGGACGCCGCAAGGCGAGCAATGCCGAGCCGGACCGCCTCAAGGTCGCAGGCCGCCGCGAGGCCCACCCGAACCGCGGCCGGCATGAACTGCCCGGCCGTCAACACCGCACCGCCGGTCGGCAGCCGAAGCATGTACTCCCGATGGACCAACCGACCCTCGGCGCTCAGTACGGGATAGCCGGTGAGGGTGAATTCGTGGCGGGACAGCGCTGCGTCAAGCATCTCGCGCCATCCCTCGGCTCCCGGCACCGGGATGGGCAAGGGGGAGCCGCCCGGCTCTGCCACGATACAACCCTCGGCTTCGGCGCGCATCAGGGCAGAATCGACGCGTGCCATCAAAGCCCCTGGCGTATCGTCACGCCGATAGGCCACGGCTGCAGCGTCCAGGCGCAAGCGATACGCACCGTCGTCCAGTTCAAGATCCAGCGCGATAACGGCGCTGCACAGACGCTCGAGCATCGCTCGTCCGTCAGCCAAACCCAGGCCGGGAACCAGCACCCCGAACTCGGCACCGCCAAGGCGCCCCAATGCCACATCGTCTCCCTCGGCCAGCCCGACCCTCAGCACCTCGGCCACGGCGGTCAGCCACTCATCGGTCCGCGCCCGCCCGAGTTTCTGATTGAGTACGACGAGATCTGCGATGCGCAGCACGGCAAGACAGCCTCCCGGTGTCACGTCCGGGTCGGAGAGCACCCGACGGAGTTCGCCGTTGAAGGCCGCCCGATTCAGGAGGCCCGTCCCACTGTCGTGACTGCCCTCGTCACGCAATAGCGCTATGCGGCCGGCCTGCTCGGCAAACAGCATGCGGACGCGCTCGGACATACGGTTCAGTGCGCGGGCCATGCTCTGGAGTTCAAGCACTCGCGGTTCGTCGATGACCCGGAACTGGCCGGCGCCGATGGCCTCGGCCTGCTCGGCCATCTCGTCCAGGGGCCGGCGCACCCAGCGCAGCAGCATCGACACGGCCATGGCCCAGAACAGGCCGATTGCGAGCATCACGCTTCCCAGCTGCAGAGATCCACGCCACAACGAACGGTACGCATAGCTGCGTGCTGCCAGTACGTTGACCTTCCCCACCTGCCTCCAGCCATCGCTGACCAGGGCCTGCCCCGGACGTGCCTCCAGGGGCACCAAGGAAATCAACCAAGCCGGTACGCCTTCGGCCGTATCCTCCTGGGTGCGCTCGACAAGTATGCGACCTGATGGGTCGGTGAAGCGGATCTGACGATAGTGCCCGCCATCGAATAGCGCCGTCACCAGTAGTTCCATGGTCGCAACGTCCTTGCTTTGCTGGGACATGGACAAGGCCAGCGATACGGCACCGTCACTGGCCTGGGCGCTCAACTGCTGCTCGAAGTAACTGCGCGCAGTCAAGAGGCTGACGGTGAAGGCGCCTACCAGCACCACCGTCATGGCCACCACCACGCTGATCCACAATCTTCTCAGGAGGGACATTTCCATTCCTTCACGGCGTATAGCCTTCCGAACGCATGCGCAAGAGCAGCTCCCGCCAGCGGGACACCCGGTCCACCGGGCTCGACGCCTGGCTGGCACCGCCGACAAAGACACCCTGCATGTTGAAACTGAAAACAGGCGCGAGATCCGGACGCCCCGTTGCCGGCCGGATCTCGGAAATCAGGTTGTCGAGCACCAGGGGTACGGCGTCCGGCGATGGGTAATAGCTCAGGACCATATGAGCCTGACTCACGCCGCTGCCTGCACCGCCCACGGTGGCCCGTACATAGGTCATGCGCAAACGGTCTTCGGCAATGCCAAGCTCACGCAAGGTGAAGTACTTGGCAAAGACGAAGTCCTCGCAGTCTCCTGCACCCCGGGCAATCGTCTCCATGGGCGTTGCCCAGTAGTCGGCTTGGGACCACACCGCATTGTCGTCGGCAAAGCGGACGCGGCGGTTGAAATAATCATTGATCCTGCGAAGCTGCTCATCCTCACCCAGACCACGCCAGCCGCCTAGGGCATTGCGCCACGCATCAACGGCTTCACCCCCCGCCGACCCAAAGCGCTGCTGAGCAGCAAGTCGCATGCGCTCCAGCTCAAAGCCACCCTGAACAACATCCACCCCCCCGCCGGCGAGACAGATGACCCCTAGCAATCCTCCCAGACGGCGCAGAGCCAACAAGTGAACTGCGCCGCGGAGAGGAAAGTGAAATGGCATCACGGAACGGAAAACACGTACTTCCTGCACGGAGTGCCCTGGGGACAGCATGCCCGGTGGATCAGATGTGCTTGGGGCCAGAAGAGTGAGGATCAACGGCAGGGATCGGAAAAAGTTAAGCTTTGCGCTTTGCCGCCGACAATTGTGAAATATTTATTCGGAACAAGCATCCAGGCCATGTAACCGAGCCAGGAAAGAAATAATGCGCAAATCAAGCGTCCAACGACGCCTAAAATCGTGCTGCATTCTGGAAAGACAGCTCATCGCATGATCAGCCTGCACTCCAGAACCCCTTCTCCCCCAAGAACGAGATGACAATGTTCAACGCAACAACGCTCTCCGCCAGCCTCGCGCTTTGCTTCGTGGCAACATCGTTTGCCCAGGCGGGAACCCCCGGCACGCTTCCGGACGCCATCGAAAAGGCCGTTCTCCGCAACCCCGAGGTGCTTGCCCGACTGCACAACTACCAGGCATCTGACGCTGAACGGGACGTGGCACGCGGAGGCTTGTTCCCTCGCATCGACCTGCAAGGCTATACCGGCCGGGAACGGCGTGAAACGCCGACCAGCCCTTCCGACACCTACACGCGGCCCGGCTATCAACTGCAACTGCGCCAGTTGCTCTTCGACGGCTTCGCCACCGGCAACGAAGTGAAACGCCTGGGGTTCGCACGGGCGGTCCGGTATTTCGAACTCCTTGGCACCACTGACGAGATCGCCTACGAGGCCGCTCGTGCCTACCTGGATGTCCAGCGCTACCGCGACTTGAGCAGATTGGCCCAGGAAAACTGGGCCATCCACAAGGAAACCGTGGACCAGATCGAACGGCGAGTGAAAGCCGGTGTGGGCCGCCGCGTGGACCTGGAGCAAGCCTTCGGCCGGCTGGCCCTGGCCCAATCCAACTGGCTGACCGAAAGCTCCAACCTCCACGACGTCAGCCAGCGCTACCAACGTGTGGTGGGTGAAGCACCCGCGGACAAGCTCGAAGCAAGCCCGGCTCTGGGTCAACAATTGCCCGTCGAAAAAGACCTGTTGCGGCAGGCGATCAATGACAACCCCAGCTTCCGTGCAGCGGTCGCCAACATCCGCTCCTCCCGGGCCAATATTGACGTCCAGCGTGCCAACAATCTGCCGACAGTCGAGTTTCGCGCCAGTACCGGCATGGACAAGAACCTTCTTGGTGTTACCGGTGAAACCAATTCGACGGCGCTGCAGGTGCTGCTCAACTGGAATCTCTACAAGGGTGGCTCCGATGAGGCGCGCATCCGCCAGTCCCACGAGCAGCTCTACAACGCCACCGATCTGCGTGACAAAGCCTGCCGGGACGTCCGACAGCAAACAGCGATCGCCTGGAACGACGTGAAGAAGCTCAAGGAGCAACTCGTGTACCTGGAACAGCACCAGCTTTCCACCGAGAAAGCTCGGGATGCCTACCGTCAACAGTTCGACATCGGCCAGCGCAGCCTGCTTGACGTACTCAACACCGAAAACGAACTCTTCGATGCCAAGCGGGCAACAGTGCGCGCCCGCTATGATCTGACCCAGGCCGAACTGCGCGTACTCACCCAGACGCATCGCATTCTGCCCGCGGTGCAACTCACCTCCGTCGCCAAGACGGCCCCCGAGGAAGCAGGCGTCACAGACCCGGCACAGGACGACGTGGTCCAATGCAGCACCGAACTACCGAACGTACCGCCTCTTGACACTATCGGTGCCATGCGGGGTCGCCCTGAACCTGCGCCCGTACCCCTGCCTGCCGCCAGCGCCACGGCAGCAGCGGCCGTACCCGTGGCGGCCACCACGCCTGCCGCCGCCCCCGCCATCGAATCGCTGATCAAGTCCTGGGCGGCCGCCTGGTCTGCAAAGGATTTCAAAGGCTACAAGACTTTCTATTCGTCCCGCTTCCAGCCCGAACAGGGCAAGCTTGATGCCTGGATGGCCGTGCGCGAAAAGCGCCTCGCAAAACCCGGCGATATCACGGTGACGGTTGAAAAGCTGAACGTGCGCAACGTATCCGCCACGGCTGCCGAGGCTAGCTTCACCCAGCACTACCGATCCGCCGACTTCAAGGACGCCGGGCCAAAGACGCTTCACTACGAGCTCGAGAACGGGCAATGGAAGATCGTCCGCGAATCAAATCGCTGACCCCTCCACTCCAGCCGCCCCTGCTTTTCACGAGGCGGCATCAATAAAAAAACGGGAGCCAATCGGCTCCCGTTTTTTACTGCGTTCGGACACGTCAGAGGTGTGGCTGGATGATGCGCCGATAAAATTCGTGAAAGTGCTGCATCCCGTCTTCATAGGGTGACTGGTAGGGCCCGACCTCATTGCGCCCCTCACGCATCAATGCCAAACGCCCACGATCCATGCGCTCGCCAATATCGTCGTCCTCAATCGCGGTTTCCATATATGCGGCCTGCTCGGCCTCAACGAAATCGCGCTCAAACTCGAGGATCTCTTCGGGATAGTAGAACTCGACCACGTTGGTGGTCTTATTCACGTCCGTCGGAATCAGTGTGCTCACCACCAGCACATGGGGGT
The DNA here is from genome assembly GCF_017302315.1 of Zoogloea sp. Lineage (GTDB taxonomy): Bacteria > Pseudomonadota > Gammaproteobacteria > Burkholderiales > Rhodocyclaceae > Zoogloea. The sequence goes on from NZ_JAFLDT010000025.1 coordinate 21,944, forward strand.
ACCACTCGACCATGATGTTGGGAAAGTAGGTCAGCCAGATGGCACCGTGCTTCGGCATTTCGCCGCCATGACAGGCCATGACGGCCTCGTGCCAGCGCTTGTAGGTGGGGGAACCGGGCTTCTGAAGGGAGGTGATCCCGACGCGCTGCACCGAATACCATTCACCAAACTGCCACGTCAGGTCATCGCAGGTGACGAACTGACCAAGCCCCGGATGAAAGGGCACCACGTGATAGTCCTCGAGGTAGACCTCGATGAACGTCTTCCAGTTGTAGTTGCAGTGATGGATCTCGACCTTGTCGAGCTTGTAACCGGCAAAGTTGAGCTCCCTTGCCACCTGCATGCCCGCCAGATCGGCATTGGCGGAACGGGGACCCTTGAACAACAGGCCCTGCCAGTTCTCTAGCTTTTGACGCTGTAGATTGAGACAGGGATTGTCCGCAAAATGCGGTGCTCCAATGAGCAAGCCGTCGGGATTGTAGGTCCAGCGGTGAATCGGACAGACGATGTTCCTGTCAGCCGTTCCGGCGCCTTGCAACATGATGGCCTGGCGATGGCGGCAGATGTTGGACATCTGGTAGAAGCCATCCTCACGATTGATCAATAGCTTGGAGTGGTCCAGCCATTCGAGGGAACGGTACCGATCAAGCTCCGGCACCATGAGTTCGTGGCCGACGTAGCCCGGACCGGCATCGAAAAGGAGACGTTTCTCCAGTTCAAAAACCTTGTCATCGAAGTACCACGAGACCGGCAACTGGGAAACCGCCGGCGAAAGAAGTGCCTGAGAAGCAATGTCAGACATCCCGAACCCCCTGATTCAAAGCGAAAGCCCGAAACGTAAAACGCGAGATTATATAGTATTACGCGTTTGACCTGAAGCCCGGCCATAGGCTATTTTTACGGTTTCAGTACCTTGAATCCAGCCGAGAATGGTCAAGCCTTCCAAGACGCCCAGTTTCGAATCCGCAGTCTCCGAGCTGGAAGTGATCGTCCAGGAGATGGAGAACAGCCAGCTCCCCCTTGATCAGGCTCTTGCCGCCTATCAGCGCGGCTTCGTGCTCTTGCGCCAGTGCCAGGACTTCCTCGGCAAGGCGGAGCAATCCATCCGCCTCCTCGAAACCACTGATACGGAAGCCCCATCGGCATGACCACCCAAGGCTTCAACCAATGGATGTCCCACATCCAGGAGCGCACCGAGGCCGCCTTGGCGCGCGCCCTCCCCGCACCCGATATCGCCCCTGCCCGCCTCCACGAAGCCATGCGCTACGCCGTACTGGGTGGCGGCAAGCGTGTGCGCCCACTGCTTGTTCACGCCGCGGGGGACGTGAGCGGCGGCGCGCCTGAGCGCCTCGACCGGGCGGCCTGCGCCATTGAAATGATCCACGCCTATTCGCTGGTGCATGACGACATGCCCTGCATGGACGATGACACACTGCGCCGTGGCAAACCCACGGTCCATGTCCAGTTTGACGACGCGACGGCCCTGCTGGTCGGCGACGCCCTGCAGACCCTGGCCTTTCAGCACATCGCGGAATCGCAGGTAAGCGACTCCCCCCAACGACAACTGGGCATGATCCGCCAGCTCGCCATTGCCTCCGGATCCCGTGGGATGGCCGGCGGGCAGGCCATTGACCTGGCATCGGTAGGCCTGCAGCTAACCCTTGCCGAACTGGAGTTCATGCACATCCACAAGACCGGCGCACTGATCCGGGCATCCATCGGCCTTGGCGTACAATGCGGCCGTGACCTTGGCGAAGACGAACTGGCATCCTTGGACCACGTGGGCAAGGTGATAGGCCTGCTGTTTCAGGTGGTGGACGACATCCTCGATGCCGAAGCGGATACAGCCACGCTGGGCAAAACGGCGGGCAAGGATGCCGCCAATGACAAGCCGACTTACGTCAGCCTGCTGGGCGTCACGCGCGCGCGCGCACTGGCCGAAGAAATGTGCGCAGAAGCGCTGGATCGCCTTGCCGCATTCGGACAGCCCGCTCGCCGCCTCTCCGAACTGACGAGATTCATCGTCCACCGGCAGTTTTGACACCCGCCATCGCACACCCAAGAACACTCATTAACGACCCGGTAACCCGGAATGCCCCTCGGAACGCAGCCCGCCACTCCCCGCAGCAGCCTGCTGGAAAGCATTGCCTCGCCCGCGGACCTGCGCCAGCTCGACCCCAGCCAGCTCTCCCAGCTGGCCGACGAGTTGCGCAATTTCCTGATCAGCTCTGTATCCCGCACAGGTGGTCATCTTTCGTCCAACCTAGGTACCATTGAGCTCACGGTTGCCCTGCATTACGTTTTCAACACGCCTGAAGACCGCATCGTCTGGGACGTGGGCCACCAGACCTACGCCCACAAGATTCTCACCGGCCGCCGCGAAGCCATGGCCGGACTTCGTCAATACCAGGGTATCTCGGGCTTTCCGAGGCGCTCTGAGAGCGACTACGACACCTTCGGCACCGCCCACTCGTCCACCTCCATCTCGGCGGCCCTGGGCATGGCCGAGGCCGCCCGCATGCGTGGCGAGGATCGTCGCGCCATTGCAGTGATCGGAGATGGCGCCATGTCCGCCGGCATGGCCTTCGAGGCCCTCAACAACGCGGGCGACATCCACGACACCAACTTGCTGGTCATCCTCAACGACAACGAGATGTCTATCTCGCCACCGGTTGGAGCCCTCAACAAGCACCTGTCACGCTTGCTGTCGGGCAAGCTCTACAACGGTGCCCGCAAGATCGGCAAGCGCTTCCTCGAGAATCTGCCTCCGCCCGTCTTTGAACTGGCGCGCCGCACCGAGGAGCACGTCAAGGGCATGGTGATGCCGGGCACCATGTTCGAGGAATTCGGCTTCAACTACATCGGCCCCATCGACGGGCACGACCTGGAGTCCCTGCTCCCCACGCTGCAGAACCTGCGCACGCTGAAGGGCCCGCAGTTCCTGCACGTCATCACCCGCAAGGGCCAGGGCTACAAGCTGGCCGAGGCCGACCCCATCCTCTACCACGGCGTCTCCCGTTTCGACCACACGGCCGGCATTGCCACCGGCAAGGATGCCAAGGGCGGCGGCAAGCTCACCTACACCCAGGTGTTCGGCGACTGGCTGTGCGACATGGCCGCCGCCGACGAGCGGCTTGTGGCCATCACCCCGGCGATGCGCGAAGGCTCCGGCATGGTCCGTTTCGCTCAGGAGCACCCCACCCGTTACTACGATGTGGGCATCGCCGAGCAGCACGCCCTCACCTTCGGCGCAGGCCTTGCCTGCGAAGGCTTCAAGCCTGTGGTGGCCATCTACTCGACCTTCCTGCAGCGCGCCTACGATCAGCTGATTCATGACATCGCCCTGCAGAACCTGCCAGTCATGATGGCCATCGACCGGGCGGGCCTGGTGGGTGCCGACGGAGCCACGCACCACGGCGCCTTCGACATTTCCTATCTGCTGTGCGTCCCCAACCTGACGATCTTCTGCCCGGCGGACGAAAACGAATGCCGGCAGATGCTCTACACCGCCTATCGGCACGACGGCCCCACCGCCGTGCGCTACCCCCGTGGCAGCGGCCTCGGCGTCACCCCGCAGGCCACGATGCAGACCTTGCCCATCGGCAAGGGTGAGATCCGTCGTAACGGCAATCGCACCGCGCTGCTGGCTTTCGGCAGCATGCTGGGCGCCGCCCTGCAGGTCGGTGAAGAGCTGGACGCTACGGTCGCAAACATGCGATTTGCCAAGCCCATTGACCGGGATCTCATCCTCCGGCTGGCCGACACCCATGATCTGCTGGTAAGCCTCGAAGAGAACGCCACGATCGGCGGTGCGGGTTCCGAGATCGCCCGCGTGCTTCACGAAGCCGGAAAGCCCACCCGCTTGCTGCAGATCGGCCTGCCCGACCGCTTCATCGACCATGGTGACCAGGCGCAGCTGATGGCCGAAATCGGCCTCAATGCCCAGGCAATCCGCCAACGGATTGAAGAGGCCTATAGGCCGAATAGTTGAGTGCTTTTGTCGGGAATGATAGGATCAATTTACCAAGGGGCCATAGATCCCCATTCCCCAACGAGATTTAACGAGAACAGTCATGACTACGTGCGAAGCCCCCACTCCGATTCCGGATGTCCAGAACTCCGCGGACTCCCGCCAGTTAGCCATCAACAAGGTCGGCATCAAAGCCATCCGTCACCCGATCCGCGTCCAGGACAAGAATGGCGGCGTCCAGCACACCATTGCGGTCTTCAACATGTACGTCGGTCTGCCCCACAACTTCAAGGGCACCCACATGTCCCGTTTCGTGGAGATTCTGAACAGCCATGAGCGCGAGATCTCGGTCGAGTCCTTTGAACCGATGCTGCGTGAGATGGTGAGGAAGCTCGAAGCCGAGACCGGCCACGTGGAGATGACCTTCCCCTACTTCATCAACAAGGCAGCCCCCGTCTCGGGCGTCCAGAGCCTGATGGACTATGAGGTCACTTTCATTGGCGAAATCAGGGAAGGCGGCGCCTACGAGTTCACGATGCGCATCGTCGTGCCTGTCACGAGTCTGTGCCCCTGCTCGAAGAAGATTTCGGAATACGGCGCGCACAACCAGCGCTCCCACGTCACGGTAACCACCACAACGAATGACCACCTTTGGATCGAGGAGCTGGTACAGCTCGTCGAGGGGCAGGCATCCTGTGAGCTATATGGTCTTCTCAAGCGACCCGACGAAAAATTCGTGACCGAACGCGCTTACGACAACCCCAAGTTCGTCGAAGACATGGTGCGCGACGTGGCTGGCTGCCTCAACAGGGAAGTCCGTATTGATGCCTATACGGTGGAATCCGAGAATTTCGAATCCATCCACAATCACTCAGCCTATGCGCTGATCGAGCACGACAAACGCACGATCTGAAACCCACCCCTCCCGAAATGGAGGGCTACGAGATCAGGGCGAAAAAAAACGGAACCGAAGTTCCGTTTTTTTTTGCCCTGGAAATCGCTCAGGCCTTGGCAGCAGCAGCCTTGGCAGCGAAGGACTTGTAGTCCAGCTTTTCCTTGATACGTGCGGACTTGCCGGAGCGGCTGCGCAGATAGTAGAGCTTGGCGCGGCGAACATCGCCGCGACGCTTCACTTCAATGCTGGCCACCAGGGGCGAGTAGGTCTGGAACGTACGCTCCACGCCTTCGCCGGAAGAGATCTTGCGAACGATGAAACCGGAGTTGAGGCCGCGGTTACGCTTGGCAATGACAACACCTTCGTAAGCCTGCAGACGCTCGCGGTTGCCTTCCTTCACCTTGACCTGAACCACCACAGTGTCGCCGGGAGCGAACTCGGGGATGGCCTTGCCTTGGGTCAGACGGGCGATTTCTTCCTGTTCCAGTTGCTGAATGAGGTTCATGCGTAACTCCTGATAAAAATGGGGCCAGTGGCCTTTCGTGCAGAGCAGGTCGCCACCTGGTGCACGGCTTTGTTATGAAACCGGGAGACTACGCTACCGGCTTCGCTTCTGACTGCCGGAATGCCTCCAGCAGTCGGAATTCTTCCTTACTCAACACTCGACCGGCCAGCAGATCCGGGCGCCGCTGCTCGGTACGCCCAAGGGACTGCTGCAACCTCCAGCGGCGGATCTCGGCATGGTTGCCCGAGAGCAACACCTCCGGAACGCTCACCCCGTGGTAATCCACCGGACGGGTGTAATGCGGGCAATCAAGCAGCCCGTCCACAAACGAGTCCTCCACCGCGGAGTCCTCGTCATTCAATGCGCCTGGTAGCTGCCGGATGAGCGCATCAAGCAACACCATCGCCGGTAACTCTCCTCCCGAGAGGACAAAATCACCCAGAGAAATCTCTTCATCGACGCAACGATCGATCAACCGCTGATCGACGCCTTCATACCGGCCACACAGCAGGATGAGGGACGGTTCGGACAGAAGCTGAAGCACCTTCCGGTGATCCAGCGGCTTCCCCTGGGGCGACAAATAGATCACCCGCCCCGCCGTGCCCGCTGACTCCAGTTGTCTGGCCTTCGCCGCACCGATGGCCTTCTCCAGCGGCCCCGGCAACATCACCATCCCCGGACCACCGCCATACGGACGGTCATCCACCGTGCGATGCCGATCTTCAGTGAAATCCCGAGGATTCCAGCAGTGAATCTCGTACAGTGCCCTGTCCCGCGCCCGCCCGGTTATGCCGAACTGCGACAGGGCAGAAAACATTTCGGGAAACAGCGTCAGGACGTCGTAGGCCTTGCGACCCTGATCAGACATCACCAATCGGCTTCCCAATCCACCTGAATCCTGCCAGCAGAAACGTCCACTTCCGTGACATACGCTGCGACGAAGGGGATCAGCCTTTCGGCATCTCCATCCTGAATCTGCAGCACGTCATGTGCGCCGGTGGAGAGCAGCCCCGACACTTTGCCAAACGGAACACCGGTAGCATTGAAAACGTCCAGCCCAACCAGGTCCGCCCAGTAGTATTCGTCCTTTTCAGGCTTGGGCAAGGCATCACGAGGCGCAGCAACAAAGTAGCCCGTGACCGCTTCGGCACCATTACGATCAGGCACTTCGGCAAAGCTGGCAACAATACCGCCCTTGCCATGCTCCCTGCACCCCTTCAACGTAAACGGAACCCACTCCTTGCCATCCGGATCCGTGGCGAGCCACCACTGGGGGATCTTCTTCCAGGAAAGCGGATCATCGCCAAAGGGATGCACCTTGACCCAGCCCCCGACGCCAAAGGGCGCAACGATGCGCCCCAGGACGATCATGGATGGGTCTTGAGACAGATCGGAAGACCCTGACAACTCAGGCGGCGGCCTTGGCGGCCTGCTTCACGAGGCGGGAGACGGTGTCGGAAAGCTGGGCACCGTGACCTTGCCAGTGGGACAGACGCTCGGCATTGACCACGAGGCTGACGGCATTGCCGGAAGCGACGGGGTTGTAGTAACCGATACGCTCAATAAAACGACCATCGCGACGATTACGGGAATCGGCGGCAACGATGTTGTAGAAAGGACGCTTCTTGGAACCGCTGCGGGCGAGACGAATAACAACCATGACTTGTTCCTGATCCGATGAAATGGAAAAACGTCGGATAATAGATTACCCGGGGAAAAACATCAAGGTTCATGCATCTATCACGGCTTCGTCACCCTACATCCCTCCAGGTCTCAACCTGGTTCAAAAACGCCGAAACGCGGCACATGTCCCGGGGATTTAATTACAATGACGTCCTGGCCACGAGACTTCCCAGGCAATGAGCGCCGCCGACTCCAACCTTTCCGATCGCACAGCGCCAGTTCTCGACTGGCTGGCTTCCCCCCTGTCTGACGACGCAGACCTGGAATTGGCGACGCTTGTTCGCCATCTTGACGAGCTCGGCCGCTCCGATGTGAGTCGCAGCCAGCTCCAACGCTGCCTGGATCTCTTGCACACCCGCAGCATGGCCATCAGCCGACAGTTCCGTGGGCGCCTGGCCGTTGCCTCGCTGCCGCTGACTCTTGGGTTGCATCGTTCAGCGACACGACTGGTGTCGGCACTCGGCAAGCTGGTTATCTGGCACGAGGAAGTCCTGAACGAAATACGCCACCGGCTGGTTCGGACACTACGCCGCAATCCGGCCACGATCAGCGCCAAGGCGCTTGAGCTGCTCGGCGAGCAGCTCACCGTGGCCCACCTCGCAGGCAACAGCGCGCCCTACGACTTCTGGCTGAAAGCCCACTCCCTATATGCAGGGAGCGGAGCGGAGGCGGAGCCCGGGCAAGGCGACGAAGCACCCGAAAGTGCCAAAGCCGCTTACAAGTATCTCCTGGCCTTTTCGGCCGCTCACCCAGAGGGTCTCACGGGCAAGGAGATCTGCTGGCTGTCCGAGTTCATCGCCGGCAATGCAAGCAGCACCTCGATTCGCCACTCGCCCCCGGGGGACGACGAACTGGGCTGGTTCTGGCTGGACCCGGATCAAGACACTCAGCCCATGTCGATACACCGGCGCCATCCACCCGACCTGGACGGGCTGCTCTATTTCTCGGGTGAAGAACTTGCCCGTCGTGCCACATCCCTGATAGATCGCCTTGAAGGCGACGCCCCTCCACCCAGCGACTTCCATGCTGGGCTGGACCGGGCGGAAGCGGCCTCACTCCTGAGGCGGGTCAGGGAGTACTGGGCCTGCCCACCGCGCCGGGAGCACTCGCGCCGACGCAGTCAATATGCCGTTCGGGTTTGCTGTGGACTTGACACCATCTGGAAGATGCTCCGTGATCCGGGCCTGCCCCGTCAGGCGCTGTACTCATCTGAATGGATGGTGATCAATGAAAGCCCCACCGGCTACGCCATCATGCAAGTCACGGGTACGGCCAGTGATCTGACTGCCGGCATGGCGCTGGCCCTGCGCCGCAGCGATGGGGAGCCTTGGACATTGTGCGTGGTGCGCTGGATCCGCACCGAGACACCCGAGCAGATCGAGCTCGGCCTGCAAGTTCTTGCCAATTCCGCCAAACCGGTTACCGTTGGCTTCCGCAATGCCAACCGCACCCGGCCCATGAGTCCAGCCCTGGTGTTGCCGCCAGTTCTTGCGCTCGGTCGTCAGCAGTCCATTCTTGCTCCTGCGGGTACTTATTCGGCACGCCGCTTCATGCTTGTGTCGGACACCAATCGCCTCTACATCGCCCAGGGACGCCTCCTAAGCCTCGACATGCAGACCGCCGCAGTAGAACTTTTTCAGTACGAAATCGACCCCTACCCCCTTTGACTGGCGGCCCGCCCGCGCGCCAGCAACTGGCTGAGTGACACATCCGCCGCCGTGTGCACGGCCGACAGCAAGTGCTGCCATGGCGCCACGACCCATGATTCAGGCCCGTTTGCCCGACCATCGGTGTCCGGCAGGGGCGCCAAGCCAAAAAGCGCCACCAGTTCCGACAACAGCACACCCTCGGCAGAACGCGCCAGCAACCATCCACCGGAATCCCCGCGCACGACGATTCTCGATGAAGAAAGAAGCGCGAGCGCCTCTCGAACCTCGTCATGGCCGACCCGCGCCACGTCGGCCAGTCGCACCACCGACCGGCACTCGCCGACAGATTGAGCCTCAGCGAGCTCGGCAAGGATCAGCAATGCCACATAGAGGGGACGCCCGGGAAAATCGGGCAACGGTCGCCTCCGCAGACTCCGCTCGGGAAGGACGGCCGCGACGACGGCTCCGAGCAGGATGATGATCCACGAGAGATAGAGCCACAGAAGAAAGATCGGTACGACGGCGAATGCCCCATAGACCAGGGTGTAGCTGGGAAAGTGAGCCAGGTAGAGCCCAAAAAGCCGTTGCATGACAAGGAACGCACCGGCCGCCAGCAAGCCCGCCAGACCGGCGTCGGCAAGCCGGACACTGCAATGCGGAACAGCAAAATACAGCGTTGCAAAAACCCCGGAGAGCACAGCCAGGGAAACCAGCCGCAAACCTGCCACCTCCAGCCAGACGGGCTCATTCATCAGATCCAGGGACACACTCAGCATCGCTCCGGCAGCAAAGACGCCCCCGGCCAACAGGAGAGGCCCCAGGGAAAGTACAGCCCAATATGCCACCAGGCGGCTGGCCCAGGGTCTGTGGGCCTGCACCCGCCAGATCTGGTTGATCACCTGATCGATGGTCCGCATCAGCATGATTGCCGTCAGGATCAGCACAACGCCGCCCACAATGGTCAGATTGGTGGCTTTCTGGCTGAACTGCAAAGCGTAGGTGGCGATCACCTTTCCCGCCTTCTCGGGAAGCAGGTTATCAAGCAGGAAGCCCTGCAACGCATCCCTGAATCGCTGGGACTGGGGAAACTTGCTGAATACCACGGCGACGAGCGTCACAAAGGGCACAAGTGACAACAGGGACGTAAACGCCAGACTGGCCGCAACCTGAGAGCACCGACCATCCCTGAAACGCCGCAATACCGCGCTCAGCAATAGCTGCAATGCCACGACTGATGAACGAAGGCGGTCACCGGAATCAAGCGCGGAGTTCATTTACGTATAATGCCTTTCCGCGTCAAAGACCTCATTCATGCAGGAAATCCTCGTTCTCTACTACAGTCACCGGGGCTCGGTTCGTGCCCTTGCGGAAATGATCGCACGGGGTATCGACTCCGTGCCCGGAGCAGCCGCAAGGTTACGGACGGTGCCACGCGTGTCGACCGTATGTGAGGCTGTGGAACCCGATGTGCCCGGCCACGGCGCCCCCTATGCCGAAATGCGGGATCTGGAAGAGTGCATCGGCCTTGCGATCGGCAGCCCCACCCGCTTCGGGAACATGGCGGCTGCCATGAAACACTTTCTGGACGGCACGGCCGGCCCGTGGCTCTCTGGCGCCCTGGCCGGCAAACCTGCCTGCGTATTCACATCCACCGCCAGTCAGCATGGTGGGCAGGAGAGCACGTTGCTGTCGATGATGACACCCCTTCTCCACCACGGCATGCTGATCGTCGGCCTTCCCTTCTCGGAGCCCGATCTGACGCTCACCCGCAGCGGCGGCTCACCTTACGGAGCAACGCACTGGGCGGGCAAGGACGAAAACACCCAACTGACCGACGAGGAACGACGCCTCGCCACGGCCCTGGGCAAACGCCTGGCCGAAACCGCACTCAAGCTCGCCAGACCATGAAACCCAAGACCCTCTCCCTGATTGCCAGCATCACCCTGCTCAGCCTGATCGCCCTGTGCCTCGCCTGGGAGACGACGCTGGCCCCCCTGCGCCCGGGTGGCTCCTGGATGACGCTCAAGGTTCTGCCCCTGATGGCCGCGCTCTTCGGCATCCTGCGCGGAACACGCTACACCTACCAGTGGAGTTCGATGATGATCCTGCTCTATCTGACGGAAGGAGTCGTGCGCACCAACGACGCCCCCCCTGGAAACATGCTTGCCCTGGCGGAGGCTGTGCTCAGCGTGATCTTCTTCATCGTCGTGGTGCTCTACGCCCGCAACACCGCGCCTTCACGTCTGGCGCGGATGTCCGGGAAAGCCTGAACGGCGGTATCAGACCTGCGGATTCATCTTCTCCGCCCCCGCCTGGATCTTGTTCAGGGCATTGAGGTAGGCCTTGGCGGAGGCCACGATGATGTCGGTGTCGGCGCCCTGGCCATTCACCACACGGCCATCCTTCGACAAGCGCACGGTGACCTCACCCTGGGCGTCGGTACCGGTGGTGATGGCATTCACCGAATACAGCAACAGCTCGGTTCCACTCTTCGCGACCACCTCGATCGCCTTGAAGGCCGCATCCACGGGCCCAGAACCACAGGACTCGGCCTTGGCTTCAGCCCCCCCTACCGCGAGGGTCACTCGCGCGCAGGGTATCTCGCCAGTCTCCGAGTGAAATGAGGACGACAGCAAGCGAAAATACTCCTTCGGCTCTGAGCTCTCATCGCTCATCAACGCCTGCAGATCCTCATCGAAGATCTCGTGCTTTTTGTCGGCCAGCTCCTTGAATCGGGCAAAGGCATGATTGAGCTGCTCCTCAGAAGCGATATCGACACCCAGCTCCTGAAGGCGCGAGCGAAAGGCATTGCGTCCGGAGTGCTTGCCCATCACCAGCTTGTTGGTACTCCAACCCACGTCCTCGGCACGCATGATTTCATAAGTCTCACGATGCTTGAGCACACCATCCTGGTGAATCCCGGACTCGTGGGCAAAGGCGTTGGCACCCACAATCGCCTTATTGGGCTGAACGGGAAAACCCGTGATTCCGGAAACCAGCTTGGAAGCCGGGACAATCTGGGTGGTATCCACCCGGGTATCGCACTGGAAGACATCCTTGCGGGTCCGCACCGCCATCACGATCTCCTCGAGCGAGGCGTTGCCGGCACGCTCACCCAGGCCATTGACCGTACACTCGACCTGCCGGGCACCGGCACGCACCGCAGCCAGGGAATTCGCAACGGCCAACCCCAGGTCATTGTGGCAATGCACCGACCAGACTACCTTGTCGGAGCCGGGCACACGTTCGATCAAGCGGCGGATGGTCTCCGCAAACTGCTCCGGCACGTTGTAACCCACGGTGTCAGGGACGTTGATGGTCGTCGCCCCGGCCTTGATCACCGCCTCGAAGATTCGGCAAAGGAAATCGATTTCGGAACGGCCGGCATCCTCCGCAGAAAACTCGATATCGTCCGTGTATTCCTTCGCCCAGCCGATTGCCCGCACGGCCTGTTCGACCACCTGGTCGGGCGTCATGCGCAGCTTTTTCTCCATGTGGATCGGGCTGGTGGCGATGAAAGTATGGATACGGCCCGACGCAGCAGGACGGATCGCTTCACCGGCACGGCGGATATCGTTCTCGTTGGCCCGCGCCAGGGAACACACGGTGGACTCACGGATGGCCTCAGCAACAGCCTTGACGGCTTCGAAGTCGCCATTGGAGGCTGCCGCAAAGCCCGCCTCGATGACGTTAACCTTCATCCGTTCAAGTTGCCGGGCGATACGCAGCTTTTCATCCCGCGTCATCGATGCACCCGGGCTTTGCTCACCATCGCGCAGGGTCGTGTCGAAAATGATCAGCTGGTCGTTCATCATGGGCTCCCGCCGGTTCTTTGTAGTTGGATTGAGGCGCACCCTCGGCGTTCAATCAGCCGAAGGTGCAGGAGTTTGCGAATTGAATCTGGCATCTGGACACTCGGCTCACAGCCAAGCGCACCGGGGCCCGGACTATAAATCAGTCTTTTCCGACGCTGCAACCGAAGCCTTTTGCCGACGACCCTTGATCCAGGCCCAGGCACCCAGGACATAGCCAGAGACCGCATAACAGAGGAAAAGGCCAAACAGCACTCCGGGCGGATAGCTGGAAATCAGCAGAAAGCCGAGAACGAAGGCGATGATGACAATGAAGGGCACACTACGGCGCAGGTTGATCTCTTTTCCACTGTAGAACAGCACGTTGCTGACCATTGAAACGCCAGCAAAGATGGTAAGAGCACAGCCGTACCAGCGCACATCGGGCCCGGCAATACCATTATCAATCACGACCCACACCAGCCCTGCAACCAGGGCGGCCGCAGCCGGACTGGGCAAGCCCTGGAAATAGCGTTTGTCGATGACGTCAATATTGGTGTTGAAGCGCGCAAGCCGCAGGGCCGCACCTGCGCAATAGATGAAAGCCGCCATCCATCCGAGTTTGCCCATGCCCTTGAGCGCCCATTCGTACATGATCAGCGCCGGGGCCGCCCCGAAGGAAACCATGTCGGAGAGCGAATCGTACTCTGCGCCGAAAGCACTCTGGGTCCGCGTCAGACGGGCCACCCGGCCATCCAGGCCATCGAGCACCATGGCGATGAAGATCGCCACTGCCGCCTGCTCGAACAACCCGTTCATGGCCTGGACAATCGCGTAGAAACCTGCGAAGAGCGCGGCCGTGGTGAACAGATTGGGAAGAATGTAGATGCCCCTGCGACGCCGTTCCGGGTTGAGCAGGGGTTTGCGGGATTGCAGATCGGCCATGGAGGGGACGATGGGTGAAGTCGAATGCGATTGTAACGCAGGACGCTGCGCGCGATCCGAAAACGACACGGGGGACTTTCGTCCCCCGTGCGCGTTTCAGGCCCGATGCGATCAGTTCTTGGACTGATCCACCAGCTTGTTGGCCTTGATCCACGGCATCATGTCACGCAGCTGGGCACCGACGGTCTCGATCGGGTGCACGGCATTCAGACGACGACGGGCGGTCATGGACGGGTAGTTGGTCTTGCCTTCCAGGATGAACATCTTGGCGTACTCACCCGTCTGGATACGCTTGAGGGCTTCGCGCATGGCGTAGCGGGACTCTTCGTTGATCACTTCGGGGCCGGTCACGTACTCGCCATACTCCGCGTTGTTGGAGATGGAGTAGTTCATGTTGGCGATACCGCCTTCGTACATGAGGTCAACGATCAGCTTCAGCTCGTGCAGGCACTCGAAGTAAGCCATCTCGGGGGCGTAGCCCGCCTCAACGAGGGTCTCGAAGCCCATCTTCACCAGCTCGACGGCGCCACCGCAAAGGACGGCCTGTTCGCCGAAGAGGTCGGTTTCAGTCTCTTCGCGGAAGTTGGTCTCGATCACGCCACCCTTGGTGCCGCCGTTGGCCGCAGCGTAGGACAGGGCGATGTCACGGGCCTTGCCGGACTTGTCCTGGTACACAGCGATCAGGGAAGGCACGCCGCCGCCCTTCAGGTACTCGGAACGGACGGTGTGGCCGGGGCCCTTGGGGGCAACCATGATCACATCCAGATCGGCACGGGGGATGACCTGGTTGTAATGCACGTTGAAGCCATGGGCGAAGGCCAGCACGCCACCCTGCTTGATGTTCGGCTCAACATCATTCTTGTAAACGTCGGGAATGTTCTCATCCGGAAGCAGGATCATGACCACATCGGCGGCACGAACGGCCTCAGCCACTTCGGCAACCTTCAGGCCGGCACCTTCAGCCTTGCTCCAGGAGGCTCCACCCTTGCGCAGACCGACGGTCACGTTGACACCGGAGTCGCGCAGATTCTGGGCGTGGGCATGGCCCTGGGAGCCGTAACCAACGATGGTGACCTGCTTGCCCTTGATCAGGGAGAGGTCAGCGTCCTTATCGTAATAAACCTTCATTTCATGCCTTTCTGACAAAAGAGGAGCAATTCACGGGACGGCTCGGGCGTCATCACCCAAACCGGACCCGCATCAAACTTTCAATACCCGATCACCGCGGCCAACACCGCAGATGCCGGAGCGGACGGTTTCAAGAATCAGGCTCGCGTCGATGGCGCCAACAAAAGAGTCGAGCTTGGCCTGATTACCGGTCAACTCGATCACGTAGCTGGTATCGGTGACATCAATGATTCGCCCACGGAAGATATCTGCCATGCGCTTCATTTCCTCCCGGTCCTTGCCGGTTGCCCGCACCTTGACCAGCATCAGCTCGCGCTCGATGTGGGCAGATTCCGACAGATCGACCACTTTGACAACCTCGACCAGCTTGTTGAGATGCTTTGTGATCTGTTCGACGATGTCATCCGAGCCGGACGTGACGATGGTCATGCGCGACAGGGAAGCGTCTTCGGTGGGCGCCACCGTAAGTGACTCGATATTGTAGCCACGGGCGGAAAACAGGCCGGACACGCGCGACAGCGCACCGGATTCATTCTCGATGAGAAGGGAGATGACGTGTCTCATAGGCGTCTTGTTCTGGATGGTCATCAGCCCGCGCAACCATTGGGCGTCGAGCGTCTGGGATGGTTCGGGAAACGGGCGCAAGCGGATTCCCACTGCAGGCCTTGCCAGTCGATCAGAGATCCTCGGCCGACAGGATCATGTCCGTCAGGCCCTTGCCCCCCTGAACCATCGGATACACGTTCTCTGTGGCATCGACCTGAAAATCGAGGAAGACCAGATCGTTCTTCTGCTTGAACGCCTCCCGTAGCGCCCCCTCCACATCGCCCGGCTTGTCCACCCGCAGGCCCACATGGCCGTAGGCCGCAGCCAGCTTCGAAAAATCAGGCAAGGCATCCATGTAGGACTCGGAGTAACGGTTCCCGTGGAAGAGCTCCTGCCACTGGCGCACCATGCCCAAGTAGCCATTGTTGAGCAGGACGACCTTGATGGGCAGACGGAACTGCTTGCAGGTAGAGAGCTCCTGGATGTTCATCTGGATTGACCCTTCGCCGGTAACACAGGCGACTGGCGACCCGGGATGCGCGAGCTGAACACCCATGGCAGCGGGCAGACCGAAGCCCATGGTGCCGAGTCCGCCAGAATTCACCCAACGGCGCGGCTTGTCGAACTTGTAGTACTGGGCAGCCCACATCTGGTGCTGGCCCACGTCGGAGGTCACGAAGGCATCCCCCCCCGTGACTTCCCATAGCTTCCGGATCACGTACTGAGGCTTGATCAGGCCGTCGTCCTGGGAGAACTTCAGGCAATCCCGGCGACGCCACTCTTCGATCTGCTTCCACCAGCTTCCAAGGGACTCCTGGTCGGGCTTCTCGGAGGCGCCCTCAAGCAAGGCAAGCAGCTCTCCAAGAACCTCGCCCACATCACCCACAATAGGCACATCCACCTTCACACGCTTCGAGATGGACGAAGGATCAATGTCGATATGAATGATCTTGCGCGGTTCGGAGGCGAAATGCGCCGGGCTGCCGATCACCCGATCGTCAAAACGGGCGCCAACTGCGAGGAGAACGTCGCAGTAGTGCATGCCCATATTGGCTTCGTAGTTGCCGTGCATGCCCAACATGCCCACAAACTGCCTGTCAGTGGCCGGATAGCCTCCCAGGCCCATGAGGGTATTGGTACAGGGGAAACCCAGCTTGCGCACCAGTGTCGTCAGCTTGTCCGCCGCATCGCCAAGCACCACGCCACCGCCGGCGTAGACCATGGGCCGCTTCGCTTCCAGAAGAAGCTGCAGGGCCTTCTTGATCTGGCCTTGATGTCCCTTGATCGTCGGGTTGTAGGAGCGCATGGAGACGCTTTGCGGGTAGACAAACTCGCACTTCTGAGCGGTGATGTCCTTGGGAATATCGACCAGGACCGGGCCGGGACGGCCCGTACGGGCCAGATAGAAGGCTTTCTTGATCGTTTCCGCGATCTCCCGGACATCCCTGACCAGGAAGTTGTGCTTCACACAGGGGCGAGTGATGCCAACGGTATCGACCTCCTGGAAAGCGTCCTGTCCGATGGCGGCGGAGGGAACTTGGCCGGAAATCACCACCATGGGAATTGAGTCGCAAAACGCGGTCGCAATGCCGGTCACAGCATTTGTCGCCCCCGGCCCCGATGTCACGAGGGCGACGCCCACCTTCTCGGTCGAACGGGCATATCCGTCCGCCGCATGGATCGCCGCCTGCTCGTGGCGCACCAGAACGTGGCGCACCGAATCCTGCTTGAAGAGCTCATCGTAGATGTACAGCACAGCCCCACCGGGATAGCCGAAAAGATAATCGACCTTTTCTTCCTGGAGGCACCTGATTACAATTTCCGCACCGGTAATGACCATCACTGCACCCGAGCTGTATCGGCGATGTAAAACGTTGAACCATACCGCCGACCCGGCGATTGGTCAAGGCGCACCGTATCGGTGCCGCCGCCCTCATCACTGCACCAGAAACGACGACCTCCAGGAACACCCCCACCTGGCTCACAGAGGATCACCCCCTGCCATCCCGCCTCGAACTATCGGACTTCCTCGCCAGCGTCGAGAAACGGGCCTTCAAACACGCCTTGTTTGCGGTTCGCAACGAAGAGTCGGCCCTCGACATCGTCCAGGATTCGATGATGCGGCTTGCCGAAAAGTATGGAGACAAGCCGCTCGACGAGCTTCCCATGCTGTTCCAGCGCATCCTGCAGAATGCCATCAGGGACTACTACCGGCGCCAGAAGGTCCGCAGCATGTGGACCACGCTGCTATCGGCCTTTTCCGGCCCGGAGGACGACGATCAGGACCCGCTCGACACTCTCGAGTCGGCCGACCGCGACCACAAGAGTGAATCTCCCCAGGCCCAACTGGAACAACGCCAGACATTGGGCGTCATAGAAAGAGAGATTGAAAAGCTCCCGCCCCGTCAACGTGAAGCCTTCCTGATGCGTTACTGGGAGGAAATGGACATCGCTGAAACGGCTGCGGCCATGGGATGCTCGGAAGGCAGCGTGAAGACGCATTGCTCCCGGGCGACGCACACCCTGGCCGCCGCACTTGCTGCAAAAGGTATCAAACCATGAACGAACAGGACTTCCACAACCGGATACGCCAGCACCTCAACGTAGCGGCCCGCAATTGCTCCGCCTCGGTGGCAGATCGCCTTCTTGAGGCTCGGCAGCTAGCGCTGTCGCGCCAGAAGAAGACTGTGAGAAAGCTCAGTCTTGCCGGCATCGGCCAGACGCTCTCAGAACATCTGATGCCCCACGGGCGCACGACGCTTGCGACGATTCTCGTCATCCTGCTTGCGCTGGGCAGTGGCTTCCTGGGCGAATGGCAGCACACGGCGGACCTCGAAGAGGTCGACAGCGCCCTGCTTGCCGACGACCTTCCGATTGACGCCTACCTGGATCGCGGATTCGACGCATGGGTTCAAAACGACTCGCCCGACTGATCGTCGCCGCCCTTGTCATTCTTTCGACTCAGGCTCTGGCAACGCCGCCGATCACGGCCCCGGCGTGGACGGATCTGACCCCGGACCAGCAGCGCACCCTGGCACCGCTGGCAAGCGAATGGAAGAATCTTCCTGACGACAGGAAGCGCAAATGGGTCGGCATTGCCGATCGCTTCCCGGGCTACACGCCCGAGGAGCAGTCACGGCTGCAACGACGGATCGAAACCTGGTTCTCACTGACCCCCGAACAACGCACCACTGCGCGCGACCAGTATCGCAACCTCCAACGCATCCCGCCCGAGAAGCGGGAAGTGCTGCGCGACAAATGGAACGCCTATCAGGAATTGCCGAGCGAAGAGAAGACCCGCTTCAAGGAAGCCGCCGCAAAGCCCCGGGTCAAAGCACCCAAAACCAAGACAGCGGCCATGCCGCTCAAGCCCCTCACGGCCCCACCACCTCCACGGGTCATCGTGCCGAAAAAACCGGCAGTCGCCCCCTTGCAACCGGACACCATTCCCGAACCTGCCAGCGCAACTGCGGCAGCGCCCGCAAGCGCCCTGCCTGCCGCCGATAGCGGCACCGCCGCCGCCAACACTGTCGCGGCGGGCGTCAAGCCCTGAACCTGCCCATGCCTTTCCAACAAGCCGCCGCACCAGGGGGCCAGCCCGCCCATCGCACTTCCGTCGAACTCGCGGGCCTGCGCCGCCGGCTGGCGAGCATGCTCTACGAGTCACTGCTCCTGCTGGGCGTCCTTGCCCTGACCTTCATGGTGCCATTGCTGATACTCGGTATCGGCACCGAATACACGCCATCCGGCGGGATCCTCTGGGTGTACATATTCGGCGTACTCGGCATGTACTTCCTGTGGTACTGGCGGCGTGGCGGTCAGACCCTTGCCATGCAGACCTGGAAGCTGCGCATCGTGGACGTGTCCGGAAATCCTGTCAGCTTGCGCCAGGGATGGCTCAGGTATGCGCTGGCGTGGCCATCGGTGCTTTTTTTCGGCGTCGGCCTGATGTGGGCACTGATCGACAGGGACCGCCAATTCCTGCACGACCGCCTCGCGGGTACGCGGATTGTTCTCCTGCCCGCCGCGCCTCAGCACTGACAAGCTTCAGGGCTTGCGAAGCCATCGTAGCGAAAGCTTCGGTTTTACTCCGTCAAGGGTGACCAGATCCGGCGGGCGGTAACTATTTTGGCGGCGCAATCAGGCCGCGCAGCCCGTCCCTTCAAACGCCCTCAACGGCGCTCCACCCACCACATCATGCCCATTGCCGCCAGCAGGAAGGCGATACTGGGCGTCAGTGCGGCCACTGCCGGCATCCAGCCGTTGATGACGCCCAGGTTGGAGAACAGCCCGTTCAGCAGATGGAAGCCGACCCCGATCATGATCCCGGAAAAAACCTTCAGGCTCACGCCCCCCATGCGGGTTTGCATGTAACCGAATGGCAGCGCCAGCCCCATCATGACGAGGGCAGCAAACGGATAGGCCAGTTTTTTCCAGAGCGCGATCTCATAACGCGTGGTGCGCTGCTTATTGTCTTCAAGGTGACGTATGTATGAATACAGCGTTGTCACCGACATCCGCTCCGGCACAACCATCAACACTGACAGGACATCCGGCGTCAGCTCGGAGCGCCAGACAAGCTCCGGCAAGGTGAGAACCTCCGTCCGATCCCCCTGGAACAGCGTCTTGCCCACCCCCCTCAGACGCCATCCGGCACCCTCCTGAAAGACGCCGGACTCCGCCTCGCTGATGGACACCAGTGCAGCCCTGTCATCGAACTCGTAAATGCGAACCCCCTGCAGAGAAGTATCAGGCAGAATGCTGCGCACATTCACAAACAGCTTGCCGTCCCGAACCCACAGCCCGGTGCGCAACTCCTGGGAAACCATGGAGCGTGTGGCCGCCAGCCGCCATTGCTGCGCCGCGCGCTCCGCCGGCGGCGCAAGATACTCGCCGAAAACGAAGGTCAGCAATACGAATACGCTTCCCACCGACAGCAAGGCGAGCAGGAAGCGCCGCGTGGACAAACCCGAAGCCCGCAGAACGGTGATCTCCGAGTGGCGGGCCAGTGTCGTGAGCGCATAGAGCGTACCGATCAGCACCGCGATGGGCATGAGCTCATAGACACGCCCCGGCATGATCATCGCCACGTAGATCGCCGCATGATGCAGCGCGTAACCGTTCTTCCCGACCTCATCAAGCTCATTGACCAGATCGAAGAACGCAAAGAGCCCCAGAAAGGCGAGCAGCACAAGTGCCACTGCTGCGTAGATTTCACGGCTCACATAGCGGATATAGACAGGAATCATCAAGTCCTCCGCCACCGTGCAAACACGCTGAGGCGCTTGTAGAAAAGCAGGGCCAGCACCCCCAGCATGATCAGGTGCGGCGCCAGCAGAGCAACCTCAAAGCGCAAGCGCCCCTGTCCCACCCAGGCCTGACACACACTCAGCGCATTGCTGTAGATCAGATATACCAGGACAGCGAGAATCAGATTGTTGGTCCGTCCCGCGCGGGGATTGACGAACGACAGTGGAATGGCGAGCAAGGCCAGCATGATGGCCAGCAAAGGCGTACCGATACGCCCCAGCAGCTCGGCTTGGTTGCGCTTGTCCGGGTTCTTCAGCAATGCCGGCAGCGTCAGGGTCTTCGGCTGCCGGGGGCCACCACTCGCCTCCTTGGACTCCATGCGGATCTGGTAGCGCTCGAATTCCATCACCCGGTAACTCGGCGTGCCCGGCGTTCCTTCATAGCGCCGACCGTTCTCGAGAACGACAAAGCGATTGCCCGAGGCATCCACCTCCATATGCCCCTGGGCCGCGACCATCACCCCCAGGCGACCATGCTGCATGCTACTGGCAAAAACGTTGCGCACGCGTCCTTCCTCACCCGACAGGGCTTCCACGAAGAAAACGCGCTCGCCCCCGGAGGACTCCCTGAACATCCCCGGCGCCACCCGGGATACATCGTCCCGGTTGTTCAACTGCTCCTTGTATTCCACACTCTTCTTCTGCGCCCAAGGCGCCACAAAGAGCGACATGGCTGCAATCACAACAACCACTGGCACCGCAAAACGCAGCACCGGACGCATCCAGGCGGTCAGTGGCAATCCGCTGGAGAACCACACCACCATTTCCGAATCCCGGTAACAGCGGGACAGGGACATGAGAATCGCGATGAAAACGGTGAGGGACAGCACCACCGGCATCTGCGCAATGGCACCGAAACCGATCAGGGCGAGCACCGCATCGGCGGGCACCCGCCCGCCAGCCGCCTGCCCCAGCAGCCGGATGAGAACGGTGGAAATCAGGATGGCGAACAGCGCCACGAAGACCGCCACGGCGTTCTGCGTGAATTCGCGCTGGGCAGCTCGGAGAAAAATCATGCGGGGGGAATGGTCGCGCCGGGGAAAGGCCTTTTTGACGTCCGCCGGGGTGCCGGCCATAATGTGCCGCGAAGTCCCAATTGACGCGTGTTTCCAAGGAGAAGCGGGTGGAATTTACCATAAAGGCCGGGTCGCCGGAAAAACTCAAGAACGGCTGTGTGGTAGCAGGCGTATTTTCCGGTGGCGAGCTCAGCGCCGCAGCCAAGGCCCTCGACAAGGCCACGGACGGCAGCATCGCCGCCATCCTTGCGCGGGGTGATCTGGACGACAAGGCCGGCGCCACCCTCACCCTTCACGCCCTCCCCGGCCTGGCCACGCCGCGCGTGCTGCTGGTCAGCCTGGGCAAAGCCGGCGAACTCACCGACAAGACCTTCCGCGACGCTGTCTCGGCCGCCGCCCGCCAGCTGACCGGCTCCCCGGCAGACGATGCCGCCTTCTGCCTGACCGATGTGGACCTTCCCGGCCGCGACGCCGCCTGGCGCTTCGCCCAGGCTGCACAGATCCTCAAGGACAGCACCTACCGCTGTGACGAGCTGAAATCAAAGAAGGACGAATCGAAGAAGGGCGTCAAGAACCTCGTCTTTGTCACCCGTGGCAAGCCCGCCGCTGATCTCGATGCCGCTGTGAGGGAAGGTGAGGCGATTGCCGACGGAATGGCCCTGGCCAAGACCCTCGGCAATCTGCCGGGTAATGTGTGCACCCCTGGCTACCTGGCCACCACCGCCCGGAAACTCGCCAAGGAGCATAAAATCAAGGTCGAGATCCTCGAACGTGCCGACATGGAAAAGCTCGGCATGGGTTCGCTGCTGTCGGTGGCCCAGGGCTCCCACGAGCCGCCCAAGTTCATCATCCTCAACTACAAGGGCGGCAAACCCAAGGACAAGCCGGTCGTGCTGGTGGGCAAGGGCATCACCTTCGACACCGGCGGCATCTCCCTCAAGCCCGGCGAAGGCATGGACGAGATGAAGTACGACATGTGCGGCGCCGCCAGCGTGCTCGGCACCTTCAAGGCCATCGCCCGCATGGAGCTGCCTATAAACGTGGTCGGCCTGATCCCCACCACCGAGAACATGCCCGGCGGCTCGGCCATCAAGCCCGGCGACATCGTCACCTCCATGTCCGGCCAGACCATCGAGATTCTCAACACGGACGCCGAAGGCCGCCTGATCCTGTGCGACGCCCTAACCTACGCCGAGCGCTTCGACCCCGTTGCGGTGGTGGACATCGCCACCCTCACCGGCGCCTGCATCATCGCCCTGGGCAACCTCACCTCCGGCCTGCTCGCCAACGACGACGCCCTGGCGGCCGAGCTGCTGGCCTCGGGTCAGGCCGCGGGCGACAAGGCGTGGCAGCTACCCCTGTGGGACGAATACCAGGACATGCTCAAGAGCAATTTTGCCGACATCCCCAACATCGGCAGCAAGGGGGCCGGCACCATCACGGCCGCCTGCTTCCTGGCCCGTTTCACCAAGGCCTACAAGTGGGCACATCTGGACATCGCCGGCACCGCCTGGAAATCCGGTGCAGACAAGGGTGCCACCGGGCGCCCCGTGCCCCTGCTGACCCGTTTCCTGATTGGCCGCGCCGGGCTTTGAGACCCCGGACACCCGCAACGTGACAACCGAGATCCGCTTCTATCACAACGCCCCCGACCGCCTGCGGGTCGCCTGCGTGCTGAGCACCAAGGCACGCGCAGGCGGGCACCGGATCTCGGTCTTCGCGCCGGATGGCGGTATCGCCCGCCAGTTCGATCAGATGCTTTGGGGCCTCCAGCCCCTGTCCTTCATTCCCCACGTCGCCGCCGACTCGCCCCTCGCAGCCGAAACCCCTGTGGTGATCGGCAGCCGCCTCGACACCCTGCCCCACGAGGACGTGCTGATCAATCTCGGCGATGAGCTGCCCGATGGCTTCGAGCGCTTTGCGCTGGTGCTCGAGATCGTCGGCCCCACCGACCCGGAACGCCAGGCAGCCCGTGGTCGTTACCGGCACTACAAGGCGCGCGGCTACACCCTGAGCGCCCACGATCTGGCCCAACGGAGTGGCGAATGAACACCCCCCGAAACCCCGAGTTCGAAATTTCCCTTGAAGACGAGGAAGCCGAATCCAGCCGAAACCACGATGACGAGCCCACCAGCATTGACGGTGACGACCTCCCCGTTCTGACCGACGTGGTGGATGAGCGGATCGAGCCCTACATCGGCACCAGCGAGCCCATCATCCTGGAGCCCATGCGGACTGAAGCGGAGCTTGCCCACACAGCCCCCCCGGCTGGCATCACCCAGCCTCCAGGCGACCTGGCCGAACGTCTGGTCACCCTCGACACCGCCATCAGCCGGCTCATCGACGACTGGGTGGCCAATGAACTCCCCCAGCTCGTCTCCCGCGAGCTTGACGATCTGGCCGAACGTTTGCGCGTAAAGGCCAGCGCCCACCTGCGCGCAACCCTCCAGCCCCTCATCTCCGCCGAGATCGCCAACACCCTCGACGACAACGAGGGCTGAATTCACCCCTTGCCACCGCCCCCCGCCAAGTCTTCCCGGCGGGCGGGGCGGGTGCATCCGCTATAATCCGCGTTTTGCCTTCAAAGACAGACCCCATGGAACTGGCCAAGAGTTTCGAGCCGGCGGAGATCGAACGCCGCTGGTATGAGCACTGGGAGACGAGCGGCTATTTCGCCGCCGGTCTCGACCGCAGCAAGCCCGCCGACCAATCCTTCTGCATACTGCTGCCGCCGCCCAACGTCACCGGCACCCTGCACATGGGTCACGGCTTCAACCAGACCATCATGGACGCGCTCACGCGCTACCACCGGATGCGCGGCTGGAACACCCTGTGGCAGCCGGGCACCGACCACGCCGGCATCGCCACCCAGATCGTCGTCGAACGTCAGCTGGACGCCCAGGGCATCTCCCGCCACGACCTAGGCCGCGAGAAGTTCCTCGAGAAGGTCTGGGAGTGGAAGGAATACTCCGGCGGCACCATCACCCAGCAGATGCGCCGCATGGGCACCAGCCCCGACTGGAGCCGCGAACGCTTCACCATGGACGCGGGCCTCAACAAGGTGGTCACCGAAACCTTCGTGCGTCTGTACAACGAAGGCCTGATCTACCGCGGCAAGCGCCTGGTCAACTGGGACCCGAAGCTGCACACCGCCGTATCCGACCTGGAAGTGGTCCAGGAAGAGGAAGACGGCTTCATGTGGCATCTGAGCTACCCGCTGGCCGACGGCAGCGGCAGCCTCACCGTGGCCACCACCCGGCCTGAGACCATGCTCGGCGACACCGCCGTGATGGTCCATCCTGAAGACGAGCGCTACGCCCACCTGATCGGCAAGACCGTGCGCCTGCCGCTGGTGAACCGCGAGATCCCGATCATCGCCGACGAATACGTGGATCGCGAATTCGGCACCGGCGTGGTCAAGGTCACCCCCGCCCACGACTTCAACGACTACGCCGTCGGCCTGCGCCACGGCCTGCCGATGATCATCGTGCTGACCCTGGAAGGCACCGTGCCGGCGCAGGGTAGTGTGGTCACCCAGGGTGTGGTCAGCGGCAACACCCCGCTGCCCGCCGACCTGGCCGGCCTGGACCGCTTCGAAGCCCGCAAGCAGGTGGTAGCCCAGTTCGAAGCCCTCGGCCTGCTCGGCGAGGTCAAGCCCCACAAGCTGCAGGTACCCCGTGGCGACCGTACCGGCGTGGTCATCGAGCCCATGCTCACCGACCAGTGGTTCGTGGCCATGTCCAAGCCCGGCGAGGACGGCAAGTCCATCACCGAAAAGGCGCTGGAAGTGGTTTCGTCCGGCGAGATCAAGTTCGTCCCGGAGAACTGGGTCAATACCTACAACCAGTGGCTCAACAACATCCAGGACTGGTGCATCTCCCGCCAGCTCTGGTGGGGCCACCAAATCCCCGCCTGGTACGGCGAGAACGGCGAGACCTTCGTCGCCCACAGCGAGGATGAAGCCCGCGCCCTGGCCGACAAGGCTGGTTACAGCGGCGCCCTGAACCGCGACCCGGACGTGCTGGACACCTGGTACTCCTCCGCCCTGTGGCCCTTCTCGACCCTGGACTGGACCTCCGAATACCCGGAGAAATCCAACGACGCGCTGGACCTCTACCTGCCGTCCACCGTGCTGGTCACCGGCTTCGACATCATCTTCTTCTGGGTGGCGCGCATGGTCATGATGACCAAGCACATCACCGGCAAGATCCCCTTCAAGCACGTTTACGTCCACGGCCTCATCCGCGACGCCGAAGGCGCCAAGATGTCCAAGTCGAAGGGCAACGTGCTCGACCCCATCGACCTGATCGACGGCATCGGCATCGATGCCCTGGTGGCCAAGCGCACCACCGGCCTGATGAACCCCAAGCAGGCCGCCAGCATCGAGAAGAAGACCCGCAAGGAATTCCCCGAAGGCATCCCCGCCTTCGGCACCGACGCCCTGCGCTTCACCTTCGCCAGCCTGGCCAGCCCCGGTCGCGACATCAAGTTCGACATGAGCCGTTGCGAGGGCTACCGCAACTTCTGCAACAAGCTGTGGAACGCCACCCGCTTCGTGCTGATGAACGTCCAGGGCCACGACCTGGGCCTCGAGCACAAGCAGGACGGCCCCAGCTGCGGCGGCAACGGCC
>NZ_JAFLDT010000026.1 GCF_017302315.1 Zoogloea sp.
TCAGCGTGGAGCCGCCACGGCCCGTGCAGGTCCAGCCGCCACCGGCCATCCCCGTACCGACACCATCACCACCACCTCGCCCGGCGGCTTCGAGCTATCCGGACGAGCGTGAAGGGCGGGCCCTCGTCACCAGCTACCTGCCCATGCCCCTGAAGGACAGGGATGGATGGGCGGCCGACATCTTTGCGGCCTTCGCCGCGCTGCGCCTGCCCCCGACGCCCGACAACATCTGCGCGGCCATTGCAGTGATCGAACAGGAATCCACCTTCCAGGCGGATCCCGAAGTCGCCGGTTTGTCGCGCATCGTCTGGAAGGAGATCGACAGCCGGCGGGAGCGTCTGCATCTGCCGAAGCTCCTGGTGGATGCAGCCCTGCTCAAGACTTCGCCGGACGGTCGCAGCTACAAGGCACGTATCGACAGCCTGCGCACCGAGAAGCAGATGAACGCGCTGTTCGACGACATGATCTCGGAGCTGCCGGCGGGCAAGGCCCTGCTGGGAGGATACAACCCGGTCCGGACCGGTGGCCCGATGCAGGTCAGCGTGGCCTTTGCCGAAGAGCACGTGAAGGAGAAGGGCTATCCCTATCCGCGGCACGGCAGCGTGCGTGACGAAGTGTTCACCCGTCGCGGCGGGCTCTACTTCGGCATCGCGATCCTGCTCGATTACCCGGCGCCCTATACCCAGCCCCTGTACCGCTTTGCGGACTTCAATGCGGGCCGCTACAGCAGCCGCAATGCGGCCTTCCAGGATGCCGTGTCGAAGCTCGCCAACCGAGCCCTGGCCCTGGACGGCGACTTGCTGCGCTACACCGATGGCGCCCCCGCTGCCGAACCCAGTGCGACGCTGTCGGCGCTGCAGGGCCTGACCGGCCAGCTAGGCCTGTCCCGGTCGGAAATTCAGCGCGACCTGCGCCTTGAGAAGATGGCCCGCTTTGCCGGCACACCTCTTTACGCCCGCGTGTTTGCCTTGGCCGACGCCCGCGCCGGAACCCGCCTGCCCCGCGAGATGATGCCCCGGATCGATCTGAAGAGCCCCAAGATTCAGCGCAAGCTGACCACCGCCTGGTTTGCCGACCGGGTGGATGCACGCCATCGCACCTGTCTCGGACGTAACCGATCAGCCGCCCCCTGAGCACAAGCCGGCGGGCTCAATCCTTGATCCAGACCGTGGGCGTAGGGCTAAGGCGGGTTTTACAATCGAGTACATGCCACGCCCTTCAGGCGTGGTTTAATTTGCGCCAAAACAACGACCGTGGGAGATAAGCACATGAACTATCAGGAGCAGTACGCAGCAAAACGCGTCACGCCGGCCGAGGCCGTCCGCAACGTGCATAACGGCGACACCATCGTGGTGCCGACCGCCGTTGCCGAACCGCCTGCCCTTCTTACCGCACTGTCCGAGCACCGCCGTGATTTCCGCGATGTGAAGGTGTCCCAGATCCTGGCCGTTCGCAAGTTCGGCTATCTGGATCCCACGACCGCCGAGCACGTCCGCCACGTCGCCTACTTCTTCAGTGGCGCCACCCGTCCGGGCTTCCGTGAGGGCGTGGTCGACTTCACGCCGAGCTATTTTTCCGAGATGCCCCAGCTGATCGAACGCGGCCTGATGCCTGCCGAGGTGGTGTTCACCCAGGTCTCGCCGATGGATCAGCACGGTTACTTCTCCCTGGGCATCGCGGCCGACTACACCATGGCAGCCATCCGCAAGGCCCGTGCCGTGATCGTCGAAGTCAACGAAAACGTGCCCTTTGCCTTTGGCAACTGCCACCTTCACATCTCCCAGGTCACCGCCCTGGTCGAAAACAACGAGCCTGTTCTCGAAGTCGGTCTTCCCACCATCGGCCCCGTCCAGGAAGCCATCGGCAAATACGTCGCCGACCTGATCGACGATGGTTCCACGCTCCAGATCGGCTACGGCGGCATTCCGGACGCAGTGGTGATGCAGCTCACCCACAAGAAGGATCTGGGCATCCACACCGAGATGATCGGCGACGGCATCCTGACCCTCGTGGAATCCGGCGCGGTCACCAATCGGCGCAAGAACTACCTGCCGGGCAAGATGGTGGCCACCTTTGCACTCGGCTCCAAGAAGCTCTACGACTGGGTTGATCGCAACCCGATGTTCGAAATGCATCCGGTGGATTTCACCAATGACCCCTATCTGGCCGGCCAGAACGACAATCTGATCGCCATCAACGCCACCCTGGAAATCGACTTCCTTGGCCAGTGCGGCTCCGAGAGCCTGGGCCCCATCCCCTACTCGGGCACCGGTGGCCAGGCCGACTTCGTCCGTGCCGCCAACCGTTCCAAGGGCGGCAAGGCCTTCATCGTCCTGCCCTCCACGGCCAAGGACGGCGCCATCTCGCGAATCGTTCCGACCCTGACGCCGGGCACCCACGTGTCCACCAGCAAGAACGACATCAACTACGTGGTGACCGAATACGGCGTGGCGCAACTGCGTGGCAAGACGGCCAAGCAGCGCTGCCAGGCCCTGATCGCCATCGCCCACCCGGACTTCCGTGCCGAACTGACTGAGTCCGCCAAGAAGATGCACCTGCTGTAATCCGGCATCGCACCAACGACAACGCCCCGGTTTTTCCGGGGCGTTGTCGTTTTACCCAGCAGATCGCGGGATGGGCGAATCCACCCGGCGGGGAATGCCCTTCAGGGCATTTCGGCTTCGAGGGTGAAGGTGGCACCATCGTCCAGCCCCAGCACGGACACCAGGTAGGGCATCACCCTCTTCAGCGTGGCCGGCAGCGTCCAGGGCGGGTTGATGATGAAGAGACCACTGCCATGCATGCCAAAACCGTCGTCCGACGGCTTGCGCACATCCAGGCTCACATGCAACCAGCTGGTGATCGGCAGACGCTTGAGCTTGTCCGGCAGCTCCCGGGACTGCATGGAGTGCAGTTTGGGGTACCACACCATGTAGGTCCCGGTCGCGAAGCGGCGCAGGCACTCCTTGAGCGCCGCCAGCACAGTGCGGTAGTCGGTCTTGATTTCGTAGGGCGGATCGATCAGCACCAGGGCCCGACGGGTCGGCGGGGGTAAAAAGGCATTGATCCCGGTAAAGCCGTCCTGCTCCAGCACAATGGCCTTGCTGCCCGCCTCATCGAAGGTTTTCTGCAGCAGGCGCCGGTCGGCCGGGTGCAGCTCAAACAGGCGCATGCGGTCCTCTTCCCGTAGCAGGGGTGCCGCACAGCACGGCGAACCCGGGTAGAGGCGCAGCTTGCCGCTCTCGTTGAGATCGCGCACGAGCTTCAGATAGCTCTTCAGCTCCTTGGGCACATCCTTGCGCCCGAGCAGTCGGCCCACGCCGTCCTCGAACTCGGCGTTCTTGCGGGCAAAGGCCTCATCGAGGGAATAGCACCCCGCACCTGCATGGGTATCGATGTACCAGTAAGGCTTGTCCTTCTGATTGAAATACTCAAGCAACTGGACGAGGACAAAGTGCTTGAGCACGTCGGCATGGTTGCCGGCGTGAAAGGCATGGCGATAACTCAGCATGGCGGATGCACCCGGACACGGGAACGAAAGATCAGGGGCGCGATGCTACCACCTCCCCCACACCACCGCCTCCCTGCCCGTCACTCGGCGGCATCGTACTTGCGCCGGGAGCCCTTGAACCGGTCCACGGGATACTTGGCCTCGTTCTTGGCAAGCTTGGCCAGCGTGGCGGCCTCCAGATCAATGCCGGCCCGGTCGGCGATCAGGAGGAGATAGAGCAACACGTCAGCACACTCGTCCTCCAGGGCCTCCCGGGCATGCAGCTCGTTCGGCAGATCCGCCACCTCCGCATCGCTCTTCCACTGGGTCAGCTCGAGCAGCTCACCGGCCTCCAGGTTGAGGGACACGATCAGGTTGCGCAAGGAATGGAACTGGGCCCAGTCCCGCGCATCCCGGAAGGCTGCAACCTTTTGGGTCAGTGCGTCCAGATCGGCGGCCACGGCTCAGGTCTTCCTGCTGTCGAGAAACGCGGCCACCGCGAGATCGTGCTCTTGGGACGTGTGGGTCAGGGCCTGGTAGGCCGCCGACAGCTCCAGAATCGAATCAAGACGCGTGGTCTGGGCCTCGCGCATCAGGCGCTTGGTCATGCGCAGGGCCTGGCCCGGATTGGCGGCGATGCGCGTGGCCAAGGCCCGGGCCTCGTCAAGCAGCCGCTCCGCCGGCACCACGCGGGACACCAGCCCGATCTCCAGCGCCTGCCGGGCATCCAGCAGATCACCCGTAAAGCTCATTTCCGCCGCCCGGGCATACCCCACCACCCGCTGCAACAACCATGCACCACCATCGCCCGGGATCAGCCCGAGTTTGACGAAGCTCTCGGCAAAGCTGGCCTTCTCTGACGCAATGCGGATATCGGCCATGCAGGCCAGGTCACACCCTGCGCCGATGGCCGGCCCATTCACCGCGGCAATCGTCGGCACATCGAGACGGTAGAAAGCCAGCGGGATGCGCTGGATACCGTTACGGTAGTTCTCCCGTACCTCCATGCCGCCCCCCGCAGCCAGACCCCGCTTGTCGCGGAAATCCTTGACGTTGCCGCCCGCACAGAAGGCACTGCCCGCCCCCGTCAGGATGACCACCTTCACCGATGCATCCCGCTGAACCCGCTCGCACGCCTCCACCACCGCATCCCACTGGATCTGGCTGGACAGCGCGTTGCGCTCCCCGGGGGCATTCAGGGTCAGGGTGACGATACCGTCCTGTTGTTCAAAAACCACAAAATCGCTTGTTTCCATATTGCACGCCTCCTCGCTTTGCCGGCAGCGCCCATCGTCCTGAGAGGCCCGCCGTATGGGTCTAAGCCCTTCTTTCCCTTGCCGAATCTGACCCACAATGAGTCCGGCTCCCCTTGCACTCGAACGTTACCCTGTTATTATGGCGCGCTCTTCAGTCGGCCATTCGGCGGCACGGCTGAAACCACCATAACAGGAAAATAACATGCCGATTTATCGCCTCGGAGAACGCGCCCCGGAGATGCAGGAGGGTGTATGGATTGCCGACAACGCGACCGTCATTGGTGACGTTCGCCTCGGCAAGAATGTCAACGTATGGTTCGGTGCGATTCTCCGGGGAGACAACGACCCGATCACCATCGGCGAAAACACCAACGTGCAGGATGGCTCCGTGCTGCATACGGATGACGGCGTGCCCCTGGACATCGGTGCCAACGTCACCATCGGCCACAAGGTCATGCTGCACGGCTGCACCATTGGCGAAGGCTCCCTGATCGGCATCAATGCCGTGGTCCTCAACCGGGCGGTGATTGGCAAGAACTGCCTGATCGGTGCGAATTCACTGATTCCCGAAGGCAAGGTGATTCCCGAGCGCTCGCTGGTATGCGGCTCGCCGGGCCGCATCATCCGCGAACTCACCGACCACGAGATCAGCCGTCTCAAGGCCAGCGCCGACGGCTACGTGGAGAATGCCCTGCGCTACCAGGAAGAGCTGGTCAAGCTGTAAGCGCTGCACGCCCGGCAAGGACGACACAGGGCTGGATGTCCGCGGACACCCGGCCCTGTTGCATTCACTGCAGCGTGAGAATCACCGGTTGATGATCCGAGGCCGCCGTGGCCTGGTCCACCGACACGGCTTCCACCCGGTCCACCAGATCGGCGCTGACAAAGAAATAGTCGCAGCAATAGGCGTGGTCGGGCCACTCGGCCCCGTTGAGCCCCACCGTATTGAGATGCGGGATATCGCCATAGCAGGCGCGCCAGGCGTCCTCCCAGCCTGACACGTCGGCGCTGATGGGCGCGGTCATGCGGTAGAACTCCGGGCTGCCCGGCTCGCAGTTGAAATCCCCGCACACCAGGGCCGATGCCGGGCGCGGCCACACCGCAAACGGCGAATCGGGCGCACAGTCCCGCCCTGCCTGGCCGCCCATGCTGGCGAGGCGCACTGCGTCGCACTGCAGGGTATGCAGGGCCACAATCTGGGTCATGCGCTGGATCCGCGAGTAATACTCCAGATGGGTGTTGAGCACCCGCAGGGCACCGGCAGGCGTATCCACCACCACCTCCAGGCAAACCCGCGGCATGCTCGGCACCCCCTCTTCCGGCGGGCGCGGCAGACTATGGCGAAATACCTGACCCACCGGCAGACGAGACAGGGTCAGGTTACCGAAGCGGCTCCTGCCGCCGGCGCCATCGGGCACATCCACCCCGGCCGCGAAGTGGGCGCTGTAGCCCGGAAAGGCGGCAGCCAGCAGCGCCACTTCATCAAGGGGCTGGCCACCATCGTGGAGGCCGGCAAAGCCGATGGACACCTCCTGCAGGCACAGTACGTCGAACTCGCCCAGCGTGCGGATGGCGGCAACCGTGCGCTGCAGATCCACAACGCCATCTGCGCCGCGGCCCCACTGAATGTTCCAGCTCAATAGCTTCATTGAAAAAACCCGTTCTCCATGGTCATCGATCCACGCCGGCCAAGCCGTAACGGGATCGTTGGAATCGAGCATAACAAGGCCGCGCGTCCGCCTCCTCCCCTATCCGCGCACTGCCGTGCTCAATTGCCGAAAGCCCTGCAGGTGCATGAAAAATCCGGGATTTTTGTCACGCTGACAGGCCGCCCAGGAACGCCCCGGCACGCTCAAGACGGTCACTGCCCTGCCGTAAACCCGCATGTCACCCGCCAACGGCCACCCCCATGAGCACACCCCAAGAACTCGTCGCCTGCGTCGAAAGGCTCGCCAGCCTCCCCGCCGTCTATCACCGCATCCGCGCCCTTCTCGACGATCCCGACAGCTCCGTGCAGGATCTCGCCAATGCGGTATCCAGTGATGCAGGCATCACCGCCCGCGTGCTGCGGGCCGTCAACAGCGTCCTGTATGGCTTTCCGGGCAAGATCGAGACCGTCGCACGGGCGGTCAACCTGATGGGCATGCAACAGGTCCATGATCTGGTCCTCAGCACCTCGGTGATCGGCGCCTTCTCCGGCATCCGCCCCGCACGCATGCACATGATCCGCTTCTGGAAGGACTGCGTGTTCCGCGGGCTGGCGGCCCGGGCAGCCGCCCGCGAACTGGGCATCGGCGATCCGGAACGCATGTTTGTGGAAGGGCTGCTTGCCGACATCGGCCACCTGGTGATGTTCCAGGCCGTACCGGAGGCCGCCGATGCCGCCCTGACCGAATCCCGCCGCAGTCAGGCGCCCATTCACCAGATCGAGGACGACATCGTCGGCTGCAATTTCGCCGAAGTGGGCGCAGCCCTGGCCACCGCCTGGCACCTGCCCTCCGGCTTCGCGACCGCCATCGGCGCCCAGCTCAACCCGGCAATGGGTGGCCCCCATGCCACCGAGGCGGCCCTTCTCAACGTGGCCAACCAGATCCTCGCCACCGAGGAAGATGCCGGCACCGACCCCGATGAAGCCGCCCTCGCGCTGATCGACCCCATGACCCTTGCCCGCTTCGAGATCGAGGTCAACCGGCTGGCGGCCATCCGCGCCGCCGCCCGGGAGGAAAGCGCTGCCGTCATCGCCCTGTTCTTTCCCGGTCAGGGCTGATTGGCCACCCCGGAGCCTGTTCAGAGCCGGCGGAAGACCGTCTCCAGGGGCTCCCCGGCCATCACGCTGCCCCGCCACGCCACCGTGGTGCTCGGCTCGATCACGTCGTAGGCCCGCGACACCCATCCGGCCATGGGCACCTCCGAACCGTGCAACACGCTCACGTCCCCCCCTTCCGGGAGCGACATGCCGAGCCGGATCGGTCCGTTGGACACGATCAGGCCGTCGGGAGTGCAGGTGACGTTGCAGTCCTCGCTGAAATGCCAGTACAGGCTGACGCTCTGCGACGCGCTGCCCAGGACCTGATCCTGCACGGTGAGGCAGGTACCGCGACTATCCATCTGCCAACTGCGGCGGTGCACCGGCTTGCCCGGCAGGCGGCGATAGCCATCGTGCTCGGCCACCAGACGATCCGCGCCGCTGGCGGCAACACCGGCCCGCTCAAGCAGTGTCGTGCGAAAGCGCCGCAGCCACACGAAACGCCCCCCGGACACGGCCTGGTCGTCCCTCCCCAGCACCAGCGTATTGTGCATGGCGGTCCCCCGAAAGCCGTGCCGCCACTTCGCCGGCCCGTGGTAGGTTCCCGTCCCCGGATCAATCAGAAACTGCCGCCCCGCCACGGACAGGGTGAAGGACAGGGCATCCGCGTGGCCATGGGCTGCAACGCCCCCGAGGCCCAGCGGCCCCGCATCCGCCACCACCCGGAACTCGTCAGGCGTGTCCAGCCGGCTCCCCAGCACAAACACACCCCCTTCCGGGAAATCCGTGCGGCGGGTCGCCGGCGCCCCCTTCAGCAACAAGGTGTCGAAGCGTGAGCAGGCATCCGCCCCCAGCAGCCACACCGTGCGCGTGTCCAGCACCCCGGCCTTGCGCGCCAGGGACGGATTGCCAAACAACAGGGCGCCGGTGGCCAGTTGGGAATGGAAAGGGCAACCCCCTGCACCCAATGACAAACCCGACACCACGCCATCGTCCGCATCGCCAAAAGAAGGGACGTTGCCACCCGCATCCATGATGCCCGCCACGTACTCGAGCATGGCCTCCATGCGCTGCCAGTAGTCGGTGGAAAAGGGCTTGCCCGACCCCCGCGCAGCCAGACCGGCGAGCAGCAGGAAGTCCCACACGAACTGCTGGTAGCCGGTGGACTGCTCCTTATGCACACCATCCACCGTGCACTGGCGCAGCACCTCCCGCTCCAGCCCTTCCCGGCCCGCCCGCCGCCACAAACGGGCTTCAGGCCACAAGGGCCACGTTGCCCCCGCCACGTATAGCCCCGCCAGCTCGCCGATCAAGGCGTGACCGCCGTTCGACTCGCGGGAACGGAAGCCGCGGATGAACTCCGCATGCCGCCACACACTGCTGAGCCAGTCGATGCGCAGCACCTTGCCCACCGGACGCTCGAAGAGCGGTGACTGCATGCCGCCGATCAGTTGCCACACGGTGGCCCAGTTGATCAGACGGATGGCCGCCTCAAGGGCGCTCGACCAGTTGGCCCCCCGCGGATGGGGGCACTGGACAAACCAGCTCTCCAGGAGCAGCGCGATCCCGTCCAGGTAGCGCTCCCGCCCGGTGAGCTGCCAGGCCTGGGCCAGCACCACCAGCTCCCGATGGCGATTGAGTTCGCGCAAGTATTTGATGTCACCAAACGCCGCCGCATCGTGCACGTCCATCCGCCTGCCGTCCCCCAGGGGAAGCAGCACCTCCTTGTCCGGGTTGCGGTTCCACTCGGGCGGAAAACCCAGCCCCAGCAGGCGCGAGAACACCCGCCATTGCCCGGAAAGCACCTCGTCGGCACGTTTGAGGGCAAGCCCGTGGAAGGCCGGCTCCAGCTTCGGCAACCAGACCGCCCCCGCCTTCTCCAGGCGTGCCGCAGGCACCGCGGCCAACCTGGCCGGGCGCCGCCGCACCACGGCCCGGCTTGCCGATGAACCGGCGCGCTCGACGATCTCTGCAACAGACATGCAGCGCAGCCGGTTCCAATACCACCCCACCTGGGTCAAGCTCGACATACGGTTGTTCACTCCACGCAGGGCCAGCCCATGGGCCACACTCGAATTTGTCAAAATCATCCCCGCAGCGGCAGCTGCGGCAGAGCACGAAGACGCGCCAGCATCGGGAACACCCGGTTACTCCCCTGATGGGTGTCGCAAAATCGACCCCCACACCGGCACAAACATCAACTTCCCTGTCACAACGCCAACATAAATCCCAAATCTGCCAGCAAAGTTATCACCTCCTGCGTTTTGGTCAAATACTTTGTTTTTGCAGTTTGTATCAATTTACAAGACCCACTGGCGCCATCACCCGGGCAAACCCCGTCTCAAGCCCCGATCCACGCGGCGAACTGGGCACGGAGCTCCACCATCACCCGCCGCCCCAGCGCCCGGGCAATCCCCCCGCATAGGCGTTTCGGATAGACTTCATTGGCCGCCCTCTCACCCCAAGGAGCCCCCCATGTCCAGCCTCCGCTACATCGACGCCCTGACCCTCGCCCCCGTGCCGCGCCTGGATACGGGCCTTGATGCCTCCCTGTCGGCACCGCGGCGGGCCGTCAGCCGAAGTGCCGACACCCCGCCGGACGCTCCGGCCGCGGCAGTGGACGGCAATGCCCTGCTGTCCTTCGTGGATGGCATCACGCCCCAGCAACGGGACGACGTGCTGTTCTCGGTTCAACTGGCCCTGCGGGGCGCCAGCGGGGCCTTCGACCGCTTTGCGCAGACCGAAGCCTGGTACAGGAAGTACACCGAGATCCTTGAGCGGCTGGGCTGGACATCGGAGCAGTTTGCCTTTGCCCGCCACGACCAGCAGGACGGCGAGCTGCGCATGGATCAGGCCGCCCTCGCCCTGATCGCGGCCATTGCCACCCAGAACCAGCTGGCGGTGCTCAACGAGGCGATCCAGGCGCTGGAGACCCTGGCCGAGGACGACAAGACCCTGCGCCTTTTCGACTTCCACACCTCGACCCAGGCCAGCGGCAACTTCCAGATCGGTGCCGTGCAGGCCGCCAGCAACGGCGCCCTGTCCCTGGCCCTGGGCGCGTTCTACTTCAAGAGCCACGATGCGCGCCGGCGTTTCCTGTTCTTCAAGTGGGGCGCCCAGCAACTGGAATTCTGGACCGCCGCCCAGCGCCTGACCCTCAACACCACCCAGTACGCCACCCTGCGCGAGGCGGTGCAGCGCAAGCTGGGCGTGGAGGCCCAGGACTTCATTGCCGAGCTTCCCCTCTGAGCAGACGAAAGGGCGAATTCAAGCGCAAGGAAGCGGATGCGCGGGCCGGCCGGGCGAGCTAGATTGAAGACCCTCGACCCCCTTCCGGAAAGGCAGGCTCCCATGCCGGGCCCAACACCCTCCAAGACCGCCCGAACCGCCCGCGCCACCCAGGTCGTCGCCGACCCGCGTTGGGCGGCCGTTCTTGCCCGGGATGGCAAGGCCGATGGCCACTTCTTCTATGCGGTGAGCACCACCGGGGTGTACTGCCGCCCCTCCTGCGGAGCCCGTCAGCCGCGGCCCGAGAACGTCGCCTTCTTCGCCACCGCGGCTGACGCTGCCGCCGCGGGCTTTCGCCCGTGCCGGCGCTGCCAGCCGGACCAGCCGCCCCTGGCCGAACGCCACGCGGCGCTGGTCACCACCCTGTGCCGCCATCTGGAGCAGGCCGAAACCCCACCCTCCCTGGCAATGCTGGCCCACGAGGCCGGCTTCAGCCCCTGGCATATGCACCGGATCTTCAAGGCCGCCACGGGGCTCACCCCCCGTCAGTACGCGGCCGCCCTGCGCACCCACCGGGTGCAAGCCCGCCTGACCCAGGGCGAGAGCGTGACCGAAGCGCTGCACGGGGCCGGCTTCGGCTCGGCGTCGGGCTTCTATGCCCATTCCGCCGCGCTGCTCGGCATGGCGCCGGGCCGCTATCGGGCCGGCGGCGCCGAGGCCCACATCCGCTACGCCATCGGGCACAGCAGCCTGGGCTGTGTGCTGGTTGCCGCCAGCCCTGCCGGCATCTGCGCCATCAGCCTGGGCGATGGGCCGGAGGCACTGGTCGAAGGGCTCCACGCCCGCTTCCCCCAGGCGCGCCTGACGGGGGGCGACCCGGCCTTCGCGTCACTGCTCGCCCGGGTCATCGAACGGGTGGAGGACCCGGCGAGCGCAGCCGCCCTGCCCCTGGACATCCGTGGCACAGCCTTTCAGCAGCGCGTCTGGCAGGCGCTTCAGGCCATCCCCCCGGGCAGCACCCTCAGCTACACCGAACTCGCCCAACGGATCGGGGCGCCCCACGCCGTGCGTGCGGTCGCCGGGGCCTGTGCCGCCAACCTGCTGGCGGTGGTCATTCCCTGCCACCGGGTGGTGCGCAACGACGGCGCCCTGGCCGGCTACCGCTGGGGCATTGAGCGCAAGCGCGCCCTGCTGGACAGGGAGGCCGGGCATTGACCCTTCCCGGCCAAGCGGTGGCGGAATGCACCCTGCCTCTGCCCGCCACCTACCGCCGCGCCGATCTGCTGGCCTTCCACGCCCGCGACCCGCACGGCCTGGCCGAGCGCGTCTACGCCGATGGAATGGACAAGGGGCTGATGTGGCAGGGCCGGCCCGCGCGGCTCAGCCTGCGCTTCCAGGAAGGCGCTGCCCGACTGCAGCTCCATGTGGACGGCCCGGCCATGGAGACCAAAGCGGATTTCCGTGCCTGGGCGAGCCGCCTCCTGGGCCTGGACCAGCCGGTCGCGGTCTTCGAAGCGGCCCTGTCCGCGCACCCCCTGCTCGGCCCCTTGATCCGCGCCTGCCCCGACCTGCGCATCCCCCAGGCCGCCACACCCTTCGAGGCCCTGGCCTGGGCCATCATCGGGCAACAGATCAGCCTGGCCGCGGCCATCACCCTGCGCAGCCGCTTCATCACGGCGTGTGGTCGTCGCCGGAGCGAGCTGGCCTGCTTCCCGGATGCCGACGCGGTGCTCGCCGTATCAGCCGCCCGACTCACCGACGCAGGCCTTTCCCGCAGCAAGGCCAGCGCGATCCTGGCGGTGGCCGAGGGTGTCCGTGACGGCAGCCTGCCACTGGATGACTGGTGGAACCACCCGGCGCCGCCCGGGATGATCCGGGAACGGCTGCTGGCCATCCACGGCATTGGCCCATGGACGACTGACTACACCCTGCTGCGCGGCTTTGGCCATCCGGATGCCTCCCTCCATGGGGACGTGGCCGTGCGACGCGGCCTGCAGACCCTGCTCCGGCTCGCGGAGAAACCCTCCGCCGCCGACACGGCCGCGTGGCTGGAAACCTTCTCGCCCTGGCGCACCCTGGTGGCCGCCCATCTTTGGCGCCTGGGGTGACGACATAGCCCCCATCTCCGCGTCATCTCGGGCAGTCGTGGCAGGGGATGTTCAACAGGTGGAGGCAACACTGGCGGCGCCCCCAGCGGGGGACGTCAGATTGATAAGCACGCGCCGGCCCATTCCCCATGAGAATCAAGGCTCTGGCGTATCCCCAAGGCGGCCAGCCTTGATTTTTGCACCTGGATTGCCTACTAAATGTAGTAGAAAAAAACTTTTAAGCACACTATTGATTTTTTCAAGTTATTGATTTTAAACAACTAAAAAATTTGTGCAAATTTAAAGCTTCGAGGTAAGCTATGCGCCGTCCCACACACCTCCCGATCAGCCAGAAAAAAGCCATGACCGCCACGACGAAACCCGCCAAAGTCCAGCCCGCCTCTGCCGCCAACCTCGAACCGCAGGAGATCTCCGGCGAGGTTCTGCTCGAGAAATACGCCAAAGGCAACGAGCAGAATGTTGCCGATGTCCGTCTGCGCGTCGCCCGCGCCCTGGCCGCGATGGAAGCGGAAGACAAGCGCGCCTTCTGGGAGGCACGCTTTCTCGAAGCCCAGGAGCGCGGTTTCGTACCCGCCGGCCGCATCAACTCGGCCGCCGGCACCAATCTGGCTGCCACGCTGATCAACTGCTTTGTACAGCCGGTGGGCGACTCCATCACCGAGTCCGTGGACGGCCGCTGCGGCATCTACACCGCGCTGGCCCAATCTGCTGAAACCATGCGCCGGGGTGGCGGTGTCGGCTACGACTTCTCTTCCATTCGCCCCAAGGGTGCGATGGTGCGGGGCACCCAGTCCAACGCCTCGGGCCCAGTGTCCTACATGCGTGTGTTCGACCGCTCCTGCGAGACCGTCGAGTCCGCCGGCTCCCGCCGTGGCGCCCAAATGGGTGTGCTGCGCTGCGACCACCCGGACATCGAAGACTTCATCCACGCCAAGGATCACGGCGATCTGACCAACTTCAACGTCTCCATCGCCGTGACCGACCAGTTCATGCAGGCGGTTGAGGCGGGTGGCGACGTGGAACTGGCCCACAAGGCCGAGCCCTCCGCCGACATCAAGGCGGCCGGCGGCTACCAGCGCGAGGATGGCCATTGGGTCTACCGCAAGGTGCCGGCCCGTGACCTGTGGGACCAGGTCATGCGCTCCACCTACGACCATGCCGAGCCGGGCATCCTGTTCCTTGATCGCATGAACAAGGACAACAACCTTTACTACTGCGAAACCATCGAGGCCACCAACCCCTGTGCCGAGCAGCCCCTGCCCTCCTACGGCTGCTGCTGCCTGGGTTCCATCAACCTGACCCTCTACGTCAAGGACGCCTTCAGCGACAAGGCCACCTTCGACTTCGCCGCCTTCGGCAAGACCGTTGAGACCTCCATCCGCATGCTCGACAACGTGCTCGAAGCCACCCACTGGCCTCTTGAGCAGCAGCATGCCGAAGCCCAGTCCAAGCGCCGTGTCGGCCTTGGCTTTACCGGCCTGGGTAACGCCCTGGCCATGCTGCGCCTGCGCTACGACACCGACGAAGCCCGCGCCATGGCCACCCGGATCTCCGAATTCATGCGCGACCAGGCCTACCTGGCCTCCGTCGAACTGGCCCGGGAGCGCGGCGCCTTCCCCCTGTTCAATGCCGATCTCTACCTCTCCGGCGGCAATTTCGCCTCCCGCCTGCCGGCCGAGGTGAAGGACAAGATCCGTAAGCACGGCCTGCGCAACTCCCACCTGCTGTCCATCGCCCCCACCGGCACGATCAGCCTGGCCTTCGCCGACAACGCCTCCAACGGCATCGAGCCCCCGTTCTCCTATACCTACACCCGCAAGAAGCGCATGGCCGACGGCACCTTCAAGGAGCATGCGGTCGAGGATTACGCCTGGCGCCTGTACAAGCATCTGGGGGGTGATGTCACCAAGCTGCCCGATTACTTCGTGACCGCCCTGGAGATCTCCGCCAAGGCCCACAAGGACATGGTTGCCGCCGTGGCGCCCTATGTGGACACGTCCATCTCCAAGACGGTGAACGTCCCCGCCGACTACCCCTACACCGAGTTCGAGAACCTCTACCTCGACGCCTGGAAGTCCGGCCTCAAGGGGCTGGCCACCTACCGTCCCAACAGCGTGCTGGGCTCCGTGCTGTCGGTCACCCCGAGCAGTGAGCAGAAGCAGCCCCAGGACGTGGAGATGTCCGACGACACCAACCGTCGCCTCTCCATCAAGAGCCTGCCTGCACCGGTGCTGTCCTCCCTGCGCTGGCCCGGCCGCCCGGACCTGCCGGACGGCAACGCCGCCTGGACTTACATGCTCAACACGCCCCAGGGTAACTTCGCCCTCTTCGTCGGCCATATGGATCCGGTCGAGGACAGCCCCGCCAAGGGCGCCTTCCCCTTCGAAGTGTGGGTGAACGGTGCCGACCAGCCCCGCGGCCTGGGTGCAGTGGCCAAGACCCTGTCCATGGACATGCGCGCCAACGACCGTGGCTGGCTGAAGCTCAAGCTCGAAGCCCTGTCCAAGACCATCGGCGAGAAGCCCTTCGAACTGCGCTTCCCGCCGCACGGTGAGCAGAAGTTGATGCCCGGCGTGGTGGCCGCCTTTGCCCAGGTGGTGCGCTACCGCTGCGAGAAGCTCAATGCCCTCGACGGCGACCTGCCGACCCCGGTGCTCGACAGCGTGTTCAGCCTGCAGGAGCCCAAGACCGGCACCGACGGCACCCTGTCCTGGACTGTGGATATCCAGAACCCGGCCACCGGCGAAGACTTCGTGCTCGGCCTCAAGGAGATCACCCTGCCGGACGGCGTCACCCGCCCCTACTCCATGTGGCTGTCGGGCAACTACCCGCGCGCCCTGGATGGCCTGTCACGCATCCTGTCCCTGGACATGCGCGTCATGGACCCGGCCTGGATCGGCATGAAACTGCGCAAGCTCATCGACTACCCGGAGCCTCTGGGCGACTTCATGGCCTTCGTACCCGGCACCCGCCGTCAGCAGAACTGGCCCTCTACCGTCGCCTACCTGGCCGCGCTGATCATCCATCGCTACGCCATGCTCGGCGTGCTTGACGAAGCCGGCTACCCGACTCGCGAGATGGGCATTCTCGAAGCCCCCCGCGACGAAAACGAACCCCGGCTGATGCAGGGCGCCCTGTGCGGCGAATGCGGCAACCACTCGGTGATCCGCAAGGACGGCTGCGATTTCTGCACCGCCTGTGGCGCGGTGGGCACCTGCGGCTGACACGGACCGAGGCCTTGGCAATCCCCTCTAGGGGGGTTCGAGGCCTCTTTCAAGCCACAGGGGCAAGCTAACACGGAAAAGGCCCACCTCCCCGGAGGCGGGCCTTTTCCGTGTTTAAGCGAACAAACCAGGCCGGCGCGATTCAGATTCAGATTGAGATTGCGCCGGCTGCCAGCCCGGGCACCTGTGAATGGGCCTCGATAGCGCGATCGACTCCGTTTCCTGACTCAAGCATCAGAGGATTGCCGCAATGCACTCCCTTTGCTCCAGCTCCCTGCCAAGGTGAGCGATCTCGAGACTCAGTGCATCCCTTGAAGAGACGATGCCGAGGGGACGGCCGAAACCGTCCACGACGGGCATGTGCCGGACCCCCGCTTCGTACATCAGATGCAGTGCATGGCCAAACAGCATATCGGCCCGTACCGTTTGCGGGTCTGACGACATGACAGTCCGCACGGGGGTTGCACCAGGATCCCGCCCCTCGGCCATAACCCGGAAAACCAGATCGCGCTCCGTGCAGATTCCCAGCAGACGGCCTGCGCGGTCCACGACAACCGCCGCACCCTGGCCGGCAGCACGCATCATGACCGCCACATCGCGGGCGGGGGTTGCAGGTGTGACGGCCAGGAAGTCCCGGTTGCCAAGGACTTTGGAAACTTTACGAGTGGGCATGTCTGTCTCCTTGCGTGTTTGTCCAAGACAAATATAGCACTCACAAACAAAGTTTCAACGCTGAAAATAATTTATATAAATTATTTTTTAATTTCAATAATTTAATTTAAAAAAGCAAAGGCATAAATTCCGAAACTTGATTTTTGTCTATAACAAAATAAACTCATGACGTGCGGCGGCGCGCTCTCCAAGCTTTTCCCACCGCTCCGCCGTCACCTTGATCTCCTCGTGAGTCTGGCCGGCCCGAAGAGGGTCGGCCGCTTTTTTTGGATGCCGGGCTCTTCACGTATCGACTCATCAGACGATGGAGATCAGGGATGATCACCTTGAAGAGCTGTAGTCTGGCAATGAACGCGGACCTGATACCCCGGCCTGCCCACCCTTGTTCCACGAGCCCCTTTCCATGCCCCTTGGACATCGCCACGACGAACGCCACCGCAGCGACCGCATAGGCTGGTTGCGGGCGGCAGTATTGGGTGCCAACGATGGCATCGTGTCCACCGCAAGCCTGCTCTTGGGGGTCGCTGCGGCGAATGCGAATCACGGCACGGTGGTGCTCACGGGGGTTGCGGGACTGGTTGCCGGGGCAATGTCGATGGCGGCAGGCGAGTACGTCTCGGTACACTCCCAGGCGGATGTCGAGAAGGCCGATCTGTCGCGGGAGAAACTCGAACTGGCGAACGCACCCGATGCGGAGCTTCTGGAGTTGGCGGCGATCTACATAGGGAGAGGGCTTGACCCCGCGCTGGCGCAGCAGGTCGCCCGGCAGCTCACTCAGCACGATGCCCTCGGCGCCCATGCCCGTGATGAACTGGGCCTATCCGACGTGCTCGAAGCACGTCCGATCCAGGCGGCCCTTGCCTCGGCTGCAAGTTTTGCAGCGGGTGCAGCGCTGCCCCTTGGGGTGGCATTGCTGGTCTCCGGTGAGCGCTTGATTCCCACCCTCTCGGCCACCAGCCTGCTCTTTCTTGCCATGCTCGGCGCACTGGCCGCCCGGGCGGGAGGCGCGAGGCCGTGGATCGGTGCGGGCAGGGTGGCCTTTTGGAGCGCCCTTGCCATGGCACTCACGACAGCCATCGGGCGGGCATTCGGTACGGTGCTTTGAGCTTGCTTCGGATCGGCACTGAATCCGTGACAAAGTTGGTGGTGCACACGTCGATTCAACAAATAATTGTGCACCGCACCAAAATTTGATCTATCATTCAGTTGTCTCCTCCACCCTCCTCCTTTGGTGTGGATTTCAACCCGAGCGCCTCACGGCCCTCGGGTTTTTTTCTGGAAGAGGGCACGCGCAGACCGGCAACCGCCAACCTTTGCCATCAGGACTTCACGCACGTCTCATTCGAGAATTTCCACGTCCATTCCGCAGCGCAATTCGCCATCACCTTCGGCAATCACGTTTTGCCCGAAGATCACGCCATCCGGGGTCTTGCGGTATTTGGCCAAGGTTCGCAAGGGTTCCTGGTCGAGCCCCTTGCGACCGGTGTCCGGGTCGACGGTGGTGAAGACGCAGCGCTCGCAGGGCTTGACGATGCGGAAAGTGCATGTGCCGATGCGGATGCGCTTCCATCCATCCTCGGCAAAGGCCGGGGCGCCCAACACCACGAGATTGGGCCGGAAACGCTCCATGGCCAACGGGCGGCCAACCCGCGCGGACAGGTCGTCAAGGGACGCCTGGCCGATGATCAGCAGCGGGAAACCGTCGGCAAAGGACAAGGGCACCTTCGGGTCCGCCTTCACCCGCCTTGCGGTCTCTGCCCCGGTCCACAGGAGCTTCAGCCGCGTGCCGATGAAGGCGGAAATCCACTCATCTGCCTCGACTGCACCCTGCCAGGCGGAAAAGCGGTCGCCCCAGACAGTCACCGGGGCGGGATCGTCAAAGGCACTGTTGGGCACGAAGAGCGGCGCCCGCCCGGACGCCGAGAGCGTGACGCCCAGTGCCGACGCTCGAGCATCGATCAGAACCAGCTCCGGATACTCGCGTCCCGTCACAAATCTGCCATTGGCATCCCCCACCATCCACATGCGGTCAAAGGGCAGGCCCGCGGCACTGACCGGGCTGGCATCCAGACGCTGGCTGCGCATGGACTTGACGGGATGGCAGTAAAGGGCGGAGAGGACAGGCCGGGTATCGGTCATGGCGGACTCAT
This sequence comes from Zoogloea sp., assembly GCF_017302315.1. Classification (GTDB taxonomy): domain Bacteria; phylum Pseudomonadota; class Gammaproteobacteria; order Burkholderiales; family Rhodocyclaceae; genus Zoogloea. The sequence continues at coordinate 18,875 of NZ_JAFLDT010000026.1, forward strand.
GGGCTGGAGGGCGGATACGATTATCCTCGGGGCCTGGGCAGGCGGGCAAGGACAGGGGCCCACCTGCCGTTACAATACGGGGCCTGTCACGCCATTATCCCCATCATGACCTACGAAGAGCATCTGGATGAAGTCACCACCCTCATTTTCGAACGCTTCGGCCTCAGCGAGCACGCAGCGATCCAGCTCGTGATGAAGGCTCAGGCGGCAGGTTATTTTAGTGAGCACGATGATGATCCCAGCCTGTGCACCCAGTTACGCGCCGAGCAGGACGCAAAACGGGTGTTCAAGGAGTACGGAAAACCGGCCCCCGCCACACCGACGGGGGGGCCCACCCCGGGGCGTCGGCGCCGCTGAGGGGCGGGCAGGCCCGGCAAGGATGAACGCCGCTTCGCCTAGTGCGGCGTGGCCCTCTCCCAGACTGGGCATTTGTCACCTTCCGGGGAAACCATTTTGACATCGCACCTCTGCCGAAGCGGGCTGTTGCTGCCCTTTCTGCTTGCCATCACAGCCTGCGCCGCAGCCCCCCTGAGCGGCGGTTCAACCCGGTCCGTGATCGTCGGCTTCACCCTCGCCACACCCGGCGATGCTCCCGAAGCCCTGGAGAGACTGAAGAAGGCGGGTGCAACCGATGCCCGCTTTGTCAGCAGTCTCTCGTCCCGCAGCCACAGCTACCGGTTGACGTGCCCCCAGGTCGATCCGGCCTGCGGCCAGGTGCTGGACGCGCTGCGAGGCCAGCCCGGAATCGACTACGTCAGCATCGACAGAGGAAAGGATTCGCAATGACCATGCTCTCGAGAATCGGCCTGGCCCTGTGCGCCCTGGTTGCCGTACCGTCATTCACCCAGGCCGCCGACAGCCTCGAAGCCCGGGTGATCGTCAAACTCAAGGCCAGCTCCATGCTCAAGCAGATCCAGGCCGCGGGTCGCGTCGAAACCCTCGGCACGCGGATGGGATTGAGGGCGCACATGGTCAGCCAGCCCGGTCGGGATCTGCACGTCATGCGCGCCAGCGGCCTGACATCGGAGGCGCTGGCCGCAAGACTGGCCGGAGATGCCGACGTGGAATACGCGGTGCCTGACCGTATCAAGAAGATCAGCGCCCTGCCCAACGACCCCCTGTACGGATTCCAGTGGTACCTGCAGGCGCCCGATACCACCCGCCTCGCGGCCACCAATGCCCAGGCCGCCTGGGACATGACCAGTGGCAGCAGCAAGGTGGTGGTGGCCGTAGTCGACTCTGGCGTGCGCTTCGATCACGAGGATCTGGCCCCCCGCCTGGTGGCGGGCTACGACTTCATCACCGATGATCTCAATGCCAACGATGGCCAGAGCGGCCGGGATGCCGATGCTTCCGACCCGGGGGACTACGTCTCGGCGGCCGACCGCAACAATGCCGCCCTGACCGCCCTGTGCGGCACCCTGAGCGTGCAAGGCAGCAGTTGGCACGGCACCCAGGTGGCCGGCATTCTGGCGGCCGAAACCAACAACTCCCGGGGTGTTGCCGGCATAGGGGGCGCCACCCGTGTACTGCCCGTCCGCGTACTCGGCAAGTGCGGTGGCTTCGACTCGGACATCATCGCGGGCATGCGCTGGGCGGCTGGCTTGAGCGTACCCGGGGTGCCCAGCAATCCTACGCCGGCCCGGGTCATCAACCTGAGTCTCGCCGGAGCCGGCACCTGTAGCGCCGCCTATCGCTCGGCCATTGCCGAGATCAGGGCCGCCGGCACGCTCATCGTCGCGGCGGCCGGCAACGAATCGGGCGCCGTCAACGAGCCTGCCAACTGCCCCGGGGTGCTTGCCGTAGCCGGTATCCGCCATGTGGGCACCAAAGTGGGTTACTCAAGCCACGGTGTGGAGGTGGGGATCAGCGCTCCGGCCGGCAACTGCGTGAATGTCCAGGTAGGGCAACCCTGCCTGTTCCCCTTTATCAACCCAACCAACCAGGGCAGCACGAGCCCCACGGCAAACACCTATACCGGGACGGGGGATAGCACCGTGGGCACCAGTTTCGCCACACCGCTGGTGGCCGGTACCGCGGCGCTGATGCTGGCGGCCAACCCGGCACTGACGGAAGCCGATGTGGGCGCGCTGATCAAGAGCAGCGCCACCCCCTTCCCGCTGGACAGCACACTGCCCACCTGCCCCCTCACCTCCACCGATGGCCAGTGCAACTGCACCACCACCACCTGCGGAGCGGGCATGCTCAACACGGGCTCGGCGGTGACGGCGGCTGTCGCGGCAGCCAACCCTTCCGTCAGCATCGGCGTCGCCGCCTCCCGGGTGGTGGGCACGGCCTTCAGCCTTGACGGCGGCGGCAGCGCAGCCACGGGTGGAGCCCGCCTGGTCACCTGGAAGTGGATCCAGATCAGCGGGCCCGGTAGCGGGAGTTTCAGTTCCGACAGCGTCGCCGCCCCCTCCTTCACGGCCCCTGTGGCAGGCACCTACGTGGTGGGTCTGACCGTTACCGATGACAGCGGGCGCCAGGGCACCGGGCAGGCGACTTTCGAGGTGCAGTCCGTGGCGGTCAAGTCCTCCGGCGGCGGTGGCGGTGCCCTTGATCCCGCCAGCCTGATGACCTTTCTTGCTTTGGCTGCCCTGGCTGCAGGACGACACCTGAAGGACTGACCCCGGACGGGCACGATCTCCGACCCTCACCGGGACAGGAAGGGAAGACTTGATTGGATGACTGTTTATTTATACAGTCACTCCATGAAATCATCTTCCCTTCCGGCTTTTGCCGAGCTCTACTGCCGCAGCAACTTCAGCTTTCTGACCGGCGCCTCGCATCCGGAGGAGCTGGTCGCCCAGGCCACCGCCTTGGGCTACTCTGCCCTGGCGATCACCGACGAATGCTCCCTGGCCGGCGTGGTCCGGGCCCACGCCCAATGGCGGCGGCAGCCGGATACCCTGCAACTCCTGATCGGCACGTCACTACAGCTCGCGGATGGCCCCCGGCTGGTATTAATCGCCACCGACCGGGCAGCTTACGGTGGCCTGTCCAAACTGATCAGCACGGGGCGACGCGCCGCCGCAAAGGGTGCTTATCACCTGCAACGCAGCGATCTGGCAGGCGGTGTGCCCGGTTGCCTGGCCCTGCTGCTCCCCCCTGATTCGGCCGATGGCGGAATCGATGCATTGGCCGCCGATGCCCGCTGGCTGGCCGGGTGCTTTCCGGGTTCAAGCTGGCTGGCGGCCTCCCTGACCCTGGGGCCTGACGACGCCTGGCGCTGCCGCTGGATTAGCGATGCCGCCAGCAGGGCTGACATCCCCGTGGTGAGCACCTGTGCGCCTCTGATGCACAGCCCGGAACGCAAGCCTCTGGCCGATGTGCTGGGGGCATTGCGTCACCGTTGCAGTCTGGACGAAGCCGGCTATCGTCTGGCCCCCAATGGCGAGGCGCATCTACTGCCCCGTGAAGTGCTGGGTCTGCGCCATCCGGAGGCATGGCTGGCCGAATCCCTGCGGATCGCGGCACGCTGCCATTTCAACCTGGACATGCTGCGCTACGAGTACCCGGAAGAAATCGTCCCTCCCGGGGCTACGGCTGCAAGCCATCTACGGGCCCTGGTGGAACAGGGGCTGGGTCATCGCTACCCGGCCTGGGCCTCCGGCAACGCCCCTCTGCCGGAGGGTATCCGCCAGCAGGTGGACAAGGAGCTGGCCCTGATTGCCGAGCTGCGTTACGAGGCCTTTTTCCTCACGGTCGAAGACATCGTGCGCTTTGCCCGCAGCCAGGACATCCTGTGTCAGGGGCGGGGATCGGCAGCCAATTCCGTCGTCTGCTACGCCCTGGGAATCACCGAAGTGGCACCGGCTGAAGCCAGCCTGCTGTTCGAGCGTTTCATCTCCCGGGAGCGCAATGAGCCACCCGACATCGATGTGGATTTCGAACACGACCGGCGCGAAGAAGTCATCCAGTACATCTACGCCAAGTATGGCCGCGATCGGGCCGCCCTGGCCGCCACCGTGATCCGCTACCGTCCGCGCAGCGCCCTGCGTGATGCGGGCCGCGCACTGGGGTTAGATAGCGGCCAGCTGGACCTGATCGTCCGCCGTCTGGCCTGGTGGGATGGCCTCCGGATCGCCCCCGAACGAATTCGCGAAGCAGGCCTCGACCCCGACAATCCACAGATCAAGCAGTTGCTCGACGTGGCCAATGGGCTCATCGGCTTTCCCCGGCATCTGTCCCAGCACGTGGGCGGCTTCGTGATCTCCCGGGGGCCCCTGTCCGAGCTGGTGCCCGTGGAAAATGCAGCCATGGAAGGCCGCACCGTCATCCAGTGGGACAAGGATGACCTGGAAACACTGGGACTGCTGAAGGTGGACGTACTCGCCCTCGGCATGCTGTCCGCGATCCGCCGCAGTTTGGCGCTGATCGGGAAATGGCGGCAGTGCACCTTCAAAATGAGTGACATCCCCCGGAACGAGGCGGAGGTCTACGACATGCTCTGCGAGGCTGACGCCATGGGCGTCTTCCAGGTTGAGTCCCGGGCCCAGATGAGCATGTTGCCGCGCCTGCGCCCACGCTGCTATTACGATCTGGTGGTGGAGGTCGCCATCGTGCGGCCAGGCCCGATCCAGGGCGGCATGGTTCACCCTTACCTCACGGCCCGGGACACACTGGCCCGGGGAGAGCCGATCATCTACCCTCGGCCCGAAATCGAGCCGGTGCTGCGCCGGACCCATGGCGTGCCGATCTTCCAGGAGCAGGTGATGCAACTGGCCATGGTCGCAGCCGGTTTCACGGCCGGCGAGGCCGACCAGCTACGCCGGGCCATGGGCGCCTGGGGTCGCAAGGGAGAACTGACCCGCTATCAGGACAAGCTCGCTGCTGGCATGCTGGCCCGGGGTTACAGCGCCGACTTTGCTGAAGCCCTGGGACGCCAGATCCAGGGCTTCGGGAGCTATGGCTTTCCGGAATCCCACGCTGCGAGCTTCGCCCTGCTGGTGTACGTATCAGCCTGGATCAAGTGCTTCGAACCGGCCGCCTTCCTGTGCGGGCTGCTCAACAGCCAGCCCATGGGTTTCTATGGGCCGTCCCAACTGATTCAGGATGCCCGTCGCCATCACGTAGAGGTGTTGCCGGCAGATGCGGCCTGGAGTGACTGGGAGTGTACCCAGGCACCCTCCTCCTCCGACCCCGCGCATCCGGCCGCCCGCCTTGGTTTATGTCTGGTCAAGGGATTCAACCGCGAAGCGGCCGAACGCATTGCCAAAGCCAGACGCATGCACCCTTTCCAGGATGTCGAGGATCTGGCCCGACGTGCCGCTCTGTCGGCCACGGAACTCAGGGCACTGGCAAACGCGGGGGCCCTGCAGACGCTGGCGGGCCACCGTCATCAGGCGTGTTGGGCCGCTGCCGGCTGCCAGACCGCTCCGGAACTGCTCTGGGGAATCCCCGTTCCCGAGACCCTGCCACCCTTGCCGGCCCCTGACGAGACCCAGGAAGTGGTCGCCGATTACGCACGGCTGGGCTTCAGCCTGGGACGCCACCCCCTCAGTTTTCTTCGTGGCCTGCTGCATGCGGAACGCTTCCTGAGTGCGGCCGAGATCGCCATCTGCCCTGATCGCAAGCTGGCCCGGGCCGCCGGCATCGTCACCTGTCGCCAACGCCCGGGCACGGCCAAGGGCACCCTGTTCGTCACCCTGGAAGACGAAACCGGCTGGGTCAATGTGATCGTCCGGCCGGAGCTCCTCGAGGCCGAGCGGCAGATCCTGCTGGGTGCGCGCCTGCTGGGTGTCTATGGGCAGATCACCCGCCAGGGCAGCGTGGTGCATCTCCATGCCAAGCGGGTCGTCGACCGCTCAAGCCAGCTAGGCCGGCTCGCGCCACGAAGCCACGATTTTCATTGAATCCTGGGCTAATCTTGCGGTCTGACGCGATGCACAGAACATCCGGCACCGGAGACCGCCATGACACTTCAACGCATCATCGCCCTGCTTGTTACAGGAATCCTGCTCACCGGATGCGCCAGTTCAACCCTCAGATCCACTTGGCGCGACGGGACCGACTTGGGTACCACTCCACGCAAGCTGGTGGTTTTTGTTTCGGTAAAAGACGACAACCTGCGCCGAATGGCAGAGAACCGGGTGCTGCAGTCGATCCCCCCGGGCACCAGCGCCACGGCTGGCCACACCCTCAACCTTGACCCGAAGCTTGAAACCGAGGAAGTCCGGGCCCGCCTGAAAGAACAGGGCTTTGATGCTGCCCTGCTCTCCCGACTGGTGTCTGTAGACAAGTCCCAGACCGTCGTGCCCGCTCAGACCCAATACGCCTACGATCCGATGTTCCGGCGTTTCGGCCCCCGCTTTGGTTCCTTCTACAGTTTCTACCCCTACGTCTACACCACGCCGGCCTATACCGTAGATAACACCACGGTGGTCGTCGAAACCCTGCTGTACCGCCTGCCGGAAGGCAAGCCGGTATGGACAGCAGTCAGTGAAACCCTGAATCCAAGATCATCCGCCCAGGTAGTGGAGGAACTCATCACCCTGGTGGGGGGGAAACTGAAGTCGGAAGGCCTGCTCCCGTCCCGCTGAGCAATCGGGTACCGAACTACCGCACCTGGGGGCAGCGCCACGCTCAGCCACCAGCCCCGGCCCGCTCCCTCCGCCGATAGTGGATCACCGCCGGTGCCACCACCGCCCCCCCCAGCAAGCCAACCAGAATCAACGGCCAGACCACCGGCCGGTTCCACTCCGCCCGCAGGCGCTGACGCTCGGCCACATCGATGCGCTGATACTTGAGACTGTTACGGATGATCTTGCCCGGCTTGCGATTGAGCAGCCAGCCATGCTGCAAGGTGTAGGCCTTCTCGTAGAGCCCCCAAACCCACGGCGCGTCATGCTGCAAAATGCCCAGCATGCGCTCGATGATCGCCTGCCGCTCGGGGCCGTCGGGCATGGCTTTCATGCGTTCGAACAAGCGGTCGTACTCGGCGTTCTCGTAGTTGGCCGCATTCTCACCCTGACTCTTGACCTTGCCCTGGGCGCCATAAAGCAGGAACAGGAAGTTCTCAGGGTCCGGATAGTCGGCATTCCACCCCCAGTAAAACAGTTGTGCATTGCCCTTGCGGATCTTGTCCTGGAAGCGGTTGTAATCCGTCGCACGAACCACGAGTTGAACATCCAGCTTGCGGAATTGCTTGGAAAGCCAATCTACGGTGGACTTGTCGCCCATGCCACCGCCCGTTGTGTCCAGATTGACCACAAGTGGCTCACCTGTCCTGGCATCCCGCCCGGCAGGATAGCCCGCCTCGGCCAGCAGGCGTCGGGCCTCCTCAACGGACTTGCGCTGCGGCCGACCATCGACCCAGTCATAAACGTGGGGGTTGATCCCCGCCTTGTCGGCGCGGTAACCGAAGATCCCCGGCGGAATCGGATGCATCGCGGGAACGCCCCGACCATTCTGGAAAACAGCAATGAACTCCTCTTGGTCGATCGCAATCGAGATGGCAAGGCGCAGCTTGCGTGCACGCTCACTGTTGCCTCCCACCACCGGGTCAAGCATGTTGAAACCCATGTACATCACGGTCGGCGCCACGGACGTGTTGAGCCTGATTCCCTTGGCGACCATCTCGTCGCTGAGCGTGACGTCACCCTGCCCCCCCATCTGGACCGCCTGGTCAAAGTTATCCGATGACACCCCCGAGGCGTCGTAATAACCCTGCAGGAACTTGTTCCAGTAGGGAATGCTCTCCTTCTCCCGCGTAAACACCACCTTGTCGATGAAGGGAAGCGGCTCTCCGCAATCCCTCAACAGTTCGGCCGCCTTGTCGTCTTCCTCCCCCTCGCAGGGATAAGTCTCGCCGTGGTAATTGGGGTTTCTCACCAACACCATGCGGGCGTTGGGATTGTTTTCCTGCAGCATGTAGGGGCCGGTACCGACCGGCCACCAGTCAAGGGTCAGATTGCGCTCGGCCATGCCGGGCTGTGAGAAAAAGCGGTCCACTTCAAAGGGGACCGGCGCAAAGAAAGGCATGGCCAACCAGTAGGGAAACTGGGGATAAGCGCCCTTGATCCGGACCCTGTAAGTGTAGCGATCCACCACCTCCACACCGCTCATCGGATAACTGCGCAGATCGATCCAGCCCGGCTTCTCCTTGCTGGCCTTCTCGCCGGCCACAAGCAGCGCATGGAGATCCTTCAAGCCGATGATGTAGTCCCCCATCAGCTCAAGCACCGGTGAATGCAGTCTCGGATGGGCCAGACGCTTGATCTGATAGACGTAGTCCTCGGCAGTCAGCTCTCGCGTACCCGTCAGCGGGAAGTCGCCAAGGTTGCGCTTTCCGGCCAGAGCGTCCGGGCCAAGATCGAGATAGACCGGCTTTCCGGAACTGTCGGTGGCAAAGGCAGGATGAGGCTGGTAACGGATACCCGGCTGGATCTGAATCTCGTACTCGCTGCGGGCCACCTTCGCCGGGTCGACATCTGCAGGCAGCAGATGGCCGGTCTCATCGTATTGACGTACGACCGGCATCGCCCGGGCCGTCGCAGTGCCGAGCTGGAACGGTCGCTTGAGGTAGTGATACTGCAGCGGCGGCTCGTAGATCTGATAGAGGAAAGTCGCCTCATCCTCACTGTAGGACTGCACCGGGTCGAGATGCTTGGGACGCTGGGTGAAGGCGGAATAAAGAATATTCTCGCCCCGCTCGGCTGCCGGATAGGGATCATTCCAGACCTGGCCACAGCCTGTCGCCATGGTAGCCAGGAGGAAGCTTGCAAGGTATCGAGTCATCGCGCGCATGTCCTCAGTCTACCGGATGTGCTGAAATCCGCGACAACACGCGCCCGAGAAAGCATCCGTTATAATTAAAGGGTTATTCACTGGAGACACCTTACATGGGCTTTCTCGCCGGCAAACGCATTCTGATCACCGGATTGCTGTCAAACCGCTCGATCTCCTACGGGATCGCAAAAGCCATGCACCGGGAAGGTGCCGAACTCGCCTTCACCTACCAGAACGAACGCTTTCAGGAACGTGTCACCAAAATGGCTGCCGAATTCGGCAGTACGCAGGTTTATCCCTGCGACGTGCAGAGCGACGACGAAATTGCCAGTCTCTTCGATCGGCTCGGCCAGCAATGGGATGGTCTCGATGCGCTTGTTCATTCGATCGCCTTCGCTCCGAGTGAGGCGCTGGAAGGCGACTTCCTCGACAGCGCAAGCCGCGAAGCCTTTCGCATTGCCCATGAGGTCAGCGCCTACAGTTTTCCCGCCCTTGCCAAGGCAGCCCGCCCGATGATGAAGGGTCGCAATGGCTGCATGCTGACCATGTCCTACCTCGGTGCTGAACGCACCATGCCCAACTACAACATCATGGGCCTTGCAAAAGCCAGCCTCGAAGCAGCTGTGCGCTACATGGCCGTCAGCCTCGGCCCCGAAGGCACGCGCGTCAATGCCGTATCTGCCGGCCCGATCAAGACCCTCGCAGCCTCCGGCATTGGCAGCTTTGGCAAATTGCTGGCCTTCAACGAGCGCAATGCACCACTGCGCCGCAATGTCACCATCGAGGAAGTCGGTAATGCCGCGGCTTTCCTGTGCTCCAGCCTCGCCAGTGGCATTACCGGCGAAATCATGTACGTGGATGGCGGCTTCAACATCACGGCACTCGGCAACCCCGACCAAGGTAGCTGAGCGGGATTCCGTGACTTCCGAAATGCGCCTGCGCTAGGCGCACAAGTCAAAAAAATGGCCCCGGATCAACCGGGGCCTTTTTTTGATGCCATGCCAATCACTTGTCCTTGGTGCTCTCCAGCATGGCCGCGTTGACCGTCACGCCATGGCGCTTGCGCAGTACCGACAGATAGGCCGCAAAGTCCTGCTCGGCCTGCAGGCGTGCATATTGCTGCTTGATGGCCTGAAGACGGGGATCGTCGGCCCCCGCCGCGGTCGGGCGGGTAATCTTCTCGACACGAAAGACCACGTAACCCATGCCGGGAAGCTTTGCGCCCGCGTAGCTTGGCAACTTGTCAGCAGGAGCCCGGAAGATCGTCCGCAGGATCTCGGGCGGGAAACCCTGCTCCATCCGCTTGACCGGACGGGAAGCCCCCCACTCGAGAGGCACTGCGTCCCCCTTGGCGAGCTGAGCCAGCTTCTTCTCGCCATCCTTTTCGGCAAGCACGGCGGCCTCTTCCTGGACAAGCATCTTCTCGATATCGGCACGGACCTCGTCAAACGGGCGCAAGGCGGCAGGCTTGGACTCAAGGACTCTGGCCGCAACGAGAACGCCCTTGCCCACATCAACAGCATCGGTATTACGTTTGTTCTTCAGTGAGTCATCGGAAAACACAGCCGCGACAAGCTTTTCGTTGTCGAAGGGCGCAGGCGCCTTGCCATTTCGCGCAAACCAACCACTGGTCTGAACCGCAAGCTTGTACTTCTCCGCAGCGGGCTTGAGGCTGTCCGCCTGCTCATACACCATGTTGGTGAAGCCTTCCGCCAACTCCGCAAACTTGCGGCCGGCCTCGACCTTTTTGAGCTCGGCCGCGAGCTCGTTGCGGACATCCTCGAAAGGCCGGACCTGCTCCGCCTTTACCCCAGCAAGCTTGATGATGTGGAATCCAAAATCCGACTGCACCACCCCCGACACGTCTCCCTCTTTGGCCAGACCGAAAGCCGCCTCCTCGAATGGCTTGACCATTGCGCCACGTCCGAAGAAGCCCAGGTCACCGCCTCTCTCGGCAGAACCCGGATCCTGCGAGTTCTCCTTGGCAAGCTTGGCAAAATCAGCCGGGCTGGCCTTCACCTTCACGAGCAGACCTTCAATCTTCTCCCGGGCGGCCTTGAGTTCGGCCTCACCAGCATCCTTGCGGGCCTGAATCAGAATATGGCTGACACGCCGCTCCTCGCCTTGCCGGAAGCGCTCCGGATGGGCGTCGTACTCCTTGCGCAAATCCGCGTCGCTCAAACTCAATTGCCCGGCAAGTGCCTCCTGGCTGAGCACCAGATACTCAACACGAACCTGGGCGGGAATCTCGAACCGACTACGGTTGGTGTCGTAGAACTTCTGAGCCGCCCCATCGGCCAGTTTGACGGAAGCAGCATATTGCTGGGCACCAAGGCGGACTTCGCTGACCTGACGCTCCTCGAACTGAACAGCGAAAACGCGTTCAGCGGAGGCCCCTGAAACAATCGTCCCCTCGGCAACCGCAGCAACAACCTGCTTCAGCGCAAGATCGTTGCGAAGACGGGTCTCAAACGTCGGCTGGCCCATGCCCTGAGCCTTGAGAACTGCCTCATAACGCGGCAGGGAGAACTGACCGTTCTCCTGAAATGCAGGAATGCCCGCAATCGTCTCCCGCATCTGCTGATCAGAAACGCTCAGACGCCGTTGAGCGGCATCCAGAGCGAGCAGACGCTGGTTGATCAGATTGTCCAGAACAGCCTTGCGCGCCTCGACCGTCTCCAGTATCGCCGGATTGAAGTTCTCGCCCATCGCGGTGCGCAGTCGCTCCTGCTGCTCGCGCATGGCCTGCTGGAAGTCCAGCTGGGAAACGGGAGTGCCACCAACCGAAGCCAACTCGCCACCACTGCCCGCATTCTTGACGTAGGAATCAACACCCCAGAAAGCGAAAGGAAGCGTGATGAGAAGCAGGAAGATCTGAACAATCCTCTTGTTGTTGCGTACGGCGTCAAACATGCTGGATCCTCGGTTGCTGCATACGGCGGATGAACTATTGAACGACAAATGCAAAAAAGGCGAACTTGCGTTCGCCTAATGAAGTGCGACAGCTATTCAAGCGCCGCTCTGCTGCCAGGTCAATTCACGCACCCTGATCGCAGCCGGCTTCCCGATCCAAAGCCGCACGATCAAAGCGACGGAAGTCTACCTGCTGCCGGATTGACGAACAAGTCCTGCAGCCAAGTCCGGAACACATCAAGATAAACCACGACATTCAACGCCATGGGCGACAACAAAAAAAGGCCACATCTGCGGCCTCTTTTTTTGACATCAAACACTTGAATTGGCGGAGTGGACGGGACTCGAACCCGCGACCCCCGGCGTGACAGGCCGGTATTCTAACCAACTGAACTACCACTCCAAACTGACCAGCCACCTGAATCAAGGTGGTGGGTGCTGACGGGGTCGAACCGCCGACATTCGCCTTGTAAGGGCGACGCTCTACCAACTGAGCTAAGCACCCGATCATTTCGCTGGAGAGAACCAGCGAAATCAACAGCCAATTAGTTTAGCGCATCTTTAAGCGCTTTGCCAGGTCTGAATTTAGGAATTTTTGCTGACTTGATCTTGATTGTTGCGCCGGTACGCGGATTGCGCCCCGCACGCGCAGCGCGCTTGCCCACATGAAACGTTCCGAACCCTACCAAGGTCACGGTTCCCCCCTTCTTCAGGGTCTGCTTCACCGCCGCCACCGCCGCATCAAGTGCTCGCCCTGCTGCTGCCTTGGAAATCTCGGCTTCTGCCGCAATCTGATCAATCAACTCGGATTTATTCATACTCGCCCCCTCGTTATGGAAATTGACAAACAGGACACTCCGACATCAACCGCCAAAAAAACCGAACGTCTTTCAAGACACGCAAAGGCCACTGATGGTCTTTATATAACGCGCTAAAAAACGGGATGTCAAGGAACCGAGTCGCACCGAATGGGCGAAAAGAAGCACTCCCGCGATGAGAAAGCCCTGAAAAAAGCCCGCATACGCGGGCTTTCAGTCATCGCAGCAGGGAAACAGGAAACCGACTGGTCCCCCCGACAGGAATCGAACCTGTATCTAGCGCTTAGGAGGCGCTCGTTCTATCCATTGAACTACGGAGAGCGAAGCGCGGCATTCTAACTGCGCAACAAACAGAATGCCATGATCACGTACCCATGCACAGCGAAAAGCCGGCAGATCTGCCGGCTTTTCGGATCAACAACGGGTTTCAGTGCTTGACGAACTCACCATTCACCAGCGGCTCCGTCGGCGATGCCACTGCCGCGTCACCCACAGGCACATCGGGCAACGCTTCCGGCATGCGCGCCAGTGCGTGCTCCAGCACCTGATCAATCCACTTCACGGGGATGATCTCAAGACCGTTCTTGACGTTGTCAGGAATCTCGGTGAGATCCTTGACGTTCTCCTGCGGAATCAGCGCGATGCGGATGCCGCCGCGTACGGCAGCAAGCAGCTTCTCCTTGAGACCGCCGATGGGCAGCACTTCACCACGCAAGGTGATTTCACCCGTCATTGCAACATCGCAACGGACAGGGATACCGGTCAGAACCGAAACCAGACCCGTACAGATGGCGATACCTGCGGACGGACCGTCCTTGGGAATGGCACCCTCGGGCAGATGGATGTGAATATCCGACTTCTGGTAGAAATCCTCCTGGATCCCCAGCGACTTTGAGCGACGACGCACCACGGAAAGTGCGGCCTGGATGGACTCCTGCATCACCTCGCCCAGCTTGCCGGTCGTCATGATCTTGCCCTTGCCCGGCAGGGCCACGGCTTCGACAGTCAGCAGTTCACCACCCACTTCGGTCCACGCCAGCCCGGTCACCTGACCGATCTGGTTCTCCTTCTCGGCCACGCCAAAGCTGTACTTGTGCACACCCAGGTACTTGTCGATGTTCTTGGAATTGACCACCACCTTGGCTTTGCGTTTGCCCAGCACCAAGGCCTTCACGACCTTGCGGCAGACCTTCGAGATCTCGCGCTCGAGCCCCCGAACCCCCGCCTCACGGGTGTAGAAACGGACAATGTCGCGGATCGCGTCTTCGGTGACCGACAGCTCCTCACGCTTGATCCCGTTGTTCTTCATTTGCTTCGGAACAAGATAGCGTTGGGCGATGTTGACCTTTTCGTCTTCCGTGTAGCCGGACAAACGAATCAGCTCCATACGATCCAGCAGCGGCGCAGGGATGTTGAGGGTGTTGGCCGTTGCCACGAACATCACGTCGGACAGGTCGTACTCGACCTCGATGTAATGATCGACAAAGGTCGAGTTCTGCTCGGGGTCCAGCACCTCAAGCAGAGCCGAGGACGGATCGCCGCGGAAGTCCTGCCCCATTTTGTCCACCTCATCCAGCAGGAAAAGCGGATTGCGCACGGCAACCTTGGACATGTTCTGCAGGATCTTGCCGGGCATCGAGCCGATGTAGGTGCGACGGTGGCCACGGATCTCGGCTTCGTCACGCACACCGCCCAGGCTCATGCGCACAAACTTGCGGTTGGTGGCGCGGGCCACCGACTGACCGAGGGAGGTCTTGCCGACACCCGGGGGGCCGACCAAGCACAGGATCGGGGCCTTGAGCTTGTCCACACGCTGTTGCACAGCGAGATACTCAAGGATGCGCTCCTTGACCTTCTCGAGGCCGTAGTGCTCGGTATCCAGCACTTTTTCAGCCTCGGCCAGATCCTTGCTGATGCGGGATTTCTTCTTCCACGGCAGGCCGACCAGGGTCTCGATGTAGTTCCGCACCACGGTGGCTTCGGCCGACATGGGCGACATCAGACGCAGCTTCTTAAGCTCGGCCTGGGCCTTGGCCATGGCCTCCTTGGTCATGCCGGCAGACTTGATCTTCTTGTCCATCTCCTCCAGATCGGCGCCGTCTTCGCCTTCGCCGAGTTCCTTCTGGATGGCCTTGACCTGTTCGTTCAGGTAGTACTCGCGCTGACTCTTTTCCATCTGGCGCTTGACGCGGCCACGGATGCGCTTTTCGACCTGGAGGATGTCCAGCTCCGTCTCGAGCTGGTTGAGCAGGCGCTCGAGGCGCTCGCCCGCATCCAGCATCTCGAGGATTTCCTGCTTCTGCTCGAGCTTCAAAGGCAGGTGGGCTGCGATGGTGTCCGCCAGCCGGCCCGGCTCCTCAATGCCCGACAATGAGCTGAGGATCTCGGGAGGAATCTTCTTGTTGAGCTTAACGTACTGATCGAACTGGCTGATGATCGCCCGGCGCATGGCCTCAACTTCGTTGTTCGGTGCCTCAGCGGCCGGCATGGGGCTGGCCTTGGCAACAAACAACGTGCGCAAATCTTCAACAGACACCACGCGGGCACGCTGCACACCTTCGACAAGCACCTTCACAGTGCCGTCCGGCAGCTTGAGCATCTGGAGGATATTGGCGATGCAGCCAAGATCGTACAGATCTTCGGCGGACGGCTCATCCTTGGCTGCGGACTTCTGGGCCACCAGCAGAATGCTCTTGCCGGCTTCCATCGCATTCTCGAGCGCCTTGATGGACTTGGGGCGACCCACGAACAGCGGGATCACCATGTGCGGGAACACCACCACGTCGCGCAGCGGCAGTAGCGGGAGTTCGATCAGTTCTTCGGGGAGGTCAAGCGTGCTCGACATGATTTTTCCTTTAAAGGCACTAAGGCCCCATATGGGGCCCTAGTGACATCAATTCAAGCAGTCCAGCCAAAAACTTCTGCTCGATGTCAGTTGGAGCCGGAGACCTTGGGTTGATCAGCGTAGATCAGGATCGGCTTGGTGCCACCATCGATCATGCCTTCGTCGATCACTACCTTGGAAACGTTTTCCATGGAGGGCAGTTCGTACATCGTATCCAGCAGCGTGCCTTCGAGAATCGAACGCAGGCCACGGGCACCCGTCTTGCGCTTCAGTGCCTTGCGGGCAATCGCCTGCAGGGCCGCCGGGCGCACTTCGAGTTCGACGCCTTCCATTGAAAACAGTTTCTGATACTGCTTGATCAGCGCGTTCTTGGGCTCGACAAGAATCTGGATGAGGGCTTCTTCATCCAGCTCCTGCAGGGTCGCCACCACGGGAAGACGACCAATCAGCTCGGGGATCAGACCGAACTTGATCAGATCGCCGGGCTCGACTTCAAGCAGCGCCTCGGACACATTCTTGTTCTCGCGACTCTTCACTTCTGCGCCGAAGCCGATACCGAACTTCTCGGTCCGATTGCGGATCACCTTGTCGAGACCGTCGAACGCACCACCACATACGAACAGGATGTTGGTGGTATCCACCTGCACGAAATCCTGGTTCGGATGCTTGCGCCCCCCTTGCGGCGGCACCGAGGCGATGGTGCCTTCAATGAGTTTGAGGAGAGCCTGCTGCACACCTTCACCCGAGACATCACGGGTGATGGACGGGTTGTCCGACTTGCGGGAGATCTTGTCGATCTCGTCGATATAGACGATGCCCTGCTGCGCCTTATCCACCTCGTAGTCGCATTTCTGCAGCAGCTTCTGGATGATGTTTTCGACATCTTCACCCACGTAGCCGGCCTCAGTGAGCGTCGTTGCATCTGCCATCACGAAGGGCACATTGAGCAGGCGGGCAAGCGTCTGGGCAAGCAGCGTCTTGCCCGATCCGGTGGGACCGACCAGCAGGATGTTGCTCTTGGACAGCTCGACCTCGTCATGCGTCTTGGAGAGATGACGCAGCCGCTTGTAATGGTTGTACACCGCCACCGAAAGAATCCGCTTGGCCGACGCCTGACCGATTACGTACTGGTCGAGTATCGCGCTGATTTCCTTGGGTGACGGAAGCTCGCCCTTCACGCCCTTGGCGCCGCCGGTATCTGCACTGATTTCATCGCGGATGATGTCGTTGCACAGCTCGATGCACTCATCACAGATGAACACGGACGGACCCGCGATCAGCTTGCGGACCTCGTGTTGGCTCTTGCCGCAGAACGAGCAATACAACAGCTTCTCTCCGCTCGTTTTCTTGTCCGCCATTACTGACCTTTCTCTCTGTATCTGAAGCTAGGGGATGATCAAGCCACTTCACTGCGGCTGGTCAGAACCTTGTCCACCAGACCATAGCGCACAGCCTCTTCCGCGGACATGAAATTGTCACGGTCGGTATCCCTTTCGATGCTCTCCACGGGCTGGCCTGTGTGTTTTGCCAGCATGGCATTGAGCTTGGCACGCAGAGACAGGATTTCACGGGCGTGGATTTCGATATCCGAAGCCTGGCCCTGGAACCCGCCAAGGGGCTGATGGATCATGATGCGGGAGTTGGGCAGGGAGAAGCGCTTGCCCTTCTCACCAGCCGCGAGCAGGAAGGCGCCCATGCTGGCCGCCTGCCCGATGCACAGGGTGCTGACGTTCGGCTTGATGAACTGCATGGTGTCGTAGATCGCCATGCCCGCCGTAACGGAACCACCCGGAGAGTTGATGTAGAAGTAGATGTCCTTGTCCGGATTTTCCGATTCAAGGAACAGCAACTGGGCGACGATCAGGTTGGCCGTCACGTCATTGACCGGCCCCACCAGGAACACCACCCGCTCCTTGAGCAGGCGCGAATAGATGTCGTAGGAGCGTTCACCGCGACCGCTCTGTTCGACAACCATCGGAATCAGGCCGAGGCCGACCGGATCCCAGTCACTACGAGAATTCGGGGGTGTCAGGGGATTCATTTGCCGTCGCTTTCTGCGGGATTAAGCCGCATTACCCATCAAGTCGTCAAAAGATGCAGTGACATCGGTCGTCTTGGTGTTGCTGACGACCCACTGCACCACATTGTCCTCAATCACCAGCGCTTCGGCCTGGGCCAGGCGCTGGGGTTGAGAGTAATACCAGCTCACGACCTCGCTCGGGTCTTCGTAACTGGCCGCAAAATCTTCGATGATCGCGCGGATCTGTTCGGGCTTGGCGTGCAGTTCCTTCGACTTGACCAGCTCGGACATGATCAGGCCCAGCTTGACGCGACGCACGGCCTGTTCGGCAAACCAGGCGGGCTCGATCGGCAGATCCTTGGTCTTCATGCCACGCGCTTCGAAATCCTTCTTGGCGTTCTCGGCGAGCTGGGCGGACTCCTGCTCGACCAGCGCCTTCGGCACTTCAATCGGGTGGGTCTCGATCAGCACGTTCATAACGCGCTCCTTGACCTTGGCCTGGATGCGACGCTTCACTTCACGCTCCAGATTGGCCTTCACTTCTTCACGCATCTTGGCCACGTCACCATCGACGATGCCCAGGGACTTGGCGAACTCGGCATCGACTTCGGGGAGCTTGGGCTCTTCGACCTTCTTCAGGACCACTTCAAACTGAACGGTCTGGCCGGCCAGATGAGTAGCGTGGTAATCCGCCGGGAAGGTCATGTCGAAGGTCTTGCTTTCGCCCGCGACGAGGCCCAGCACCGCGGTTTCGAAATCCTTGAGCATCTGTCCACCGCCGATGACAAAGGCGAAATCCACGGCCTTGCCACCTTCGAACTCTTCACCGTCCTTGCGGCCGGTGAAATCCACCACGACACGGTCAGCGTCCTGGGCGGCACGCTCGACAGGCACAAAAGTGGTGCGTTGCTTGCGCAGGACATCAAGCGTCTTGTCCACCTCGGCGTCAGTCACGGACAACTGGGGACGCTCCACTTCCTGGGCGCTCACATCGGCAATCACGATTTCCGGGTAGACCTCGAACACGGCGGTGAATTCGAGGGCATCGGTACCGGAAGCATCCTTCGGCTCGATATTGGGGTACCCCGCCACACGCAGACTTTGCGCACGGATCTGCTCGCCCAGCGCCTTCTCAACCGCGGCACCAATGGCTTCGGAACGGGCTTGCGGGCCGTAGGACTGGGCGACCATGCGATAGGGGACCTTGCCCGGGCGGAACCCCGGCATCTTGACGGTGCGGGCCATCTTCTTCAGACGGGCTTCCACATCCTTGTCGATTTCGGCCAACGGCACGGACATGTCGATACGGCGCTCCAGCGCGCTCACGGTAACCTGATTGCTCATGAAAATTCCCTGATCGGTCTTAACAAAAACGCCTTACGAACAGGACAGGAGACACGTAGCAAAACGTGTGCCTCCCGGAAAAATCCCTTCGTGAGGTCGTCGGAAAAACCTTTAGTCTAACACAGCCCCTGAATCCGCTCGCAGCCCCCGCGCCGGCGCTTGGCTTCCAGCCCCGAGGTGTGAAAAACTGCTTGTGCGGAGGTGGAACTCCCCTCGCGTTTTGGATATCAGATGGGTTGAAATGAGGGTGCTCCCGTTTCATCTGATAGCTGCACCTGAAAAGGGAGTTCTAAAGCATTCAGGGATTGAGCCGTTTTCTACACGGAAGAGCGATGGCGAGCCCGGCGCCTGGCCCGGGCATGTGCCCCAGGAGACATGAGATGAGTATCTTCACCAGCTTCCAGGCCCGTTTCGAGTCTGCCCGGGAAGAGGAAATGTCGGTCCAGGAATACCTGGAACTCTGCAAGACCGATCCCATGGCCTACGCAACGTCAGCAGAGCGCATGCTGCAGGCCATCGGCGAACCGGAACTGGTCGACACCCGACTGGATCCGCGTCTGTCGCGCATCTTCTCCAACAAGATGATCAAGATCTATCCCGCCTTCCGTGACTTCTACGGAATGGAGGAGTCAATCGAGCACATCGTGTCGTATTTCCGACATGCAGCGCAGGGTCTGGAGGAAAAGAAACAAATCCTCTACCTCCTGGGTCCGGTCGGCGGCGGCAAGAGCTCTCTTGCAGAAAAGCTCAAGACGCTGGTCGAAAAGATCCCCTTCTACGCAATCAAGGGATCCCCGGTGCACGAGTCACCTCTCGGCTTGTTCAGCCCTGAAGAGGATGGCGCCATTCTCGAGGACGACTACGGAATCCCCCGGCGTTACCTCAACACCATCATGAGCCCGTGGGCGGTCAAACGCCTGCATGAATTCAACGGCGATGTGACCCGTTTCCGGGTGGTCAAGCTGCGCCCCTCGGTACTGCGCCAGATCGCCGTGGCCAAGACCGAACCGGGCGACGAAAACAATCAGGACATCTCTTCCCTGGTCGGCAAGATCGACATCCGGATGCTCGAGCAATTCTCCCAGGATGACCCGGACGCCTACTCCTACTCCGGCGGCCTGTGCCTGGCCAACCGGGGGCTGCTCGAATTCGTCGAGATGTTCAAGGCGCCCATCAAGGTCTTGCACCCCCTCCTTACCGCCACCCAGGAAGGCAACTACAAGGGCACGGAAGGTTTCGGTGCAATTCCGTTTGATGGCATCGTGATGGCCCACTCCAATGAGTCCGAATGGGTGGCCTTCCGCAACAACCGCAACAACGAGGCCTTCCTCGACCGGATCTACACCGTCAAGGTGCCCTACTGCCTGCGCGTTTCCGACGAGATCCGCATCTACGACAAGCTCCTCGCCCACAGCTCCCTGTCCCAGGCACCCTGCGCCCCCGACACCCTGCGCATGACGGCCCAGTTTGCCGTGCTGTCCCGGGTCAAGGAGCCTGAGAACTCGAGTCTCTTCTCCAAGATGCGTGTCTATGACGGCGAGAACCTGAAGGACACCGACCCCAAGGCCAAGAGCTATCAGGAGTACCGCGATTACGCCGGCGTCGATGAAGGCATGACCGGTCTGTCCACCCGCTTTGCCTTCAAGGTGCTATCCAAGGTCTTCAACTTCGACCACCGAGAAGTGGCCGCCAACCCCGTGCACCTGATGTATGTGCTGGAACAACAGATCGCCCAGGAGCAGTACCCGCCCGAGCACGAAGCCAAGTACCTCGCCTTCATCAAGGAGTTCCTCGCCCCCCGCTACGCCGAGTTCATCGGCAAGGAGATCCAGACGGCCTACCTGGAGAGTTACAGCGAGTACGGGCAGAACATCTTCGACCGCTACGTCACCTATGCGGACTTCTGGATCCAGGACCAGGAATACCGGGATCAGAACACCGGCGAGATCCTCGACCGCAATGCCCTCAACGACGAACTCGAAAAGATCGAGAAGCCGGCCGGAATCAGCAATCCCAAGGATTTCCGCAACGAGGTGGTCAACTTCGTGCTGCGCGCCCGCGCCAAGAATGCGGGCAAGAACCCGAGCTGGACGAGTTACGAAAAGCTGCGTGCGGTGATCGAGAAAAAGATGTTCTCCAACACCGAAGATCTGCTGCCGGTCATCAGCTTCAATGCCAAGGCCAGCGGCGACGACCAGAAGAAGCACCAGAACTTCGTCAACCGCATGATCGAGAAGGGCTACACCGAGAAGCAGGTCCGCCTGCTGTGCGAATGGTACTTGCGCGTCCGCAAGTCATCGTGAAGCCCCACCGGCTCGCCCGCCCGTTGGCGGGCTGCCTACGTAGCTGATTCGGGAGGCTCGAATGGTACGTATCATCGACCGCCGGTTCGACAGCAAGAACAAGAGTGCTGTGAACCGGCAGCGATTCATGCGCCGCTTCAAGGGCCAGATCCGCGAGGCCGTGGCAGACGCCATTGCCGGTCGCTCCATCAAGGATCTGGACAATGGCGAAAGTGTCTCCATTCCCTCGAAGGACTTGTCCGAACCCCAGTTCCATCACGGCCGGGGCGGCATCTGGGAAACCGTGTTCACCGGCAATGACCAGTTTTCCTCCGGCGACCAGATCAACCGCCCGCAAGGCGGCGGGGGTGGCGGATCCGGCAAGGGCAAGGCCAGCAAGGACGGCGAGGGGGAAGACGATTTTGTCTTCAACCTCTCCCGCGAGGAGTTCCTGGACGTATTCTTCGACGATCTGGCGCTCCCCAATCTGGTCAAGACCCAGCTTGCCCGCATTCAGGAATACAAGAACCAGCGTGCCGGCTTCACCAACGACGGCACGCCAGCAAACATCAACGTGGTGCGCTCCCTGCGCGGCGCGCTGGGGCGTCGTCTGGCCCTTGCCTCCCCCTATCAGGGGCGCCTGCGGGAGCTGCAAAAGCAGATCGCCGAACTGCTCGAAACCCACCCGGAAGACGACCCGGAGATCATCCGTCTCAAGGATGAGATCGGCATCCTGCGGGCCAAGATCGAAGCCATCCCCTTCATTGACAGCTTCGACCTGCGCTACAACAACCGGATCAAGATCCCCAAGCCGACGACCCAGGCAGTGATGTTCTGCATCATGGACGTGTCTGGCTCCATGGATGAGGGCAAGAAGGCCACCGCCAAACGCTTCTTCATGCTTCTGTATCTTTTCCTCACCCGTACCTACGAACACATCGAGGTGGTCTTCATCCGCCATCACACCGTCGCCAAGGAAGTGAACGAGGAAGATTTCTTCCACTCCCGGGAGTCCGGCGGCACCGTCGTTTCCAGCGCCATTGAGCTGATGAAGGAGATCCTGCACCAGCGTTACCTCAATGGCGCCTGGAACGTCTACGGCGCCCAGGCCTCCGACGGCGACAACTGGGAGAACGATTCACCCCACTGCCGCGAACTGCTTTCCACCGCAATCCTGCCCTTCCTCCAGTATTTCGCCTATATCGAGATCACCCCGGGCGAGCCCCAGAACCTTTGGCGCGAATACGAAAAGCTGGTGGGCGCCCACGCCAACTTCGCCATGCAGCACATTGAAGGCCTGCCGGACATCTACCCGGTATTCCGCGAACTCTTCAAAAAGAAACTCGCATGAGCGCCAAAAGACAGAAGCGCAAGCAGCCCCTTCCGGCTCCGGGCGAATGGACCTTCGAACTCATCGAGGCCTACCACGCCGAGATCGACCGGGTGGCGCGCGACTACGGGCTGGACACCTATCCCAACCAGATCGAGCTGATCACGTCCGAGCAGATGATGGACGCGTACTCGTCCGTGGGCATGCCGGTGAATTACCACCACTGGTCCTTCGGCAAGAGCTTCCTGCAGACCGAAAAAGGCTACCGGCGCGGGCAGATGGGCCTGGCCTACGAGATCGTCATCAACTCCAACCCCTGCATCGCCTACCTCATGGAAGAAAACACCATGACGATGCAGGCCCTGGTGATTGCCCATGCCGCCTACGGTCACAACAGCTTCTTCAAGGGCAACTACCTTTTCCGGCAATGGACCAACGCCGACGCCATCGTTGACTACCTGCTCTTCGCCCGCAATTACCTCAGCGAGTGTGAGGAGCGCTACGGCGAGGAAGAAGTGGAACTCCTCCTCGACTCCTGTCATGCCCTGATGAATGTGGGGGTCGATCGCTACAAGCGCCCTGCCAAGCTGTCCCTGACCAAGGAGCTCACCCGGCAGCGCGAAAGGGCCGAATACCTTCAGAGCCAGGTCAACGACTTGTGGCGCACCCTGCCCACCCAGCAGATCAAGACCCAGGCCGTCGAAACCCGGCGCTTTCCACCCGAGCCCCAGGAGAACCTGCTCTACTTCATCGAGAAGAACGCGCCGCTCCTCGAGCCCTGGCAACGGGAAGTCGTGCGCATCGTGCGCAAGATCGGCCAGTACTTCTTTCCGCAGCGGCAGACCCAGGTGATGAACGAAGGCTGGGCCACCTACTGGCACTACACGCTCATCAACACCCTTTTTGACGAAGGCCTGCTCACCGACAGCTTCATGATGGAGTTTCTCCACTCCCATACCAATGTCGTCTATCAGCCGGCCTACAACGAGCCCTGGTATCGGGGCCTCAACCCCTACGCCCTCGGTTTTGCCATGTGGCAGGACATCCAGCGCATCTGCGAGCACCCCACCGACGAAGACCGCTACTGGTTCCCGGACATCGCCGGCAGCAACTGGCGAGAAACCTTCGATTTCGCCATGCGCAACTTCAAGGATGAGAGCTTCATCGCCCAGTTCCTGTCACCGAAGGTCATGCGTGATTTCCGCCTGTTCGCAATTCTGGATGACGACCATGAAGGCAAACTCAAGGTCTCGGCCATCCACGACGAAGCGGGCTACCGCAAGGTGCGCGAGATCCTCTCCGACAACTACAACCTTGGCAGCCGCGAACCCAACCTGCAGGTCTGGAACGTGGACCTGCGTGGCGACCGCTCCCTCACCCTGCGTCACCAGGCCTACCTGCGCCGCCCCCTGAGCGACGCCGCCGACGAGGTCATCAAGCACGTCGCACGCCTGTGGGGTTTTGCCGTAAAGATGGAAGTCGCCCACGAGGATGGACGTATCGAAGTCCTGTATGAACGCCACCAGGACAGGCGCAAGACAGACAAGAACTGACTAAGGCTGAAAAGCGCCCGGCACCGTGATCCGCCTCCCAGTGCCGGGCAGCGTCCGGGTTCCGACGCGCGGGGTGTATTCCCGAGATGGAACAAGCGTCCACCCACGAAACCCTTCAGGCCCTGCAGGCTTCACCCTCCAGGGCTTCCCCGCCACCGGGCGAAAACCTCGTGCCTCAAGCTCCGCCCGCGTGCCCACTCCAACCACCTGCAGATTTCCCTCGCCCTCCACCGCGGCCGTCTCGCCCGAGGTATCAGGCAGGCTACGCCGGAACACCGCATCCGGGCAGAAGCTGCCGAAACAGCCCCCCACCAGCAGGTTGTTCACCGCCACCACCTTCACCCGCTCGGGCGACCACACGGCCACAAACTCACCGCCGTCCGGCACGTCATCCACCAGCGTATTGCTGGCGAGGACCAGCACATTGTCGTCATGCTGCAAACCCTCCGCGCCGAAGGAGATCATGCGCCGGTTTTCGGTACCCACTGACTGTCTGACCAGGTTGCCGATCAGGAAGACCTGTCCGCCATCGGGAAAGTCCATCTCGTAGCTGGCCTGCCCTTCAGCCTCGTCGGTGAGGCGGTTGTATTCGATCAGATTCACCCGGGCCCGGCTCTTCAGCAGATGTCCGACCCGGCCATGGTGGAAGTAGCTGCCTCGCACCTCCAACCGGCTCATCCGTCCCGCGTAGAGCAGATGGCTGATCCGTGGCGTCACCAGGACGCCGTGGGAAAACTCGGAGTCTTCCACCACCAGGCTCAGCGAGAGCTTGTTCGCACTCAGGATGCCCATCTCATTGTCGCGAAACACGCAGTTGCGCACCGTCAGTGCGCCCTCCTCATGGCGAATCCCCGAACCATTGCGATTGGGCCCCCGCGCGCCCTCGAAAGCGATGTTTTCCACCACCACTTCATCGCCGCGCATCACCCAGATTCCCTTCCCCTCCGCGACACGTCCTGCCGCCACAAGGCGCGGCCGACCGCCCACACCACGGATGGTCAAGCGCTTCTGAGGCCACACAGCCACGTCGTCCACGTAGGTCGCTGCGACGATCTCCACGCTGTCACCATCCCGGGCCAGCGCAGCCGCCTCGGCAACCGACCGCAGCGCTTCGTCTGGCCCGACCCGCCAGGTGTCGGCCGCCACCCCGAGGGGAAGGAGCCCGATCAAGACCAGCCCCAAACATCCCGGAAAACGCCAACGTTCACCCATGCATCCCCCGTTTCGGCCATCAATCGGCCCGTGCCGATTAGAATACTGAAATGTCCCAACCCGATTTCCACCAGATTCTGGGGATCCCCCCCAGTGCCAGCGCGGCCGAGATCAAGCGCGCCTTCAAGCGGCTGGCCATGCGCTGGCACCCTGACCGCAACGCCGATCCCCAGGCCCACGAGCAATTCCGCCTTGCACGGGAGGCCTTCGAGCATCTCACCGGGCTGCGGGAAACCGATCCCCCGGCGGACGCTGAGGATAAGCCCCCGGCTCGGCGTCCGAAGGGCGATGACCACCGCCTTGATGTGGAACTGGATCTCAAGGAAGCCGCGTTTGGTGGCATCGTAACGGTTACCCTGGAGGGGCGCGCGACTTGTACGACCTGCGAGGGTAGTGGACGACGCAGCTACGGCCGGACGACCATGTGCGGTGCCTGCCACGGCAGCGGACGCGTCCGCAGCGAAGGTGGCCTCGTATCCTGTCCGTCCTGCATGGGCAAGGGGTACTTCACCGACAACCGTTGCCCCGACTGTGAAGGCCGTGGCTGGAATCCACAGGACCGGCAACTCGCGGTCAGCATTCCTCCCGCGATGATGCCTGGCGAGGAACTCCGTGTTGCCGGTCAGGGTGGCCCCGCGCCCGAAGACGGGGAGCCGGGCGACCTCTACCTCGTCCTGCACACCCGGCCCCATCCTCTCTTTCGCCTCGAAGGTCGGGACATCCACGTGGACTTGCCGGTCAGCATCTTCCGGGTGCTTGCCGGTGGCGTGGTGGATGTTCCCACCCTGAGCGGTGTCCAGGAAGCCCTGCTGCCGGAATCCTCCACCGCCGGTGAGATCCGGCTGCCCGGTGCGGGCTTCCCTGCCCGCGGCCGCCGCCACGCCGGAGATCTTGTTGCTCACCTCCAGGTGCACTACCCCCGTTTCCTGAGCAAGGAACAAAAAGCCCTGCTCGACATGGCCGACCAGGTTCTCCATCAACAACTGGATGACCAAAGCCCCGCCCTGGCCCGCTGGCGCGACACGCTCAAACAGAATCGCTGACATTGCGATCAGCCGACAAGTTTTGCCAGCCCCTTCACCCCCATCAGCATCCGATTCATGCCCCTCAAGACCCCAGAACTCCTCGCACCGGCCGGATCCCTGGCCATGCTCGACACCGCTTTCGCTTTCGGCGCAACGGCCATCTATGCCGGTCAGCCGCGCTATTCCCTGCGCGTCCGCAACAACGACTTCGGCGACCTGCCGGTCCTCGCCGACGGCATCAACCGGGCCCGGGCGCTGGGCAAACACTTCTACGTGGTTGCCAACATCTATCCCCACGGCGCCAAGATCAAAACCTTCATCAAGGATATCGCCCCGGTCATCGCCCTCAAGCCCGACGCCCTGATCATGTCCGATCCAGGGCTCATCCTGATGGTCCGCGAGAACTTCCCGGAGATGCCCATCCACCTCTCGGTACAGGCCAACACGGTGAATGCTGCAGCGGTGCGTTTCTGGAAGTCCGCCGGCATCTCCCGAGTGATCCTGTCCCGGGAGCTATCCCTCGATGAAATTGCCAGCATCCGCCAGGACTGCCCCGATACCGAACTGGAAGTCTTCATCCACGGAGCCCTGTGCATTGCCTACTCGGGCCGCTGCCTGCTTTCCGGCTACTTCAACCACCGGGACCCCAACCAGGG
>NZ_JAFLDT010000027.1 GCF_017302315.1 Zoogloea sp.
ATCAGCCGCTTTTACCGCGAGCGTTACGGCGTCGACGTGCCGGCAGGGCGCATTGCCGTCACCAACGGTGCCTCGGGCGCGCTGAACCAGGCCTTCGCCTGCCTAGCCGAACCCGGCCGCGAATGGCTGCTGACCGACCCGGGCTATCCGTGCAATCGTCACATTTTGGCCACTTTTTCCGGTCGACCGCGCAACATCCCGGTCGGGCCCGATACCAACTTCCAGCCAACGCCCGCGCTGGTCGAGGCGCACTGGACGTCGCAGACCGACGGCCTGTTGGTCGCATCGCCGGCCAATCCTACCGGTACCTTACTCACGCTACCGGAAATCGAGGCGCTGGCCGAAACCTGTCGGGCGCATGAGGGCCACTTTCTGGTCGATGAGATTTACCACGGTTTGACCTACGAAACGGATGCCCCTACCGCCTGCGCTGCCGGCGACGACATCTGGGTGATCAACAGTTTCTCGAAATACTTTCAGATGACCGGCTGGCGGCTCGGTTGGCTGGTCGTACCGGAAGCCTACGTGCGCGACGTCGAGAAGCTGGCGCAAAACCTGACGCTCTGTCCGTCGGCACCAGCTCAGTACGGCGCGCTCGCAGCCTTTGAACCGGCCACGATTGCACTATTAGAGGAACGCCGCGCCGAATTCCGCCGCCGCCGCGACTTCCTGGCCCCGGCACTGGAAGCCATCGGCTTCCGAGTCACCGCCCGCCCGGAAGGCGCCTTTTATCTGTACTGCGACTGCTCGGCACTGACCGACGACAGCTTCACGCTGGCGCGCGACCTTCTCGAAAAAACCGGGGTTGCCGCAACGCCTGGCCTCGATTTCGGCAGTCACGCGCCGGCGCAGCATATCCGCTTTGCCTACACGACCGGGATCGAGCAACTCGCCGAAGCGGTCGATCGCCTACGCCGTTACTTCGGACGGGAGGCGTAATTCGGCGCAATGCGCCCGCAAGGCTGACCAATCGAAAAAGGGTCCGGGATCGGTCTTGCGGCCGGGTGAGATGTCACTGTGCCCGGCAATCGCGGAAATTGGATAGCGTTGGCGCAGGGCGTCCAGCAATGGCCACAGGGCCTGATACTGCAAACCTGAAAAGGGCTCGAGATCTGAACCTTCCAGTTCAATCCCCACGGAAAAGTCGTTGCAGTTTGTTCGCCCTTCCCAGCAGGAGTCCCCTGCATGCCAAGCGCGTTGATCGCAGCCGACAAACTGGATGACCCGGCCATCGCGCAAGATATAGAAATGCGCCGACACTTCGATCCTGGCTATAGCTTCAAAGTAGGGATGAAAGGTGTGGTCCAATCCATTCACAAAGAATCTCTCGACCCATCCGCCCCCGAATTGTCCCGGTGGCAAACTGATGTTGTGGATCACGATCAGAGTCACCGCCTCGTTCGCCGGCCGCTCCCCAAAATTGGGTGAAGGCAGGTGATCAACGCCGGTCAGCCACCCCGAAGGCTGCCACTCCATTACTCGATACCCAAACGTTCCAGGCGGTAACGCATGGAGCGAAAGGTCACACCCAACATCCGGGCGGCTGCGGTACGGTTGCCATCCGTCTTTTGCAGGGCTTCCAGAATGGCTTGCCGCTCCAGGCGATTCAGATAGTCATCCAGCGTCTCATCCCCTCGGCCGGCCTCTGCGGCCTCGGTATCTTCCGGTTCCAGGTGCAGATCGGCAACCTCGATCACATCGCTGGCACTCAGAGCGGTCGCTCTTTCCAGGATATTTTCAAGCTCCCGAACATTGCCGGGGAAGGGATATTGCTCCAGCGCCCTGACTGCCTGATCGGAAAGCCTGGGCGCGGCGCCGGCTGTCAAACGGGCAAGCAGGGCCTGCACCAGCAGCGCGATATCTTCGCGTCGTTCACGTAGCGGGGGCATGCGCAATTCGATGACATTCAGGCGATAGTATAGATCCTGGCGAAAGTTTCCCTTATCGACACACTCACGAAGATTGCGGTGGGTTGCGCAAACGATGCGGACGTCGACACCATCCTCGGTGACGCTACCCACTTTGCGGACTCGCTTTTCCTGAATCGCCCGCAGAAGTTTGACCTGCATGCCCAAAGGCAAATCCGCGACTTCGTCGAGAAAAAGCGTACCGCCGTTGGCCGCCTGAAAGAAGCCTTCCCGCTCGCTATCAGCGCCGGTAAATGCCCCCTTCCGGTAGCCGAAAAACTCGCTCTCCATCAAATTCTCAGGTATCGCGCCACAATTGACGGCAACAAATGCGCCCCCGCTACGGGCGCTCCGTCCATGAATCAGACGCGCTGCGAGCTCCTTGCCACTGCCCGACTCCCCGGAGATGTAGACCGGCGCCTGGCTGCGCGCCAGTTTTTCGATCATCCCCCGCACCTGCTGCATCCCGGCGGAATCGCCAATCAAGGACTGCAAGGGATTGTCCTCTTCGCCGCCCTGGTCGGATACACGTAGCGCGGATTTCACCAAGGCACGCAACTGGTCAAGCCCTACCGGCTTTGCCAAATAGTCAAATGCACCTGCCTTCAAGGCCGCCACCGCGTTCTCGGCGCTACCGAAAGCGGTGATCACGGCCCGGAAGTCGCGGTAAACCAGGGCCACCAGGATGATGATGGCGCCATAGACGTAGAGCATCATGGGCATCTCGCTGTGCTCCACCTCGTCGTTCACCGCGGCCAGCACGCCGGCGTTGCCGGAGGCCAGGCGGATGCTCACCCCCTCCATGGGGTGGGCGGCCCGGAAGACCTTGACCTTGTCGATGACGCGGCTGATGGTGGTGGCCTTGTGATCGGTGAGGAAAAGATGCACCGCCGTCATGCTGCAGTCCTTGCGCATGAAGCCGCGCATCCGGCCGATCTCGGTGGCCAGGGCAGCGTAGTTGCCCGGGTCGATGGGGATGGCCGACATCTTCGGGTTGCCCTCGTTGTAGCCCTCGTTGTAGGTGCGCAGCTGCCCCGAGAAGGAGATCGCCGACAGCACGCCCTCGGTGTTCTGCAGGTCCCACACGAAGCGGTCCTGGTAGGCGCCCAGGGCCACGTTCTCACAGGCCCCGGCGGGCGCCTCGAAGACCACGGTAAGCCAGTCGAGGCCGGTGTCGTAGTTCTCCGAGATGGCCACCGCGTCGCGGTTGAAGCGGGCCTCGGGGCGCAGCTCGGGGGCACCGGGCTGCAGGGTGCCGATCACCCGGTCGCTGCTCTGCCACACCGATACGCCGAACACGGCGGTGGTGATCACGATCACCACCAGGGCGTTGCGCGGCTCGGCCACCCGGGCCAGGGTGCGCAGCCAGCGGGCGCGCCGGTCGCGCTTGACCATCGCCTCCTGGGCGTAGGCCTTGGTGAAGTGGAAGTACGAGGCCGCGATGGGCAGCATGGCCAGGTTGGTGGTGATCTTGAAGAACACCCCCAGGGACGCAGTGATCGCCAGCTCCCGCACCATCGGGATGGGGATCATGATCAGGGTGATGAAGGACACGAAGGCCGTCACCAGCGCCAGCACGCCCGGGATGAGCAGCCCCGAGAAGCTGGCGCGGGCCGCCTCCTCCGTGGTCCGCCCCTGGGACAGCTCGCGGACGATGAAGTTGATCTGCTGCACCCCGTGGGACACCCCGATGGCGAACACCAGAAAGGGCACCAGCACGGCCAGCGGATCGAGGCCAAAGCCCAGCAGGCGCAGGGCACCGAACTGCCACACCAGCGAGGTGAAGGAGCACACGATGGGCAGCAGGGTGAAGCGCAGGGAGTGGCAATACCAGTACACCGCCAGGGCGGTGAGCACCAGGGCCACGGCACAGAACTCCAGCACCGAGGCGGCACCGTCGGCGATGTCGCCGATCTGCTTGGCGAAGCCGATGATCTGAATCTCGAAGTCGGCGTCCTCGAACTTGGCGCGCAGGGCTTCGAGCTGCTGGTTATAGGCCACGTAGTCGATCTGCTTGCCGTCCTTGTCCACCTCGGCCAGCTCGGCCACGATCATGGCGCTGGTCTGGTCGCGGGACACCAGGGTGCCGACAAAGCCGCCCTGCCCCGCCGAGCGCTGGATGCCGGCGATGATCTCGGGGTTGAGCTGCTCGGGCATCACCGTGCCGGGGATCAGCGGATCGGCCCGGAAGCCCTCCTCGGTGATCTCGTTGACGAAGCTGTTGGGGGTCCACAGGGACTGCACGCCAAGACGGTCGACGCTGGGCAGGTAGATCACGGCCTGGGTCACCTCGTACAGGCGGGTCAGGCCGGCCTGGGTCCAGATGGTGTCCTTGCGGGCCTTGACGACGATGTTGAGGCGGTTGGCCCCGAGCACATCGTTGCGGTATTCCTTGAAGGTCTCGATGTACTCGTGGCCGGTGGGCATCTGCTTCTCGAAGCCCGCCTCCATGCGTAGCTGCAGGGCAAAGTAACCCATCATGGCAGTAAACACCGCCAGCCAGATCAGGAAGGGCGTCCGGTACCGGAAGCAGAAATTCTCCAGACCCTTGAGCGTGCGGGTCAGCAGGTGGTCCACGTCATCGACGCTGAATAAGTTGAGCATGCTCTGTCATCCACTGGGGTTCGTGTGCGCGCGGGCGCCGGCTGGCCGGGAGGCTGGGCGCCCCCCCGGCAACAGTCTTCAGAAGTTGCGCGACACGTAGGCGCCGACGAAGTCGCGGTCTGCGTAGGGCTGGTCAAACACCCGCGAGCCGCTCCAGAACTTGGCGTAGTTGAGCCCGAACTGCCAGTTGGCCGGGTTCTGCATGAAGGTGACGATAAAGTTGGCCGACTTCGCCCCTTCCATGAACAGGCCCGACGAGTTGGGGGTGCGGCCCGTGACGGCATGGAAGAAATACACCTCGGGGATCACCTGCCAGCCCGGGATCAGGCTGCCGTCGTACACCCAGCTGAAGTCCAGGTTGTAGCCCGCCGAGAGCTTGTCGCCCACGGCCTGGGCGGTGCCGCCCAGATCGAACTCCTGACCCCAGCCCCACACTCCGGCGCCGATGGGCTCGCCCTTGTAGTGCTTGCGCAGGCCCGGATACCAGGTGGCGACGCCCTCGACCATCAGGGTGGCGGTGGAGGCGTTGCCGAGCAGTCCGAGGATGCCGCCGTAGTCGCCCGGGGTCATGCTAAGGACGCCGGTTAGGTGCCACTGGTACTTCTTCTCGTCCACCCAGCAGCGTCCGTTGTTGGCGGCGCAGCCATCGAGGTTGGGGTTGAGGGACACCGCGTCCTTCGGGCGGTAGGACAACTCGGTGCCCACGGCCCAGTCGCCGACGGGCATGTTGGCGGACACGCCATACACCCGGCGGTCCTGGGCATACACCCACTCCGGCCCCTTCTCGAAGCTTAGCTGGGGCGCCTTGTCGTGGTAGGCCATGGCGTAGAAGCCCAGGTTCAGCTGAGTGCCCTCCGGCTGCCAGCGCACGGCGGCGCCGTACTGGCCGGAGTCCTTGGCCTTGCGCCGCGGCAGGCCGTAGGTGCCGTCACCCCGGCCCAGGCCGTTCACCATCGACCAGTAGCTGCCGGTGGGCGGAAAGTAGTTGTCGTTCCACTTGGTCTGGTAATAGGCCTCGACGTTGACGCCCTTGCCCAGGCCGGTGGCGAAGCTGACGATGGGCGCGGGCAGGAAGACCTCCTTCAGCTGCGTGCCCGGCTGGGACAGGCGCATGATGTCCAGCGCATTGGTCTGGTTGATGCCCCCAGGGAGAAAGAGGCTCTCGCCCCAGCTGATCACCTGGTTACCGGCACGTACACGGGCCCGCTGCTCGCCGATGGAGAACTCCTTGCTCACCCAGAAATCCAGCAGGCGGGCCTTGAAGCGCAGATCCTTCTCGGCCTCGTCCGACAGGGAGGCAGTGTAGCCGTTGGGGCCGGTGGCGGCACTTACCGCCCCCGTGGTGTGGGTGGCTGAGAAGTCCCGCAGCCAGCTCACCCGCCCCATGAATTTCCAGTCGTCGGGCATCTTGAGCAGCAGCTCGTGGGTGCCTTTCAGATAGGTGGTGAAGGCGTCGCCCTTGGCGTAGTTGATGTTGCCCTGGTCTCCGACACCGGCGATGGTGGTACAGCCGACGGGGGCGCCTTTGCCACTGGCCCCAGCCACCACCAGGTTGCAAGACGGATCCTGGGCGCGTACACCCAGGCCGAAGCTGATGGTGGAATCAAAGCTGCCTGAGACGCTCTCGGTATCGAAGGTCACGGCAGCAGCGGAGCCGGCGGCACCGGCGAGGACAGCCGCGGCTGTCATCCTGAATACCTTGCGCATGGAAGGGTTCTCCTTGAGGGGTCAGGTATCCGGATCAGCGCTCGCTGATGGCCCGCAGGTTGTCGGAGGTGTAGAAGCCCTCTTTTAGCTTGGGATCATTGGCGTCCACAAACCAGCGCATGTCCTTGCCGCCACCCAGGGGGCTCTGGTCCACCAGGTAGCGGTTATCGATCAGGTTGTACTGGACGAAGGCCGGGTTGTCGCAGCTGCCTGTCTCATACACCGGGATGACGAAGCCTTCACGGAGCTTCCACAGCTTGCCCTGGGCGTCGTAGTCGTCGGCCACCACGATGGCCCAGCTGTCCTCATCCACATAGAAGGTGCGCTTGGGGGCCACGTGACGCACACCCGGCTTGACGGTGGCCTCGACCACCCACACCCGGTGCTGCTCGTAGCGGCGGTTGGCGCTGTTCACGCCGGTGTCCTTGGCCACGTCGTTGAACTTGACGCTCGGGTCATACATGCCGAAGGCGTTGTAGCCGACGATCAGCTCCTTCTTGCCCACCAGCTTCCAGTCGAAGCGCTCGATGGTGCCGTTGAACATGCGCGGCTCGTCCATCGTGTACTGGTTTTCAAAGCCGATCTGCGGCGCGTCGTAGGCATAGGTGGGCATGCGGCGCACACGGCGCTGGCCCGGGAAGTAGTAGTAAACCTCGTTGGTCTTGTCGAGGTAGTTGGTGATGGCCAGGGACTGCCCCGCCAGCGCCGTGGGCGACTTGTAGGAGAAGTAGGTGAAGTACTCCACCGGCGGCAGGGACGACAGGACCGTCGAGCCCTTCTTGCCCCAGGGGAAGTAATAGGTCTGGGTGGAGGTGGCGGCGATCCACTCGCTGGCCCCCTGGCGCGGCGACAGGGCGGTGTACAGGGTGGGCAGCTCAAAGCCCGCGCCCGCGTACTTCATCTTCACGTTCCACATCACCTCCGTACCGCTCTTGGGGAGCGGGAAGGGGATGCCCGGCACCGTGGCCTCCTTGAGGCTCCAGCCATCGGGGCCGAGCTTGGCGGTGGTGACGTTCTTCTTCGTGTTCTCGGCCACGAAATCGGGGTTGGTACAGGTGCGACGGGACGGATAGACATCCATCTTGTAGCCCTTGGCCTGCTTGATCTGCTGGATCTGGCCCGGCGACAGCTTGTCGGCGTATTTGTCCACGTTGGTGGCGTCGATGCTGTACAGGGGCTTGTCACCCTGGTGCTTGAAATGCGCCGCCCGGCTCTTGCCATAGGCCCAGCCCGGCGTGGCCGCGTCGCCGCCCTGCCAGGCGGGGATCGACCCATCCTTGTTGGCGCCCTTCTCGGCACCCACGGGGGTGAGTTCCTTGCCCAGTTTTGCCGCATCGGCCTCGGTGGCCGCCTGAACACTGCCGGTGAGGGCTGACAGGGCGGCCAGCACGGCGCCCACCTTTCTCATCTTGAACATGTGAACCTCCTTGGGGGTAGGGGAAGCGGCGTCCCGCCGGGCCCGGACTGCTTGATTGGTGGAATCGAGTGTAGAAATCGGGGGGACCGGCTCGTTATCAAAAATCGGCAACTTTTCCGGTCGTGCATTCCATCAACGGGATCTACCTTCGGGCTCCGCGCCAACGGGATCCGAGCCCACCGAGGCGGGGCGGGCAATTGGCCAGAACTGGAAGTAGCTGCCGACCACGACCATCAGCGGAAAAGTCACAGCAAGCATCGCCGAAGCCAACCACAGCTCCATCGCATACCCCGGCGCTCCCGCAATCAGGACAAAACGCTGCCCTGCCACGTGCTCGTAGAGCCACAACATCAGCACTGCCAGTCCGATGGCAATGCCGTTGAGCACGAGACCACGCCACGGCTGAGGCAACCGTAGCTGGGGCACCCCCTCAAACATGACAAGCAGGATGAAATAGCCAAAGTTGACGGTGACGCAGACACGCACCATGAACACCACAGGGTCCAGCCCCTGGCCGACAAAGACCGCCCAAAGCCCGGCCGCCACGGCAAGAATGAGCGTCAGAGCGATGAGACCGAACATTGGCTGCCTGCCCAGCACCGACAGCCGGGCCGTCAGTTTCGTGATCGGCCAGAAGTCGAACAGCACCAGACCCAGCACAGGCACAAGCATGGCAATCGAGAAAACCAGTGGCGTCCAGGCCCTGAAGAGGCCATGAGGATCCAACCCTGGCTGGTAGAACGGCGCCCCGACGAGAAAGCCGAAATCGAACAGCCATAGATACCCCCCATAGGCCAACCCATAGGCCGCAAGCACCAGGGCAGCCCCCTTCAAGCCCGTATGGCCGATCAAGGAAGAGAACGGCCAGCACTGCAGTGGCACCACAAGCACCAAAGTTATGGCCACAGAGAAGATCAGGAACATGATCAAGAAAGGTGTAGCCACAGGCAGCGTACCGCCGACCGTTCGCCAGGCGACATACGCGACGGCCGCACCGATTACGCCGTTCAGTGCCGTGAAGGCCATGCCACGCAACGGCTGGGGCAGCGCGGCCAGCACAAGGGGGTATCGGGCCTGCCAGACCAGACTTATCACGATTTGCGCAGGCACCATCGCCACCAGGATGACGGTCCCCCAGCCAACCAGCCATTCCGGGCGGACAAGGAGACAGATGAAAAGCGCAAGAAAAAGAGTCCCTGCCGTGGCCATCAAGCCACGGCGCAAGTGCTGCAAAGAGTTCATGGAAATTCCTGTTAGAGCGCGGACCCTGGCAGAACAGCCTTGATCTGCTTGAGCAGGCGGGCCCGCAGGGCCGGGATATCCTGGGGCACACTGGCGCGATAGGCTTTCACCTCATCCGCCGTGTAGGGCCTGAAATCAGCGGGGGTACTGTCCCGAGCGATGCTCACCATCACCCAGTTGAGCAGTTCGGCAGTCTCGCCGTCACTCAGCGGAGTGTTCAGGGTGCCCGGCACCTGGGACAGGTAGGCCCGGCCCTCTGGCACGCGCAGAAAATGGCCCACCTCATCGCGCATGCCGGGGATGCCATTCCCAGGCACCCCCCTGCCGTCAACCTGGTGGCAGCCCATGCAGTACAGTCGATAGTTCTTCATGGCGTTATCCGCCAGGGCTTCACCGGCCAGCAGCCCCGACAGACTAGCCAGCAGCCCCCCCCAGCGAATCAGCGAGATCATGACCATGCCCAGCTCCCTAATGCGACGCGGCCCGCCAGGCGCGCAGGTCCTTTGACGTCGGCTTCCTGACGCGAACCGCGGCGACTTCATCGGCCTCGATGACCTTGAAATCAGCGGGCAGCTCGGCGGCGTTGAAGTGCGTCAGCACATGGTTGAGCACCGTGGCCAGCTCGGCATCCGACAGTTGCTGCCACGACGGCATGATTCCCTCGTAGA
Source organism: Zoogloea sp. (assembly GCF_017302315.1). Classification (GTDB taxonomy): domain Bacteria; phylum Pseudomonadota; class Gammaproteobacteria; order Burkholderiales; family Rhodocyclaceae; genus Zoogloea. Next base: position 9,546 of record NZ_JAFLDT010000027.1, read on the forward strand.
CCACGCCCTTCGACTCCATCCTGCCAGCCAGGCCGCTGACCACGATGCCCGGCAGGTATTTGCGCCCCTCGGGAAAGGCCATGCGCTTGCCCAGGGTGCCAGCCAGGGGCGGCGCCAGGCCCAGGGCACCGGTACCGTCGGGCTGGTGGCAGGCCGCGCAGTGGGCGTCATAGACGGCCTTGCCGTCGGCCGCGCCGGCCGGCGCCGTGACGGCCGCCAGCAGGGCCAGGGCAAGGAGGCGGGCCTGACGCAGCGGAAAGGTGACGCTCATGACTGCCCCTCCTCCAGCCCGACGATGATGGACACCGTGCAGTGATACAGGCTGCTCTGGTTGGCCATGCACCAGTTGATGTCGTTGTGCACGCCCATGCGGTAGCCCGGCCGCTCGCGGATGTTGGTGTTGCAGCCGCAGCGGCCACAGGTGGTCCGCCCGCAGCAGTCGTTGTAGCTGACCAGGTAGTCGCGGCCGTCGGCGGGGTTGTGGCAGGTGCCCACCCAGGACACGGCCGACGGGGTGGTGCCCGGCGGGCAGGTGGTCATGCTGCCGCCGCAGCACGAACACAGAAAGCCATCGACGCTGCAGTAACGCCAGTAATCGCAGTCGGTGTCGGTGGGCTCGGCCTTCTTGCGGCCGGCATTGCCGGCGGCCTGCACGGTGCGGTCGAAGGGCAGCACCGGCAGGGCAAAGGCCCCGGCCACCAGCATCTTGCTGACGCCCACCAGAAAGCCGCGCCGCGCCGAGCGCTGGGCCACGCCCCGGGTGCTGCGCTCGGCCAGGCTGTCAAAAAGTTTGAGGAAGTTCATGGCTCACCCCCGCTCCGGCACGGCGTCGATGACGCGGCGGTCGATGTGCTCCTGCACCGAGGCCACCCCGTGCTCGTAGGCGCTGAGCAGGCTCTCCACCTGCTCGCGGGAGTTGACCAGCCCCTTGGCGCGCACGGTGCCGCCGGCATCCAACAGCACGCAGTAGGGCAGCTTGGCGATGCGGTAGGTCATGCCCAGGGGCTGGGACAGGACGTAGGTGAATTCCCCCAGCCGGTGCTTGGCGTGAAACTCGGCGTGCTCGGTGCGATCGCCGTCCGAGGCCAGCACCACGTTCAACCACCGGCCCTCCCGGGCCTGCACCGAGCGGATGATGGGCAGCAGCTTCTTGCACACCGGGCAGGTGGGCGACAGGAAGAACACCAGGGTGCTCCTGGCTACGGGGCCACCCACGCTCAGGGCGCGGCCGTTCCAGTCGGTCACCTCCACCACCGGGGCGGGCTCGCCCACCTTGGGGCCGTTGTCCATCATCAGCGCGCCCATGGGGGCCACGCGTTCGTACAGGATGCCGATCTGCCGCGACAGGGCCAGCACGCACACGCCCAGGGCCAGCACCAGCACCCACAGGGCAACAACGGAAATCATCAGCGGATCGCTCATGAGTGAATCTCCTTGAGAAGGGGTTGATTGGCCAGCAGCTGATTGGCGCTGGCGTAGAGGGCGAGCAGCACGAGGGCGATGCCGGCGACGCTGAAGTGATCGATGAGGCCGAGGGTGCGCGGCAGCTCGTCGGTGGCGCACAGGGCTACCAGGGCGGCGAGCACCCCGTTGCGGGCCACCAGCCCCGCCGAGATGCGCTGCCCGCCGGTACCGCAGCCGCACTCGATGCGGTCAGTGCCCCGGCTCAGGTTGATGAGCACCCCGGTGCTGGCCATGCCCAGGACCGCCAGGGCCAGCCACACCGCCCCACCCTGGCTGGCCGGGAAGAGCAGCCCGACGCCAGCGGCCAGTTCGGAGAGCGCGAAGCCCCAGGCGAAGCCGGGCACCAGGGCGTCGGGGAGCAGACGGTAGTTGTCCACCGCGTAGCGGAACAGCTCCATGTCGCGCAGCTTGGCCAGGGCACCGAGGATCAGCACGACGCTGAGGGCCGCCGCCACGCCGCGCAGGACTACCGGGTCGATGGCAAGAGAATCGGGGCCCATGTCACTTCACCTCCATGAACATCGAGGTCTCACCCACGCCAGTGATGTCCCGGACCTTGGGATAGCCGGGCGCCACGCGGCGGACCTGCACCGTGGCCGCCTCCAGGTTGAGGCTGTAGAGCAGGGGCTGGGCGCCCTGGCTCACCGCCAGCGACACGGCGTGGTTGGAGGGCAGGCGGGCGGTGCGCTTGCGGGTCTTCAGGTCGAAGGCCCAGATCTCCTTCGAGGGGTTCTTGTGGGTGCCCTCGGCGCCCTTGTCGTGCATGTTCACGAACAGGGTGTCGCTGGCCCGGTGCAGGGCGCTGATCTGCAGGCCGCCCGGGCGCCAGGCCTGCTTGCGATCACGGGCGTCGAGCAGGGGCCAGGGGGCGTCGAAGGCCGGGGCGTCGCCGCTCAGACGCACACCGTAGACATTGCCGGTGTAGGACACGAAGTAGCGCTGGTCTCCGCTGGGCTCCGGGTGGATGTAGATGGGATCGGTGTCCGGGTCGAAGAACTTGCCGCTGCGCTCCCGGGACACGGCCTGCCCGGCGTCGTCGAGGGTCACGGTCAGCAGGGTGCCGTCGCCACAGATGGCGGAGAAGCGGTAGCCCTGCTCCCACGCCTGGATGGACCAGCAGCCAGGGGTCTGGACTTCGCCCACGTGCTTCTTCGTCACCAGGTCGACGATGGCCACCGAGGTGGCCGGGGTGGCGTTCTGGATGTACAGGAAGCGCCCGTCGGCGCTGCTGGCCAGCATGCTGCGGTAGGAGATGCCTTGGGCGCGGCGCGGCGGGATGTCGATCTCGGCCTTCAGCTCGAGGCTCTGGGCATCATGGATCTCCACCACGTCGGTGCGCGGCCCGCGGGACAGACGCGGGTGATAGGTAGTGACCGCGTAGAGGCTGCTTCCGTCCCGGGACGGAAGCATGAGGGCACCGAAGCCGGTGCCGATCATGCCCAGGAAGCGCCCGCTGGCGCCGTCCAGCACATGGGTGCGGCCATCCACCATATGCCCGAAAGCCGGGTCGATGACGTACAGACGGTTGCCATCGGCCGGCACCAGGCGCTCGACGGTGATTTCCTCTTCCGGCAACGGGGCTTGGGTTGGGGGTGGGCGCCCGGCTTCGCCCGCCGCGCTGCTTCCTGCAAGCCCGGCTTGCAGGATCAGGGCGATCAGAATGGTGTTCTTGTGCATCTTCCGACCTCGCTCGACTCTGTTGAGAATGCGGGGTCAGTATCTGGCGGCGCTCCCGGGAGGCTGTATCAAGAATTGGAAAAAAAGGGCGTCAGGAATGGAGTCGGCGGGTGCCCGTCTGGGACGGCAGCTCGCCAAACAGGCGGCGATAGTCCTGGGCCAGCTGGGACAGGTGCCAGAAGCCCCAGCGCGCCGCCACGTCGCCGATAGACTCGCGCAGGGGGTCGCGGGCCTTGAGGGCGCGGCGGAAGGCGTTGAGGCGGATGGCCTTGAGGTAGTGCTGGGGCGAGATCCCGAAGACCTCCTGGATGGCGTTCTGCAAGGTCCGGCGCGTCACCCCGACCTCGTCGCAGATGTCAGTGATGCTGAGGGCCGACTCGGGGTTGGCATCCAGAAAGCGCCGCACCCGGCGCACGATGCGCTCTCGGTTGGGGCACACCCCGCAGACCTGCCCCCCGTGCCCCGCGCTGACCGTTTCGTTGAGCAGGGCGTAGAACTCCTCCGCCATCTGCTTGAGGTTGGAAGGGATCAGCAGGTATTCCGAGTTCTCGCGGCTGCTCTCGAAGGCCCGCAGCAGGAAATCGGCCAGCTGCGTGGAGCGGGCCGGATCAATGACCTTGGAGCTCTTCAGCAGGTCGTTCTCGAGTTCCCGGTGATCGATGGTCGGGTCGTCGAGATGGGCGCACAGCTCCCGGGGCGAGAACACGGCCGCCACCAGGTCGAAGCTCTCGGGGGTCCGGATCTCGAACTCGGTCTTCGGGTCGAGCAGGGCCGCCGAGCGCGGCCGCATGAGCTCGCCGCAGTGATAGCCGTGATCCTCCTGGCTGAGCACGGCGCCGATGGCGAACACCCCCGGCGGCGTGCAGCCCTTCTGCAGGATCACCCGATTGCTGGTTTCGCGGATCAGCGTCAGGGCGGGTAGCTGGATCTCGTCCATGGAACCGGCAAAGCGCCCCGGGGAGAGCTGGTCATAGCGCTGACCCCAGCGCTCGTAGATGAGCGCAGCGGCCTGCTGGTCCACATCGGCGTTGCGGCTCTCGCGGTACTGGACCGCGCCATGCCCGACGGCAGATTCAAGGATCAGGTTCATTTACGCTCTCCGAAACCGGTTACGGCATGTTCAATTGTTAACATATTAGTAATGTGGGCGAATCCGTCAATGTGCAGTGCAACAAAGCAAGAAGCCGTCCAAGCGGAACGCGGAGCGCGCCTGATCCCTAAGGTGTTGATTTTTTAGGATATGAGTACGGAAGCCCAGGTGGTCGGAGCACCAGGGAGGCGCCCGCTGCACCAGGAAAAGGCGACAGGGCGGGCTGGAGAGCCCACAAGGGGAGAAACCAAAAAAAACGGGTATCCACCACCAGGGCGGATACCCGATTCAAGCCGTCCCGGGAGAGGACGGGACAGGGAGGGAGATCAGACGCGTTTGAACAGGGGGCTGCGCACCTGCTGGGCGTCGGCGGCGGAGAAGAACTTTTCGGTGTAGATGTCCCGCTCGAACAGGCGCCCCTGCATCAGCGTGGAGATGCAGGCCTCGATCATCAGCGGCGGACCGCACAGGTAGGCCTTGCGGCCGCGGAAGTCGTTGTCGAAGTGGGCCTTGGCGGCCTCATGCACATAGCCGCGGAAGCCCTGCCAGTCGCTGTCGGCCGGCTCGTCAGAGAGGGCCGACACATAGCTGAAGTGGGGGTGGCGCGCGGCCAGCTCGGTGAATTCCTGGTGATAGTACAGCTCGGCCTGGTTGCGGGCCCCGTAGACCAGGGTGATGGGCAGGGTGGAGCCCTCCTCCAGCAGGTCGAGGATCATCGAACGCGGGCTGGACAGCCCCGACCCGCCGGCCATGAACAAGGACGGCAGGCCTGCCGAGCGATGCACGAAGAAGCGGCCATAAGGCCCGGTCAGGGTCAGACGATCGCCCACCCGCAGCGACTGATGTATCCAGGTGGTGCCGGCCCCGCCGGGAACGATGCGGATGTTCAGCTCGATCTCGTTGCCGGCGGACGGCGCGCTGGCCAGCGAGAAAGCGCGGAAACCCAGCTCACCGGGCAGGTTGAGATTGACGTACTGGCCGGCCTGGAAGTCGAGGGTTTCGCCCTCATCCAACGTGATCCAGATCCCCTTGATGGTGGGCGTCAGGTCCTCGATGCGGCTGACCACGCCGTGGTAATCCCGCACCGGGATGTCGCGGGCGTCGTCGTCGGTCTCAATCTCCGCTTCGATGACCGTATCGGCCTCCAGGCGGGCACAGCAGGCCAGCACCTTGCCCTCGTCCCGTTCATAGTCCATCAGGGCAAAGTTGGAGGCGTTGCCGTGGTCAACCTCTCCATCGGTCACGGTGACCTTGCAGGTGGCACAGTAGCCCTGGCCACAGGCATGGGGCAGGAAGATGCCGGCGCGCAGGGCGGCGTCGAGGATGGTCTGGCCCTCCTCGACCTCGATGCTGCGGCCGAGGGGTTCGATGGTCAGCTCGTAGCTCATGCCGATACCCTCAGTAGCCCGAGCCGGCAATGCCGTCCAGCCCCGGCGTGGCGAGGCGGATCAGATCCTTGTGGCCGATGCCGTTGTCGGCCAGGCTCTTGTTGCGGTCGGGGCTGAAGGGCCGGTTGCCGTTGCGCCATTCCACCTTGCTCCAGTCGATCTGCGCCCAGTCGGGGTGGTAGCTGAAGCAGTCGCTCATGTACGCGTCGATGATCTCGCCAAAAGGCGTCTCGGGCGGCAGCGCCAGCACGAAGGGCCGCGAGAACATGCGGTGGCGCTCCCAGTTGATGTACAGGAGCTGGCGGCCGGCGTAGTTCTCGACGGCGTCGCTGGAGGGGAAGTCATAGGGGGCCAGGGTTTTCAGCAGAGTCATGATCACGCTCCTCAGTTCTTGGTGGCCTGGGCACGCCACTTGGCAAAGTTCTTCTGGTCTTCCGAGCCGTTGAAGTCACCGGTGGCGCGCTTGTCCATGCGCCAGTAGGCGTGCATGCGGGCACCCGGGCGATAGTCATGGGCATTCACGTCAGTGCCTTCGGGCTCGCACTTGCCCTGCAGGGCGGCGTGGGAGGAGATGAAGGTCTGCACGTACTTCTCGGGCTCGTTCTCGAAGATCTCCTTGCAGTGGTCGGAGCAGAAATGGAATTTCTCGCCCTTGTACACCGTCTCGCGGAAGCACATCTCCATCGGGTCACCGGGTTCGTTGAACTTGATGGTGGACACGCAGACCTGGCAGTTCATGGGCTGGGTCTTGTTGTTGAAGCGCTTGCCGGCCTTTTCCTGCCTGTCGAAATGCTCCAGCACCGGGCGGTAGTACTTGTCGAAGGTGTTGGGGTACTTCTCGGACAGCCAGTCCAGCTCGTCAGGTGCCGGAATCCAGGTGTGGAAGGGGCAGGCGTCGGGCTTCATGTAGAAGCCGATCCACGACTGGTGGGTGATGTGCTCCTTCTCCTCGATGGTCTGCCCGAAGCACTTGGGCACCTTGACGCCGTAACGGGCCAGGTCGGTGAACAGGGCGGTGCCGTTCTGCTCAAAATAGATCTCCCAGGCTTCCTTGAAGCTCATGATCCGCTTGGGCAGCATGTAGTCCATCATCATGCCCACCGAGGCCAGCTTGCGGGTGCCGCGCCAGGTCCATTTGTCGATCCAGCGCTGCACGATGGGCAGGTTGTCCGGGTCCTGCTCGAGCATGAACTTGATGCACTCCAGGCCCAGGGTCATGTGGCGGGCCTCGTCCGACTGGGCCGAAAACCCCACCGTCATCGCCGCCATGTCGCCGTTGTAGGCGGCGCCGGAGATGAAGGGCACGAACAGGATGTTGGTCAGCACGTACTCGAAGGCGAAGCCGATGGCCACCATGAACTCGAAGGGGCCGGCGGTGATGGCATCGTCGAAGAAGGACTTGCCGTCCGACAGGTACCACATGCGCGACTGCTGGTGGGCGAACTCGTCCAGGCCGTTGTAGAAGCGGTTGTAGTTGCTGATGGAGTGGATCTGGGTCTGGAAGTGGCGGTATTCATCCACCGACTGCATCATGCAGGCCACGCGGGGGCCGGCGCCAACCATCTGGCGGGCCACCATGCTGAAGCCGCGGGCGGCCATCAGTTCCAGCGGCGGAGTGGAGCCCAGGAAGAGCTTGAGCACGTTGATGTAGCGGGCGTCGGTAACGGAAAGATGGCCGTTGTTCTGGTTGAAGGCGTCGAGGATGGCGTAGAGCTTGCGCTCCTTCTCGGCCTGGTATTTCCAGTAGGCGTCCATGGTCAGGCGGAAGGGGTCTTCCCACTTGTCCCAGTCGTGGATCTTGATGCCCTCGTAGCCCACCTGGGGGAAGACTTTGTCCATCGGCTGGAAGGTGGTGTCCCAGGCCAGATCCCGGGTCATCATGGTGTAACGCTCTTTGAGGCCGAGCTTCTTGGATACTTTCATGTCCATGGTGTCTCTCCTTGGGTGTACGGGTCAGGCTTCCCAGCTCAGGGTGAATTCGTCGTCGCTCTCGTCCAGGTGGCCGGAGATGGTGATCAGGTGTAGCTGCAACTCCTGCAGATCGAAGTCACGACCCATCTTCTCCTCGACGGTGGCGCGCTTGATGACCAGGCGGCCGGGCACGTCCACCTTGACCATGGCGGGCTGATCCACCACCACGGCGTCGGGGTTGTCATCGACGATGGCCTCGACGATGCAGCGGGTCTCTTCGTTCTTCTGGAAGGCAATGAAGGCGTTGGATGTCATGACAGCGGCTTTCAGACGGGGATACCGGCCTTGGCGGCGCGGGCATTGAGTTGCTGGACGACCTCGTCCAGGACGGCGGCGCCGTCGGTACCGAAGGCCAGCTCGGCCACCGGCGTGAGCACCTCGACGGAGCGCTGGCGGGCCGCGGCGATCCACTCGCCGAGCAGCGCCTTGTTGGCCGGGTTGTCGGCGGCGGCGGCCTTCAGCACCGCATCCACCCACTTCACGTTCTCGGTGAACCACTCGCGCTGGAAGCGGGTGAGCATGCTCAGCACCGGGCCGTGGGCTGCGTTGAGGCGGTCGGTGAGCTTGTCGTAGATCAGTGGAAAGAGCAGGCCCTCGAGGGCGAAGTTCTGGGTGACAAAGAGCTCAAACCAGTCGTCCATCACCATCATGTCTTCCACGTAGTGGCGCAGCCCCTGCCACACGGGGGCCTCGAGCCAGTCCTGCTTGGCCTCGGCGAGGGCGTCGATCTCGTCGAAGGCAATGCCCAGGCGGGTGATGAACTGGGCGATGCCGAGCTGATCCATGCAGGCGTAGGCAGCCGCCTGGGAGATGGCGATGCCGTAGCCGTAGGCGGCCACTGCAGAGTTGTTGATGTTGGAGGCCCAGGCCACGTGGCGCAGGGGCAGCAGCACCTCGTTGATGACCTTCTTGCCGGCGGCAGGGTAGCCCGTGGCCAGGCCCAGCTCGTCGGCCAGGTCGAAGTCGGCGGTGGCGGTTTCCTGCATGCGGCCCCGGGCCAGGGTCCAGGCGCCGTAGTAGAACTGGCGCGGATCCTTCAGCGCATACCAGTCCTTCATGGTGATGCGGGTACGGGCCGGATCAAAGATGTCGTGGGACGGATCCCAGGTGGGGCGATAGTGGTAGTTCTCCACCGGCTGCAGGTCCATCGTGCCTTCCATGTAGCGGGAGGCCGGCTTGTCCGCCCCCATCCGCCGGGCGAGGTGGCCGAAGGTCTGCCGCAGGGGCTCGATGGTGATGGTGCGAAGATCCATGCTCATTATGTTCTCCTCTTCCTCGGGTGTCGGTTGCGCGGAGCCTGCGGCGGGCTCAGCGGAAGCGCTGGTGGGTGGCGTCGTGGAGGTTCCAGGCAAAGTCGCCCTCGGGGCGGGCGGATGCCGCCTCCAGCAGGGTCACCCGGTTGTCGGCGCAGAAGGCGGCAAAGGCGGCGCGGGGCATGACCAGCTCCACCGCCAGCTCGGGCTCGCCCACCGAAAACTCGAACTCGACCAGGCCGCCGTCACGCTCACCGGTTACCCGCACAAACTTGCGCGTCACATCGAATTGCTGGTCTTCCATAGCCCCGCCTCCTGGTTATGCGTCCGGCGGAAACACGGGCCGGCGTGGGAGGCATTACACCAAACAGTAACATGTTAGTGAATGGACGATCAGCGCCTTGGCTTGTACTTTTCAAAGCCCGGCTGATGAACGGATCAGCGAATCTGATCCTGATGCTGGATGCGGAACTGGCTCGGCGCCATTCCCACCCGCCGGGTAAAGAAGCGCGAGAAGTAGGCCGGGTCGGCAAAACCTAGCTGATAGGACAGCTCCCCCACCGGTGTGGTGGAGAAACGCAGCAGGCGCCGCGCCTCCTGGAGCAGGCGGTCGTGCACCACCTCCTTGGACGGCAGGTTGGCCATGCGCCGGCATACGTCGTTGAGACGGGCTTCGGTGACGGCCAGCTTGCCGGCATAATCGGGCAGGGTCAGGTGGTCGCGGAAGTGGGCCTCCACCAGATCACAGAAGCTCAGGAAGATGCGCAGATCATCCCCCCGCTCACGCTTCAAGGGCATGACCTGGATGTTGGTGGCTAGCAGACGGTTGAGGCTGATGAAGAAACACAACCCCAGGGCCCGCACCGCTGCGGAACGCCCCTTCTCGCGCCCCCCGAACTCCTGTTGCAACAGCCCGGCTAGCTGCATCAGGCGCTCAACCTCGGGCTGAACCTCCGCCGCCACACCGCCTAGGGGCAGGAAGGCCGACTCCCGTAGCTGGGCATCCGGCCACTGCCCCGGCAGGGATGCGTACCAGGCCCGCACCACCTCCTGGCGCACGGTGATCACGTGGCCGTCGGTATTCTCCTCGGAGTAGAAGGCGTGGGGGATGGCCGGCGGAGTGATGAAGACTAGCGGCGCCTCGGCAAAATAGGCCTGGTCATCGAGTTGCAGGCTGATGCTGCCGCGCACCAGCAGGTGAACCTGGTAAAAGCGCGAATGGCGGTGGGCCGGCGTGTTGCGGCCGAAGATCTCGGCCAGCCGGCCGAAGGTCTCGTAGTGTACGTCGCACTCCGGATCCCCTTCATAGATTCGGGTGATGTGGATATCGGGGATGGACTGGGGCCACTCCACGGAGCGGTCGGCAGGGTCGGCGGCGGACATGGCGCAAGAAGATCACTTCGATGTTAGGGAGTCAACAGGTATCATTGAAGCTTGGCCACGGGAGCCCCCGCCCCCCCATCACAGGAGCACGAGACCCCATGCAGAGCAGGATTTCCTACCGCAACCTGCCCCAGCTTTTCCTGAAAGCCCGGGAAGAACTGATCTGCCACTTCCGCCCCATCCTCAACCACTTCGGGCTCACCGAGCAGCAGTGGCGCATCCTGCGCGTACTGAGCGAACGGGAGCAGCTCGAGCCCTGGGAGATCTGCGACATCTGCCAGATCCTCAGTCCCAGCCTGGCGGGCGTGCTGGCCCGCATGGACGACCTGGGCGTAATCAGCCGCAGCCGGGTGCCCGAAGACCAGCGCCGGGTGATCGTCCGCCTGAGCCCCCGGGGCAGCGAGCTGGTGGAAGAGATCGCCCCGCTGATCCAGGCCCAGTACCGCAAACTCGAAGAGGCCCTCGGGCGCGAGCTGATTGATGAGCTGTACTCCGTACTCGACAAGGTCATCACCGGCCCCCATGCGCCCGTGGAGCGCATCACTCTGCCCGCTCGCAGTCCGGCACCCGCGACGCCGACCGAGAAGCGCAAGCGCGTACCCCGCAGCGCCGCACGCACGGCTGCAAAACAGTAGGCTTACAATTGTGGTCCCGCCCTTTCCCGGGCATCCCCCTGACAACCGAATCCGGAGCAACCCAGTGCAATACGGCGATTACAACAGCGACGCCCTGATGACCATCACCAACCGGCCCGACCTCGTCTTCGTGCGCGGCGAAGGGAGCTGGTTGCATGACCACAACGGCAAGGCCTACCTGGACTTCATCCAGGGCTGGGCGGTCAATTGCCTGGGGCACTGCCCGCCCCAGATCCGCGACGCCCTGGTGGCCCAGGCCGGCACCCTGCTCAACCCCAGCCCGGCCTTCTACAACGGCCCGATGATCGAGCTGGCCGGCATCCTCACCGCCAACTCCGTGTTCGACCGGGTGTTCTTCGCCAACACCGGCGCCGAAGCCAACGAGGGCGCCATCAAGCTGGCCCGCAAGTGGGGCCAGGTGCACAAGGGCGGCGCCTACGAGATCATCACCTTCGACCACAGCTTCCACGGCCGCACCCTGGCCACCATGTCGGCCTCCGGCAAGCCCGGCTGGGACACCCTGTTTGCCCCCCAGGTGCAGGGCTTCCCCAAGGCAGACCTGAACGACATCGAGTCGGTGAAGGCCCTGATCAACGAACGCACCGTGGCCGTGATGCTGGAGCCCGTGCAGGGTGAAGGTGGCGTCATCCCCGCGGACCCGGCGTTCCTGCAGGCCCTGCGCACACTCACCCGCGAACGCGGCCTGCTGCTGATCGTCGACGAAGTGCAGTCCGGCATCGGCCGCACCGGCACCCTGTTTGCCCATACCCAGGCCGGCATCGAGCCCGACATCATGACCCTGGGCAAGGGCATCGGCGGTGGCGTGCCCCTGGCCGCCCTCCTCGCCCGCGAGGAGATCTGCTGCTTCGTGCCCGGCGACCAGGGCGGCACCTACAACGGCAACCCGCTGATGACTGCGGTGGGCGTGGCCGTGCTGCGCACCCTGCTGGCCGATGACTTCCTGGCCGGCGTGCGCGCCCGCGGTGAATACCTCTCCCGCCGCCTGCTGGAACTCTCCGCCCGCCACAGCCTGGGCGGCGAACGGGGCAGCGGCCTGCTGCGCGCCCTCATCCTCGACAGCGACCGTGGCCCGGCCCTGGTCAAGGCCGCGCTGGAACAAAACCCGGTCGGCCTGCTCCTCAACGCCCCTCGCCCCAACCTGCTGCGCTTCATGCCTGCGCTCAACGTGAGCGAGGGCGAGATCGACCAGATGGTGGAGATGCTGGACGCGCTGCTGGGGCAGTAAGCCCCCCGGCGGGCGCCTCCCCGCGCCCGCCGACCGAGTGCGGAGGTCGCCATGGATCGGAACACCTTCGAGAAGCGCCTTCGCGACGAAGGCTTCAGCCAGACCGTGATCGTCGAGCGGGAGGCCAATGGCCGGCTTGACCTGCACACCCACCCCTTCGAGGCCCTGGCCCTGATCCTGGCCGGGGAGATCCGCATTGACGTGGATGGCGGGAGCCGGCTGTACCGGGTGGGGGATGTCTTTCACCTGGTGGCTGAGCAGCCCCACGCGGAGAGCTACGGGCCGGAGGGCGTGCGTTATCTTGTCGGGCGGCGCTGACGGGGCCGAAGCGGCAGACGGCGGCGCACATCAGGCGCCTGCATGCCCCTGAACACCCAGCACCACAGGTAGATTACGGGCGCCATGCAGCACGCGCTCGATGCGTACCGCGCCATCGATGACGCGGAAGAAGATCACGTAGCTGCCCAAGGCTGCCATGCGCAGTCCGGGTGCCAGATCCTCCCTTCCGGGGTAACCCAGGGGAGCAGTGCCGATGCGCTGGCATTGCTCGACAAGTTTGCCAACAAAGCGCCGGGCATTGGGCCGGCTGTCCTTGTCGATGTAGTCCGCGATGTCCAGAAGGTCTTGCCGAGACTTCGGCGAGAAGACGACTTCCAGCATCAAGTCGCGCGCTCGCGGCGAGTCTCGCCGGCAAGTTCGCCATTCGGCTCGGCGTAGCGCGCATTCAGTTCGGCAAGCAGATCGACTGCAGGAATGGCCGGACCGCTGTCGATGCCCTCCTGTATGGCGACACGGAGATCGGCGTTGAGGCGCTCCAGCATGGCTTCATAAACCTGGGGCGACAGCAGGTAAGCCGCGGGGCGGTTGTGGTTGAGTACGGCCACGGGTTCCAACCCGGCCTGCTCAAGCACCGCGGAAGGGCTGCGTTTGAGTTCGGTGATGCTGACCGAGCGTGATGCCAGAACCTGCTCCATGGTGCGCCTCCTGATATGACCAAAATTAGATACTTTATTGTGGTCGATTAAAGATACAAAGACAAATACGGATCGCAGAAAAGCACAACGCCCCTTGCGGGGCGTTGTGCTTTGAATTTGGCGGAGAGGGCGGGATTCGAACCCGCGTCAGGGTATTACCCTGAACACGCTTTCCAGGCGTGCGACTTAAACCGCTCATCCACCTCTCCAAGTGGAGGCGGCACTATATATCAAGATTTTAAAAAGTCAAAGCCTGTTTTCGGTTTCGAGGGTTTTTCGGCCCTGATCGGGCATCCGGACGAAGTCCACGAGGGCTTGCACCTCCAGTGGGGGGGGTGGGGTGAGCAGGCTGACGATGGCGATGACGATGAAGCCCAGGGGTACGCCGAAGACGCCGCAGGAGATCGGGTGGATGTCGAACCAGGCGTCGCCCATGCTGCCGCCGAAGAAGGGGTGGGTGCGGACGATGTAGTACAGGGTGATGCCGAGCCCCGCCAGCATCCCCGTCACGGCGCCCCATTTGTTGGCGCGCTTCCAGAAAATGCCCAGCACCAAGGCCGGGAAGAAGGCCGAGGCGGCGATGGAGAAGGCCAGCCCGACCATGAACAGGATGCTGTCCGGGCGCAGGGAGGCCACCCAGGCAGCCACCACCGCCACCACCAGCAGCTGGGACTTGGTGATCACCAGGCGACGCTGGGTGGAGGCCTGGGGATTGACCATCTTGTAGTAGAGGTCGTGGGAGAGGGCGTGGGAGATGGTCAGCAGCAGGCCGTCGGCGGTGGACAGCGCGGCCGCCAGCCCGCCGGCCGCCACCAGGCCCGACACCACGTAGGGCAGGCCGGCGATCTCGGGAATGATCAGCAGGATGGCGTCGCTGTTGATGGTGAGCTCGGCCAGCTGCAGGATGCCGTCGCCGTTGATGTCCTCGATCTTGACCAGCCCGACCTTGCCCCAGGATGCCACCCAGCCGGGCAGGCTGCCGATGTCGGTGCCGATGAGGTTGCTGTATACCTCCCACTTGGCGAACACCGCGTAGGCCGGCGCGGTGACGTAGAGCAGGAAGATGAAGAACAACGACCAGAACACCGAGCGCCGCGCCTCGCGCACGCTGGGCGTGGTGTAGTAGCGCATCAGGATGTGGGGCAGCGCGGCGGTGCCCACCATCAGCACGAAGGTGAGGGCCAGGAAGTTGTTGCGGGCGCTGTCCTTGGCGGCCTGGTCGATACCGGGGTGGGCTTCGGCGTGGGGGGGCGGATTGACGGAGCGGGACAGGCTGTCCTGGCGGGCGCGCTCCCATTTGATCCGGGCTTCGTCAGGGGTGCGCGGCAGATCCCGCAGGGTGCGTTCGGCGGCGGCGATCTCCCGGGCGGGGGCGCCCTGGGTGCGCAGTTCGGTGACCCGCTCCACCTGCCCGATACGTTCGGCGGCGAGGGATTCGGGCAGGTCGGCGATCTTGCGGGCGTACTCGTCGGCCCGGTAGCGGTATTGCAGACGAACCTCGTTCTCCCGCGGCTCGGAGAACAGCTCCAGCTCCTTGACCCCCAGATCCCGCAGCACCTCGCCATACACCGCCTGGGGAACAGGAACGCCCGTGACCTTGTAGGAGAGGATGGCCACCGGCACCAGGTAGGCGATGATGAGGATGAGGTACTGGGCCACCTGGGTCCAGGTAACGGCGCGCATGCCCCCGAGGAAGGAACACACCAGGATGCCCGCCAGGCCGACGAAGACGCCGATCTCGAACTCGATGCCGATGAAGCGACTGGTGATCAGGCCCACGCCGTAGATCTGGGCGACCACGTAGACAAAGCTGGCCAGCACGCCGGCGAACACGCCCACCACCCGGGCAAAGTGCCCCTCGTAGCGGGCGCCGAGGAAGTCGGGAATGGTGAACTGGCCGAACTTGCGCAGGAAGGGCGCCAGCAGCAGGGCCACCAGCACATAGCCGCCCGTCCACCCGGTGACGAAGGCCAGACCGACGAAGCCGGAGTAGTAAAGCGTGCCGGCCAGGCCGATGAACGAGGCCGCGCTCATCCAGTCGGCGGCCGTGGCCATGCCGTTGAACAGGGCCGGTACCCGCCTGCCGGCCACATAGTATTCGGAGACGTCGGAGGTACGGCTCATCACGCCAATGGCGGCGTAAATGGCGATGGTGGAGAACAGGAAGATCTGGCCGATCCAGCGCGGGCTCAAGCCCACCTGCTCCGCCACGGCGAGGAAGATCACCAGGCAGACGAAGCCTGCCGCATAGAAGGCGTAATAGCGCCCGAGGCGGCGGAACAGGGCGGGCGTCGACCTCATGGGCGCTCAGGGCTTGAGCAGCAATCGCGGCGGGCGGTTGGCGTTCGCGCCGGTAAGCGCAAGCAGACAAAGCGTGCGGTGAGCATCGCCGGGGTGAAATCAGGCCGCACAGTGGAATTATTCACAAGCGCTCAATCGTCGTCATGCAGGCCGTAACGCCGCTCGAGCCCGGTCATCCAGCGGTCGTAGATCCAGACGATGAGCAGAAAGATGATCAGCGCCCCCTGGGCGGCCATGTAGAAGCCGAGGGGCCAGCCATGGAAGCTGACCGTGTTCAGATCTTCGGCAAACCAGCCTGGCAGGAAGCTGGCCGCTGCCCAGACCAGCAATAGAACGGCGGTCAGTCGCTGGGTGGCCCGCCAGTACGCCCGCTGCCTTGCGCGGATATCGCTCAATCTTTACTCCCCTATCGACGGCTTCGAGTATAGCCTCGCCGGGCATCGGCCTCACAACTGGTAGCGAAACTGGAGTTTCTGCTGCAGCTTGCGGGCCTGGCGGAAGGACTCCTTGAGAAAGGCGTGCTCAAGCTCGTTGAGGGCGGAGGGGGCGATCCGGTTGGGCGGCCCGGCCTTTTCCCGCTGGCCGCGCAGGCGCAACTGCTGGATGAAATCGAAGGCTTCAAGGCAGGCGTCCACCTCGCGCCGGGGCCAGCCCAGGAGGGCGCCGGCCGCCTCCAGACGGCCACTCGTGGCGGTGTCGGAAACCCCCAGGGCAAGGGCAAGGATGCGTGCCGCGTCCACGAAGATGCGGCTGCCGTCGCGTTTGAGGTCGAGAAGACCACTTTCCCGGTCCACCACGAAGTCGCGGATGCGCCCCAGGGGCGGCCCGCCGCGCAAGGCATTGGCGGCCATGAAACGCAGGAACAGGTCGTTGTCGCCGGCATTGGCGAGAAGCCACTGCTGGAGCCGGGCCGCCAGCGCCACATCTCCGGCGATGGCGCGAAAATCGAAGAAGATCGTGGCATTGAGGAGATCATCAGGCGTGGCGCAGCTCATCCATCCGGCGAACTGCCCGCGCCACTCCGTCATCGACAGGCACCAGCGCGGATTTCCAGCCATCACGTCGCCCTTGCAAAAGGGAAAGCCGCAGGCATCGAGCACCTCATTGACCCGCCGTGCAAAGGGCAGGAAACGCTGGCGGAGGGCTTCGGTGTCCCGCTCCGACTCGGGCACGAAAACAATCCCGTTGTCCTGGTCAGTATCGAGAGTCTGCTCCAGGCGCCCCTCGGAACCAAAGGCCAGCCAGCACCAAGGCACCAGCGGCAGCTCGAACTCGGCTTCGGCCAGATCAACGGCACTCAGCACCACGAGATCATTGAGGATGGCGATCCACTCGCAGACGTGGGCGGCGGTTCCGTCTTCGACCCGTCGCGCCGCCGCTTCGCGCACCCGGTGGGCGGCCTGCGCCAGGGCGGCGATGTCGGTGGCCGCGTGAATGGCCTCGACCAGATCCTCCACGTCGACGCTGCGGCTGGCGTAGAGATCAACGCGGGACACCAGCCCGGCCAAGGCACCGCGGCCATCCACCACCACCAGATGGCGCAGGTCGTGACAGGCCAGGGCCAGGCGGGCCTGGTGGGCGCTGGCCGTCAGGGGCAGCGACACAACCCCGCCGGTCATGACGCCGGCAACCGCCTCACCCAGATCCGCACCGGCCAGCACGACACGCTCAATGACATCCCGCTGGGTGAGCACCCCCAGGGGCCGCGAGCCCGCACTGTCGACGACCACCACAATATCGGCCCGCTCCGCCACCATCCGCGCCAGAGCCTCCCGCACCGCTGCCTCGGGCCCCACCGCCACCGCCGGACCCCGTAGCTGCGCAGCCAGACCGGTCGCGGGCATCACGGCGCTCTGAGCGGCGTCCATCGCGCGGGGTGTCATGTCCATCTACCTCCGCTCAGCGGGTGTCAGGAAGTCGTAGCGAGCCCTTGGGGCTCGCTACGGGCGGCACGGCGGATCATCCACAAACCCTCAGTACTTGACGCGGGCGTAGTAAGTCTTCTCGGAAGCCTGCCGAGCCTCGCCGAGGGTCCGGATGCCCATCTCGGCCAGCAGCGGGATCATGCGCAGGAAGACCTCGCCGGTCACGATGGCATCCCCCATGGCCGTATGCCGGCCCATGATGTTCACCCCCATGCGCTCGCAGATCGCTTCGAGCCGGTGGGATTCCTGAGCCGGATGGATGACCGCCGACAGCAGCAGGGTATCGAGCACGGGCTGGGAGAAACGGATGCCGGTGCTCTCCTCCTTGAGCTGCAGGAAGCGCATGTCGAAGGCGGCGTTGTGGGCCACCAGCACCGTGTCTTCGGAGAAGGCATGGAAAGCCGGCAGAACCCTGGCCATGGGGGGCTGGCCCACCAGCATTTCCGGGGTGATGCCATGGATCTTGGTGGACGCCTCGGGCAGCTCGCGCAGGGGGTCCACCAACTGGTCAAAGGACTCCGACTTGAGCAGCTTGCCATTGACGATGCGGGTGGCGCCGATCTGGATGATCTCGTCGCCCTCGGACGGATTGAGGCCGGTGGTCTCGGTGTCGAAGACGGTGAAGGTCAGTTCGGACAGCAGGCGGTCGTCCAGGGCATGGCTGGCTTCGGTCTGCTTGAACAGGTCGAAATCATAGTATTCGGGCCGGCTCTCACCCTTCAGGAAAGCCCCCGCGTCCACCTGCTCCTGGGGCGCGGCGGAGGGCAGCAGCAGGCGGAAGAAGGCCCGGTGCTGGGTCTTCTCGCGCTGCAGCCAGATCTCCCCGTCGTGACGTTCGATCACATCGCGCACGGTGAGGGGCGAGCTCTCGCCAGCGAAGGACATGGGTTCCAGCTCCCAGGCCATCACGGTTTCGGTGCTCATGGCCTGCCCCGACCAGATGATGTCCAGGTGCACCAGCCGGCCCGCGGCCGTAAGGCGCAGGCGCACTTCGCGCACCTCAAACTCGTCCGACAGACGGCTCACCAAGTAGCTGATGGCCTGGAGCAGGGAGAAGCTGTCCACCTTCACCCATACACCCGGATCCACGTCCTCGATCTTGGTGGGGAGACTGACTTTCTTTTCAATGCGCCGCTGGGCCGCGGCCACCAGGTCGGCGCCCAGCATCTCGTCGAGGGGCCAGCGGGTCTTCAGGGAATCGGCAAAGGCGTTGGCCGTTTCGTCGAGCCGCGCGCTCATGCCCTGCACTTCGTCGCGCACCACGCTCAGGAAGCGCTCCTTCAGTTCCGGATCGAGATCGGGATACTCCAGCATTTCGGCGGCGGCCCGCAGGTTGGCCAGAGACGAACGACTGCCCTCGGTGAGGGAGTGGAGCATCTGGTCGCGACGGGTTTCGGCCTCGAAATTGCGGGTGATGTTGTCGAGCATCAGCACGAAGCCGGACACGGTACTCTCCGCCTCGCCCTCCACTGCCGACAGCACCGGTGCCATCTGCACCCGCAGCAACTGGCCGGCCCGGGTGGTGGTGACGAAGTTGGCCACCGGCTGGGAACTCTGGCGACGGATGCGTTCCTGGATGCTTTCCAGGGCATGCACGATCAGGTTGCGCTCGAAAACCGCGTAGATGGAACGCCCCAGGCCGATGATCTCACCGCCGCCCGCCGCCGTGGGCGCGTCGGACAGGGCCCGGAACTGCAGCCGCGCCCGGCTGTTGTAGAGCAGGATACGCCCGTCGAGGTTGCACACCACCACGCTCTGGTTGAGCTCCGACATCAGCGCGGCGAGCCGGTTGCGCTCCTCCTCGACCGACAGACGGGCCTCACGGATGCGGGCCTCCACATCTTCCTGAAGGCTGCGCCGCTGATCTGCCAAGGCATTGACCGACTCGGCGATGCGCTGCAGTTCGGGCGAACCGGACGGCTTGAGGCGCCGGGACGGGTCGGTACCGACAATCAGGCCGAGTTCATCGGCCAGAAGTGAAGGACCGAGGAGGTTGGCCTGGGCGAAGGACTTCATGAGGACGGCGGCTGCACCGGCGCCCACCAGGGAAATCATCAGCAGGAGCCCCAGCCGCGGATTGAGGATGGGCTCGATGATGTCCCGCTCTTCCGGCGCCAGGTCACGCCATACCGCAATTCCCGCGGCAGCCATGACCACCACCACCAGGGCGCAGGCGGTGAGGACCGCCAATACGTGCCGGGACTTGACGCTCATGCCGGCACATCCAGCAATGCCTTGACCTTGGTCACCAACTCCTTCGTTGAAAATGGCTTCGTCATGTAGGCGTCCGCCCCCATGGCCAGGCCCTTGGTGACTTCGGTCTCGCGGCCCTTGGCGGTGAGCATCAGGATGCGCGTGCCTTGCAGGGCCGCCTCGGCACGGATCTCCTGGCACACCTCGTAACCGTTCTTGCGCGGCATCATCACATCCAGCAGGATGAGATCGGGCGCCTCGGCCCGCGCCTTGTCGAGGGCCTCCTGACCATCGTGGGCGATGCACACGACAAAGCCTTCGCGCTTCATCAGAAATTCAAGTGAAATGACGATGTTCTGTTCGTCGTCGGCAATCAGTATTTTTTTGGCCATTCAGTCTCCTCCCCATCCTCGCCCGGGTCGAGGCAGCAGCATGCGAACCTCATTCCAGGGCGCGATTCCCCGTAGTTTATCCTGCCTCATCTTTCGTTTCTGTTGATTTGCCGCAAGGCATCAGAAACGAGAAACATGCGCCCTCTCCGGCGGCACTCTCCACCCACAACCGACCGCCATAGTGTTCGACGATCTGACGGCTGATCGGCAGGCCCAGTCCGGTGCCCTGGGGCTTGTCAGTCATGGTGTTGCCCCCCTGCCGGAACTTCTCGAAAACCACCAATTGCTCCTCGGGCGTCAGGCCCGGGCCGTTGTCCCGCACATCCACACGCAGGCCCTCCGCGCATTCGGCAAGGGCAACCCACACCCGCCCGCGCCCTGCGTCCACGAATTTGACCGCGTTGGAGAGCAGGTTGAGCATCACCTGGACAAGACGGTCGCGGTCGGCCAGCAGGATGGGCACCTGCCCCGGCAGCGATATTTCGAGGGTCACGCCCTTGTCCTTGAAAAGCTGGCTGGTGGACGCCGCCGCCTGCTCAACCACCTCCACCAGGCTGACCTCGCCGTTGTGCCAGTCAGCGTGACCGGACTCGATCTTGGCCATGTCGAGAACCTGATTGACCAGGCGGGTGAGGCGTTCGGTTTCGCTGACGATGATGCCCAGAAAACGCTTGCGCTCGGCCAGATCGATGCGCGGATCTTCGAGCAGCATCTCGGAGAAGGCCCGGATCGAGGTCAGCGGCGTGCGCAACTCGTGCGTCACCGAGGACATGAAGTCATCCTTCAGACGGTCAAGCTCCTTGAGGCGCTCGTTGGCGCTGCGCAACTCGGCGGTGGCGGCCTCCAGCTCGCGGGACTTCTGCTCAAGGCGCTTCGAGTAGGCGCGCACCTGGGAGGCCTCATCAAGGATGTTCATCACCTCGTCGAGGCCCAGGGGCTCTTCCTTCACCACTGAGGAAACCATCACCCGGGCCGAGGCGCTGCCGATGGCGCCGGCCAGGGTGGTTTCGGCAAAATGCACCAGCCCCGCATCGGCGGGCAGAACCTCCACCGACGCCGCACCACGGCTGCGGGCATAGTCGGCAAAGGCGTTGCGCGCCCGTTCGGGCCCGATGAAGCGACCGATCAGAGGTAGCAGGTCGCCGATCTGCGCGCTCCCGCGCCAGAAGGCTCCGCCGGCGGGCCGGCTCTGTTTGAAGACGTCCACGAAGAGGGTTGCCTGGCCCGCCTCGACAGCATTGGGGGAGCGCATCAGGGACACGCACACATAGGCCCCCACGTTGGCGAGCAGGCTCCAGTAGAGGCTGTGGGCAATCGGATCCAGGCCCTTCATGCCAAAGAGCTCCTGGGGACGCAGGACTTCCAGCCCCAGAAAACCCGCCTGCAGGAACTCGATCGGCAGCCAGCCCGACTTGGCGAACGAGGGCAGCAGCAGGGTGTACAGCCACACCACGAACCCGCTCGACAGGCCGGCCAGGGCACCGGCCCGGGTGGCGCCGCGCCAGTACATCCCGCCGATAATGGCCGGCGCAAACTGGGCCACGGCGGCAAAGCTGATCAGCCCGATGCTGACCAGCGCATGGGCCTCCCCCGCCAGGCGGAAATACAGATAGCCGAGGAGCAGGATGAGGATGATCGCACTGCGCCGGATGCCCAGCAGCAAACCCGACAGATCGTCCCGGCCCTGCAGTGCAAGCCAGCGATAACGCAGCAGCACGGGCATCACCAGATCATTGCAGACCATGGTGGACAGGGCGATGGTCTCGACGATGACCATGCCGGTCGCCGCTGACAGGCCGCCGATGAAGACCAGCAGGGCCAGCCAGCCATGGCCCAGGGCCATGGGCAGGGTCAGCACGAAGGTATCGGCATCCACATCCTGACCGGCAAAGTGCATCAGCCCGCCCAGGGCGATGGGCAGCACGAAGATGTTGATCAGCAGCAGGTACAGGGGAAACAGCCAGATGGCCCGGCGCAGGTGGTTCTCATTGACGTTCTCCACCACGGCCACCTGAAACTGGCGTGGCAGGAACATCACCGCCAGCATGGACAGCAAGGTCAGGGCAAACCAGTTGCCATAGGTGTTGCCCCCGGCATTCATGGTCATCAGTTTCTGCAGCCTGGGCTCCAGGGCGGCCCGCGAGAAAAGATCCCCAAAACCATCGAAGAGCCCGAAGGTGACGAAGACCCCGACCGCCATGAAGATCACCAGCTTCACCACCGACTCGAAGGCGACGGCCGCCACCATGCCTTCATGGCGCTCGGTGGCGTCCAGGTGGCGGGTACCGAAAAGAATGGTGAAGGCCGCCATGATCAGCGCGATGTACAGCGTCGTGTCAGCCATCCACGATACCGTGCCGGCCTTGGCAGGCATGATGATCTCGGGATAGTGGGTGAGGATGGCGTAGCTGCTGGACACCGCCTTGAGCTGCAGGGCGATATAGGGGATCACGCCCAGCACCGCAATCACCGTGACCAGCCCGCCGAGCAGGTGGCTCTTGCCATAGCGGGAGGCGATGAAATCGGCGATGGAGGTGATGCGGTGCGCCTTGCCGATGCGCACCATCTTCAGCATCACGAACCACCACAGGGCCACCACCAGGGTCGGCCCGAGGAAGATCGGCGCAAAGCCCAGCCCCGATGAGGCCGCCCTGCCCACGCTGCCGTAGTAGGTCCAGGTGGTGCAATACACCGCCAGGGACAGGGCGTAGATGGTGGGATTGGCAATGATCGAGCGGCCCGCGTCCGCACGCTTGTCGCCCACGTAGGCCACCGCGAAGAGCAGGGCAAGGTAGAGGAAGGAGATGGCAACGATGACGGTACTGGTCATGGCCGCCCCCTACCTGCGAAATGGCTGCCGCGCGTCATGGCGGCCTAGCGCTCGATGATCCAGGCCATCAGGGCAATCACCGCCGCCCAAACGCCGAAGACATAAAGATAGAGGGAGGGAATGCCGAACCACGCCCGCGCCGTGTCGAACACCGACAGGACCGGATAGTTCACCACCACCCAGCCCAGCACGAACAACGCCACCAGGCGCTGCCCGGTCAAGGTCGCCTTGATCATGTCTCCCCTCCCACGTACTGCTTTATTGGTATGTGCGGAACTTATAAACCGAAATCTCCGGTTTGGCGAGTACTCCCCCGGCAGGGTGACCACGCCACACGCCGCTCAGGCATCCGCTTTGGACGCACCCTCATTCACGCCGGACCCGATGCCGTAGCGCCACATCCGCCGATAGAAGGTCGAGCGCGACATCCCCAGCTGGCGTGCAGCCTCGCTGATGTGCCAGCCGGTACGCTCCAGCGCGTTGAGGATGTCGGCTTTATCCGCCGTTTCGCGCCGGGCTGATGACGCTGCCGGCGATGACACCGCAGTCGCCAGACCAGGCTGCAGGTTCTCGGGTAGGTGGGCGGTATGCAGCACGCTTCCCTCACACACCGCCACCGCAAAGCGCAGCACGTTGCGCAGTTCACGTACGTTACCGGGCCAGTGGTAGGCCAGAAGGCGTTGCTCGACCTCGCCTGAGAGAACCACGTTGCGACTGCTCTGCCGGGCTTCTTCGTGCAGGATACGCTGGATGAGTGCCTGGATATCCGAACGCTCGCGCAGCGGCGGCAGACGGAAGGTGGCCGCATTCAGGCGATACAACAGGTCCTCTCGGAACAGCCCCTGAGCGACCATTGCCTCGAGATTTCGATGGGTGGCGCACACCACATGGAGATCAACCGAATCGGGTGTGCTCGCCCCCAGCGCCATTACCTCCCCCTCCGCCAGCACTCGCAGCAAACGCGTCTGCAAGGCCAGCGGCATGTCACCGATTTCATCCAGGAACAGGGTCCCACCACTGGCCAGCTGCACCTTGCCCGGGCTGCCCTTGCTGCGCGCACCGGTGAACGCCCCTTCACGATAACCAAAGAGCTCACTCTCGATCAGGCTCTCCGGGATCGCCGCACAGTTCAGCGCGACGAATGACTTGTCTCGCCGCTTGCTATAGGCATGGATAGCCCGGGCAAAAGCCTCCTTTCCGGCGCCTGTCTCCCCTTGCAGCAGGATGGGCACGCGGCTGTCAGCCAGGCGTTTGATGCGATCGATGCTGGCCGCGACACGGGGATCGGTGCTCACCAACGGGCCAAAGCCCGTCTCGTCACGGACCGACGGACGCCCGATCATTGCCCGCACCGGCGTGGGCGCTGGCGCCCGCAGATGCAACTGGAAGAATCCACCGTTAGCGTGGCAGCGCACCTGCATTGGCACGCCGGGATGCTCATGGGCATGGCGCAGCAAACTCTCTGCATCGGCATCGAGCAGATCGGAGATAGCCTCCAGCGGTTGGGGCAGGCGTGACAACCTCCGGCGCAGTCCGCGACCGGTGCGCACGATACGGCCTTCGCCATCCAGGGCTAGGTACAGGCCTTCATCCACGCCCCAGTCATCCCCGGCCGGACACAGTCGCACCAGCCAATTGTTGCGACAGGCTTCTGAGAACACCGCGTTCTCGATCAGCGCCGCGTTCTGAGTGACCAGGTTATAGACCAGTGACTGGCTACGACGGTCGTCGGGAGCCGACAACGCCGAGGCATTGAGCACTCCCAGAAGCTCATCGTCGGGTCCGAAGATGGGGGCAGCACTACAGGTAATGCGATTGTTGAGTGCTAGGAAGTGCTCCTGCTTGTGCACCAGGATCGGGCTGCGCTCGACGATCGCCGTGCCCACCCCACAGGTTCCCTCCTCCTCCTCCGACCAGCACGCGCCCAGACGAAAGCCACGTCCGCGGAACTCCTGCTCCTGCCGGCCCTGGCCTCGAAAATCGATGGCGGCGCCCCGGGCATCGGTCAGCAGCACGCAGTACCCCGAGTCGCGGACCTGCTCATGAAGGCGAGTGACCCCGGGCTGGGCGATGCGCAGGAAGGACTCCTCCCGTTCGCGCAAGTAACGGCACTCGTTGGCAGTCAGAACCCGGGTAACGACGGGGCGGCCGGGATCGAGCCGGTACTGCTCGATCGATCGCCGCCAGGAGTCCTCCAGTTTCGCCCGTCCGGATTCGACCGCATTTTCTTGGGAGCGCTCTATCGAAAGCGCGCCAAGGGTCCTCGCAGCGATGCTCATCGCCAACCTCCTCCTTGTGTCTCATCCCCGACTGCCCATTTCTGTCGCGCATACGGCCGGAGGGCTTGCGGGTGGATCGAAGAATAGCCGCAAGAAATAGGCCATACAAGGCAGCTTACATCGCCCTCCGCCCGGGATCCCGCTGCACCGCGGCAATCCCGGCGGCCAGCCACCTCAGCGGCGGATCGCACGCTGTGTCTGCGACGTATCAGCAGACAGGCGCTGGCACACCAGTGACACAAGGCTGAAACACTCGGACGCCCCACGGCGACGGGCAGCCCGCATACAAAGACGAGAACTTGGCGCAGAAAAATCAATGACTTGAAAACTCCCCAAGGCGATCAAGGCAGGCACTGGCACAGGCTTTGCCCAACTGATGTGCCAGAAGGCGGCGGCGCGACCGCGGCCCGGCAACGCGGCCGGCAACTGCCGACCCTGACCCAATCCAAAAAGGAGGATGACAAAGAATGGCCGATAGGGAACTGGAAGCGGGCTGCCCCTGCACCAGGGAAGCACAGACAGAGTCCGGGGGCCGGCGCTCCTTACTCGCCGCTTCGCTGGCACTTGCCGTGGCGCCCCTGGTACCTGGGGGCGCCGCCGCTGCCGACAACCCCCGCCGCATCAAGCCCCAGACAGGCGACGGCCTGGCTTACATGACTGGCGACAAGCAGGGCCAGCAAATCGCCCCGACCGACCTCAGGATCGGCGCCCCTCCGGTGCTGGCCTATCCGATGGATATGAGCAACCGGACGGTACGCGACGGTGCACGCACCAACCTGCTGGTGCTGGTGAAGCTGCTTCCGGACGACTTGCCGGCAGCACTCAAGGCCGACTCCGCCGACGGCGTGGTCGCTTTCTCCGCCATCTGCACCCACTACGGCTGCCCGATCACCGAGATCCACCCTTCGGGCGGCGCCTTGGTCTGCAACTGCCACGGATCCACCTTCGATGTCCGCAAGAGCGGTGAAGTCGTAGCGGGGCCAGCCACGCGCCGCCTCACCCACCTGCCACTCAAACAGGCGGATGGCGCCCTGCTGGTGGCGGGGAATTTCTCCGGGCCGCTGGGCCCTCCGCAGCAATGACGAAGAACGCGCCGCCGGGGCGCGTGCATCCCCGGCAACACACCAGGCATCACAACAACAGGATGGAGACGATTCCGATGAAAAGACTGCTTTCCCTCACGGCCCTCGGCCTGGCCTTCATGCCCTTGCTGGCAACAGGCGCGAGTGGCGACTACAAGCCGGTCACCCCCCAGCGCCTCGCCAACCCGGAGCCCGAAAACTGGCTCATGACCAAGGGCAACTACCAGGGCTGGAGCTACAGCGCCCTGGACCAGATCAACACCAACAACGTGAAGAAGCTCAAGCCGGTGTGGAGCGCCGCCACCGGCATGACCTCCGGCCACGAGGCGCCGGCCATCGTCAATGGCGAGATGATGTTCGTCGCCACCCCGCGAAACCAGGTGCTGGCCTTCAATGCCAAGAGCGGCCGCCTGCTGTGGCGCTACAAGCGCGAACTGCCCGAAGGCTTCGGTGCCCTGCACGTCACCAATCGGGGCGTGTCCCTGGCCGGCGACAAGGTCTATGTGGCGAGCCTGGACTGCATGATCACCGCACTGGATGCCAAGACGGGTGCCAAGGTATGGGAATCGGAAGTCTGTGACTGGCAGAAGGACAGCGCCTACATCACCTCGGCGCCCCTCGTGGTCAAGAACGTCGTCATCGTCGGACCGTCGGGCGGCGAGTTCGGGGTACGCGGCTTCCTCAAGGCCTTCGACCTGGAAACCGGCAAGCTCAAATGGACCCGCTACGCCGTCCCGGCCCCCGGAGAACCCGGCTCCGAGACCTGGCCTCAGGAAGGGCGCTGGAAAGATGCCTGGAAGAACGGCGGCGGCACCATGTGGATGCCCGGCAACTATGACGCCAAGAACGACATTCTGTACTGGGGGGTCGGCAATGGCGCGCCCTGGCTGGGTGATCAGCGTCCGGGCGACAACCTCTACCTCGCCTCGGTGCTGGCCCTCAACCCCGACACCGGCGAGATCAAGGGCCACCACCAGTACCACTGGAACGACTCATGGGACTGGGCGGGGATGAACGCACCGACGATCGTGGAGTTCGAGCGCAATGGCAAGAAGGTGCCCGGCCTCATCAGTGCCCAACGCAATGGCTACATCTACTGGCTGGACCGCAAGCCCGACGGCAAGATCGATTTCCAGAAGGCCCTGCGCTACGTGAAGCAGAACGTCTTCACCAGCATCGACCCCAAGACCGGCCGCCCCACCTACAACGAAGCCCACAAGCCCGGCACCGGCAAGACGGCCACCTATTGTCCCAGCCTGTGGGGCGGCAAGGACTGGCCCTTCGAAGCCTACAGTCCGAAGACCGGCATGCTCTACGTGCCTTTCAACGACAACCACTGCATGACGCTCACCGGCAAGATCCAGGAGCGCATCCCTGGCCAGTGGTCGGCGGGGGTGGAGATCACCGAGCTGAATCTCGCGGTGGACAAGAACGCCCCCTATGTAGGCGGCATTCAAGCCTGGAGCGTGAACGGGGCCAAGGAGAACTGGCGCGAAACCTATGCCGCATCGTGGAACTTCGGCTCGGTCATGGTCACCGCGGGCAACGTCCTGTTTGCCGGTGGCACCAACGACCGCATGTTCCGCGCCTATGACGCACGCAACGGCAAGCTGCTGTGGGAGTTCCCCACCCCCTCCGGCATCATCTCGCCGCCCAGCAGCTACTTCATCGACGGCAAGCAGTACGTTGCCGTGGTCTCAGGCTGGGGCGTGGATGCGGCCTGGATCCAGGGAAAGATGCATGAATCCCACGGCTGGGAGAAGCAGGTCCCCGAAGGCGGCTCGGTCTGGGTGTTCGCCCTTGACGACTGAGGCAGCCCCCACCGCCTGATCACGGAACGGCGCCGGGACAGGCGCCGTCCGCCCTCACCCACACCACATGGAGACAACCACAATGATGCTATCAAGGCAGGCCCCCGTTCGCCGGGGCCACCCCGTCCGGCGCCTCGTCGCCCTCATCCTCTTCACCCTTGGCGCCGGCTGCGCCCTGCCCGCGGCGGCCCAGACCACCTTTGACGTGATCGGCCCACATGAATACGACTTGCCGGTGGACTTCCAGCCCTTCAACGTCTTCGTGCAGTACGCCTACGTACAACGCAACAACCGCAGCTTCGACAGCTCGGGCGACCGGGTGAAGGGTTCCGGCTCGGATGCCATCGTCGGCCTATCCAAGTACGTGCGTTTCTGGACGCCGGACTTCAACCGCAAGATCGGACTGGCATGGGAAGTGATCGTGCCAGAGATCAGCCTCCGCAACGACAGGAACAACACCCAGGCCAGCGGCATCGGCGACCCGATGACCGGTTTTGCGGTCTGGTACAAACCCCGAACCGACCTGACCCTGGGCTTCCAGTCCTTCCTGCAGATCCCCGCCGGAAGCACCGACGTCAGCGACAGAAACTGGAAGAACCTGTCCAGTGCCTTCTGGGACTGGCGCCTCACCGACAAGCTGGGCTGGACCGCCGACGCCGGCTTCGTCTTTCAGGGAAAACGCACGGACAGGCTCCTCCCCGGCACGGTGTTCCACACCAACCATCGCCTCGGCTACCGCGTCAGCCCACTGCTGGAGCCCTTCCTGGCACTGGACTATGAGCGCAGCCGGGACACGGCGACGGTGAACGGCGGCCATGCCCTGGACGCCGGTGCCGGGATGATGTTCCACACCTTCGACAACCAGTCCATCAGTCTGCGCTACTCAAAGAGCATCAGTGGCGAAAACCACTCCGCCAACAACAGCATCAACATCAAGTACGCCTACGTCTGGTAAGTCCGGCTGCCTGCGCCCCCTGGGGGGCGCGGCGTCACCGTCAAAGGAGAACGTCATGAAACTACTGCACGCACTCGCCCTCAGCATCGCGCTTCTGGTCGCACTTTGGGTCTATCTCTCGGTCGGCAACCCCGGCCTCAACTTCAATCCCTGGATCGGTTTTGTCGCCTGGGCGGCCTACTTCGCGGCCGGCGGCGGCGGTGAAGGCACGCGCAAGGCCATGGCCGCGGGCATCGCCGGCATCGCGCTGACAGCGGGCACCCTGTTCGGCGTCCAGGCCCTCGGCGGCGGCATCGCGGCCCTGGTGGTGCTGGTGGCCATGCTGGCCTTCGTACTGGTGGCCATGGCCGACATCCCCCTGCTGGCCTACACCCCCGCTGCCTTCCTCGGCGCAGCCTCGTTCTTCGGCTCGGGCGGCAAGCTCGACATCAGCATCGCTTTCGTCACGCTGAGCTGGATAGTCGGCGTGGTGTTCGGCTACACCTCGGAACAGGTCGGCAAACGTCTGGCCCATTCGGCCTGACATTCCCACACACAGGAGAGAAAAATGGCAAACCAATATCGCAACTACATCGACGGTGAGTTCGTCGTCACCGCCGGGGATCCACTGATCGAAGTGCGCAATCCGGCCAATGGAGAGCTGCTGGCCTTTGTTCCGGACGCCGGCACTGCGACCGTCGAGCGGGCCGTCGCTGCGGCGACCCAGGCACAGCCGGCGTGGGAACGCCTACCTGCCATTCAGCGCGCCCAGCACCTGCGCGCCATCGCCGCAAAACTGCGACAGCACAGGGACCGCCTCGCCGAGATCATCACCCGCGAGCAAGGCAAGGTCCTGGGCCTTGCCACGGTCGAGGTGGACTTCACCGCCGACTATCTGGACTACATGGCCGAATGGGCGCGGCGTATCGAAGGCGAGGTGATCCCCAGTGACCGTCCGGGCGAGAGCATTTTCCTGCTGCGCAAGCCCATCGGCGTCACCGCAGGCATCCTTCCCTGGAACTTCCCCTTCTTTCTGATCGCCCGCAAGCTCGCCCCGGCCCTCATCACCGGCAACACCATTGTCATCAAGCCGAGCGAAGAGACGCCAATCAATGCCTTCGAGTTTGCCCACCTGGCCCACGAGGCGGGCCTGCCGCCGGGCGTCTTCAACCTGGTGAGCGGTCGTGGCGCAAGCACCGGAGCCGCCCTGAGCACCCATCCGGGTATCGGCCTGGTGAGCTTCACCGGCAGCGTGGTCACCGGCGCCCGCATCATGCAGGCAGTTGCCCCCAACCTCACCCGGGTCAACCTTGAACTCGGCGGCAAGGCGCCGGCCATCGTGCTGGCAGACGCCGACATCGAGCTGGCGGCGAAGGCCATCAGCGATTCGCGGGTGATCAACACCGGCCAGGTGTGCAACTGCGCCGAACGAGTCTATGTCGAACGCCGCGTGGCCGAAGAGTTCACCACCCTGCTGGCGGCCAGGATGGCTGCCACCCGCTACGGCGACCCAATGGCCGATCGCAGCGTCAACATGGGACCGCTGGTAAACCAAGCCGGCTTGGACAAGGTCTCTGCCATGGTGATCAGAGCTCGGGAGGAAGGCGCCGAGGTCATCACCGGCGGCGCCGTGGCCGACCTGGGTCAGGGCTTCCACTTCCAGCCCACCGTGCTCACCGGCTGCCACCATGACATGGAGATCATGCGCAAGGAGATCTTCGGCCCGGTGCTGCCTATTCAGGTGGTGGACAGCCTGGACGAAGCCATCGACTTTGCCAATGACTCGGACTATGGACTCACGTCGTCCATCTTCACCCGTGACCTGTCCTCGGCGATGCGCGCATGCCACAGCCTGCGTTTCGGCGAAACCTATGTGAACCGCGAGCACTTTGAAGCCATGCAAGGCTTCCACGCCGGCCGTCGCAAGTCCGGGATCGGTGGCGCCGATGGCAAGCACGGACTCTACGAGTACACCGAGACCCACGTCGTCTATATGCAGCACGGCTGAAGGTCACGCGCCCGGCCTCGGCCAGCCGGCCGAGGTGTGCATGAAGGATCTCACTCCCCTCCGGGAGGCCGGACACCAATCGGCCTCCTTTGCCGCCGCCCTCCCCGGCGGCTTTTTTTTGCACAGAATACTGAGCCCGCCAGGACCTTCCCAAGGCAATGTGCGGCTGACTCTGCCATCGCAGTGGCGAGGCCCCCGTCCCGGAATCGGGGTTGACTGCCCTGGCTGCGTCCAACTCAAGGCGGGACATTCACCCACAGGAGTGTGCCCACGCTGGGCGCACTCCACAAAAAAACCCCGCCGAAGCGGGGTTTTTCGGGACAACCGGGTCCGGCGGGAGATTACATCCCCATGCCGCCCATGCCGCCCATACCACCCATGCCGCCCATGTCGGGCATGCCGCCGGCCGGCTTGTCTTCAGCCAGTTCGGCAACCATGCAGTCGGTGGTCAGCATCAGGCCGGCCACGGAGGCGGCGTTCTGCAGCGCGGTGCGGGTCACCTTGGTGGGGTCCAGCACGCCCATTTCGACCATGTCGCCGTACACATCGGTCGCAGCGTTGTAGCCGAAATTGCCGGCGCCTTCGGTCACCTTGTTGACCACCACGGACGCTTCGGCGCCAGCGTTGGCAACGATTTCGCGCAGGGGCTGCTCCATGGCGCGCAGCACGATCTTGATGCCGGCGTCCTGGTCGTGGTTGTCACCCTTCAGGCCGGTGAGGTTGGCACGGGCACGCAGCAGGGCCACGCCGCCGCCGGGGACGATGCCTTCTTCAACCGCAGCGCGGGTAGCGTGCAGGGCGTCTTCCACGCGAGCCTTCTTTTCCTTCATTTCGACTTCGGTGGCAGCGCCAACCTTGATAACGGCAACACCGCCGGCCAGCTTGGCCACGCGTTCCTGCAGCTTTTCACGGTCGTAGTCGGAGGTGGCTTCCTCGATCTGCACGCGGATCTGCTTGACGCGGGCTTCGATACGCTCGGCAACGCCGGCGCCGTCGATGAGGGTGGTGTTTTCCTTGCCCACTTCGATGCGCTTGGCCTGGCCCAGATCGTCCAGGGTGGCCTTTTCGAGGGTCAGGCCGACTTCTTCGGCGATCACCTGGCCGCCGGTCAGCACGGCGATGTCTTCCAGCATGGCCTTGCGACGGTCGCCAAAGCCGGGGGCCTTGACGGCACAGGTCTTGAGGATGCCGCGGATGTTGTTCACCACCAGGGTGGCCAGCGCTTCGCCGTCCACGTCTTCAGCGATGATCAGCAGCGGGCGGCCGGCCTTGGCCACTTGCTCGAGCACCGGCAGCAGGTCGCGGATGTTGGAGATCTTCTTGTCGAACAGCAGGACGAAGGGGTTGTCGAGGATGGCAACCTGCTTGTCCGGGTTGTTGATGAAGTAGGGGGACAGGTAGCCGCGGTCGAACTGCATGCCCTCGACCACGTCGAGTTCGTTCTGCAGGGACTTGCCGTCTTCAACGGTGATGACGCCTTCCTTGCCGACCTTTTCCATGGCGTTGGCAATGATGTCGCCGATCGAGGAATCGCTGTTGGCGGAGATGGAACCGACCTGGGCGATTTCCTTGTTGGTCGAACAGGGCTTGGACAGCTTCTTCAGCTCGTCCAGGGTGGCGGCGACAGCCTTGTCGATGCCGCGCTTCAGGTCCATCGGGTTCATGCCGGCGGCCACGAACTTCATGCCTTCGCGGACGATGGACTGGGCCAGCACGGTAGCGGTGGTGGTGCCGTCACCGGCGATGTCGGAGGTCTTGGAAGCCACTTCCTTGACCATCTGGGCGCCCATGTTGGCGAACTTGTCCTTCAGCTCGATTTCCTTGGCCACGGACACACCGTCCTTGGTCACGGTGGGGGCGCCGAAGGAGCGCTCGAGCACCACGTTGCGGCCCTTCGGGCCCAGGGTCACCTTGACCGCGTCGGCCAGGACGTTGATGCCTTCAACCATGCGGGAACGGGCGGAATCGCCGAACTTGACTTCTTTAGCTGCCATTTAGTGTTTCTCCGGAATTCAGTATTTTCGGAAGTACGCGGGTGACGAGGATGGCCTAGCCATCTTCAGCCTGCCGGGCGCTGGAGGATGCACGGGGGCATCCGCGCGGGGATCAGGCCTCGAGCACACCCATGATGTCTTCTTCGCGCATGACCAGGACTTCCTGGCCGTCAACCTTCACGGTCTGGCCGGCATACTTGCCGAACAGCACGCGGTCGCCCACCTTGACATCCATCTTGCGCACTTCGCCGTTGTCGAGGACCTTGCCATTGCCGACGGCCAGCACTTCGCCCTGATCGGGCTTTTCACCGGCGGAGTCGGGGATGACGATGCCGCTGGAAGTGGTGCGCTCGGCTTCGACGCGCTTGACGATCACGCGATCATGCAAGGGACGGATTTTCATGTAGTGATCTCCTACTCGTTTACATCGGGCAAGGTGCCCAACCAAAAAAATCAAGGCCAGCAGACTGGCGGGAACGGGGCGGCGCACTGTTAGCACTCACCCCCTGCGAGTGCTAATAATAGGGTCGGGTCGTGACCTTTTCAAGAGTACCTTCAGGGATTCTTTTCAACACTGTCTGCGAACAGGCCATCGGCCCGGACAGCGTCACCCGGAATCCAGGTACGCCTGGTTCCCGGACCAGCAAGGCGCCACGCATACGACAAAATTCACAAAAATAACAAATAAACCCTTTTTGCATACGCATACGCCAATTTCACGGCCTAGAATCTCTCCCAATGCCCCCGCAGAGCGGGCAGTTCCGCGACGTCCGAGCAAATGCGACG
The DNA here is from genome assembly GCF_017302315.1 of Zoogloea sp. GTDB lineage: Bacteria > Pseudomonadota > Gammaproteobacteria > Burkholderiales > Rhodocyclaceae > Zoogloea. The sequence goes on from NZ_JAFLDT010000027.1 coordinate 43,162, forward strand.
GAAGTCACCGCTGCAAAGGGAGAATCCACGATGATCGACACCACGCTACGACTCTGTCACTCCGGCATGGATGAGAAGACCCTTAGCGGGTTCCAAGCCTGCCTGAACGTGATGGGCACCGAGGCCTGGGGGCTGTCGGAAGAAGCCGGGGCCGACGCGGCCTTCATCGACATGGACAGCGATCTCGGCCCCTACCTGCTGGCCGCACACCGCCTGCTCTATCCCCTTCGCCCACTGATCGTGACCCGTCGCCCCCCAGGCTACCGGCCGGACCCGCTCACCATCGAACTGAGCAAGCCCCTGCGCCCAAGCACCCTCTCCGCAGCGCTCGGGCGGGCGCGGGAGCTCATGCCACGCCGGGCAAGCCATGGCCTGGCCGACGTCGCCGAGGTCTCGGGCGACGCCCTTGAGAGCATCCCCGACGAGATGCCCTTCGACGCCCTGCGCAGCCACCCGACCTTCGTTCCTTCAGAAGAGCCCACCGGCCTGCTGCGTCGCTTCGAGGAGCGTCTGGCCACCCTGTACGTAGGGTCCATGCCCGATGTGGACCTGAACGATCCGGAGGCCCGCACCCAGATCCAGTACCAGCCCGAGCTCTTCCTGCAGGGCCTGGTCGCCCGGGCGGTCAGCCATGCCCGCGAGATCGCCCAGCCGGTACGCATCGACGATGCGGAAGGCCCCGTGCTTTACCTCGATCCGCGCAATGGCCGGGCTTACGCGACGCGGAGTGCCAATGCCCTGCGCGCCCTGGCCCAGTTGCCCGCACGCGGAATCCTGCGCATGGCAGCCCTGGACCCCCGCACCCCATCCGTTCCGGCGGGCTTGTCAGCGCGCCCCCTCGAAGAGTTCGAATGGGAGCTGGCCCTGTGGGCCTCGCGAGGCCGACTCCCTGCCGGCACAGACGTGGACGCCCCGGTCCGCCTGCGCAGCTGGCCCAACCTGAACCGCCTGACCCTGCCCCCCGAAGCGATCCGCATCGCCGGCCTGTGGTCGCGCGGGCCCCAGAGCCTGCGCGAGACGGTGCGCCTGCTCGGCATCCCACAGCGCTATGTCTTCGCCTTCTACAGCGCCTGCGCGGCCCTCGGGCACGTGGAAACACCCCTGCGGCAGATGCCCCGCAACAAGGTCGACACCCCCTCCAGCCATCCCTCCAGGTGGTGACTGGCGGGATGATCCGGCGCATCGTCGGGCGCCTGCTGGGCCCACGACCCGACGGTCTCCCACCGCAAGCCCGGGCCTGAAGCCCTGCCCTCGCACGCAGGGGGTAAATGCAAGTTTGACGCAAGAAAGTCTTAAGCCGACCGTCAGGGTGCGAACTTAGACTGTCAGCCTGACCTATCAGGCTGACCGGCATGCGCATTCCCTTTCTGCTCATCAGCACCCTGTGGCTGGGCTACGCCCATGCCGCCCCCCTGACACTGCCCGAGGCCGACGCCCGCCTGCTCGAGGCCAACCCGTCCATCGTCCTGGCCCGCAGTGCAGTCGACGCGGCCCGCGCCGGAATCCAGAGCGCAGGCGCCCGCCCCAACCCCACCCTGACAGTCTCGGCCAGCGGCTCGAGCCCCCACCGTCCGGGCAGCTCGAACAGCTGGGACAGGGCAACCGACAACACCATCCGGATCGACCAACCGATAGAGCGCGGCAACAAGCGCGACCTCCGCCTGCGTGCTGCCGACGACAACCTCTCCGCCACCCGCGC
>NZ_JAFLDT010000028.1 GCF_017302315.1 Zoogloea sp.
TGGCTTGGTTCAACCATCATCGGCTGCTCGCGCCTATTGGCTACATGCCGCCGGCTGAAGCTGAGGCAAACTATTACCGCAGCCAAACCGGTCAGGCTGTGTTGGCCTGACTAAAACCAAACGGCCTCCTCGAAACCCGGGGCGATTCAATATGGTCAGCCGTCACCTCGTTCTAAGGCGCGTTGTCGGCTATAGCCGCCAGCCAACCCGCACCATCACGCGGGTCCGTCTGGCGGGTGTCACCGACCGGCACAATGGCGCCAGTTTCTCTCTGACGGAAGTCTCGACCTTGAGTGAACCGCCGCCCCCCTCCCCGGTTTGGCAGGACGAAACCGATGGCCCGCAGGCGTATCACAATGCATGCGAACCGCCAGGTTCTGATGCGTTTGCGGCAGGGCGATTCGGGACGTGAGATTGCGCGCTCCGGTTTGCAGAAAACCATCGACAACAGGCTGTAGGAGTCGAGCCTACTGTGGGATGGGAAAACCTGCCGGAGCCGGTGGATGGGTTGGGGGAGTGGAAGGTCGGCCGGGGGGTGTCGCGGTTATTCTTGGGGGGTGTGAATGTCGCGTTGTCGGCCGGAGCGGACGTTCCTATGCACTGCAGTATCATTCCACTCTGGACTACAAAGCAGCCATTGATACCGGGCTGTGCACTGACCCGGCCGTCTATAGCGGTAAGCACTCATATAGAGAGGGCTACGCTGTCCTGCTAAGTCAGCCAGTAGCACTACACAAACTACTCCATGTAGAAGCTGTATGCTTAAGGTATTCCTTGGTAGGGAGTAGAAAGGTCTACTCGATGATTATCGTAAGCATTGGGGCGGAACAGCGTTCGCTCCAAGACGCGACCCCGGTCTGGATCAATGAACAGGTACAACGGCGGCGCGCAGACGGACAGCCCATCTGTGCAAGAGTGTCAATCCAGCAAGGCGGGCTAAATATGAGTCTTGCCACACCCAACTGCACAAGCACACAAGGTGGCGGACGGCGACCAACCCCAGATGAGAACGACCTTTTGCGCTTTGGGCTGATCGGGGGCCCAATGACCCACATTTTTCTGGAGGCAACCTCGTCGCCTTCCTTACACAACTTCGGCGGCTCTTCGCCTGAACCCCTCTGGCCCGTGAATGACCATGGCAAAACTGTTTTTTTCATACTCCCATAAGGACGAGGATCTGCGCAACGAACTCGAAACTCATCTTGCGCTATTGAAACGCCAAGGAGTGATTTCGTCGTGGCACGACCGCCGGATTTCGGCCGGCAGCGACATCGACAAGACTATCGATGCCGAACTGGAATCATCGCAGATCATCTTGCTTCTGGTGAGTGCGCACTTCCTTGCATCCGACTACTGTTTTGAAAGGGAGATGGCTAGAGCGCTAGAGAAGCACAACGAAGGAAGTGCAACCGTCATTCCGGTCATACTTCACCCCTGTGATTGGCACTCGGCGCAGTTTGGTAAGCTCCGGGCCACGCCTACTGATGGCAAAGCAATTTCTATGTATGCCAATCGACACGAGGCCCTTGCCATCGTTGCTAGAGATGTTCGGGAAATAGCCACCAGCGTTTCGGCAATGGAGCCTCCATCGCGAGAAGCCCCACCACTAGAACGTCTTGATCTCAGATCAAGCCCGAAACCTCGCTCAAGTAACCTGAGGGTAAAGCGCAAGTTCGACGATCACGAGCGGGACGGATTCCTGGAAGACAGCTATGAATACATCGCTCGTTACTTCGATGGTTCATTGGAGGAACTAGCCGCAAGGAACCCGCAGCTGAAAACGCGTTTCAAGCGCCTCGATGCCACGAGCTTTACCGCTTCGATCTATAAGAACGGCCAACGGGTCGCACAATGCTCTGTGTGGTATGGAAGTGCCTTAGGTTCGTCCGGCATCGCCTATTCCCAATCCGCAGACGCCCCTCGCAACAGCCTCAATGAGTCGCTTTCCGTCGTAGATGATGGCTATGCCCTCCAACTCAAGCCGCTGGGCATGCAGCGTTACGGCGGCGATCGTGACAAGGCTTTATCTGAACAGGGTGCTGCGGAGTATTACTGGGAAATCCTTATCCGCCCTCTGCAGTAACCACCTGAGCACCATATTGAGCCAATGTCATGAAAATTAGCCCCAAGGTCGTCGACGAATTTATCCATCTTAAAAGACGGCACACGCGGCTTACACAAATTTTTTCCCGTTTCGTCGAGAGAGCGCAGTATTTCGTAGGTAAACACTCATCGCTCAAGGCGCTCAAACTGAAGGTTTCCGCGGACGGATACAACCTTGATGCCATTTTTGCTGGCATACACCTGCGCTTCCTGTTACTTCCAGGTTATGGCGAAGATGGGGCAGTGCGAGGCCGGGTCATGTAGATGTTCGCTTTCCGTTCGTTGCCGTTACCGTAAATGGATGTCCCGGCATTGAAGTCCTTCCACCTTTTTAAGCCCCTCTGGAGTAATGAATGCATCTTGGCGTTGAACGTAACTCCGGTCATATCTACGAGGGATACTCAGCACCTCAGTTTGCCGTCTGGCCTCGCCCCGCCATTACTTTAGCGACACTGATTGAATCTCCTAACGGCTGGAATAGGCTTCCTCGGAACATGAGCACCACGCCTTTTCCATGGCTGTTTAGGGAGGAGTCGTTCGATCCCGTGACCAGGATCCGACGTGGGCGTTTGTATGAGTCATGCACTGGGGCTCAACCGCAGATTGTTCCGGTCAGCGCACATCCATTCGATCACGAAGCTGTAAGAGAAATTGCCGCCAGTCGGCACCCAACAAAGAGCCTCTACACATACGGGCCATGCCAATCTATGGTTGCGCGGCCCGACCGCGGGTTCGGCACTGTTCTTGCCCTCGGAACAGGCCATGCAGCTTCGGCATGGAGAGCCATTCAGCTAGAGGTGCTGGTAGACGACGATATTCTGGTAACGCTGAAGGCGTTATCTGCCTTCGGAATATTGCCAGAAGTCGATTTTGGAGATCTTGCCGACGAGCTTCGCCTGCCTGTTCGGCGAGCCATTGACCGAGTTCTCGATGCTGCATTCCGTGAGTCCCCGATTTCCGTGGTCGATCACTGCCGCAATGCAGCCCAAGTGATTCTGTCGCGATGGATGGTTCATTCAGGCGCGAGCAACAGTTTGCTAGCCAAAGACCTCGGTGAGGTGTGCAAAGCAATCGAGCGTGATTTCAATAAATCAGCAGCGCGAGATGCAGCTAACATTGTTCGATTGCTACATTCTCGCGGGAAGGCCAATAAGCAAGAGACAGAACAACTTCGTCTAGCCGTAGAAGAGGATGCAACACTATCGATAGAGGCTCTCGGATTCCTTTTGCGTGAATTAGGTTGGGCAAAGTAGAGCGGTGCGGCGTGGCGCAGAGTCTCACGCCGACAGCTTCGATCTATGACGCTGAATCCCTTCCAGCGACAAGCAATTCGAAAACTGGACTTTCGGGGTCAGGTTGGCCGAGAGGTCGGCTGATAGTTGGAGAACTGCCAACTGCCGTTCATATGTCGCATGCCGAAAGACCGCTCTGGCCGATCAACGGTCTATCGAGTCGGGCAGATAATCGGCCGAAGCGGCCATTCCTAGGGTGGGCAGTTGCTGCTTTGCAAAAAATCCGGACGCGCACCCAATCGACTGCGACCTCTATTTTCGTAAGCTCAATTGCTTACTAATTAGATATCAGAATGACCGAAATGGCAAGACACAAAGTACCTCCGGTTAATTTTCGTATTCGAACCCATCCAAAATCGGCACGGCATGCCTATGAACTAATAGAACAAGCCGATACTGCTATGAAGAAGCTTTTTCTTGGAGAGGATTTATCGCAGCGGGAATGGAATTCACTTCTAGGCTCAGACTACCTCGAGCCGACACAAACCGAACGTAGGGAAGAAGGCGTTGAAGAATTTACTGAACAGCTTTACTCGGCCTCAACGCTACAGCTTGCAAGCGCGCATCCATTTATATACACAGACATCGAGACTGAAATTCTCGCTTACTTTGGACGGCACCCGGAATTGCTGTACTCGTTGCCGCCGCGAAAGTTCGAAGAACTGATTGCATCTGTGTTTCACAAAAACGGCTTCGATGTAGAACTAACGCCAGAGACGCGCGACGGTGGGATCGACATAATTGCAGTGCAGCGTGATGATTTGTGCGGCGGCAGTTTGAACTTGATTGAGTGCAAACGTTATCTTCCTCACAACACCGTGGGCATCGGCGTTGTTCAGCGTCTGTACGGTGTTGTTGAGCAGCACAAGGCGACAAAAGGAATCATTGTTACAACTTCCAGCTTCACTAAAGACGCAAAAGAGGCTGCGGAATTCTCTAAGCATCGACTTGTTCTTAACGATTACAGCAACTTGACGTCTTGGTTGAAAGCGTTTAGAAAATAGTCGTGACAAGCTTAGAGGTACGAGTACTCATTGAAGTGAGCGTCGTGATCTCATTCGGGTTGGAAGTCTTCACTTCTTCTTTAGTTTTATTGCAATCGCAATGAAGCCATAACTTGCCAAATGGGATTGCATTGGCAGGCGTGTCCGCTCAGCGGTGCGAAGCAGACGCTGCTCGCGAAGGCGTACAACGTCTGTTCCGGCCGAACAACCGCCCCCCACCACAAGCACAATACCCCCGCCACTCACCCCACCTGCCAACAATCCCCCAACCCACCATGGAAGCCCTCCAAGAAGTCATCGAGATCATCCTCCTGCTGATCAGCGTCATCAGCGCGGTGGCGGCGTATTTCCGTTTTCGGGGGCGCAGCTTCGGGGTGTCGGACATGCTGATCTTCGTGCCCCTGGCGGTGGCGGCGGATGTCGTCTGTTACCAGCTTTTCCAGGCAATGGCCGGGCCCCACGGCGAGTCGACGGCCTATGGGGCGCTGGCGGCGATGCTGGGCTTGTTCGGGCTGGCGCCGGTTGCGGCGGGGCTCAACATGGTCGCGGCGGCGGCGACGCTGGTCTGCATGCTGCGGCACGCTGCGGTGCGTTACGGCGTCTTGGCCCTTGCGCTTGTGGCGTGGGCCGCGCATCTTTTCCTGGGGCATCGCGACGAGATGTCGGCGCCCGGCGGGGCACTCAACGGCGACCGGGTGGCCGGGGAGAACTGGGCGCTGGAGTCCGGCGCGGCGAGCCGGGCGGAGTGTGACCGGCAATCCGCTATGCAGGCGTTTCGCGAGGGATGCTATTCGAAGCTGGGACGGTGATGGTGACACCGCGTGGCTGAGTGGCGTGATGCGGCTACGGTGGCGATCAAGGCTTGCGGAGTGCTTACTGCCCGCGCCCGGAAGCAGCGGGCCAGCCCTTCAAGTTATACTCCGCGCGATCTGGATGGGGTGAATACATCAGAAGCCTGATCGAAGATCAGTCCTTGATCAGGAGGTTGGCGATAACGACAGGATGTTCATCTGATGCTCTACACCAAGCTCAATCCGGAAAAGGCGCTGATCTGGCGTATCGTCCATCGTGACAACCTGCCCTGGATTCTCGACAACGGTCTGTACTGCGGCAACAGCGTGGTGAAGGCTCCGGATTGGATCAGCATCGGTAATCCGGAATTGATCGACAAACGCGCCAAGCATCCGGTGCCGCTACCTCCGGGGGGCTGGCTGAACGACTATGTGCCGTTCTACTTCACCCCTTTCTCGCCGATGCTGCGCAACATCCACACCGCGTGGGGTGGGATTCAGAAACGGTCGAACGAGGAGATCGTGATCCTTGTTTCCAGCTTGCCTCATATCGCCGCACTTGGCTTACCGTTCTTGTTCACCGACAGCCACGCCTACTACCAGTGGGCACGCTTCTATTCAGCGTTGGCAGATCTCGACAAGATCGACTGGCCGCTGTTGCAACGCCGCGACTTCAAGCGCGACCCGGAAGATCTGGCCAAGTTCGAGCGCTACCAGGCCGAGGCGCTGATTCACCAGCATGTGCCGGTGCAAGGCCTTCTGGGCCTGGTGTGCTACACCGAAGCAGTGAAACAGGGCATTGAAGGGGAGATTGCGGCCCGCCATCTGACACTACCGGTTCATGCACGTACAGAGTGGTATTTCTCATGATCACATTCACACAAGGCAATCTGCTCGAGGCCCGTGCCGAAGCACTGGTCAATACTGTCAACACCGTCGGGGTGATGGGCAAGGGCATTGCGCTGATGTTCAAGGAACGCTTTGCCGACAACTTCCGCCTGTATGCCGCCGCCTGCAAGGCAAAGGAAGTGCAGACCGGCAAGATGTTCGTCACTTCTGTGCATGAGCTCGATGGGCCGCGATGGATCGTCAACTTCCCCACCAAGCAGCACTGGCGCGCGCCTTCGCGCATGGAGTGGGTGGTCGAGGGTTTGCAGAGCTTGCGGCAGTTTCTGCTTGAGCATCAGGTCGCGTCGGTTGCCGTCCCGCCGCTGGGTGCGGGCAACGGGGGCTTGAACTGGCTCGACGTGCGCAAGGAGATCGAACGGGCCTTGGGGGATCTGGACGCGGAGATACTGGTGTTCGAACCAAGCACCCAGTATCAAAACGTGGCCAAGCATGCCGGCGTGGAGGTGCTGACCCCTGCGCGCGCGCTGATCGCGGAACTGGTGCGCCGTTACTGGGTGCTGGGCATGGAGTGCAGCCTGCTGGAGATCCAGAAGCTGGCGTGGTTTCTTGAACGCGCCATTGAGCACTTCAATCCGGGCAACAATCCGCTGGACCTACAGTTCGTGGCCCACAAGTACGGACCCTATGCGAATCGGCTGGATCACCTGCTGAACAATCTTGACGGTAGCTACCTGCATTGCGACAAGCGCATCAGCGACGCGGACCCGATGGATGTGATCTGGTTTGATGACGCGCGCAAGGCCTTCGTACAGGCTTATCTGAAGAGTGAGGGCAAGGCATACACGGAAGCCCTTGAGTTCACCACCGCCCTGATCGACGGCTTTGAGTCGCCCTTCGGCATGGAACTATTGGCCACCGTCGATTGGCTATTGGCCCGCGAAGGCGTGCCCCCCACGGTGCCTGCCCTGCGCGAGGGCTTGCGCCGCTGGCGCGGTGGACCCAATGCAGCCGAGCGCAAGAGCCGCTTGTTTGACGACCGGGCGCTGGGCATTGCCTTGGTGCGTTTAGGCACGCTCGCCGCACATTCACCAACCACACCACCGAAAGTCCCATCCCCCTGAGCAGGCCAATCCCCGGGGTGTCACGCAGACGACGGGCGCTTTCCTGGCTCTTGAGCATCAGGCTGATCTCCTCTTCCATCGCTTGGACGTGCCGCTCGATGTCCGCAAGGGCCAGCAGTTGATCGTCCACCAGCCGCACCATGACCGCCGGCACAGCGTCGTTGATCTCGGCGCGTTGCTGGGCCAGTTTTCGCAGGCCTGAGTGCCGACCTCGGGGCAGGGTCACGCCAAATTCGTAGAGCAGCCCGCGCAGGGCTGTCCGACGCCCTCTCACCCCCGGTAATAGAACAGGTAGCCCACCCCTATCGCCCCCACCAGCCCCACGGCGTCGGCGATCAGGCCGCAGGCTACGGCGTAGCGCGTTTTGGTGATGTTGACGCTGCCGAAGTACACCGCCAACACGTAGAAGGTGGTCTCCGTAGAGCCCTGGATGATGGCGGCGAGGCGGCCCTGGAAGGAGTCGACGCCGTAGGTGCTCATGACGTCCACCATCAGGCCGCGGGCGCCGCTGCCGCTGAGGGTCTTCATCAGCCCCACGGGCAGGGCCGGGACGAAGTCGGCGTTCATGCCCAGGGCCACGACGACGCTGCCGATGCCGCCCACAAGGTAGTCCATGCAGCCGCTGCTGCGGAACAGGGAGATGGCGGCGAGCATGGCGATCAGGTAGGGGATGATCTGCACGGCAACGCCGAAGCCTTCCTTGGCGCCGTCCACGAAGCTCTCGTAGACATCCACACCGCGCCAGGCGGCGACGCCGACGAAGAGGGCGATCAGCGAGACGATGATGCCGCTGCCGAGCAGGCCGATCATCTGCGCCATCTCGGCCGGCGGCAGCGGGGCGAGCCAGGCGTACAGCCCGCCCATGAGCAGGGCGAAGCCGCCCAGGAAGCCCAGCACCGGGGCAGACAGCAGGTTGATGCGCTGCCAGGTGGCCACGGCGATGAGCCCGGCACAGAAGGATATGAAGGTGCTCAGCAGGGTGGGCAGGAAGATGTCGGCGGCGTTGAAGCCAGTGAGCCCCTGCTGGAGGGCCATGCTCTGGCGGATGGCGATGACCGAGGTGGGGATCAGGGTGATGCCCGCGGTGTTGAGCACCAGGAACATGATCATCGGGTTACTGGCGGTGTCCTTTGCCGGGTTGATCTCCTGCAGTTCGCGCATGGCCTTGAGGCCCAGCGGAGTGGCGGCGTTGTCCAGCCCGAGCATGTTGGCGCTGACGTTCATGACGATGCTGCCGCTGGCGGGATGGCCAGGGGGAATGTCGGGGAAGACGCGCCGGAAGAAGGGCGCCACCAGCCGCCCGAAGAGCTGGATCAGCCCGCCCCGCTCGCCGATCTTCATGATGCCCAGCCACAGGCTCATCACCCCGACCAGGCCGATGGCGATGTCGAAGCCGGTCTTGGCGGTGTCGAAGAGGCCGGTGAGCAGGCGCGAGAAGATCTGCAGGTCGCCCTGGAGGGTCTGGACCAGGGCGGCGGAGAAGCCGACGAGAACAAGGGCGACCCAGATCCGGTTGAGCACGATGGGGGTGGGTCAGCCGCCGTGGGGCGCGCGACCGGGGAAGGATGGAAAGGCTGGAAGTCTATCGGCGCGGCCGGCGGGTGTCACCGCCGGGGCAAGCGCCATTCGGCCCGGCGGTGGGCGAACTCGGCCTGGGGCAGCTGCACCAGCAGCGGCGCCCGGGCGCCGTCCAGCCACAGGGCGATGTCGCGCATGGGCTCAAGGGCCATGGCGGTGCAGCCGGCGGTGGGGGTGACGGGCGATTCCCACACATGCAGGAAGATGCACGAACCCGCCCCCGGCTCCGGCGGCGTGCAGTTGTGGGCGACGACTGCGCCCAGTTCATAGCGCCTGTCCTGGCGCAGCATGTCTTCACACGAGGCCCAGTCGCGGGGCCGCGCCGACCCATCGACGATGCGGTTGTAGTGGGTCGAGGCCGGGTCGTCCACACACTTCAGATCCGGCCGGGCGCGGTGGTACGGCAGGCGTGGCGGTGCCGGCAGTGCGCTTGCTTCCGCGTAGCCGAACAGGGCGGTGATGGCGAACACGCCCGCCGGCGCCCGGCCATCGCCCTCACGTTTTTCAAGCCCGCCAGCGGTGGGATGCAGGCCACGCCCCCAGGCCATGCCACTACGCCCCAGGGCAACGGGTATTTCAGCGCCAACGGGCTGCCAAGCGTCTCCCGCCCGCCGTTCAAAGCACTGCAAGTGCCCGGACGGGGCATCCCAGCCTGGCGAGAGGCACAGCAGCAGCTGGGTGGTGGCGGGGGGAAGCATGGGGTGGGATGTCATGGCGGATGCTCGGGCTGATGCACCGGCGTGGGCCCGGCGGCCGCCGCATTTTCTCGCGACAGCGCCCATTTTTATAAGTCCTTTATCCGCCCTCCTTCCCTTTTTCGAATTTTTTGATGGCCCCTTCCCTAGCATGAAGGGGTCGAATAGTTCGATCCGAAAGGGAAATTCATGGATCTCGTTTATCTCGCCATCACCGCTGCTTTTCTGGCACTGGTGATCGGTCTCGCGCTTGGATGTGACCGTCTGGGAGGCCAAAAATGAGCTGGCCTTATGTCGTCGGCGCCATCTCGGCCGCCGCGCTGCTCGTCTATCTGCTGGTGGCGCTTCTCAAACCGGAGGACTTTTCATGACCTCCCATGCCTGGCTTCTTCTGGGGACTTTCCTGGCCGTATTGCTGTTGTCGGCCAAACCCCTCGGTCACTACATTGCCTACGTCATGGAGGGGCGCTTCCGCGGCGGGCAACGGGTTGAAAACATCCTGTATCGCCTGACCGGCGTGAAGGCCGACGAGGAGATGAGCGGCTTGCGCTATGCGCTGGCCCTTCTCCTGTTCAATGCCCTGGGTGTGGTGGCGGTCTACGCCCTGCAGCGTTTCCAGGCTGAGCTGCCCTTCAATCCGCAGCAGATGGGCGCCGTCACGCCGGATTCGGCCTTCAATACGGCCATCAGCTTCGTAACCAATACGAACTGGCAAGGCTATGCGGGCGAGTCGACCATGGGCTACCTGGTCCAGATGCTCGGCCTGACCGTGCAGAACTTCCTCTCTGCGGCAACAGGCATCGTCGTGGTGATTGCGCTGATCCGCGGCATCGCCCGTCACAGCGCCTCCACGCTCGGGAACGCCTGGGTGGATCTGACCCGGGCCACGCTGTACCTGCTGTTGCCGCTGTCCTTCCTGATGGCCGTGTTGCTGGTCGGCCAGGGGGTGATCCAGAACTTCGATGCCTATCGCGACGTGACGACAGTGGAAATCACCCGTTACGACGCGCCACGCCTCGACGCGGACGGGCAAGCCCTCAAGGACGATACGGGCGCGCCCCTCACCACGGCCGCCGAAACCCGCACCCAGACCCTGGCCATGGGGCCGGTGGCGTCCCAGGAAGCCATCAAGATGCTCGGCACCAACGGTGGCGGCTTCTTCAATGCCAATTCGGCCCACCCCTTCGAGAACCCCACGCCGCTCACCAATTTCATCCAGATGCTGGCGATCTTCCTGATCCCGGCCGCCCTGTGCGTGTCCTTCGGGCGGATGGTGGGCGATGAACGCCAGGGCTGGGCCGTACTCTCCGCCATGACCCTGATGTTCGTGTTCATGGCCTGGGCTGCCATGCACTTTGAGCAGCAGGGCAATCCGCTTGTGGCCGCGCTGGGCGTGGATCAGGGCGTCAGCACGCTGCAGTCGGGGGGCAACATGGAAGGCAAGGAGACCCGCTTCGGCATCGCCAGCTCGGCGCTCTTCGCGACGATCACCACGGCGGCCTCCTGCGGCGCGGTCAATGCCATGCACGACTCGTTCACGCCCCTCGGTGGCCTGGTGCCCCTGGCCAACATGCAGCTTGGCGAAGTGGTGTTTGGCGGCGTCGGCACGGGCCTCTACGGCATGCTGGTGTTTGCCATCCTGGCGGTCTTCATTGCCGGCCTGATGATCGGCCGTACCCCGGAGTATCTGGGCAAGAAGATCGAGGCCTACGAGATGAAGATGAGCTCCATCGCCATTCTCGTCACGCCCTTGCTGGTGCTGCTGGGCACGGCCATCGCGGTGATGAGCGAGGCAGGCCGCGCGGGCATCGCCAATCCGGGTGCCCATGGCTTCTCCGAGATCCTCTACGCCCTCACTTCGGCGGCCAACAACAATGGCAGTGCCTTCGCCGGCCTGTCCGCGAACACCCCTTTCTACAACGTGCTGCTGGGTATCGCCATGTGGTTCGGGCGATTCGGGGTGATCGTGCCGGTACTCGCGATGGCGGGTTCCCTTGCCGCCAAGAAGCGGATTCCGGCGGGTGCCGGAACGATGCCAACCCACGGCCCGCTATTTGTCACCCTGCTGATCGGCACGGTGTTGCTGGTGGGCTTGCTCAACTATGTCCCTTCCCTGGCTCTGGGGCCGGTGATCGAGCACCTGGTGCTGTGGATGGCGGCCTGAGGAGAAAGACATGAACAAGAAGACCTTTACTCTGTTTGACCCTGCCCTGGTCGTACCGGCGCTGCGCGAAGCCTTCCGCAAGCTCAGCCCGGCGGTGCAGTGGCGCAACCCCGTGATGTTCGTGGTGTACGTGGGCAGCATCCTGACCACCCTGCTGGCCATCCAGGCGCTGGGGGGCGAAGGTGAAGCGCCGGCCGCCTTCGTTGTCGCCATCACGGTGTGGCTGTGGTTCACGGTGCTGTTTGCCAATTTTGCGGAAGCGCTGGCCGAGGGCCGCAGCAAGGCCCAGGCCGCGTCGCTGCGCGGGCTCAAGAAGGAGACCTGGGCGAAGAAGCTGCAGGCGCCCCACTACGGTGCCCCCTGGCAGCTGGTGCAGGGCGGCGATCTGCGCAAGGGCGACCTTGTCGTGGTCGAGGCCGGCGACATCGGTCAGTCGGTCATTCCCGCCGACGGCGAAGTCATCGAGGGCGTGGCCTCGGTGGACGAATCGGCCATCACCGGCGAATCCGCTCCCGTCATCCGCGAGTCAGGCGGCGACTTCTCGGCAGTGACGGGCGGCACCCGCGTGCTGTCGGACTGGATCGTCGTGCGTGTCACCGCCAACCCCGGTGAGACCTTCGTCGATCGCATGATCGCCATGGTGGAAAACGCCAAGCGCCAGAAGACGCCCAACGAGATCGCGCTGACCATCCTGCTGGTGGCCCTGACCATCGTCTTCCTGGGCGTCACGGTGACGCTGCTGCCCTTCTCCCTGTTCAGCGTGGACGTATCCGGCGCCGGCAAGCCGGTCGGCATCACGGTGCTGGTGGCCCTGCTGGTGTGCCTGATCCCCACCACCATCGCGGGCCTGCTGTCAGCCATCGGCGTGGCCGGCATGAGCCGCATGATGCAGGCCAACGTGATCGCCACGTCGGGCAGGGCCGTGGAGGCAGCGGGCGACGTGGATGTGCTGCTGATGGACAAGACCGGCACGATCACCCTCGGCAACCGCCAGGCCTCGGCCTTTCTGCCGGCGGACGGCATCAGCGATGGGGAACTGGCCGATGCGGCCCAGCTCGCCTCCCTCGCCGATGAAACCCCCGAGGGCCGCAGCGTCGTCGTGCTCGCCAAACATAAATACGCGCTGCGCGAACGCGACATCCAGGCGATGGATGCCCACTTCATTCATTTTTCGGCCCAGACACGCATGAGTGGTGTGGATATCGGCACCCGACAGATCCGCAAGGGTGCCGCTGACGCGATCCACCGCCATGTGGAACGCCTCGGCGGGAGCTTCCCGGCCTCGGTCAGTGCCCGGGTCGACGAGGTGGCGCGCCGCGGCAGCACACCGCTGGTGGTGTCCGAGGGGAAGCGCGTGCTCGGGGTGATCGAGCTCAAGGACATCGTCAAGGGCGGCATCAAGGAGCGCTTTGCCGAACTGCGCCGGATGGGCATCAAGACCGTGATGGTGACGGGCGACAACCGCGTGACGGCCGCCGCCATCGCCGCCGAAGCCGGGGTGGACGACTTTCTGTCGGAAGCCACACCGGAGGCCAAGCTGGCATTGATCCGCCAGTACCAGGCCGAAGGCCGCCTGGTGGCGATGACCGGCGACGGCACCAACGATGCCCCGGCGCTGGCCCAGGCCGATGTGGCGGTCGCCATGAACACCGGCACCCAGGCCGCCAAGGAGGCCGGCAACATGGTGGACCTGGACTCCAACCCCACCAAGCTCATCGAGGTGGTGGAGACCGGCAAGCAGATGCTGATGACGCGCGGCTCGCTGACCACCTTCAGCATTGCCAACGACATCGCCAAGTATTTCGCCATCATCCCGGCCGCCTTCGTCGGCACCTATCCCCAGCTGGCGGCCCTCAACGTGATGGGGCTCAGCAGCCCGGGGTCGGCCATCCTCTCGGCGGTGATCTTCAATGCGCTGATCATCGTGTTCCTGATCCCCCTGGCACTCAAGGGCGTGCCCTATCGCCCTGTCGGGGCCGCCACGCTGCTACGTCGCAATCTGGCCATCTATGGCCTCGGCGGAATCCTGGTGCCCTTCGTCGGGATCAAGCTGATTGACCTCATCCTGGCCGCCACCGGCATGGCCTGAACCTGGAGACATGACCATGAAAACCCTCTTGCGTCCCGCCCTCAGCCTGTTCGTGCTGCTCAGCGCCATCACCGGTCTTGCCTATCCCCTGGCCGTCACCGGCATTGCCGGGGCAGTCTTCCCGGAACAGGCCGCCGGCAGCCTGATCCTCCAGGATGGCAAGCCCGTCGGATCGAGCCTGATCGGCCAGAACTTCAGTGACCCGAAGCACTTCTGGGGGCGCCCTTCCGCCACCGCCCCGCAGCCCTACAACGCAGCGGCGTCGTCCGGCTCCAACCAGGGCCCTCTCAACCCGGCCCTGGTGGACGCGGTGAAGGGCCGTGTCGAGGCACTGCGCGCCGCAGACCCGGGCAATACGGCGCCGATACCCGCGGACCTGGTGAGTGCATCCGCAAGCGGTCTCGACCCCCACATCAGTCCGGCCGCCGCCCTGTGGCAGGCGGGACGGGTAGCGAAAGCGCGTGGCCTGCCGGAGGCGCAGATCACGGCGCTGGTCGATGCCCATACCGAGGGTCGCCAGTGGGGGCTGCTCGGCGAAGCGCGGGTCAACGTACTGAAGCTCAACCTGGCGCTGGATGCGCTGAAGAACTGAATCCGGAGTCACGAAGAAACATGTCGAATACGATCCAACGCCTTGCCGTGCTGGCCCTGGCCGCCACCACTTTCCACTCCCCCGCCCACGCGCAGCAGGACGCGGAAGGGGCCCCCTCCCCGTCCTCGCTGACGGCCAATGCGGGGCTCTTCAGCAGCTACCGCTTCCGCGGGCTTGATCAGACCTTTGGCAAGCCGGCCGTGCAGGGTGGATTCGATTACACCCACGCATCCGGGCTGTACGCCGGCAACTGGAACTCCAATGTGAGCAGCGGCGCGGGCTATCCGGAGGGCAGCCTGGAGATGGACTTCTATGCCGGCTACAAGACCCGCGTGGGCGATGTCGGCCTGGATATGGGTGCGCTGTATTACCACTACCCCGGGACGCGGCTGGAGAACGCCTTTGCTGGCGTCAATCGACGCCACCCGGGCAAGGCCGCCAACGGCGGGGTCAATAACGGCGAGCTTTACCTCGCGGGGACATGGCGCTTCCTGACCCTGAAGTACTCGCATGCCGTCACGGACTATTTCTCGATGCCGGGCACCCGGGGAAGCGGCTACGTGGATCTCTCGGCCGCCCACGACCTGGGCAATGGCTATGTGCTCGGCGCACATGTCGGGCACCTGCTGCTGCGCGACTTCTCCTATCGCAATGCCGACGGATCGACCTACGACGGCCGTTACTCGGATTGGCGCGTCGGCGTCACCAAGGACATATCCGGCTGGATGGTGGGCGCCAGCTACGTGGACAGCGACGCTCAGGGACGCTGTGCCAATGGCGAGTTCTACTGTTTCAGCAGCAGCCTGCGCAGTGATGGCAGCGGGAGCGGTTCGCGCAGCCGCGATGCGGGCCGGGCGGTGATCGTCCTCTCGATCAGTCGAAGCTTCTGAGCGGGTGTGGAGGAAATGACCATGATCTCGATTGCCGACATCCTGCTTCCGGAAGACATTCTGCTTGATCTGGAGGTCAGCGGCGCCGCAGGGCTTTTCGATGAGGTGGGCCAGACCATGCAGCGCTGGCACGGGCTGCCCCGTGTGGTGGTTGCCGAGGCACTGGCGCAACGGGAGGCCTTTGGTTCCACAGCGCTCGGCCTGGGGGTGGCGATTCCCCACGGTCGAATCAAGGGGCTGAACCAGAGCCACGCAGCTTACGTGAGGCCCCGACGTCCCATGCCCTTCCAGTCACCCGATGGCAAGCCCGTGTCGGACTTCATCGTGCTCGTTCTTCCCGAGCGCGCCACGGACACACACCTGGGGATTCTCGCCAGTGTATCCAGCCTCTTCACCGACCCACGCTTTCGCGATGCGCTGCACGCCTGCGATGACCCCTACGCAATCCAGGCGCTGTTCCGGTCCTGGCTGGCGGCCGCAGCGTGAATGGAGCATCAGGACATGGATGCAGCACCATCGCTCAACGCGCTCGGCAGGGAACAGGCCCGGGTTCTTGCCGAAGCGCTTCCCTATATCCACGCGTACCACGGCAAGACCTTTGTCATCGATTATGAGCGCAGCATCGCCGGACGGCCTGTTGCGTGGAACAGCATGGGGCGCGATCTGGCCTTGCTCAGCCTCATCGGGCTTCGGCTGATTGTCGTTCACCGAGGTGGTGCGCTCAACGCGGAACTGGTCAGCTTGATCAATCGCCATGGTGGCCGGGCAGTCGGCCTTACCGGTGTGGATGGTGGCTTCCTGAAGCTGGGTGCAGCGCCCATGCGGGAGCACTGCCCCGCTGGCATCGAAATTACCGGGGTCGACGCCACACTGCTCCAGATGCACTTCGCCAGGGGCTTCCTGCCTGTCATTCGTCCTTTGGCGTCAGCACCGGATGGCCAGGTGTGTCCCGTCGATGGGGGGCAGGTGGCAGCGGCCATCGCTGCGCACCTGAGGGCTTCAAAGCTGATCATCATGCGGGACTCGGCAGGCCTTGAAGACGCCGAAGGGCACGTCGTTCATCGCCTGTCAGCCGCCGAAGCAGAGGCGCTGGGAGCCGATCACAGCAACGCGAATTTCGTTCGCGCGCTGCGATCGGGTGTAGGGGCTGTGCATGTCGTCGACGCACGGCGTCCCGATGTGCTGCTGCTTGAAGTACTGACCTGCGAAAGCCGGGGTAGCTTGGTTCTGCCAGACGGCATTGCCGGAGTGGTCGCCAGGAGTGCGCAATATCTGTCACCCGATGAGAGAGGAGATGAAACGTGAGTCCTGCTGATTTATGCGTTGGAGTCGTCGCATGCAAGAACACCTGTGAGGTGGCCACCCTTGATGCTTCGGGCGCACCCGAGCACGTCGGCTTTCCGGTGTCTCCTTTGGGGCGTGCGGCCTTGCGGGTCTTCCTGGCCGGCCAGAGCCGCCCCTTGCGCCTCGCGGTTTCCGGCGATGCTGCGATGGGTCTGGCCTTCGCCGTGGGCCCCGCCGAGAGGTGCAATATCTATATCGTGGCCCGTGGCGTGGCGGACCATCCGGTCGCCCTGGCGCGTTATGCCTCGCGGGCCGTGTAACGCATGCCCATCCATGTGTGTCCCGTATGTGGTGCCCGGCATGAAGTCTCGGTGGTACTCCACCGTCTTGCCTGCGGGTATGCGCTGACATGCTCACCAAAATGCAAGGTGGCACTGGCGACGCTCGCCCGCCAGCGCACACTTGCCGCAATGGCTGAATCCGCGGACCTCCGCCGCAGGAAAAGCGCCATGGGGGAAGACTAGCGCATGATGTCCGGGCACGATGCCGTGCAACGGAATTTCGCGCATCCCGCGCCGTAGAGAAGAGGAGACGCATGCTTTCACAACCAGACCAGGTCGTTCGTCACTTCCGGGATGTACTGGTATGGCCGGTTCAGATCCGGCCTGGCTTCTCGGGTGAAAACGTCGCCCGCATTCATCATCTGATGACCGCCGACGGCCAGTGGGCACCGATTGACGATGAGTTCACCACCGATCCAGCAGATTTTCAGGAGCGCCACTACAAGGAGTTCGTGGCCTTTCTGCCCTACGTACAGCGCTTTCTTTATGGCGACAGCCGTTCAGGCGGCTTTGACGGGCAAGCGCACCAGGCTGCACCGATGGCCGTATTCCGGCGCACCGACGTAGCCGGCCTGAACGTTACCCCTCAAGCCGGCGATGTGCCGATCCACCTGCGTGTGGCGCACGTGGATCTGTACCTGTTCCTGGACATGGATGTGGCCCTTCTCAATGTGGAGGTTGCCGCCGACGATCTGCCCCTCGCCACCGCGCTGGAACTGCTCTACCGCTTCGGGCGGGCCTACCCGACGGGCTGGGATAGCGGCGGGCAGGGCGTGCACAACGTGCATCGCTCGGAGTTGCTGGACCGGCAGGGGCGGGTGCTCGCCACCTCTGACTCCGAAAACCGGGAGCGTTATCTGCATTTCGTGTGCAGACACAGGGCGCCCTGCGTCGGCGCCCTGTGGGCCTGGCTGCTGCGGCCGCTGGTACTCGATCAGGAGGAGGCGGTCAGCGAACTGCGTTTCCGGCTGATCGAGTACTACCGGATGCCCATGATGGCCTACCTGGCCCTCGACGACCCCCGCAGCCTGAGCCGGGAGGATTTCATCCGCATCGGCTTCGCCGCCAACCTGCCGTCCCGTGATCCCGTGCCCCTGCGCGATCCGGCGGTGGTCCGCTTCGAACGACTGCACTGCGAGGATCGCTACTGGACCGGGTCGGATGGCGGGCCCAACACCCGCTTCATCTGCACGGGTAACGCGCTGATGCTGGTGGGCGAAGCCGGATCGGACTACTTCCGTGATGCGGACCATGGCTTTCTGGCCCGCTTCCGGCACCAGTACTTCCTCGTTTTCCTGATCGCCCATTTCCACCGCGCCGCCCTCCTCTCCTTTTCCGACGGGCTGGCCAGTGCGGTCAATGACCTTGATATTCGCGACAGTGAATCGGTACGCCGCTTCAAGCGGCGCATCCGTCAGTCCTTCGAGACCTTCCTGCGCTTCACCCATCGTTACTGGTTTCACGAGGTCTCCGAGCAGGGTCTGGTGCAGGCACTCTTTCAGCGCACCACGCGCCTGCTGCGCAATGACGAGCTGTTCTCCGACGTGAAGGAGCAGGTCCGCGAGATGAGCGCCTACCTGGACAGCGACAGCCAGCGGCGCCAGTCGGCTACCGTGCTGCGACTCACCGTGGTGACCATCTTCGGCCTGATTGCCACCGTGGTGACCGGCTATTTCGGGATGAACCTGTTCAACTTCCCGGAGGTGCCGGAGTCACGCAAGCTGCTGCAGTTCAGCCTAGTGACGGGCGCCACCCTGGGCCTTGTGCTGTTTGCGGTTGCCCGCTCCAAGCGGCTCTCGGATTTCCTGGAAGCCATGTCCGACGAGCGTCTCGATCTCCGGGCCAAGTGGACCTCCCTGGCCCGTGTGTTCAGGAAACCGGAGGAATAGGCATGGCCCTCGGTGAAAACCCCGGCAAGGGTCGCCCCGACCCCGACGAGCTGCTCGCGCGGGTGCAGCAGGATGAGGCGCGCGCCGGCCGCGGGCGTTTGAAGATCTTCTTCGGCGCCTCCGCCGGCGTCGGCAAGACATGCGCCATGCTCGCGGCGGCGCGCCAGCAACTCATCCAGGGCGTTGATGTGGTCATCGGCGTGGTCGAAACCCATGGGCGCATGGAAACCGAGGCGATGGCCGACGGTATCGAGCGCCTCGCGATGGTGGAGGTGCCCTACCGGGGGCGCATGCTGGCCGAATTCGATCTGGATCGGGCCCTGGCGCGCAAACCGGCCCTCATCCTGATGGACGAGCTGGCCCATTCCAATGTCGCGGGCTCGCGCCACCCCAAGCGCTGGCACGACGTGGAAGAACTGCTTGCGGCCGGCATCGACGTGTATTCCACCGTCAATGTGCAGCACCTGGAGAGCCTCAACGACGTGGTCAGCGGCATCACCGGCATTCGCGTCTGGGAGACGGTGCCGGACAAGGTCTTCGATGATGCCGACGAGGTCGTTCTGGTGGACCTGCCGCCGGATGAGCTGCTGGAGCGCCTTCGGGACGGCAAGGTCTATCTGCCCAATCAGGCGGAACGGGCGATCCGCAACTTCTTCCGCAAGGGCAACCTGCTGGCGCTGCGCGAACTGGCCCTGCGCCGTACTGCCGACCGGGTGGATGATGATGTGCAGCAGTACCGGCGCGATCGACTGGTGTCCCCCGTCTGGCAGACCCAGGACTCGCTGCTGGCCTGTATCGGCCCCGGCGCAGGGAGCGAGAAGATCGTGCGTACCGCTGCGCGCATTGCCGGGCGCCTCGAAGCGCCCTGGCACGCGATCCATGTGGAGACTCCGGATCGCCAGCGCCTGTCGGCCGGCAGCCGGGACCGCATCCTGAAGACACTCAAGCTGGCCGAGGAGCTTGGCGCGACCACCGCGACCGTCGCCGGCACGAAGGTCGAAGAAGAGGCAGTGCATTACGCCCGCACCCACAACCTCTCCCGGATCATGGTCGGCCGGGACGAGCCCTCGCCCTGGCGTGCCTGGAAGCGCTCAGTGGCCGACCGGATCGGACAGCGCGCTCCGGATCTGGATGTCATCCAGGTGGCGCGCGCAGAGGGGCATGCTCCCGCCACCGAAGACCTTTCACAACGGCCCGCAGGCCAGCTCGCGGCCGACTGGCGCGCCTACGCCTTGACCGTCGTGGTCTGTGGCCTGGCCGGGCTGCTTGCCACCCCGCTGCATCCGCTGTTTGATCTGGCCAACATTGTCATGGTCTTCCTGCTCGGGGTCGTGTTCGTGGCGGTGCGCTTCGGCCGCGGCCCTGCCGTGATGGCATCGTTTTTATGTGTGGCCATCTTCGACTTCTTCTTCGTCCCGCCACGGATGTCCTTCGCGGTCAGCGACGTTCAGTACCTGATGACCTTCGCCGTGATGCTGGTCGTGGGCCTGGTGGTGGGCCAGCTTACCGCCGGGTACAAATATCAGGCGTATGTCGCAGGTAGCCGGGAGAGCCGTGTCCGGGCGCTCTACGAAATGTCGCGAGACCTGTCAGCAGCCTTGCTGCCGGAGCAGATTGCCGAGATTGGCGAGCGCTTTCTGGTGGCAGAGATGGGTGCCCGCTCGGCCTTCCTGCTCACCGACGACGCCGACCACCTGCAAGCCCCCATCTTTGCCTCTGCGGGGCTGCCCGAGATCGATCCCGGCATTGCCCAGTGGGCCTTCGACCACGCCGAGCCCGCCGGCCAGGGGACCGACACGCTGCCCGCCAGCCCTGTCCTTTACCTGCCCCTCAAGGCCCCCATGCGCCTGCGTGGCGTGCTGGCCCTGGAGATGCGCAATCCGGCACGTCTGCTCATTCCGGAGCAGCGACGTCTGCTGGAGACCTTCGCGTCGCTGATCGCCATTGCCCTGGAACGGGTTCATTACGTCGTCGTGGCCCAGGAGAGCACCGTCCAGATGGAGTCGGAGCGCCTGCGCAACTCCCTGCTTTCCGCCATTTCCCATGATCTGCGCACACCATTGAGCGTGATGATCGGGCTGGCGGACTCCATGTTCCTGACCCAACCGCCGCCCACCGACGCCCAGGCCGCCATCTCCCGGAAGCTGCGGGAGCAGGCTTTACGGATCAACGCCCAGGTGGACAACCTGCTCGACATGGCCCGCCTGCAGGCAGGCCGGATTCAACTGAACCGTCAATGGCAACCCATCGAGGAGGTGGTCGGCAGTGCGCTCAAGAGCCTGCGGCCAGTGCTTGGCACGCATCAGGTCAGGGTGGAGCTTGACGAGGACCTGCCTCTGATCGAGGTGGATTCGGTTCTGATGCAGCGGGTGTTCTGCAATCTGCTTGAGAATGCGCTGAAATACACGCCGTCGGGCAGCCATATCTGGATCCGGGCGATCACGACGGATCGCACGATGGAGGTACGCCTGGAGGACGACGGCCCGGGCCTGCCACCCGGTCGTGAGGAAGCGATATTCAAGAAATTCGAACGGGGGATGCCCGAGGGCAGTACGCCCGGAGTCGGTCTGGGGCTGGCGATCTGTCGTGCCATCGTTGAAGCCCATGGCGGCGCGATCCATGCACGGCAACGCCCCGGTGGCGGAGCCTGCTTCATCTTCACCCTGCCCCTGGGCTCCCCCCCGACACTTGAGACCGATGAAGCCGACACGGCACCATGAAGGTCTGAGAGGAAACACCATGTCTCACTCAATGCCGACGGTCATTGTCGTCGAGGACGAAGCCAACCTGCGCCGCTTCGTACGCCTGGCACTGGAAGCCGAAGGCTGCGAGGTCTTCGAAGCCGACTCGGTCAAACGCGGCCTCATCGAGACGGGAACGCGGAAACCCGACCTCCTGGTGCTTGATCTCGGGCTGCCGGATGGCGATGGGATCGACCTGATCCGGGAACTCCGCACCTGGTCGGAGATTCCGATCATTGTCCTGTCCGCCCGCACCGCCGAAGCCGAGAAGGTCGCCGCGCTCGATGCGGGTGCCGACGACTACCTCACCAAACCGTTCGGATCGGCGGAGCTGCTGGCGCGCATACGGGCCCATCTGCGGCGACGCCAGCGCGCGGGCGCCGACGGGCCCAGCCTGCTGACATTCGGCTCGATCCAGGTTGACCTGGGCCGGCGACTGGTCGAGAAGAACGGGCAATCGCTCCACCTGACCCCGATCGAGTTTCGTCTGCTGGCCTATCTGCTGGCCAATCCCGATTGCGTGTTGACCCATCGACAACTGCTCAAGGCCGTGTGGGGGCCTACCCATGCGGAGGACAGCCACTATGTCCGCGTCTACATGGGACACCTGCGCAAGAAGCTCGAAGCCGACCCCGCCAACCCGGACCATATCGTGACCGAACCCGGTATCGGCTATCGGTTTGTTGCCGAGCCCTGACACGCACGCCCCGGCCCTCGCGACAGGGCGCATCAGAACTTCTGCACGAACTCCACGATGTAGGCATCACTGGCGTGGCGGCCGGTGCTGGCGTCCCAGTTGCGCACGAAGCGGAACTCGATCTCCGACGCCTTGCCGAGATCGAAACTGGGGCCGATGCGGAACTTGTTGACGTCATGGCCCGGCGTGCCGTCCACCGCGCGCACGGCGCGAAAGCCCATCATCATCTCCAGGTCATCGAAGGCGTACTTGAGGCTGGGTTCAAGGTAGGCGTAGGTGTAGCTCTCATTGCCGTTGAGGGCGCGGCCTAGCAGGCCACGCAGGACCAGGCGGGTACGCTCGTTCAGGGCAACGTCCTTGCGCAGACGGATACCCAGCTTGCCGGCCCGGTCGGTGACACGGCCGGCCTCCCGCTCCTGCTCTGATTCGATGAGCAGCTCGGTCATGGTCAGCCAACCCGAGCGCCATTTGATGCCGGGAATCAGCGTGAGCGCGTCTGCTCGCTCACGGCCGTCCGCGGCTTTTTCGTACTCGTACTCGACGCCCAACCGAAGCTGGCCGTCGAGAGACGACGGGCTGTCGGCCTGCACCGATCCCAGGCCCAGCACGATCGTCCCTGCGCCACCAGCCATGCACCGGCGAGCTCTGCGGGCAAGGGTCTTTCCGGTAGGCAGGCATGGGGAACAGGCGCGACAAAGTGCCGCACGGCAGCGGCGGCGCAGATCAGGCGTCAAAGGGATGCTCGTAATCCACCGTCAGCGGCGCGTGATCGCTGAAGCGCTCATCCTTATACACCGTGGCGCTGCGGGCCAGCGTACCGACGCCGGGGGTGGCGAGCTGATAGTCGAGACGCCAGCCCACGTTCTTGGCCCAGGCCTGGCCCCGGTTCGACCACCATGTGTAGCAGGCGTCGGTGGCATCGGGGTGCAGGCTGCGGTAAGTGTCCACCCAACCCTGTTCCGTCAGCAGGCGTCCGAACCAGGCACGCTCTTCGGGCAGGAAGCCCGAGTTCTTCTGATTTGAACGCCAGTTCTTGAGATCGATGGCCTGATGGGCGATATTCCAGTCACCGCAGATAATCACTTCACGGCCACTCTCACGCAGAGCAGCCATGTGGGGCAGGAACAGATCCATGAAGCGGAACTTTGCAGCCTGGCGTTCCTCCGAGCTGGAGCCGGAGGGCAAGTAGAGGGAAACGACCGACAGGGAGCCAAAATCCAGCTGCAGATAGCGACCTTCGGCGTCGAACTCCTCGTTACCAAGGCCCTCGATGACGCGATCAGGGGGCCGGCGGGTGTAGATTCCCACCCCGCTGTAGCCCTTCTTCACCGCACAATGAAAGTATCCGGTATATATGCCGGGTTTACGCATATCCGGTGAAAGGTCGTCGATCTGGGCCTTCAACTCCTGGACGCAGACCAGATCGGCATCCTGCTTGTTGAGCCAGTTGAGGAAACCCTTCACGTTTGCGGAGCGGATGCCGTTGAGGTTGGCGGAAACAACGCGTAACATTTTTAGAGACATGGTCCGATTTTTTTGCTGGGAGCATCGTGGATTTTAGCCGTGATTTCATCGCCCTCTCGTGTGACAAGGGCGTTTTGAGGTTTGGGGAGTTCGTGACCAAGGCAGGTCGCCTGTCCCCATACTTCTTCAATGCGGGCCTCTTCAATGACGGCGCGTCTTTCGGTGCGCTTTGCGGTTTCTATGCCCGTACCCTGCTGTCGGCCAGCCTGCCCTGCGACATGTTGTTCGGGCCGGCGTACAAGGGCATTCCACTGGTAGCCGGCACGGCCATGCGTCTGGCCGAGCACGGGCACAACCTGCCCTTCTGTTTCAACCGCAAGGAAGCCAAGGACCATGGCGAAGGCGGCACCCTGGTTGGCGCGCCCCTGCAGGGTCGTGTGGCCATCCTCGATGACGTGATCTCCGCCGGCACTTCCGTGCGCGAGTCCGTCGAGATCATACGCGCCCATGGTGCGACGCCCTCTGCCGTGGTCATCGCCCTCGACCGCATGGAGCGCGGCACCGGCAGCCTATCGGCGGTCCAGGAGGTTCGGGAAGCCTATGGCATTCCGGTGCTGGCCGTGGCGAGCCTGAAGGATCTGATCGGCTATCTCGCCGACAGCCCGGCCCTGAAGGCAAACCTTGAAGCTGTCCAGCGTTACCGCGAAACCTACGGTGTGAGTGGAGACGCCTGAACCCATGCGACGTCTGATGCTCGTTTCCCTGCTGCTGGCCATGCCCCTCGCCCACGCCCAGACGGCATCGAAGGGTACGGTCTACTGCTGCACGGACAACGGCCACCAGGTGTGTGGCGACGTGCTGCCGCCCCAATGCTTCGGCAAGAGCTACCGGGAGATGAGCCCCCAGGGCACGGTACGGCGCACGGTCGAGGCGCCCCTGAGCCCCGAGCAGTTGGCCCGCCGTGAAGCCGAGGAACGCGCCCGCCGGGCCGAGGTGGCCCGCCAGCGGGCCGAGATGCGGCGCAACCAGTCCCTGCTCGAAACCTACTCCAGTGTGGCCGACATCGACAGCCGGCGCGACCGGGCCATCGAGAGCGTCGAACTGGAGCTCCGGCAGGCAGAAGCCCGCCACGCCCAGCTAATGAAGAAGCGCACCGGGCTGCTGCGCGAAGCCGAGTTTTTCCAGAAGCGCGCCATGCCGCCCGCCCTTGCGGCATCCCTGCGCGAATCCGACAGCGAGCTGGCCGCCCAAAACTCGATCATGGATGCCAAGCGGCGCGACATCGAGGCCATCCGCAATCGCTTCGAGCAGGATCGCAGCCGCTACATCGCCCTCACCGAATCACGCACCTTCCCACGCTGAACCCGTAACGCAGGTTACGCCTCGCCCGTTGCGGTTAGGTGACATCTCCATTTCTGGCATGGGCGTCCCCATTGGCAGATCCCGCGATGATCTCTCACCGCCTCAATACGCGCCCCGCCGATGTGATTGGGATTGCTTTCTGACACTTGGATAAATGCGATCAAATCCAGTGTGAAAACAAGCGTGTCGGCAGGCCCGATAGGCGCTTGGGCAGTGGCAGCGCCAATGGCTCCCCAATTTGAGCGTGATAAACTTGACGGCATGCGGAGTGCTTTCACAGCGGCCTTGAAAAAACTGCGGCCGAGGCGTAAGTAGTCTCTTTACCGATCCCTGCCCCTTTGGCAGGCAACTTCAAACCATGCTCAGATACCAGATCGTTCCCGTCACTCCGTTTGAACAGAACTGCTCGATCCTGTGGTGCGACAAGACCCTAAGAGCGGCGGTCGTGGACCCGGGCGGCAACCCCGAGCGCATTTTGAAGGCGATCGACACCCTTGGCGTAAGGATCGAGCTGATCCTCCTGACCCACGGTCACATCGATCACGCCGGTGGTACCGCGAGCCTGGCGAGGCAGCTGGGCGTTCCCATTGAGGGGCCCGAGAAAGGCGACGCCTTCTGGATCGACGATCTGCCCAAGCAGAGCAAGATGTTCGGCTTTCCCCATGTCGAGGCATTCACGCCGGATCGCTGGCTGTCGGACGGCGACGTGGTCCACGTGGGCGAGGAAAGCCTGTCGGTGATTCATTGCCCAGGCCACACGCCGGGCCACGTGGTGTTCTTCAGCAATTCGGCGAGACTGGCCGTGGTGGGTGATGTGCTCTTTGCCGGGTCGATCGGACGGACGGATTTTCCCCGGGGCAACCACAAGGATCTGATCAATTCGATCCGGCAAAAACTGTGGCCCCTGGGCAACGATGTGAGTTTCATTCCCGGTCATGGGCCGATGTCAAACTTCGGCGAAGAGCGGGACAGCAATCCGTATGTGGGTGATTACGCGTAAATGCGCCGCTGGGGATTTCAGCCGGTCAATGCCGGCGTGCATTCCCGAATGGCATGCTTCAATTTCTCGATAAAGGTAAACCAGCGTGCGATTAGCTATTCTCGAAGACGACCCGGCCCAAATGGAAGTGCTGACCGGCTGGCTGAGGGACGCCGGGCACGACGTGCATGGCTTTGGGCTGGCCCGCGAATTGATGCGGGTCGCCAGCCGTGAGAGTTTTGACCTCTTCCTGGTGGATTGGGTGCTGCCCGACCTGACCGGTGAGCAGGTGCTGCGCTGGCTGCGGGTGGAGCGGGGCAATGACACCCCGGCCATCTTCATTACCTCCCGGGATGCGGAAGAGGATATTGCCAACGCCTTCAGTGCCGGTGCCGATGATTACCTCATCAAACCGCCCCGCCGCATCGAACTGCTGTCGCGCATCGAGGCCGTGCTGCGTCGGGCCCAGCCTCGCAACACCAACCAGACCCTGACGGTGGCGCCCTATCATTTCGACCTGGTCAAGAAGTCCCTGTCGATTGATGGCGTGGCGGTGGAGATGACCGACAAGGAGTTCGAGCTGGCCGCCTTCCTGTTCCGCAACCTCGGTCGCCTGCTGTCGCGGGGTCATCTGCTGGAGGCGGTGTGGGGACGCAACCCCGATCTGGCAACGCGCACGGTGGATACCCATATCAGCCGCGTGCGCAGCAAACTCAATCTGCGCCCCGAAAACGGCTTCCGCCTGACCCCGACCTACAACTTCGGCTATCGGCTGGAGAAGATCGACCCATCCGAATCGTCGACCCTCGGCGAGGCCGCGATGTCGCCAGCCTGACCGCTTCGGGGGCCCGGTCGCGGGCCCCCGGCTTCGCGCGCTTACTTCTTCAGCGCGTCACGGATTTCCCGCAGCAGCTTCACGTCTTCCGGTTCGGCAGGGGGCGCCTCGGGCGCCGGTGCCGGCTCATCCCGCTTGAGCTTGTTCATGGCCTTGATGGCCACGAAAATAGCCAGGGCGACGATGGTGAAATCAATGATCGAATTGACAAAGACACCGTACTTGAACAAAGGCGCACCGGCCTTTTCGGCGGCCTCCATGGTTTCGAAGGTCTTGTCGCCCAGATTGATGTAGAGGTGCTTGAAATCGACGCCCCCCAGGAGCTTGCCGATCACGGGCATCAGCATGTCCTTGACAAGGGAATCGACGATTTTCTGGAAGGCTCCGCCGATGATGACGCCGACCGCCAGATCGACGACGTTGCCCTTCATTGCAAATTCCTTGAATTCCTGGATGAAGCTCATGGGTTTTCCTTTAAGACGGGTTGAAGAGGGGAAGAAACAAGATCATGCCCAATGGGGGGAGTCGGGATGTCTGTGGCGCATGATAGAACTCCCAAGCACATGCATCGTTATGGAATTGACACCGGAGGATGCAGTTCTCGCCTATTTTGCGATGTTTTGCACCCTGCGCCGGACCGGGAACTAATATAGTTGCCCAAACTCTGCAGAAAGACCTTTCCCGTGGCACGTCATTCCGTCCCTCTCCTGGCTACCGCCCTTGGCTTGGCGCTTGCCGGCCCCGGTGTCCACGCAGCGGATCTGGAAATCGTCTACACCACCCGCGCGGGCGACACCTTGATCGGCCTGGAGCGCCAGTATCTGTCCGCTCCCTTCGGATGGAAGGGGCTCAAGGCACTCAACCGCATCGGCAACCCGATGCGTCTGCCCATCGGCACGCCCCTGCGCATTCCGGAAAACTGGCTGCGGGCCCAGCCTCACACGGCCCGGGTCGTAGCAGTGAGCGGCGACGTCACCATGGACGGGAAGCCCCTGGACCCGGACACCCGGGTGTCCGCCGGCGCCATCCTGCGTACGGGTGAAGGAGGCTTTGTGACCCTTGCGCTGCCCGATGAGTCCCGCCTTACCGTTCAGCCCGGCAGTCAGGCGCGCTTGGAAAAGGTACAGAGTTTCCACGGCCTGCCCGGTCAGAACACCCGGATTCACCTTGAACAAGGACGCATCGAGTCCTCCGTGGCGCCCCAACGCGGCCCGGCCGCCCGCTATCAGATCCGCACGCCGTCGGCCACGCTCAGCGTTCGCGGTACGGCCTTCCGGGCCGGGGCAGACCCGGATGCAGGCACGGCCCAGGCCGAGGTCACGGCGGGCGAGGTCGGCATGCGCAATGCCACAGCGGCGGATGCCACAGCCCTTCCGGCGGGTTTTGGGGTCGTTGCACGGGCGGGCGCCCCGATTCCCGCGCCACGAGCCCTGCTGCCAGCGCCTGCCCTGGATGACGTGCCTGCGCTGTTCCAGCGGATCACCATGGACATTCCCTTCCCCCCGATCGCAAAGGCGGTGGCCTACCGGGCCCAGATTGCCCGCGACGAGGCCTTCGGCGACGTGGTGGCAACAGGTGTCTTTGCGACCCCGCGGGCGCGATTCACCGATCTTCCCGACGGGGACTACCGGCTGCGCGTGCGTGCCATCGATGCGGACGGCCTGGAGGGCCGGGACGCCACCCGCGATATCGCACTGCGCGCCCGTCCGGAACCCCCGGAGGCCATCAGTGCCCCGCCGGGCGTCGTCGCGTGGTCAGCCCGACCCGACGCGTCGGGCTACCAGCTGCAGATTGCGGACGACAGCCGCTTTGCCCAGCCCGCCATTGACCACAAGGTGGACGGGCTGCAGTCCATGCCGCCCCTGGGGCCGGGCCGCTATGCGTGGCGAATCGCCAGCCTGCGCACCGATGGCAAGCCGGGTCCGTGGAGCGATTCGCGGACGCTGGACATCCGTCCGGCCCCGGGCCCTGCCACCGTCGAGCACTACAACAGACGCTTGCGTCTGGCCTGGGCCGGACGCCCCGGTCAGATCTACGACGTCCAACTGGCCCATGACGAGGCCTTCCAGGATCTCATCGTCGACCAGCGCATCGGGGAAGCCGCCCTGACCCTCCCTGAGCCAGACCCGGGCCGTTACCGACTGCGCATCCGGGCCACCGACCCGGACGGCGGCGTCAGCCCCTGGTCGGGAATCCAGCATCTGCAGTCCCTCCACCTGCTGCCCGTTTGGAGCCTTTCGGCACCGGCAGTGAAGAATCCGTGAGAGCACCGGCCTCCAGCCTGCATCGGCCGACCGTCGAGTGGTTCGCCGTCACCCTCTTGTGTGTGCTGCTGACCCTGGTCTCGGCGGTTGAGGGCTGGCTGTGGCGTATTGACCAAACCCTTTACGACGGGGTGTTGTCGGCGTGGACCCAGCCCGCCAGCGACGATGTGGTCATCGTCTCCATCGACGATGCCAGCCTCGCCAGCATCGGGCGCTGGCCCTGGTCCCGGCGCGTTCATGCTGCCCTCATCGACCTGGCCCGCGAGGCCGGAGCCCGGGCGATTGTCCTCGACCTGATCCTCGATGCCCCCAGCCAGGACGACCCCGGTGCCGACATGGCCCTGGCCCGCGCCATCCACCACCAGGGCCGGGTGGTGTTGCCGATGACCCAGGCCACCACGGGTGCCATGCTCTCCGGCGAGGTCCGTCCGCTTGATGTCTTCGCGGATGCCGCCGCCGCCATCGGCCACAGCCAGGTGGAATTCGACCCGGACGGCATCGCTCGCAGCGTCTACTTGTGGGAAGGCTTCGGTGCGGCCCGCCATCCCCAGCTCTCCCTCGCCCTGTTGCGCCTGCTCGAACCGGAAGCGGCAAACCGCTTTCCCCCTCCGCCCACCGGTGAAGGTCTTGACCATCAGCAATGGCAGCGCGCCGACTGGCTGCGCATGCCCTTCTCCGGCCCGCCCGGAACCTACACCCACTATTCCTACCAGGCCGTCCTGAGCGGTGAAGTCCCGCCGGAAGCGCTGCGTGGCAAGATCCTGCTGGTGGGTACCACCGCCGCCGGCATGGGCGATGCGGTGCCCACCCCCACCTCCGGCCTGTCCCGTCCCATGCCCGGGGTCGAGGTGCAGGCCAACGTGTTCGATGCCCTGCGGCGCGGCGCGGCGGTCATGCCACTGTCGCCGTGGGTGTCGGCTGCCGTGGCAACGGTGATGGTGGTGGTGGTGATGCTGATCCTGCTTTACGCCGAAGCCCGCGCAGGCCTGCTGGCCTCGTTCATCCTCGGTGCCTCGGCAGTCCTGCTGGCCGGGCTCGGATTGCACCTGGGTGGCTGGTGGTTCGGCCCTGCCCCGGCTGTCCTGGGCTGCGTGCTGGCCTATCCCCTGTGGAGCTGGCGGCGCCTGGAGTCGGCCCAGCGTTACCTGGACGCCGAACTGATCGCCCTCGAACGTGAGGGCACGCCCCTTGGCCGGCCCGTCGACGAGGGCGGACGGACCGCCGCCGACCCCCTTGAGCGCCGCATCCACATCGTACGTCGGGCGGCCCAGCACCAGCGCGATGTACGCCGCTTCATCGCCGACACCCTCGAACACCTGCCCATCGGCGTGGTGGTGATTGACCAGATGGACCACGTCATCCTTCACAATGAGCGCGCACGCCACCTGCTGAGAGCCTTCCGCAACGATGCCCTGCTGAGCGCCCTGCGCGGCCTACCCTGGCCGACCTACCTGCCCATGCGGGATGGCCTGCCCGACGTCAGCGGCTTTTCCGGCACCCGCCAGTTCGAACTCACCCCCGACAAGAAGCGCTACCTGCTGGTGTCGGTGGCCGATCTGTTCTCGGAGTCCAGCAACCGCCCCGGACGGGTCATCGGCCTGGCGGATGTCACAACCATGCACGAAGCCCAGCGCAGCCGCGAGGACACCATGCATTTCCTGTCCCACGATCTGCGTGCGCCCCTCGCCTCCATCCTGACCCTGATCGATGGCTACCGGGACGATCCCGTCCTTCAAGCCGGACAGATCCCGCGCATTGCCCGCTATGCCCGCTCCGCCCTCGATCTGGCGGACGGTCTTTTCCGTCTGGTGCGGGCCGAAGGCTCCGATCCCAAGGACTTCGTTGAACTCGACCTGGCCGGCCTGGTGGATTCCGCCGCCGACGAAGTGTGGCCCCAGGCCAACGCCAGGGGTATCAACATCGACGTGGATTCCCGGGACGCCGAAAGGGAGGAGGCCATCATTCGCGGCGACTTCTCCCTGCTGCGGCGGGCGGTGATCAACCTGCTGACCAATGCGATCAAATACGGCAATGCCGGCAGCCGTGTGTCCGTGAGCCTGAAGGCTGAAGGTACGGACTGGGTCATCCGGGTACGTGACCAGGGGGAGGGCATTCCTGCCGATGCCCTGCCACGGCTCTTCAAGCGCTTCAGCCGGATCATCGACGAGGGACGGGACAAGCCCTCCGGTGTGGGTCTGGGCCTGATCATCGTCAAGACCGTGGCGGAACGCCATGGTGGCAACGTCACCGTGGATAGTCAGGTGGGAGTTGGAAGCACCTTCGAGCTGCGCCTGCCCCTGCGCGGCCAGACGGCCGACGCGGTCGGCGTGTAAGCACCCTGAGGTAAGATCGGCGCATCGGTCATGGGATTGCCTGACATGCGATTCAAATACCTCAAGTATCTGGCCTTCGCGCTGGGCGGGCTGAGCACCGTCATCGCCGCCGGAGCCCTGTATCTCCATGCCACCTTCGATGGCTTGCGCCTGGCAGGTGAGCTGGCGCACTTCGCCAAGCAGCGCTATCAGCGCACCCTGCGCATCGAAGGGCCAGTAGAGCTGTCCATGTTTCCCCGACTCCGGCTGCAGCTACCCGCCGGCACCCTGTCGGGGCGCAACAGCACCAGCGAGTTCATGGGCTTTGAGCAGGCCAGCGTCAGCGTGCGCCTGCTGCCCCTGCTTACCCGGCGCGTGGTGGTGGAGCGGGTCGAGATCGACGGACTGCGCATGGCACTGCTCCGCGACAAGGCGGGCAAGCTCAATGCTGCGGATCTCCTTGGCACCGAAGACAACAACGCTCCCCCACCCTCCGGCAACGATCCCTTTGACCTGGACATTCGCGCCCTGGCGATCCAGCGGGGGGCGATCACCTGGACGGACGAACGGGCTGGCCGACAGCTCGCGCTTTCCGATCTCTCCATCGAGACCGGGCGCCTCGGCCAGACCGCCGACGGCCGGGTCAATGCCAGCGCCCGCCTGACCCGGGCCGAACCCGCCACCGACATGCACCTGGACCTGGAAAGCGCCTACCGCGTGGGCGAAAGCGACGGCCCCCTCCGCCTGCGTCAGCTACGTGTGACCGCCCGGGGCCATCTGGCAGGCTGGCAGGCCCTCGACGCGGAAAGCACCCTGTCGGAGCTGGAATGGGCGGACGACGGCCCTTCGAGCATCCAGGGCGGCAGCCTGCAGGTGCGCGGCAAGAGCACGGGCGGGCCTTTCGAACTCCGTGCCAATGCGCCTCGCCTGGCCCTCACCCCCACCGGCCCTGAGGCCGAAAGCATCGATGCCAGCCTGCGCCTGGATGGCAAGCTGCGGGGCGGCAGCGTTCGTCTGCGCCTGACCGACCTGCAGCCCGCCGACGGCGGCCTGATGGGTGGCAAGCTGGCGACCGATCTTGATCTGCGCATGGCCAGCGGCCGCCTTGCCGGCAACCTTGCCGGCCCGATCCGATGGCGTGCAGCCAACCGCCAGCTCGACTTGCCGAGTCTGGCCGGGGATCTGAACTTCTCGCCCGCTCGCCCCGGCACAAGCCTGCTCAAGTTCGCCAGCGAAGCCGACGCCCGGGTCGATCTGCAGCGCAATAGTGCGGGCGGCCACTTCACACTGCGCTCGGCGCAGCAACAGGCCAAAGGTAGCTGGACCCTGCCCCGGCTCGACGCTGCTGCCATCGGCTTCGAGATCGATGTCAATCGGCTGGATGCGGATGCGCTCCTGGCCACCCAGCCCGCGCGTGGCCCCGCCACCGACAAGGCCGAAAACGACCGCTTCGACCTGTCGGCGCTGCACGGGCTGGATCTGGATGGCACGATCCGCTTCGGCCACCTGAAGTTGGCTGGCCTGAAGCTGGAACAGGTCAAACTGCCCATCAGCCTGCACGGCGGGCGGCTGGTGTCTGCCGGCCATAGCCTGTCCCTGTACGGCGGCAGCCTGGAAGGCAGCCTCAACATCGCGGCGGATGACGGCCGGGCAAGCTATCGGGCTTACCTGCAGAACGCCGACCTGGCCCCCCTGCTCGTGGATTTCGGTGCCCGGCAAAAAGTCGCCGGGACCGCCAATTTCTTCGTCGACGTGAGCAGCAAAGCCGAAAGCCACAGCAGCCTGCTGCGCGACCTGCAGGGCCTGGCACGCCTGCGATTGAAAGGCGGCAGCGTACCCGGCATCGACATCGGTCAGGCGATCCGGGAATGGCGCGGTCCGCTCGGCGCCCGCCAGGGTGCCCGGCGCGCCCACCGGGAGCGGGAGTCGACAGCGGTGGGAGAACTCACCGCCAGCTTCCGGATTGACGGCGGAGTCGCCCGCAGCACCGACCTGAAAGCCGAGAGCGGCATGCTGCGGATCAGCGGTGCGGGCGAGATCAGTCTGCCCCAGCGGCAGATCGACTACCTGACCCGGGTGACACTCCTCGTTATCCCCGTAGGGCCGGACAGCGGCCCTCTGGCCAGCCTGCGCGGCGTGACTCTGCCGATCCGGATCAAGGGTCCCTTCGACGGTCCGTACTGGCACCTGGAGCCGGGTGCGAACCTGCCGTCTGCCGCGCTCAGCGCCGGTCGGGCGGCCGTCCGCAGCCTGCCCCGGGTGATTCCCAAGAGCGTGACCCAAGCGGTCGGCCGGGTTGTGAAGAAGGCCGTACCCACCCCCGAAAAGGCGGCGGAAGAGGCCGTTTCGGAGTAAGCCCCCCACTGTTGTCCTGCCTGCCGCATGCTAGATTGCCAGCCGCAGCACCCCGATACCTACAAGACAAGCCAGGAGACAGCAACATGACCCTTCCGCACGCATTCCGCGGCGCAATGCGCGTTCCCGCCATTGCCGCCCCCATGTTCCTGGTGTCCGGCCCCGAGCTGGTCACCGAAACCTGCAAGGCCGGTGTCGCCGGCACCTTCCCGGCACTCAACGCGCGCACTTCGGCCCAGCTCGATGCCTGGCTGGGAACCATCGACGAGGCGCTCGCGACGGCCAGGGCAGCCGATCCGTCCGCCCCCATCTCCCCCTACGGCATCAACCTCATCCTGCATGCGTCGAATTCCCGCGTGGGGCCGGACCTGGAACTCATCTGCCGCCACCGGGTGCCCTTCGTCATCACCAGCCTGGGGCATCCGGGCGACGTGGTAAAGGCCGTCCACGCCTATGGGGGGCTGGTCTTCTCCGACGTTATCCATGCCTATCACGCACGCAAGGCCATGGCCGCGGGCGTGGATGGAATCATCGCCGTCGCGGGCGGTGCGGGCGGCCATGCGGGCACCCAGAGCGCATTCAGCCTTGTCCGCGAGATCCGGGAGTTCTTTGACGGTACCCTGATACTCGGGGGCGCCATCTCCGATGGCCATGCCGTGCGGGCCGCAGAAGTGCTCGGCGCCGATCTGGCTTACATGGGCACGCGCTTCATCGCCACCCGGGAATCCAACGCCCAGGAGGCCTACAAGCAGATGCTGGTGGACGCCGCCGCTGCGGACATTGTCTATACCGATGCGGTCTCCGGCACCAATGCCAACTTCCTGTGGCCCAGCCTGGCGCGACTGGGCCATCGTCGCGAGGAGCTGGTCCAGGGGATCGGCAAGGGCAAGCTCAAGCCCCTGGCGGACGAAGCCAAGGCATGGCGCGACGTGTGGAGCGCCGGCCACGGGGTTGCCACCATCCACGATGTTCCACCGGTACGTGAATTGTGCGAGCGTCTCGCCAGCGAATACCGGGCGGCCTGCGCTCTGCCCCCCAGCCCGGCATTGGCCTGAGCGGGTGCAGCCCCCTTGTGGGCTGAAGGTGCGTCAGATCTGTGCAGAGGGCTGGGCGATCGGATCGTTCCTGGCGTAGCGGGCACGTTTGGCCGCGTACATCGCCTTGTCGGCGTGGGTCAGCAGGCTGAGCGGGTCGCTGCCATGGTCGGGGTAGATGGAGACACCGATGGCGCATCCGACGCGCACATGGCAATGCCCCAGGTTGATGGGCAGCCCGACCGCCTGATGGAGCTTGAAGAGGATGGCATCAAGGGTTTCCGGATCACCGGTTCCGTTCAGCAGCACCGCAAACTCGTCACCGCCGTAACGGGCCACGATATCCTCGCTGCGCAGCACCCGGCGCACCCGTGCCGCGATGGTCTTCAACACCGTATCGCCCGCATGATGCCCGTGGGTGTCATTGATGCCCTTGAAGTCGTTCAGGTCGATGAAGAGCAAGGCCATCCGGTCGGCAACTTCACGGGCACCGGAAATGGCAGCACGCAGGTGGCGCTCGAAGCGGTCGCGATTGAGGAGGGAGGTGAGGCCGTCATGGTTTGCGCGGAACTCGTTGCGGGTCGCGCGCTCGTGGAACTCCGTGACATCAAGCAGGGTGCCGACGAAACCGCTCATCCGGTCATTCCCGTCGCGCTGGGGCCCCGCCTCAGCCCGGATCCAGCGGTTTTCTCCGTCGGGGCCGACATAGCGGAACTCCTCGGCGAAACGCGTTGCCGATGCCACGGCCAGGCACCAGATGGCCCTTACCCTGGCCTGTTCACTGACCGGCAGGAGATTGATCCACGGGGTGCCGGCCACATTCTCGAGGCTATACCCGAGAATCTGCTCGCAGCGTTCGTTGAGAAAGGTGCAGCAGGCCTCTGCATCGGCCTCGAAGAGACCCGCCGGTGCCTGGCGGGCCAGTTCCCTGAAGCGCATTTCGCTGCGCTGGAGTTCGACCTGGGCCTGGGAAAGGCGCAGCAGATCAAGACGTAGCTGTCGCGACTGCTGCTTGAGCAGGGCTTCGCGGCGCACGGTTTCCGTCACGTCGCGCACCTGCAGGAGACAACGAGGGCCGCCTTCGCCCTGGACCGGAGTGATGTCGATGGACTGCTTCATGCGCTCCACCCGCCCACCGCCGGGTGGGTAGAGCGGCAGGGGCATGGGATGGAGGGCATGGGAGAGGCGGGCCGACCACCCGAAATCGAGGGCTTCCCGCACAACCAGGGCAATCCGTGGGTCCACGTGGGGCCCGAAGGCCTCGGCAAGCGTCACGCCACATACCTGGCTGGCCAGGCGCCCGCTACGCTCTTCGATCCAGCGATTCCACAGGCGGATGCGCCCCTCCCCGTCCACCATGATCAGGCCCATGTCCACGCTATCCGGAAGGAGGTGGCAGCAGTCCATCAGACGCGCTCGCCCGTGTCGTACAGTGGCAGCTTGAAGTAGCGGCTCACCCGATCCATGAAGTGTTCGATGGAGGGTACATCCATGATGAACAGCACAAAGCCATGGAGGTTGTGGGCCGCCATGCTCATGCCGATGCGGGCCACCAGGATCACATCGGTGGCGGCCTTGTCATCAAGGAGGGTATGGACAGTTCGCGACTGGACCCTGGGCAGGGAACCATGCATCTCGCTTCCGAAGAGACTGGCCAGGCTGCTCATGCAACTGTTGATGATGATGTTGCCGATCTCCGCAAGGGCGTCCTGCTCCAGCTCGGTGATGTGTTCGATGGCGGTATCGTCGCCGAGCATGCGGCGCACGATTTCCAGGCTGCCGTGCTCGGGAAAGAGCAGCAGCGCATCCGTCTGGAAGCCGCCTGCTGCACAGAAATGCTGGTTGATGCGGCACAGGCGTTCGGTTGCACCCGCCGGCTGGGCGCTTTCAAGACGACCGGTCAGTTCCTCCCGGGAGACGATCTCAATGGTCGGCACGGACAGTTCTATCTCTTCACGGACGATGGCCGAGAAGGTGCTTGCTGCCTCTCCCAGGGACAGGTTGAAGGCCTCGGTCAAGGCATCCATCTCGAGTTCCGAGAACGTCCTCACGGCCTACTCCAGCAAGGCGAGGATGTCTGCAACGACCTTCTCGCCAATGGGTTTCCGGAAGAAATGCACACCGAGGGCGGCGGCCCTGCGTTGAATGGCTTCCTGGGTGTTGGCCGTGAGGAGGGCCAGCTTCATCCCGGGATGACTGAGGCGCAGCCGTTCCGCCAGTTCGATGCCGGACATGCCCGGCATGTTCATGTCCAGCACAGCCAGATCAGGATGGGCATCGTCGAGCAGGGCGAGTGCGGCAGCCCCGTCTCCCGCTTCGAGCAGATGAAGCTCGGGATGCAGGCTGCGCATGACCGCCGCACACAACATGCGCGAGGCGCGACTGTCATCAACGAGCAGAATCGAGGCGGGCTGGGACATGGATGGATTCCGGTGATGTCGTGAGCCGGTAACGACGTCAAATATGCAAACTTTAGTTAAATTATGCACAGCAGATCAATGCAAGGACACGCATCACATCGCCCCCCCGGATGCGACTCGACCAACCAGACCGAAACGTCTTGGGGCTTACCCTAGTGTTCTGACACGAAGCCAGCCGCCCCCGGTAAGCTCCGGGCTCGCCCAATCGTTCCGCTTGTCCCATGCCCGCCCGCCCAGCTCCTTCCTCGCTCTTTCTGGTCAGCCGGATCTTCCTGCCCTTTGCCCTGGGCTATTACCTTTCCTACCTGCTGCGCACCGTCAACGCCGTGATCTCGCCGGATCTGACCCGGGAGCTGGGCCTGACCGCCGCCGACCTGGGCCTGCTCACCAGCACCTACTTCTTTGCCTTCGGTCTGGCCCAGATCCCCGTGGGTATCGCCCTGGACCGCTATGGCCCGCGGCGGGTGGAGGCAGCCCTGCTGCTGATCACGGCCCTCGGCGGGGTGCTCTTTGCCACCGGTGACAGCCTGCCCACCCTGGCCAGTGCCCGCGGCCTGATCGGCCTGGGGGTGGCGGCCTGCCTGATGGCCGGGCTGAAGGGATTCACCCTGTGGTTCCCGCGGGAGAAGCTGGCCTCGATGACGGGCTACATCATGTCCTGCGGCGCCCTCGGTGCCGTCACCGCATCGGCCCCCCTCGAAGCTGCGCTGCCCTTCCTGGGCTGGCGCGGCGCCTTCTGGGTGGTGGCCGCCCTGGCCGCGGGCATTGCCGCCCTGATCTTCCTTGCCATGCCGGAGAAGGACGAGGGCACCCACGGCGTGGATCTGCAGAGCGCTCTGCGCGGCGTCGCCGAGGTGCTGTCAGCAGGGCGTTTCTGGAGCTTCTCGGGGCAGTCCGCCTTCTTCACCGGGGGCTTCATGGCCCTGCAGGGCTTGTGGGCCGTGCCCTGGCTGATGGAGGTCAATGGCTACAGCCGCGGCGTGGCCGCCGACCATCTGTTCTGGCTCAACATCGGCATGCTTACCGGCCAGCTCTCCATCGGCGCCTGGGCGACCCGGCTCGCAGCCCGGGGCTTCACGCCCCTGCGCCTGATGCAGGTGGGGCTGTTCCTGACCATGGTGGTGGAGGGCCTGATCATCGCCGAGGCGGGTTCAACTCTGGTGCTGTGGTGCCTGCTCGGGGTCGTGTCGGCCACCGGCGCGCAGATGTACGGGGTGGTGGCCGGCCTGTTTCCCCTGCACCTTACGGGCCGGGTGACCACCAGCATCAACCTGATGGCCTTCATCGGCGCCTTCGTGGTGCAGTGGGGCCTGGGCGGGCTGCTGGACGGCTTTCGCGTCGGCGGCATGGGCGGAGCAGATGCCCTGCGGGTGGCTTTCCTGATCCTGCTGGGGGCGCAGATCCTGAGCTTCGTGCCGTTGGCCCGCGCCGGCCGCTTCAAGCCCCACTGAATGAGATTCAGCCCGCCTCGCTTCCGGCCACGCTGAACTCTCCCCGGCTGACCCGGGCCATCGCCACGGCAAAGCCCGACACGCCGCCTCCCCGGTAGAACAGGCAGGGCTTGCCGACCCGCTTGCAGTGGGCCTTCACGTGGTAGTAGGCGTTGTGGCTGATGCGATCGGTGGGGCACACCACCGCGTCTGCGCCGCGGATCAGCTCGGGCAGCCGCGACAGGGACTCCTCCTGCCCGCCGTCGTGGTGGATCAGGGTGATGCCAAGCCGCTCGGCAAGCTGACGATACTGTGCCAGCAGGGAGGCACGCCCCCCCACGTAGAGCACGCAACGTGCCGTCAGGGCCTCGCTGCAACCGGCGCAGTCGTCACCGCCGGCCTTGTCGCACACAGGCGAATCCAGGGCCTGCAGCAAGTGCTCCAGGGCTTCCCGTTCGGCCACCGCCGTATCGCGCTCCACCGACAGCCGACGCAACTCCTCACGGCTCTCCTTGAGCTGCCGCTCCAGCTCCTGCACCTGCCGGGCGCTGCTGAGCAGGGCCTCGTGGGAGGCCTGCAGAGCCAGCAGGCGCTGCCCCATCTCCACATAGGCCTGACCCGACTCGAAACGTTGCAGGCGCTTCTGGTACAGCGCCGCCTGCTCGGCTGCAGCCTCCCGCTCGGCGAGCCCGGCAGTTGCGTCGGCAAGCTGGCGGCGCAAGGCCGCCGTTTCCTGCGCGTGGCTGCGCTTCAGATCGGCGTTCTCAGCCAGAAGATGGGCCAGGCGCCTGGCGTCGGCAGCCTGTCCCGCCCCCACCTGATGGGACAGCATGTGGATGTCCGTATAGGCACGCTGACGGGTTTCCGCCGACACGGCCCGGTGGGTGCACACCGCCCACAGGGGGCCGGCCACCTCGCCCCGGTTGCAGCATTCGATCCACTGCTGGCGGACTTCGGCATCGCTCTTGAGCTTTCCGAAACGCTCCACTGCCAGGTGGAACTTCTTCTCGAGGTGGCGCTGCAGGGCTTCGGACACCGGGTTGCGATTGCGGGCGAGGCCCACTGCTTCCACGTGCACCGTGAAGTCGTCATCGGACGGGCCGGCAAACTGGAAACGCCGCGCGAGGCGTTGCAGCTCCTCGATGGAGATGCAGGTGCCGATGATCGGGCAATGCAGCTTGTCGTCCAGATCCCACAGGCGGGCACGCCGGAGGGAAGGCAGGGCGCCCGGCTTCGGGAGCTCGATGGCCACCAGGGCACTGGCGTACTCGGCACGCAGCAGGGCCTGCAGATCTCCGCCCTTCGGATCAGACGCCAGGCACATGGCGACGCTCCTGGGCAGGGTGGGTGAGCCGGTCGCAGGCCCGTTCGCACAGGTCGCGGACCTCACGATCAACGGCCGGACTCTCAGCCAAGCGGGTCAGGAGATCGGCAGCCCGGCGCGCGGACTGGCGGCAACCGGTCTCACCATGATTGAGGAGTTCGCTGAGCGCCCCGGCCCACAGGCTGGCCGGGACGGGGGCAAGGGCGGGCGGCAGGCCGCTGACAGGATCCATGAAATCACCCACTTGGGATTGTTGAGAACAGTTCTCAATTTAATCCCACAGGCTGATTTTGTAAACGAGAATAATTCTCAAAATGTAAGTCGATGCCCCCACCGAACCTGCCGCGGGCAGGTAGGCAGCACCAACTATGGGCGGCTGCGCACGCGGATTATCACATCCACCTCCTCGAGCTCCATCCCGGGGGGAAGGGCGGGCATGCCGACCACCTTCAGCTCGTCGGCGGAGACATCGACGAGCCGGCCGCTTGCGGCATCATAGAGGTGGTAATGGGGCGCGGTGTTGGAGTCAAACACAACCCGCTCCGGGTCCACGATGAGCTCTCGTACCAAGTTCTTCTCTCTGAACAGTTTAAGGGTGTTGTACACCGTGGCCCGGGAGGTGGCCGGCACGCTCTCGCGGACACGGCTGAACACCTGGTCGGCCGATAGATGGACCGGAGCGGACAACATGCTGCGGGCGATCTCGACACGCTGCAGGGTGACCGGAATGCCGGCCTCGCGCAGCAGCTCGGTCGCCTGCCTGATGCTCATGTCTGCCATGGTGGGATCTCCGTCGGGGCGTCCGTACTGTTCGAATTCTGTCTCCCTCGCGGGAGGAGGTGATCCGGATCTTATCGAGTCAGGAGGCCACTGGTCTACGCGCGCGGGGCTGTCCATGCCGGACCGCCCCGCCAGCGGGATTTACTCGAAGGGCTTCGGACGCGGCGTGGCGTTGGTCGAAGGCGGCAGGATCGGCATCCTGAAGCTGGGCTGATCGCCGGTAAGTGTCTTCAGGAAGGCCACGATCTTCGCGTTCTCGTCGGCGGTGAACTGCTTGCCGAGCTGCAGGCGGCCCATGGTGTCCACGGCCTGCTCCAGGGTGGCCGCTTCGCCGTCATGGAAGTACGGATAGGTGAGTTCCACGTTGCGCAGGGTCGGAACCTTGAAGTTGAAGCGGTCGGCATCCTTGCCGGTCACCGCCGAACGGCCCTCGGCCGGGCTGCTGGCCTTGTACGGCTCGACCACACCCATCTTCTGGAAGGAGGTGCCACCCAGGGCCGGACCGTTGTGACAGGCCACACAGCCACTGTTCTTGAACAGGGCATAGCCGGCCAGCTCCTTCTCGTTGAGGGCCTTTTTGTCGCCCTTCAGCCACTTGTCGAAGCGGGAATTGGGCGTGACCAGGGTTTCCTCGAAGGCGGCGATGGCGTCGGTGACCTTGCTGATGTCCACCGTCTCCGACCCGAACACCGCCTTGAACTCGGCCACGTACTGGGGAATGGACTTGAGCACATCCACGGCCAGCTCGTGGGTGAAGGCCATCTCACCCGGGTTGGCGATGGGGCCGCCGGCCTGAGCCTTCAGATCCTTGGCCCGTCCGTCCCAGAACTGGGCCACGGCAAGGCTGGAGTTGAGCACCGTCGGGGCGTTGATGGGGCCCTTCTGCCAGTTGTGACCGATGGAGGTCTTGAGATTGTCGGTGCCGCCCATGGACAGGTTATGGCACGAGTTGCAGGAGATGAAGCCCGACTTGGACAGGCGCGGATCGAAGTAGAGCTTCTTGCCCAGCTCGACCAGCTTCGGGTTGGTGACCTTGGCCGGCGCGATGGGAGCGACCGGCTCACTGGCGGGCTTGGCTGCCTGGACAAGGGAGGTGAGGCTGCCACAGACGACGGCAGTGACAAGGGCAAGGCGGCTGATCTTCATGTTTTCATCCTCCAGAAAGAACTGATGTCGAAACACTGAAACCGGATCTCTTGGGGGGGTTTTTTAGAATTGGTCTAAATCGCGGACTGATTTGACGCCTTTCCTGGGCAGCGGATCTTGATCTGAATCATGGATCGGCACGGTAAACGACGGAGGGGGCGTGCCCCGGATGTCCGGAACACGCCCCCTCGGGGAAGAGGAAGAACGCTTACTTGACGGCGGGTGCAGCTGCCGGTGCCGCAGCTGCCGGCATGGCGGCAGGCTTTGCGTGTTCCTTGGCATGTTCCTTGGCCTTGTGGGCCTTGGCGGCAGCGCCCTTCTCGACCTTGGCCACTTCAGCCTTCACCGGCTCGGCGGCCTTGACGGCCTCGACCTTCTTCTCCATGGCTGCAGCCGGCGCTGCGGCGGGGCCGGCTGCCGGTGCCTGGGCGAAGGTGGCGGAAGCGAAACCGGCGGCGATGGCAAGGGCGATGATCTTGTTCAGCATGGTGTTCTCCTGG
This sequence comes from Zoogloea sp., assembly GCF_017302315.1. Taxonomy (GTDB): domain Bacteria; phylum Pseudomonadota; class Gammaproteobacteria; order Burkholderiales; family Rhodocyclaceae; genus Zoogloea. The sequence goes on from NZ_JAFLDT010000028.1 coordinate 42,326, forward strand.
ACTGGGTATGTTGATCAACCGGACCGGCGTGATTGCCGGCCCTTGCTGCGATCAACGCGCCCTGTCCGCGCGAGGTTGGCAATGCAGATGTAAGGGCATGTGCGTTTGTAACAGGGCCGCAGGACACCGGCGGCTTACACCTCGGCGGGGTCCACGTCCAGGTGCCAGCGCAGCTCGCGGGGTGCACGCAGGCCCCACAGGTGCCGGCTCCATTCGGTGAGGAAGGCCTGCAGCGCCGGGCGGGCGGGGGCCTCGACGAGGAGTTGGGCACGCTCACGGCGGGCCAGGCGGACCATGCGCATGGGTACCGGGTCGAACACCTGCACGCCGAAGGCCTGGGCCAGGGGCGCGGCGAGGGCACGGGCTTCTTTTAGCCAGTCGATGGCGATGGCCACCTCCGGTGCGGTCGCGAACAGCAGGGCGTTGGCCGCATACGGCGGAAAACGGGCCTGCTTGCGCTCCTCCAGCTGCAGGGCCGCGTAGCGGGCGAAGTCGTGGGCCTCCAGGCACTTGTAGAGGGGGTGATCCGGGTACTGGGTCTGGATCATCACTTCGCCGGGCAGCTCGCCCCGGCCGGCCCGGCCACCCACCTGCATGAGCTGCTGGAACAGACGTTCGGGGGCGCGGAAGTCGGCGGCAAACAGGGAGGAGTCGGCGTTGAGCACCCCAACGAAGGTCAACCGCGGAAAGTCGTGCCCCTTGGCCATCATCTGGGTGCCGACGAGGATGTCGGCGTCGCCGCGGCCGATCTGGTCGAGGAGGGCATCCCACTGGCTGCGGGTGCGGGCGGCATCCCGATCCACGCGCAGCACGCGGGCCTCGGGAAAACGCTGGCCCAGGGTCTCTTCAAGACGCTGGGTGCCGCGGCCAAAGGGCTGGATGTCCTGGTCACCACAGTCGGGGCAGGCCAGGGGAATGCCCGCCTCGTGGCTGCAGTGGTGGCAACGCAAGCGCTTGTCGGCCAGGTGCAGCACCATGTTGGCCGTGCAGTGGGGACAGCGGCTGACCCAGCCGCAGGAAGGGCAGGACAGCACCGGCGCATAGCCCCGGCGGTTGAGGAAGACCAGGCTCTGTTCGCCTCGCTCCAGGCGGGCCGCAATGGCCCTCAGGAGGTGTTCCGACATCCCGTTCTGCAGCTTCTCGCGGCGGATATCCACCGGCCGCACCTTGGGCAGGGTCGCGGCCACGGCACGGCTGGCCAGCTCCACGCGCCGATAGCGGCCGGTGTCGGCGGCATGCCAGCTTTCCAGGGAGGGGGTGGCCGAGCCGAGAACGATGGGCACGCCCCGCTGGCGGGCACGCCAGATGGCCAGATCCCGGGCGTTGTAGCGCACCCCTTCGTGCTGCTTGTAGCTGGCATCGTGCTCTTCATCCACGACGATCAGGCCCAGGCGGGGCAGGGGGGTGAACACCGACAGGCGGGTGCCGAGCACGATGTCGGCACGCCCCTCCATGGCCTGCACGAAGCCCTGGGAGCGCGCACCCTCGGCCAGGGCCGAATGCAGGCTGACCACCCGGGCGGCAGGGAAGCGCCCCGCCACGCGCCCTTCCAGCTGCGGCGTGAGGGCGATCTCGGGCACCAGGATCAGGGCTTGCCCACCCCGGGCGATGGTCTGCTGCACGAGGCGCAGATACACCTCGGTCTTGCCGCTGCCCGTCACCCCGGCCAGCAGGAAGGGCTGGAAGCGGCCAAATCCGCCGGAGAGGATTTCCAGCGCAGCCTCCTGCTCCCCGGTAAGCGTAGGGGCACCGGCCATGGCCGC
>NZ_JAFLDT010000029.1 GCF_017302315.1 Zoogloea sp.
ACGTCGGGCACCAGCCGGCTGGGGGTCCAGTCGCCCCCGCCAATCACGTTGCCGGCGCGGGCGCTGGCCACGGGGATGCCGCTGGCGGCCAGGAAGGACCGGCGGTAGGAGGCGACGACCAGCTCGGTGCAGCCCTTGCTGGCGGAGTAGGGGTCGTGGCCGCCCATGGGGTCGCTTTCCCGGTAGCCCTGCGGCTGCTCGCGGTTCTCGTAGCACTTGTCGCTGCTCACCACCACCACCGCCCGAATGCCGGGCACCCGGCGGCAGGCTTCGAGCAGGTGCACCGTGCCCATGACGTTGGTGGCGAAGGTGTCCACCGGCGTCACATAGGACAGGGGCACCAGGGGCTGGGCGGCCAGGTGGAGGACGATCTCCGGCCGTGCTGCGGCCATGGTGGCGTGCAGGGCGGCGTAGTCGCGCACGTCGCCCAGGGTGGAGTGCATGCCGCGGGCCACGTCGGCCACCTCGAAGAGGGCCGGGGTGGTTTCCGGGGCCAGGGCGTAGCCATGCACTTCCGCTCCCATGGACTGCAGCCACAGGCTCAGCCAGCTGCCCTTGAAGCCGGTGTGACCGGTGAGGAAGACCCGCCGGCCCCGCCAGAAGGCCGGATTCACCAGGTCTTCCATGGGGCGTTGCCGCTGGTCCACAGGTCTTCCAGGACGGTCTTGTCGCGCAGGGTGTCCATGGGCCGCCAGAAGCCGGTGTGCTCGAAGGCGCAGAGTTGCCCGTCGGCGATCAAGCGGCCGATCACCGGCCCCTCGAAGATGGTCTGGTCACCCTCGATCAGATTGAGCACCTTGGGCGACAGCACGAAGAAGCCGCCGTTGATGAAGCCGCCATCGCCCAGGGGTTTCTCGACAAAGGCGCTGACGGCGTCGCCCTTCAGTTCCAGGGAGCCGAAGCGCCCGGGGGGCTGCACGGCGGCGACGGTGGCCAGCTTGCCGTGCTTGCGATGGAAGGCCAGTTCGGCGCTGATGTCGATGTCGGCCACGCCGTCGCCGTAGGTGAAGCAGAAGGCTTCTTCGTCTTCCAGGTACTGGCGTACCCGCCCCAGGCGGCCTCCGGTCTGGGTGGTGTCGCCAGTATCCACCAGGGTCACGCGCCAGGGTTCGGCGTGGCGTTCGTGGATTTCCATGCGGTTGTGGGTCATGTCGAAGGTGACGTCCGACATGTGCAGGAAGTAGTTGGCGAAGTACTCCTTGATCACGTAGCCCATGTAGCCGCAGCAGATCACGAAGTCGTGGATGCCGTGGCTGGAATAGATCTTCATGATGTGCCAGAGAATGGGTCGTCCGCCGATGCCGATCATGGGCTTCGGGCGGTTGACGGTCTCTTCGCTGATGCGGGTGCCCAGGCCACCCGCGAGGATCACGGCTTTCATCGGCGCTCCAGGGGAATATGGCGCCGATGTTATGCGTGGCAGGTGCCGGGCTTAGGGCAGAACAGGAGGGGGAAAGGGGGGTATTTCCGCCAGGGCAACGCGTCAGCGGCTGGCGGGGAAGCTCGGTGGGTTGGCGCCGCAGACGATGTAGTCATCGTCGCTCATCACGGGCTTGAACTCGCAGGGGCGTGAGGGGGCCACGTTGTCGGTGATGCGGGCAAAACGCGGATCGGCGACGCGCTGGGCGCGTACGCTGCTCTCCTGGCGCTGGGCCTCGCTCTGTCGGCTTGCTTCAATGACCCGCAGGGCGTCCTCGCTGGTGCCGGACTCACCGGGCGAATAGGCTGCCGGAGCGGCCTGCTCGGACGGACGGGGGCGCCGTGCAATGCCGAGGGATGTTGAACGCAGGACCGTGTGGGTCACATCCGAACCATAGTTGGTGCTGCGGAAGCGGGTTTCGGCGGATGGTAGAGGGGTCTGGTAGTGGAGAGTGGGGGTGGGCGCGGTGACATGGCTGTCGTAGTGGGTGTCGTGGTGGGGCACATGCACAGGCGCGGGCGTGCTGTGGCTCATGCCGATGCTGCGGCCACCGCCAAAGCGGCGGGCGTCTGCGTCGGGGGGGATGAGGGCAAGGGCGCCGGCCAGCACCCCGAGGGTGAGCAGGCTACGTGAGGATGTAGTGGTCATGGCCGGATGGATATGAAAGTGGGGTGAAGGAAGCGCCTGCAGTGTCGCACAGGGATGGAAGCTGGGGAAAGCGGGCTGCTGCCAACTACGCCACGAGTTCAAACCCATTTTCTTCGCACCACTGGCGCAACGCATTTTCTTTCGCAACCCTTTCGTACTCGTGCCAGGCGTCGATTTGGCCCGCGCGCGCAAGCAGAGACTTGAAATGTGCGTATGCGCCCTTCTTGCGGAAGAGACCATGGACCGCTTCTTGGTGCTGGGGAAGATGCTCTTCCACAAAGCGAATGGCGAGGGAGCGACCTAAATCGAACTCGCTCTTCTGTGGGACAGCGATGTACAGGCTACCGTCTTCGATATCTTCCGGAAGTTTTTCGTCGATGCCTTCACCGCGCCAGTGTATCGACCCCGTGTTTCGACCGACATAGGCTTCGCAGTCAAGCGCGGCTGCCTCTCCGCTGCTAACCCACTCATACGCAGCGAGCAGTTCATTGAGACTTACGGATACGCTCATACGCTTCTTTCCGGTGCTTAACGTGGAGGTCACTGGCACTGCGCGGCTTTATCGCGCAGCGTCCAGCGACCGAAGGGAGCAAGGTTTAGCGCCGGGTTAGAGTGCATATAGCTAAGACGCTTTTTCGAAATGAGCTGAAAACGTTGAGTGGGCTTCATGCTCAGCAATTACGTGTGCCTCGCGTTCATTGAATTCCCACCAAGAACCACAAACACAGCGGTGATGCAAATGAGCATGTGCCTCGACTTATGTCGTAACGTAAGCGGGAGGCAGCAACTCCATACCTTGACGTTTGGCTGCCACGGCAGAGTACATGCCGGATAAGACACCTTGTCGGCATTGTGTCCAATGAGCAAAGCGCCTGCTACCCAGTTTCTGCTCATCACTCAGTGGCAGCAACGCCAGACGACAATCCAGCAGCAGCCCATCCAACACGGTAATGACAGGGTTGAAGACCCTTGCTCAGTCCGTCAGCAATGCCTGGCCCAAGGCCCCGGGCGAGGCGGCGCGGCGCCAGTGGGCGGCCATCTCGGTGGGCTGGATGCTGCCGTAGCCCCAGGTGACGGCGATGAAGGGCAGGCCGTTGGCGTCGGCGGATTCGCCGTCTTCGCTGCGGTCACCGATGTAGATGGCTTTGTCCTTGGGGATGGCCTGGTCGGCCAGCAGGCGGCCGATCATGGCGGCCTTGTCGGGCAGGCGCGGGGAGAACAGGTCGAGGGCGTAGACGTGGGCGAAGTGGGCGCTCCAGCCCAGGTGTTCGAGGATCAGACGGGTGGGGTGAATGCGCTTGTTGGTGGCAATGGACAGGCTCAGGCCGGCATCCGCCAGGCTGGCAAGCAGGGCGCCGGCACCGGCGTAGGCGGCGGTGGCCTTGTAGCCCTCGGTGTCGTAGCTGGCCTTGAAGGCGTCGGCGAGGCGGCCGGTCAGGGCCGCGTCCTGGCTGCCCGAAAGGAGCTGCAGGGTTTCCAGCAGTGGTGGGCCGATGATGCTCTCGTCGATGCTGCGCACCGGCGTGATGCCGGTGTGGGCGAAGGCCTCGCGGAAGCTGGCGAGGATGGCCGGGGCGGAGTCGATGAGGGTGCCGTCGAGGTCGAAGAGGATGTAAGGGTAGCGGGCCATGGCGGGGGCAGGAGGGATCGGATGGGGCCGATTATCGCCTGCTCGGTTATATTTGCGCGCCTCGACTGCTGCTGGACTGCCATGGACTCCGCCGACCTGAACCTTCCCGACGACTCGCGCCGTTTTGGCGGCATTGCCCGCCTGTATGGCGATGCGGGGCGAGCCCGGCTGGCCGGGGCGCATGTGTGCGTGGTGGGGATCGGTGGTGTCGGGTCATGGGCGGTGGAGGCGCTGGCCCGTACCGGCGTGGGCCGGCTGACCCTGATCGACCTGGATCACGTGGCCGAGTCCAACATCAACCGGCAGATCCATGCCGCTGACGCCACCCTGGGGCAGGCCAAGGTGGAGGCCATGCGCGAGCGCATCGCCGGCTACAACCCGGCCTGCCAGGTGGCGGTGGTGGATGATTTCGTGACCGTGGATAACGCCGGGCAGCTGCTGGCGGGGGGCTTCGATTACGTGGTAGACGCCATCGATGCGGTGCGGGTGAAGGTGGCGATGATTGCGGTGGCCCGGGAGCAGGGCCTGCCCCTGGTGACCTGCGGGGCAGCGGGCGGGCAGATCGACCCGACGCAGATCCGCGTGGATGACCTGGCCCGGACGCTCCAGGATCCCCTGCTTGCCAAGGTGCGCGGGCAGTTGCGCAAGGCCCACGGCTTTACCCGTGATCCGAAGAAGAAGTTCGGCGTGGAGGCGGTGTTCTCCACCGAACCCCTGCGCTACCCGGCGCCGGAGGCTGCCTGCGATGTGGCGGCAGGCGCCGCCGGGGCGCCGGGGCCGGCCGGCCTCAACTGCGCCGGCTTCGGCTCGGTGGTCACGGTGACCGCCTGCGTGGGTATGTTTGCCGCAGCCCGGGTGATCAACGGGCTGGTTTCGGGTCCGGTGTCGGCCCGATGAAGAGGGCCGGATCGACGGCTGCGCCGTTGAGATAAACGCTCCAGTGCAGGTGCGGGCCGGTGGCCCGGCCGGTGTTGCCGACCAGACCGAGCAGTTCCCCCCGGCGCACCGTCTGGCCGACCTCGACGCGGGTCTGGCTGAGGTGGCAGACCATGCTCACGAAGCCCTGGCCGTGGTCCACGAACACCGTTTTTCCGTTGAAATAGAGATCGTCCACCAGGCTCACCACGCCGTCCGCCGGGGCGCGGATGGGCGCACCGGCGGGGGCGGCCACGTCGAGGCCGGTGTGGGGGGCGCGGGGTTCGCCATTGAATACCCGGCGCAGGCCGAAGCGGCTGGACAGGCGGCCGGCGGTCGGCAGATCGAGATCGGTGCGGGCCACCGGCACTTCCCGGAACTGGCTGCGCACCTGGAGCTGGCGTTCCCGTTCGGCGGCGATGCGGTCCAGGTCTTCCGGGTCGGGGGTGACCATTTTCGGGTTTTTGACGGTCAGGCGCTGTTCAGGGTAGGCCTTGGTTTTCACCTGAAAGGCCAGATGCCGTGCCTCGGGGCCGATCTCGACGGTGTGCTCGCCCGGGGGGGTGTCGAGGGGCAGTCCGACCACCGCTTGCCAGCCTTCCGCGCCGTGCTGCAGGAGCACCGGCCGGCCGCCGAAGCGGACCACCGGGCGAGGGGTGTTGGCAGGGGCGACGGTGAGGGCGACCACGCCACCGGGCACGGCCGAGGGGCGAAATTCTGCATGGCCGGGAAGTGGGCAAAGGCCGGCAATCACAAGGAGTAAAGGGGCCTGGCGAACTAAATGCAGCATGGCATGGACTATTTCACGGATGGTTGCAGGAAGTCCGGGGGCGCGGGGGAATTGCGCGAGAGCCAGCCCGGCCCCGGATTAAGATCTCGCAAAGCTTATTGCAAATTCGTTCGGGTGGTCTCTTCCTTTCGGGAAAGGCTGCAGTGCAGACGGAGCCTTCGCTCCTTCTGCCGGGCGTGAGACAGGGAGATGAAAATGCCGCAAGAGGCCATTGTGCTGTTTGCCCACGGGGCGCGGGATCCGGAATGGGCCGGTCCGGCCATGCGGGTTGCGGCGGAAGTGCAGCGACTGCGCCCGGATGTGCGGGTCCAGGTCGCATTTCTCGAGTTCATGGAGCCCACTCTGGGGGCTGCGGTGGAGGCCGCTGCGGCCTCGGGTGTGACGCAACTCCGGGTGGTGCCCCTCTTCCTGGCCCAAGGGGGGCATTTGAAGCGGGATGTGCCGGCGCTGATCGAGGCGGCTCGGGCACGTCACCCGGGGTGTAGCATCGAGTTGCTTGCTGCGGTGGGGGAGGACGAGGGCGTTGTCCGAGCCATGGCGGCATTCTCCGCAGGAGTCTGAGTCTTTCATGTTTCATTCGGGTCAAGCTAATTTCCTGCCGTCGATGACGGGGCGGGTGTGGGTGGTCGGCGACAACGGGCAATCGGTGGCGGCGCTGGAGCGCAGTCTGGCGACGGCGGGCTTCGTGTGTGAGTGCCTGGGGACGGAGGAGGCGCGTGTGCGTCTTGCCTCGGGCCGACCTGGCGTGGGGAGAGTGCTGCTGGACGCGGTTCCCACCGCCGTCGCGGCAGGGCTGCTGGCTGGTCTGCGCCGTAGTGGCGTGGCCGTGACCATGCTCGTTGAGGTGGAAGACTTGCCGACCATCGAACTCGGGCTCGTGTCCGGCGTGGCGGGTTTTGCCGTGAAGCCCGTTGAGACGCCCACCCTGATGGCGGCGATGATGTTGCCGGGGGGCGAGGTGCTGGCGCCGTCGGGGGGCTGCTTCCCTTTCCGTACTCTGGAGGATGTTTCCGGCCTGTCGCAACTGGCGGCCGGATTGTGCCCCGATCCGGAGAGCGCCCAGATCGCGCTGTCGGAACTGATGTGCAATGCCATCGAACACGGCAACCTGGGGCTTGGATTCGCACGCAAGGGGCAGCTCATGGCCTTGGGGGCCTGGCGCAATGAATTGGAGCGCCTGCTCGGTCTGCCCGAGCATGCTGCGCGCTTCGCCTACCTGAGAGTGGAGTGCCGCCCGCGGGAAGTCCGTTTTCTGATTCGTGATCAGGGGCTGGGTTTCGACCCCGGCCCCTACCTTGAACTCGATCCGGCCCGCTCGGTCGAGCCCCATGGCCGGGGCATCGCCATCGCGCGGATGCTGGCCTTTCCGGATCTGGTGTTTCTCGATGGCGGCCGCTGCGTGGAGGGCGTGGTGCGTCGCAGGGCCTGAGCGCATGTGAATGCATCGACTGCGCGGTTCGGACTCGACCCCTAATCTTGACGACTCATAATATAAGTGTATTCTTATATTATGAGTCGATACCCTGTTCTCCATGCTGGAGCACTCCTTGCCGGCGTGTTCCTTGTCTTCTCCGTGCCCGCCTCCGCCGATGGGGCCGGTTCCCCGGTGCCTACGGTCCAGCTCAAGCCCCATGCGCTGGCACAGACCTACGCGGCCGAGGCGACCATCGAGGCGGTCCGTCAGGCCACCGTGGCTGCCCAGGTGCAGGGTCGGGTACTCGAAACCCGCGTCGATGCGGGCGCCCGGGTACGCCAGGGCGATGTGTTGATGCGCATTGATACCCGCGAAGCCGACCAGGCGGTGGCTGCGGCCGGTGCCAACGTGGCAGCGGCGCGGGCACGGGTGGAGGATGCGCGGCTGGCCCTGGAGCGGGCGCGTAGCCTGAAGGCGCGTAACTTTGTCAGCGCGAGTGCGGTGGATCAGGCCCAGGCCGCCTTTGATACGGCTGCAGCCCAGCACAAGGCTGCCGAGGCGGGGCGTGCGCAGGTGGACACCACGCGGGGTTTCGCAACGGTGACGGCGCCCCTGTCCGGCGTAGTGGCCCAGCGCCTGGCCGAGGTGGGCGAGATGGCCCAGCCTGGCCGGCCCCTGCTGATCATCCACGAGCCCGGCGGCCTGCGTGCCGTGGCCGATGTGCCCCAGTCGCGTCTGGCGGATCTGGGCAAGCCCGGTCTGCGGGCGAAAATCGAATTTCCCGAGAGTGGGCGCTGGTTCGATGGAAGTGGGATCACCGTTCTGCCCTCGGCCGATCCGCGTACCCATACCGCCCGCGTCCGCGTCAATCTGCCGGCCGACGCTGCAGGTGTGGTGCCGGGCATGGCCGCCCGGGTGCATTTTCTGACTGGGGGCGACGCCCCTTCCCGCGTGTCGGTGCCGGCGGCGGCGGTGTTGCGTCGTGGTGAGGTGACCGGTGTGTACGTGGCGGATGGCAAGGGCGGCTTCAGCTTGCGCCAGGTGCGTGTCGGCACAGTGCTGGCCGATGGCTCCGTCGAGGTGCTGGCGGGTCTGTCGGGAGGCGAAGTGATCGCCCTGGACCCGGTGCGTGCCGGCCTCCTGCGTCAGAAGCGCTGAATCATGGGCATTTCCGGACGTATCGCGGCGCTGTTCCAGCGTAACGCGCTCACCCCCCTGCTGGCCCTGGTCCTGATGCTGCTCGGCGTGTTTGCCACGCTGATCACGCCGAAGGAGGAGGAACCCCAGATCGACGTCACCATGGCCGACGTGATGGTGGCCTTCCCCGGCGCTTCGGCGAAGGACGTGGAGGCCCTGGTGGCCCGCCCGGCCGAGCAGGTGCTGTCGCGCATCGCCGGCATGGATCACGTGTACTCCGTGTCCCGCCCGGGCATGGCCATCATCACCGTGCAGTTCAAGGTCGGGGTGAAGAACCAGGACGCCCTGGTACGCCTCTACGACACCATCCACAGCCACCAGGACTGGATCTCCCCCCAGCTCGGCTTGGGTGAGCCGATCATCAAGCCGAAGGGCATCGACGATGTGCCCATCGTCGCCCTCACTCTCTGGACCCGCGATCCGGCGCGCTCGGCCTTCGAACTGCAGCAGGTGGGGCGTGCCGTGGAAATGGAGCTCAAGCGCGTGCGCGGCACCCGCGACGTGAGCACCATCGGCGGCCCGGGCCACGTGCTGCGGGTGCTGATGGACCCGGGCCGGATGAACGGCTTCGGCGTCACCCCCCAGGATCTGAAAGGTGCCCTGCTGCTGGCCAATGCCTCCCAGCCCAGCGGCACCCTGACCGCGGAGGGGCAGGAGGTGCTGGTGCAGACAGGCACCTACATCGCCAGCGCCGACGACGTGAAGCGCCTGGTGATCGGCGTGTCCGGCGGCAAGCCGGTTACGGTGGCCGACGTGGCCCGTGTTGTGGACGGGCCTGACCAGCCGTCGCGCTTTGTCTGGCACGGGCTGGGCAAGGGTTCGGTCGGTGCGGAGGCTGCGGGTGAACGCTTTCCGGCGGTGACCCTGTCCATTTCCAAGAAACCGGGCGAGAACGCGGCGGACGTGGCCAACGGGGTGATCCGGCGCATCGAGGCCCTGAAGGGCAGCGTGGTGCCCGAGGGCGTCGAGGTGAGCGTGACCCGCAACTATGGTGCCACCGCCACCGAGAAGGCTGACAAGCTGATCGGCAAGCTGGTGTTCGCCACCTCGGCGGTGGTGTTGCTGGTGCTGCTGGCCCTGGGCCGGCGCGAGGCGGTGATCGTCGGCGCGGCGGTGACCCTGACCCTCGCCGCAACCCTGTTCGCCTCCTGGGCCTGGGGCTTCACCCTCAACCGGGTCAGCCTGTTCGCCCTGATCTTCTCCATCGGCATCCTGGTGGACGACGCCATCGTGGTGGTGGAGAACATCCACCGCTGGCAGACCCTGGAGCCCGGCAAGCCCCTGTGGGAGCTGATCCCCCGGGCGGTGGACGAGGTGGGCGGGCCGACCATCCTGGCCACCTTCACGGTGATCGCGGCGCTCTTGCCGATGGCCTTCGTGAGTGGGCTGATGGGGCCCTACATGAGCCCCATCCCCATCAACTCGTCCATGGGTATGTTCATCTCCCTGGCCGTGGCCTTCGTGGTCACCCCCTGGCTGGCGGGCAAGCTGATGAAGGGGGGGCATGGCCATAGCACCGAACATGTGCCTGATCGCATCACGGCGCGCCTCGAAGGCTTTTTCCGCCGTCTCATGACGCCACTGCTCGACCCCGTGAGAGGCGGTCGGGCCCGGGCGAAGTTGTGGTTTGGGGTGGTGCTGGCCATCGTGCTGTCGGTGTCCCTGGCCGTGGTGCAGCTGGTGGTGCTCAAGATGCTGCCCTTCGACAACAAGAGCGAGTTCCAGGTGGTGCTCGATATGCCCGTCGGTACGCCGGTGGAACGGACCGCCGAAGCCCTGCGGGAGATCGGCGAGGCGCTGGCCGGCGTCGATGAGGTGACCGACTTCCAGACCTACGCGGGCACCGCGGCCCCCATCAACTTCAATGGCCTGGTGCGCCAGTACTACCTGCGCGCCCAGCCGGAGATGGGCGACATCCAGGTGAACCTGGTGGACAAGCACCAGCGCAGCCGCAAGAGCCACGAGGTGGCGATCTCGGTGCGCGATATGGTGGCAGCCATCGCGAAGAAGCACGGCGGCAATGCCAAGGTGGTCGAAGTGCCCCCGGGCCCGCCGGTGCTGTCGCCCATCGTGGCCGAGGTGTATGGCCCCGACTACGCCGGCCAGGTGGCCGTGGCGCGGCAGGTGCGCCAGGCCTTCGAGGCCACGCCGGACATCGTCGGTGTGGACGACACCGTGGACGAGGAAGCCCCTAAGCTGGTGCTGCGCGTCAATCAGGCCAAGGCCGCCCGGCTGGGTGTGGCCCAGGCCGACATCGTCGAGGTGGTGCGTCTGGGCCTGGGCGGCGAGAACGTGACGCCTGTTCATGGGGGCGACAACAAGTACGAGATCCCGGTGCGCCTCAGCCTGCCGCCGGAGCAGTTGTCATCGGTCGGACAGATCCTGCAGATGAAGGTGCGCGCCCGCGCCGCCGAGGCGGCCGGAACGCTGGTGCCGGTGTCGGAGCTTGTGGACGTGCTGCCCGCCACCCGGGAACAGGTGGTCTATCACAAGGATCTGCTGCCGGTGGTGTACGTGACCGGCGACATGGGCGGCAAGCTGGATTCGCCTCTCTACGGCATGTTCGACATCCGCAGCCGGCGCAAGGACATGCGCCTGACAGGGTCGCGCCTGGCCGGTACGCTGGATGAGTGGTTCATCCATCAGCCGGATGATCCCTACACGGCCTATGCCATCAAGTGGGACGGCGAGTGGCAGATCACCTACGAGACCTTCCGCGACATGGGCGCGGCCTATGCGGTGGGCCTGGTGCTGATCTACGTGCTGGTGGTGGCCCAGTTTCGCAGCTACCTGGTGCCGTTGATCATCATGGCGCCGATTCCCCTCACCATCATCGGGGTGATGCCGGGCCACGCCCTGCTGGGCAGCCAGTTCACGGCCACCAGCATGATCGGCATGATTGCCCTGGCCGGCATCATCGTGCGCAACTCCATCCTGCTGGTGGACTTCATCGATCAGCAGGTGCGGGCCGGCACGGCCCTCGCCGAGGCCACCATCCATGCGGCGGCGGTGCGTGCCAAGCCCATCGGTCTGACCGGCCTGGCGGCGATGATCGGGGCCATCTTCATCCTCGACGATCCGATCTTCAATGGCCTGGCCATCAGCCTGATCTTCGGCGTGCTGGTGTCCACCCTGCTGACCCTGGTCGTCATCCCCGTGCTTTACTTCGCGGCCATGCACAAACGCGTTGCCGCCCTTCAGGGAGAATCTTCATGAGTCTCAGCGTCAATCAGTTCGTCCGGGTCTTTGCTGGCTCCTTCGTGCTCATCTCCCTGGCCCTCGGGGTGGAGGGCAGCCCGTGCTTTGTGAGCAGCAGGTTCTTGTGGTTCACGGCCTTTGTTGGAGCCAATCTGCTTCAGAGCGGATTCACCCGCTTCTGCCCGCTGGAGAACATCCTGCGCAAGTTTGGCGTCAAGGACGGTCCGGCCTGCGGGTGATCTTCATGCCTTGAGGCGGCCGGGCTCATCCTGGCCCCTCAAGCTTCTCCGGCGCGCGCCGTTCACCCCCGGTGATGAGCGCGTCCATTTTCCGATTTCGTGGGTCTGGTCTTTCGCGGCCCGGCAGTCTGCCGGGCGGGCGATGGCAGTGGTTCGCCGCCGTCCTGCTGGCGGGCACGGTGATCACCGCCATGGGCTGGCACCGGCTCCATGCCCACGAGGAAGAACTCGAGCGGGCAGTCCAACGGGTGGCAGCCGATCGCCTCGAGCAGCAACTGACCGATCGCCTTGGCAAGGTTGACCTGATCCTGCGCGGCTTGGCGGGGCTGTTCGACGCCCAGCACATGGTCGAGAGGAGCGAGTTCGAGACCTATGTCTCGGGCCTGCGGCCGGCTGAGGCCTTGCCCGAAGTGGCCGGCATCGCCCTGGCCCGGCGGGTCGAGCTGGAGCGCTTGGCGCCGATTGAAGCCCTGTTGAGCGCGAGCCACGGCCGCGACGTCCGCATCTATCCCGTACCTGATCGCACCCGGGGGCCCTACGCCTACCCGGTCAGCTACTTCTGGCCGTTGAACTCCCTGACGGCAGGGGTCATCGGATACGACGGCTACTCCGAACCGTTGCGGCGCCAGACCATGGACGTGGCTATCCGCACCGGCCGGATGGCGATGAGTCCGCCTGTCTCGCTGATGGTCAATGATCGGGACAGACCCGTCAGGGGCGTGCTCGTCTATCGAATCGCGCGCACGACGGATGATCTGATGACGGGCGCCGGGCACGGTAGGGACAGCCTGATCGTGATCGGCGTCAATATCGTCCGGATGTTCGACACGCTGCGCCAGGCGGCGATACCGGGGTATGGATTGCGCGTTGTGGACGTCAGCGGGGATCCGGTGCTGGACGTCTACGCCTTCGAACTTGCTGACGGTGGGGGCGCAAGCCAGACCCGCAGGCTGCACTTTGGGGATCGGGTTTGGGAGGTGTCCCTGACGGCCCCGAATACGGGCTCGGTGGTGCCGTCGACGCTGGCAGCCCTCGGGGGCGGGGCGATCAGCATCCTTCTCGCCATTCTTGTGACCAGCCTGGCCGACCGCCAGAAACGTGCGCTCGCCATCGCCGAGCGGATGACCGGGGAGCTGCGGGACAGCGAGAAGCGCTTCGAGCTTGCGGCGTCAGCGACGGATGAGGGCATCTGGGAGTGGCGGGCCGGGTGGCCCGGGGTGTTCCTGTCTCCCCGCTGTGACCGGCTGTTGGGCTATCCGGATGGGGGGCTGCCACGCGACCTGAGGGGCCTCTTGCGTTCCATGGCGCGGCCGGCGCGGCGCGAGTTCCTGCGGGCCTTCCGGCTTCATGTTACGGGCAGGGGGCCGCTTCTTTGCGTCATCCCCATCCGCCGGATCGATGGTAGCGAGGGGTGGTTCCAATTGGCGGGCAAGACGGAGTTCGACGCCGCCGGGCGTCCGTTGCGGACCGCCGGCGCGGCTTCCGATGTGACCGAACTGCGGCGTGCCCAGCAGGCGGTCATCGACTCCCATGCCAAGCTCGACACCTTGTACCGCCACGCCTCCCTGGGCATGGCCCTGGTGGATGCGGCCGGACGCTATCGCCAGGCCAACTCGGCCTTCTGTGCCATCACGGGCTACACCGAGAGCGAACTGTGCGGCGATGCCTGTCCGCCCCTGCATCCTTCGGAATTCGCTGGCCGGGACGCCCGGGCGGTGGTGGAGGCCTGCCTGGGGGCGCCCACCCGAGCCTATGAAACCGAACTCATCCACAAGCTGGGGCACCGGGTTTCAGTGGTGGTCACGACCACCATGGTGGGGGGCAGTGATGCGGCCCGGTGGGTGATCGTCGAGGATGTGACGGCCCGCAAGGCCGAGCAGAAAGCCATCCAGGAAGCCCATGCGACCAACGAGTCCCTGATTGCCGCCATCCCGGACATGCTTTTCCAGCTTGATGGCGAGATGCACATCGTGCGTTACCACGCGCCCTCGGATGACGCCCTGAGCATGCCTCCCGAGAGCTTTCTCGGGCGCCGTCTCGACGCGGCATTGTCGCCCGAGATGGCGAGACGCTTTGCAACGGCAGCCCTGGCGGCGTCGCGCAGCGGCAGCCTGCAGCGCATCGAATATGCGTCGCGCAGGGGTGAGACTGAGCGTCACTTCGAGGCGCGCTTCCAGGCGGTCCGCACAGGTGGAAGTCTCGCGGTGATCCGGGACGTCACCGAACGTCAGCAGGCAGAGTCGGCCCTGCGGGAGAGCGAGGCGCGCTGGCAGTTTGCCCTGGATGGGGCGGGCGACGGCGTGTGGGACTGGAACATCGTCACCGGCCACGTCTATCGCTCCCCGCGCTGGATCACCATGCTGGGCTTTCAGCCCGGCGAGATCTCCGACACCATCGATGAATGGGGGCTGCGGGTGCATCCCGATGATCTGGGCGCTGCCGTTGCTGCGCAGGATGCCCATTTGCGGGGGGACTCCCCCGGATTCACCCACGAGATCCGCATGCGCTGCAAGGACGGCCATTACAAGTGGATCCTGGCCCGTGGCCTGGTGGTGGAGCGCGGCCCGGATGGCCGGCCCCTGCGCATGATCGGTACCCACACGGATATCGATGAGGCCAAGGCGCGGGAAAGCCAGATTCTGGACCACAATCTCAACCTGTCCTCCCTAGTGGCTGCCCGCACCCGCGACCTGCAACTGGCCAAGGAGGCCGCCGAAGCCGCCAATGAAGCCAAGTCGGTATTTCTGGCCAACATGTCCCACGAATTGCGCACCCCCATGCATGGCGTGCTGAGCTACGCCCGGCTTGGCGAAACCCGGGTGGCCCAGGCCGGGCATGAGAAGCTGCGCAGTTACTTCCATCGCATCCGTGTCAGTGGCGAGCGGCTTCTCACCCTGCTGAACGATCTTCTCGACCTTTCCAAGCTCGAGGCGGGGCGCATGGTGCTCAACCTGGCGCCGGTGCGGCTTGAGCAACTGGTGGGCGACGCCCTGAGCGAATTCGACGCGCTTTTCCAGTCGCGTCACCAGAAGCTGGTATTCCAGGTTGCCGCAGGTATTCCCGCTCCGACGGTGGATGCGGTGCGCATTGGCCAGGTGGTTCGCAACCTCCTGGCCAATGCCTCCAAGTTCACGCCGGAGGGCAAAGGCATTCACGTGAGTCTCAACAACTGCAGCTTGGCCGGCGGTTTGCCCGGTGTGGCGCTGGTGGTTTCCGATGAAGGTATCGGCATCCCGCCGGCCGAACTCGAAGCCGTCTTCGACAAGTTCGTTCAGAGCAGCCGGACCCGTACCGGTGCGGGCGGGACGGGCCTTGGACTGGCCATCTGCCAGGAAATCGTTACTGCCCACAAGGGCACAATCACCGCCCGCGCCAATCCTGCCGGCGGCGTTGAATTCACCATCACTTTGCCGCTGGGCGACACCCCGTCGCCCGGCTGCAGGGCGCTTGTCGAGTATAAGGAAGCCTGAATGAGCAAAGTAAGCATACTGGTTGTCGATGACGAGCCTTTCAATCTGGATATCGTTGCCGAGTACCTGGACGAGATGGACTTTGACCTGGTCATGGTGGAGTCGGGCGAGGCGGCCTGGGTTGAGTTGAGCCGTTCCGACAGTGGCTTCGATCTCGTGCTCCTGGATCGCATGATGCCGGGCATGGACGGCATCATGCTGCTGAAAAAGATCAAGGCGGACGACCGCCTTCGGTCCATCCCGGTGATCATGCAGACTGCGGCCACTTCGCCCGAGCAAGTACGCGAGGGCCTGGCAGCGGGCGCCTTCTACTACCTCACCAAGCCCTTTGAGGGCGAAGCCCTGCAGACCATCATCCGCTCGGCGCTGGATGACATGCGCGTTCGTCGGGAGCTCAAGGCTAGTCTGGCGGATCACGAGCATGCCCTGGCCTGCCTCACGGAAGGCTCTTTTTCCATCCGCACCCTCGTAGAGGCCAGGGCCCTGGCGTCCTTCGTTGCGCTCCTCGGTGCCCAGCCGGAGACCCTGGCCATGGGGCTGTCCGAGCTGCTGGTCAATGGCGTCGAGCATGGCAACCTGGGCATCGATTTTGCCGAGAAGAGCCGCCTTCGCGAGGCCGATCGCTGGGAGGAAGAGGTGGCCCGTCGCCTGGCCCTGGACGAAAACCGCGGCAAGTCCGTGCGCTTGCGGGTGCGGGGGGACGATTCCCGCTGGATCTTCGAGATCCATGACGATGGGCCGGGCTTTGACTGGCGGCGCTTTCTGGATTTCGATCCGGAACGGGCCTTCGCGCCAAATGGCCGGGGGATTGCCTTGTCCCGGCAGCTATCGTTTGCCAGCCTGACCTACCTGCCCCCGGGGAACCAGGTGGTGGTGACGGTGGCCAAGCCGGAGCGGCACGCATCATGAAGACTGCCCCTGCGAAGCGAAATGTGCGGGTGAGCGGCCCGTGGCGCCTGCGCCTCTTCAGGTTGGGGGCTGTCGATGGCTGAGAAGATACTGAGGGTGCTCATCGCCGATGACATTGCCTCCAACCGCACCATCGTCGCCGCCTTCCTTGCCCATCTGGACTGTGTTCCGTTGTTCGCGAGCGATGGCGTTGAAGCCGTGGACATTTTCCGTCGTGAATCGCCGGATGTCGTATTGATGGATCTGATGATGCCGCGCATGGATGGTTTCGAGGCCATCCGGCAGATCCGGGCGATTGCCGGCGACCACTGGGTTCCCATCATCATCCTCTCCGCCCTCAGTGGAGAGGGTGACATCGTCCATGGCCTCGATGTCGGCGCCGACGACTACCTTGCCAAGCCCCTGTCCTTTCCCGTGTTCTCGGCGCGTTTCAAGGCGCTCCGGCGCCTGCTCGAAATGCAGCGGCGTCTGTCCAGCTCTCTGGAGCAGGTGCGGGCGGTGGCCAACGGCGTGATCGACGGCATTGTCTCGGCCGATGTGGATGGCACCATCCTTTCGGTGAATCGGGCCATGTGCAAGATCTTTGGCTACAGCGCGGCCGAAATGGTCGGGCAGAACCTGCGCATGCTCATGCCCGGCCCCCACGCCGACGCCCATGACGGATATGTGCGGCGTTTTCTGGACACGGGCCAGAAACAGATCATCGGCCAGATCCGTGAGCTGGAGGCGGTACGCAAGGACGGAACGGTCTTCCCCGTCGAGCTGGGGGTGTCCGATCTGCACATGCCCAACCGCCGCATGTTCATCGGTGTGATCCGCGATGTGTCGGAATCCCGCCGCATCCAGCGCAAGCTGGCAGAGGACGCGACCCGCCTGCAGCGCTATCACGACGAGTCCGAGCGGGAGCAGGCGCTGGCCATGAACATCATGGAGCGGCAGATCCGGTCTGACTGGTTGCACGACAAGGCGGTCCAGTACGCGGTGCTGCCGGCACGCAACTTCTCGGGTGACGTGGTGGCGGTGGCGCGCTCGGCTGACAACGCGCTGTACGCCATGCTGGCGGACGCCACCGGCCACGGGCTTGCGGCCGCCATGAGCGTGCTGCCCGCCCTGGGCGCATTCTATCGGGGTGCCGCCCGCAACGCGCCGCTTGAGGTGCTGGTGATCGAACTCAACGACCTGCTGTGCGGCCTGTTGCCGCCGGGGCATTTTGTGGCGTCGGCGCTGGTGCGTCTGGACGCAAGCCAGCCGGCGGGGCAGATCTGGGTGGGAGGGGTGCCCGATGTGCTGTTCGTCGATGATGATGGGCAGGTGCGGCAGAGCTTCATCTCCCGCCAGTTGCCCCTTGGCATCCTGCCGTCCGCCCAGGCGGGTGTGGCCTGCGAACCCCTTCACTGGGATGCCCCCGGGCAGCTCGTACTCTGCTCGGATGGCCTCACCGAGGCGGAGAGCGCCGATGGCCGGCCATTTGGACGCGCCGGCCTCGAGAAGGTGTTCAATGCCACGCAGCGGCCCAACCGGCTGAAGGGTTTGCGTCAGGCGTTGAACCGCCACCTGGCAGGGCATCCGGCGGCGGACGACGTGTCGGTGCTCATGCTGGATTGCGGGCTGGGGGCCGGATGACGATCCGGGAGGCGAGGGGCTCCCTGGCGTGCTTCGTGCTTTATGAGTGCACGTGTCTTTGAGGTCCTGCCCCCATGCTCCGAGTTCTCGTTGTCGATTCGTCCCGTGAGCGGGCTGCCGATGTGTGCGCGGCCCTGGCCCTGGCCGGCCACCAGGTGGCTGCCGTGCTGACGAGCGCCCTCGATCTCTCCGACCAAGTGCTGGCAACCAAGCCGGACGTCATTTTCATCCAGGCCGATTCCCCCAGCCGCGACACCCTCGAACACCTGGCAACGATGAACCGGGATTGTCCGCGCCCGGTGCTGTTGTTCTCCCAGGACACCGATTCGGCGATGATCCGTCGTGCGGTAAAGGCCGGTGTTTCGTCGTATGTTGTTGATTCCGTGAGTGCCGAGCGCCTCGATTCATTGGTCGAGGTGGCCATCGCCCAGTTCGAGGAGTTCCAGACCCTGCGCGCCGAGCTGGATGACGCGAACCGCAAGCTCACCGAGCGCATCGTGGTGGACAAGGCGAAGGGGCTGCTCATGAAGGCGCGCGGTCTTGATGAGGAAGCGGCGTATCACGCCCTGCGCAAGCTTGCCATGGAGCGGGGGCGCAAGCTGGCCGATGTGGCGCGGGATGTGGTGGATATGGCGAGCCTGCTACTCTGAAAGAGATAGATTTATTCAGGGAATGCCTTGATTCGGGGCGGAAGCGCAGTGCCGCTTCCGCCCCGAATTTCTTGGTGGTTGCGGATTCTGGGCTGTTGATCTCCAGCGATGTCCCAAAGCGGTGCGTGCTGCACTGCACCAGTGCATGAAAATGGGGGCTTTTTTCTACCTCTAAAGAGGTGCATGTTTTCGATTTTGTTTTTTATTGATTTAAATCATTGGCTTGCGTTTTCTGGCACGGTGCTCGCTATACCTTGACTGAAGTCGGACCAACGGCGGCCCGGCTTGATCAGGCGATCAGACTTGGACAAGGGCGTCCATCCCCCCGCGGAAGTAGCGGGGAGATGTGACGCCCCTTTTTTTTGTACTTACGGATCAGGGGCGAGCAATGAGCGAGCAATTCGACGACAAGATTCTTACCCGCCGGGGCTTCCTCAAGGCCGGCGCAACCCTTGGAGGTATGGCAGCAATGGGCACGATGCTCCCGGCAGGTGGTGCATGGGCGGCCGGCTCGGACAAGCCGGAGCTCGAAGAGGTGAAGATCGGCTTCATCCCGCTGACGGACTGCTCCTCGGTGGTGATGGCCTCGGTGATGGGCTTCGACAAGAAGTACGGCATCAAGATCACGCCCAGCAAGGAGGCCTCCTGGGCCGGTGTGCGCGACAAGCTGGCCAACGGCGAGCTCCACGCCGCCCACGTGCTGTACGGCCTGGTCTATGGCCTGCACCTGGGCATCGGCGGTCCCAAGAAGGACATGGCCGTGCTGATGACGCTCAACAACAACGGCCAGGCCATCACCCTCTCCAACGCGCTCAAGGACAAGGGGGCGGTGGATGGGGCGTCGCTGGCCAAGGTGGTGGCGAAGAAAGAGAAGGAATACACCTTCGCCCAGACCTTCCCCACCGGCACCCATGCCATGTGGCTGTACTACTGGCTGGCGGCCCACGACATCGACCCCTTCAAGGACGTCAAGAACATCGTCGTGCCCCCCCCGCAGATGGTCGCCAACATGCGCGTTGGCAACATGGACGGCTACTGTGTGGGCGAACCCTGGAACCAGCGCGCCATTGTGGACAAGATCGGCTTCACCGCCGTCACCACCCAGGACATCTGGACCGATCACCCCGAGAAGGTGCTGGGCTCCACGGCCGAATTTGCGGCCAAGTACCCCAACACTGCCCGGGCAATGATCTGCGCCATCCTCGAAGCCTCCAAGTGGATCGACGCCAGCGCCGCCAACCGCTCGAAGACCGCCGAGACCGTGGCCGCCAAGAGCTACGTCAATACCGATGTGGATGTGATCCGCAGCCGCATGATCGGCCAGTATGAAAACGGCCTGGGCAAGAGCTGGTCCGAGAAGAACTACATGAAGTTCTACAACGACGGCCTGGTGAACTACCCCTACCTGTCCGACGGAATGTGGTTCCTCACCCAGCACAAGCGTTGGGGTCTGCTCAAGCAGGACGTGGACTACCTCGCCGTGGCCAAGGCCATCAACAAGACCGAGCTGTACAAGCAGGCCGCCTCCATTGTCGGCGTGCCGGTGCCCAAGTCCGACTTCCGCACTTCCAAGCTCATCGATGGCGTGGTGTGGGATGGCAAGGACCCGAAGAAGTACGCCGCCAGCTTCAAGATCAAGGCCTGACCTGTAGGGGCGAGGCCACTCGCCCACCTTTGCCGAACCACTTTCGCGGGCGAATGACTTCGCCCCTACAGAATCCTGGAGATCAACATGAACACTGCGACCCTCACCCCCGGCCTCATGGCCGTTCGGCCGGACGCCGACGCCCCCCCAGTCAAGGAGACCGAAATGGCCGCCGCTCCCGCTCCCCAAACTCAGGCGCCCGCGCCCACCACCACCGAACCGTCCGTCTCCTTTGGCGAGCGTTTCGGCAACTTCATCCGCGCCGTGCTGCCGCCGCTGTTGGGCTTTTCCTTCGTGATCGGGGTGTGGGCGCTGGTGGCCATGAACTCTTCCGATTTCCCCAGCCCGGCCAAGACCCTGGACGCGGCGGTCGTGCTGTTCTCCGACCCCTTCTACTCGAACGGCCCCAATGACCAGGGCATCGGCTGGAACATCCTGTCGTCCCTCAAGCGCGTGGCCATCGGCTTCGGCGTGGCGGCCCTGGTGGGCATCCCCCTGGGTTTCATCATCGGGCGCTTTGCCTTCATGAACAGCATGCTCGAGCCCATCATCAGCATCCTGCGCCCGGTGTCGCCCCTGGCCTGGCTGCCCATCGGCCTGATGGTCTTCAAGGCCGCCGACCCGGCCTCCACCTGGACCATCTTCATCTGCTCCATCTGGCCCATGATCCTCAACACCGCCCAGGGCGTGCAGCGCGTGCCCCAGGATTACCTGAACGTGGCCCGGGTGCTCAACCTGTCCGAGTTCAAGATCATCACCAAGATCCTCTTCCCCGCCGTGCTGCCCTACATGCTCACCGGCATCCGCCTGTCCATCGGCACCGCCTGGCTGGTCATCGTGGCGGCCGAGATGCTCACCGGCGGTGTCGGCATCGGCTTCTGGGTGTGGGACGAATGGAACAACCTCAAGGTCGAGCACATCATCATCGCCATCTTCGTGATCGGCATCGTCGGCCTCGTGCTCGAACAATTCCTGCTGCTGATCGCCCGCCGCTTCAGCTACGGCAACACCTGATTCCGGACCGAGGAGCTACACCATGAACGCAATCGTCAAGGTCGAAAACGTGGGCATGGCCTTCGAGACCAAGAAAGGCCGCTTCGTTGCCCTGCAGGACGTCAATCTGCAGATCCGCACCGGTGAGGTGGTATCCCTGATCGGCCACTCGGGCTGCGGCAAGTCCACCCTGCTCAACCTCATCGCCGGCCTCACCCTGCCCACCTCGGGGGTGATGCTGTGCAACGGCCGCGAGATCGCCGGCCCCGGCCCGGAGCGGGCGGTGGTGTTCCAGAACCACTCGCTGCTGCCTTGGCTGACCTGCTTCGAGAACGTCTACCTGGCTGTGGAGCGCGTCTTCGGTACCAAGGAAGGCAAGCCCAAGCTGAAGGAGCGCACCGCCGAGGCCCTGGAGATGGTGCATATGAGCCACGCTGCCCAGAAGCTGCCCCACGAGATCTCCGGCGGCATGAAGCAGCGCATCGGCATCGCCCGGGCCTTCGCCATGGAACCCAAGATCCTGCTGATGGACGAGCCCTTCGGCGCCCTGGATGCCCTGACCCGCGCGTCCCTGCAGGATGAACTGATCGGCGTGATGGAGAAGACCGGCGCCACCGTGGTGATGGTGACCCACGACGTGGATGAGGCCGTGCTGCTCTCCGACCGGGTGGTGATGATGACCAACGGCCCGGCTGCGACCATCGGCGAGATCCTCGAGGTCAAGCTGGACAAGCCCCGTGACCGCCTGCAACTGGCCCACGACCCGCACTTCGCCGAGTGCCGTGGTGCGATCCTGGAGTTCCTGTATCAGAAGCAGATGAAGAAGGCGGCCTGAACACCGCTGCCGCCGTCCAGGCAATGCCCGCCGGAGGATGCTCCGGCGGGCATTGCCGCTTTCAGGCCCGCCTGCGTCCCAGGGCCAGGGCCGACAGACCCCACAGGGCCAACAACGCGCTGGCGGGTTCGGGCACCGTGCGGAGCATTGCGTTGGCAATGATCTCGTGGGCTGCGGCGGTGGGGTGCAGGCCGTCCCAGAAGAGCTGTGTGTCCACGTCGCAGGCACCGGCAATGCACGCGTCGTCCACATTGCTAAGGCCATAGTTGGCGGGATGGGCCGCCACGTCGGTGATCAGGCCATAGACATCGAACAGGCTCACCCCGTCAATGCCTGCCAGGCCGTTGAAGAGGGTGCCTCCGAGGGCAGCGGAGATGCCGCTCAGCAGCCCCGAGCCCGCCGCGCCCAGGCTGCGTCCGAAGGGCGTGAGCCCCAGGTTGGGGGCGTTCCACACCACGAATCTGCGTGCCCCTTCAGCCTGCAACTGACCCAGCATGGTGACGACGTCATTGAGGTAATCTGCCGCACCCGCCGCAATGGTGGCGGCGGGATCGGCCCCGGCCAGCACCTGCAGGGCAATGTCGCGCACATTGTTGCCACCGCCCGCGATCACGTAAAGAGCATCGGAAGGCGCCCCGCCGGGGCGGGCGATGAAGCCGTTCACTTGGTCACGCAGGGTCGGCACATCATCCACCCCACCCGTGTTGGCGCCCCCGTGGGCAAAACCGGTGCCTCCCGCCAGGGAGGGCAACAAGGGGCCGGTTCCCAACTGCTGGGCAAACACCTCCGCCCACACCGGGCCATTGCTGTAGCGCCCGGAGCTGTAGGTGTAGAGGGGGATGAAGTCATTGCTGCCGATGGCCGCGCCCGGCGTGACGCCCGGGCCGAGAACCAGGGGCAGGGCAATGGCGTTGTTGCCCACGTCCGAAAGGCTGTCGCCGAACACGTAGAGCTGCGAGTAGGCCGCCGAGGCGGCCGTGCTGGCCGCCAGGCCGAGCCCGAACACCGCGTGCCTGAGAAGGCGGGTGATTTTCATCGTTGTCTCCTGCTGGGGTGGGAGGGAGCATTCGCCTGGGGCGAATATGCAGACTAGCTGATTGGGAGACAAAAGCCGAGGGCGGCGTGTGGTCTTCGAATGTGAAGGCTGCCCACTCTGGCGGTGGCTTGTGGCTGTGTGTATTGACCCACCAAATCCTGCACAGGTCACGCCGCTAAAGCGAATGCCTCAGCCGGCGTCTTCATCTCCAGGGCCTGATGGGGCCGCTGGTGGTTGTAGAACTGGATCCAGTCGCCAATGACACGGCTGGCATGTTGCAGGGTCTCAAAGCGGTGGCGGTGGATGCACTGCTCCTTGAGGGTGCGGATCATCCGTTCCACCAAGCCATTCTGTTGCGGGGTGTAGGGCGTGATGAACTCCTGCTTCAGGCCATAGCTTTTGACCAGCGCCGTGTAACTGCGGCTGGTGAAGACCAGACCGTTGTCCGAGCGCAGCAGGAAGGGCTCCTTCACGCGTCCCAGCGTACCGAAGCGCGCAATCAGGGCCTGCTCCAGCGCACTTTCAGCGGTGCGGGATTTGCCGCTCCGAGAGACATGCCAACCCAGCAACTCCCGGCTGAAGCAGTCGATCACCAGCGCCAGCGTGGCCCAGCCGTCTCGCCCTGCCCAGACACGGCACAGATCCGTCGCCCAGCGTTCATTGGGCTGGGATGCCCGCGAGCGCCGAGCCTCGATCCGCGGCCGAAACCCGACCGGGCGCTTCCTGACCTGCCAGCCGCGCAGCTGGAACACCCGCTGCACCGTGTTCTTGTTGAACCCCAGCAGGTGGGCCACCGTCCGGTAGCCAAAGGACGGGTTGTCCTCGATCATCGCTTTGATCGGTTCAGCAAAGCGGGGCTGCACCTTCGGCGGGGCCTTCACCGACTGGTAGTAGAACGTCCGACGGGGCACTTCAAACCACCGGCACAGCTGACTGATCGAGACGACGATCCCTTCTTCCTTGAGTCCCTGGCGGATCGTCTCGATCACTTCTCGTCCTCGCCCAACAGGGACTGCATTTTTTTCTGGCACGCAGCTCCAGCATCGCTTCTCCGTAGGCTTCCTGGAGCTGCTTGATCTGTTTCTCGTACTGCTCCCGGATGTCCAGCGGGTTGGCACGCAACGCGTTCTCCATGCCCCGTCGGGCCTCGTCGATCCAGGTCTCGATCTCGGACGGGGGCAGATCATAAGAACGGCTGGCCTCCGCCACCGTCGTCTTCCCCTGCAGGATTTCCATCACCAACGCGCTCTTGCGCTTGGCTGTCCAACGCTTGATTTCGTCTTCCATGGCCATGCTCATGTGTCGTTCCTTTCAAGGTTAACACCTGAGCAGGATTTCACTGGGTCAATACACGGTGACTTAGCGCAACCCAAACCCCTGCTTGCGCAGGGCTTCCACCAGGCGGTCGCGGCCGCTGAGGGAGTCGGCGTTGCGGATGCGTTTGGCGGAGTGGTTGGACCAGGTGCCGCGCACCTTCATGCCCTGGCTGGTGTAGTGCCATTCTGGTCTGCCCCCTGTTTGCTTGATCTCATCGGACTGGCTATCCTGCTTGGCGCGCTGCGTGGGTGGAACCGCGCAACGTTTGATCCACGCGTACAGGCTGTAGCTGCTGACGCCAAGCGGGGCCTTCACTTCAGCGACTGGGTGGCCCTGCTCAGTTGCCTGACGGACTGCCTCGGTCTCGAATTCTTCAGCGAAGCGTTCCTGCGACGTCTTGGTTTCCATGAACACCTCCGATTTGCCTCCGTTGTGAGGCTACAGGGTGTCTAGGAAACCCGGGGCGATTCAGTGCTGCACTGCGCCAATCGTGCGGAGATCCCTTATCTATTTGTTTGGGTGACAGTTCTCGCTTGCCTTTCCCATTCGTCTCGCCACAGTTCCCGGCTAACCAGAAGTTCAAACAGATCGGAGTCAATGACTTTTCTGTCGCAGAAATCCTGCATTATCACCAATGCATCCTCAGGCGAATTAGGCTGACGGTAGGGACGATCACGCGCAGTAAGGGCCTCGAAGATGTCTGCGATTGCCATGATTCTCGCAGTGACGCTCATTTCAGAAGCATTCAGCCGTCTCGGATAGCCGCGTCCGTCCATGGTTTCGTGATGAGCTCCAGCCATTTCTGGCACATGTGCCAGATCACGCGGAAAGGGGAGACGGGACAGCATCACGATTGTCTGGACAATGTGCTCTTTGATCTTGAAGCGCTCCTCATCTGAGAGCGTCCCTCGCCGGATACTGAGGTTGTAGAGTTCACCGTAGTTATAAAGCTTGGTCGGGACATCCATTACAAAGCCCCAAGGGTTGTTCGGTTCAAACAGATCTTGATTTGGGCGCTCTACAATCTTGTCGGATGTATCGCTCAGTAAAGCCTCTCGTGCTGGGAGGGGGCGCTGCGGTTGGTTCGCAAACCGTGCGAGTTCCGGTGCCGATAGCCCCAGCCGATCATCTAGCGTTCGGGTCCAGCACCGTTCGGCAATTCGAGCTAGTCGTTCAAGGGCGCTCTCGGGCATGTTCTCGCAGCCTAAGTTGCACTCTGCAACGAAGGCGAAATCCTCGTTGAGAGCGTGCAACTCGGCGTCACGTGCCGCGCGCAGGGTAGGTTCGTCACCCCCACCAGCAACTTCGCGCCAATAGGAGATCTCGACGTCCCGTTTCAGAACCTCGAAGCGGGTTCGGATTTCGTGGATACGGTTATAGAGGGTTTCAAGTTTTGTGGCCTTGTCGATGACGAACTCGGGTGTCGTGAGCTTGCCACAGTCGTGCAGCCAACTGGCTATCTCCAATGCCTCCCAACCCGATGCATCGAGTTGGAAGGACTTAAGAGGCCCTGACTGCGTTTCATGTGCAGCGACGGCCAGTCGGCGAGCGACTTCCGTAACTCGGCGACAGTGGCCGCCGGTGTAAGGTGACTTTGCATCAATTGCGTCGGCAACCATGCGTATCACACCTCGCAGCAGATCTTTGCGACCTTTCAGCAACCGCTGATTTTCAAGTGCAACTGCGGCGGTCCCCGCCAGGGCCACAAGAAATCCTGCAACTTCACCGCGCGCAAGTCCGTCGTGATTACCGCGGTAGCTCCCCAGCAGGAGCGTGCCTAGATTTTCGCCCTCGGGGGTCATCAGGGGCACCCCGAGCACGTGTGTGGTGGGGCAATCGGATATGGGCTGTACCAGGCTCGCGGGACCTTCAGCAGTTGCCATCCGTCGGGCTAGCGACTCCCATTCCTCACTTTCGGCAGGAGGTGGCGCGTCATGGAGAGAGTCATCTGCGATAGACACCTTGCTCCACGTGGCGCCAGAAATCTCCTTTGCGCTGGCGGCAACTTCGTCCAAGACACTCTTTACGTTGCGCTTTGAACCCAGATCCCTGCCCATCTCCAGGAAGCGGGAGATTGCAGTACGCATCATCGCCATCGCACCGCCAAGCTGATCCACTTCAAGTATCACGGAGCGCGTCACGGGCTGAGGCTGGAATTGAAGGGATGACAGCGCACGTGCAAGATGTGCAAGCCGGTGAAGAGGCTTAGTGAGAAGGCGAGACAATGCCCATGCCAAGGGGAAGCTGACGAGAACGGCAAGCGCAGTAAAGATCGCGGAGGTCCTTCGTAGTCGATACGCATCTGCGAGGAGTTCCTCCTCTGGCGTTTCGACGATGAGGCGCCAGTCCTCATGTCCGAAGCCCTCGATGGCACTAGACGAAACGCGCCAGATCGTTCCGTCCGTGGCCTTGATCAGCCTGGCGGATCCTTCGGAACCGACGATTGCTCTGCTCGGGTCTTCAGTGGTTTCGGCGGAAGTTTGAATCTCCGCCCAAGATGGTTTCGGGATGACGGCCGGTACCAGCGTCCTGCCGTCTAAGGTGGTGAGGGTCAGCCGAGTCCCGGCAGTCATCGGAATGCGCTCAAGCATCCGCGAGAAATTGGAGAACCCGATGTTCACTCCGAATACTTCCGCTCCGTTGCGCCGGGCAAAGGTGACACCATTCTCATTCTCGAAGGGGATTGGCCGGGGCGGCATCACCACCAAGTCGTCACTGGCAGCGGCTTTTCTGTACCAGTCGGTCAACCGAGGTTCGAAATGTTCCGCCTGGGGCTGCACATCGACCAGCCGTAGCTGTCCGTCGAAGCGGGACAGCAGGGCACGTTCATCAGCCGCGGCATCGAGCGGCCTGCTGATATCCAGTACATGCCAAGCAGCACTTGAGCCGGCTGGCGCTCGACTAACAAGAAAAAAATCACCATTGCCGTAGCCGATCATCACTGACACAAGAAGTGGGTCAGCTACCAGAAGTCCGGTGAGTTCGGGCAGGAACCGTAGCCGCTCAGCGAACGTTTGTGCGTCGGCGAGAGGCGACGACGCCAGCAGGATGAAGCTTCGCCGCACGGTATTGTTCGCGCTATGAACCGTTTCACTCGCACGGTCTGCAAGTGCCCGAAACAGTGCCGTGTTGGCCGATTCGAGAAGCTGACGCATCTCGTGGAAGTGAAAGGCTGTGATGACGGAGCCTACGCCCAGAATCAGCACGGAGAACAACACCGCCACAGGAACGTGCAGGGGTAACCGCCATTTATTCAAGTGCCTGAGCGAGTGAGCCACGGTCTGATCACTTCCGTTGACAATGAATGAGCGGCGCGATGAAGCTGGGCTCGGGAGGGGCTGCCTCCATGGAAGTCTCCTGAAATCAACTTTGCGACCGATTCATTGCATTGAGATGACGGTTCCACGCAAGGGGTCGGACAGCTCATCTTGACGTTGATCCTCAACGCGAAGGGCTCGTAGTCAATGAGGCCTGCTGTGAGTCCGGCTGCATGGCAACCTGCAATTCAGGGTCATGCGCTCTCCGTGCCGGCGAGTACATCGTCGTCGATACGGTTAAGCGTGCTTCGTACGCCGCCACCTTCGGCGGAGCCATCAACGTCTCCGATACTTGAGCCGTGAGCTACGCCTGAGCCGTCGGCTTAGTGGGAAAAGCCTGCTGGCGAACGCCAGGCCTTTCCCACCCGGGTGGCGGACCCGACGCTAGGCTTCCCGCACGAAGGTGCCCGGCGCGTCGGCTAACCGTGGGTAGGCTTTGGTGACCACCGGCCGGGCTTCCATGAGTTCGCCGGCACGGGGCTTAAGCCATGCCATCCAGTCCTCCCACCAGCTGCCTGCCTTCGTCGGACTGCGATCCTTCCAGGCGCCCGGGGTGTCTGCGCGGTGCGCCTCACCGGCAAGAAAGGTTCGCTTGGGTGGCTTCACCGGCGGATTGACGATGCCTAGGATGTGCCCGGAGCTCGAGAGGACGTAGCGCTTCTCACCCGCCACGTGGTTCATCACGTGGAAGGTCTGCTCCCACGGGGCGATGTGGTCGTCCTCGGCCGCGACCGCGTACAAAGGCTGCGTGATACGGGTCAGGTCGATGGATTCGCCGGCTAGAGTCAGGGCCCCCCGTTCGACGAGCCGATTGTGCAGATAGAGTTCAGTGAGGTACCAGCTATGCATGGCACGGGGCATGCGGGTGCTGTCCATGTTCCAAAACAGCACGTCGAAGGGCGCTGGACTCTCGCCATACAGCCAGCCGTGAACCACGTAGTGCCAGATCAGGCTGTTGGAGCGCAGCAGCCTGAACGCGGCGGCCATCTCGCGCCCGTCGAGATAGCCTCGGGTACCCATCTGGTCGCACAGATGTTTGACGCTCCCCTCGTCGATGAAGACCTCGATGTCCCCCGGCTTGCGAAAATCGACGAGGGTAGTGAAGAGGGTCCAGTCGGCCACCGGCATTGCATCCGCGCCATAATGGCTGTTGGCCCAGGCCATGTAGATGGAGAGGGCCGTGCCGCCGATGCAGTAGCCGACAGCGTGCACACGTTGCGCACCCGACATCTCCCGGGCAACTCTCACGATGGTGTCGACACCGTCGAGGAGATAATCGTCAAACCGGGTTTCGGCCATCTCCGGGCCGGGATTCCTCCAACTGGTGATGAAGACGTCCAGCCCCTGATCCAGCAGGTAGCGGACCATGCTCTTCTTCGGGTTGAGATCCAGAATGTAGAACTTGTTGATCCATGGGGTGACGATCACCACCGGTTCGGCGTGGATGCGCGGCTGGGTCGGCGTGTAGTGGATGACTTCCAGCAGATTGTTGCGGAATACCACCGCTCCGGAGGTCGTCGCCAGATTCACGCCGACTTCGAAATTCGCTTGGGCGGTCATCTGTACATCGCCGGCCTGTACGTCAGCGATGAAGTTCTGCCAGCCACTCATCACACTCTGACCGTGGGTCTCGAAGGCTTTGCGGAGTGCAACCGGATTAGTCCATAGGAAGTTGGTGGGCGCCACGGCGTTCAGCCACTTGCGCCACCAGAAGGCGGCTCTCCTGCGCTCCCGAGCTGACAACGCAGGTGTGTCGTAGAGCATGTCCTGGGCACGGTGTGTAAAAGTCAGATACCAATCCTTGACAAGATCCCAGGTAGGAGACTCTGCCCATACGGGATCATTGAAACGGTTGTCGTCCGGGTTGGGCTGGACGGGCTCTTCGTGCTGAAGGCCGAGCATTCGGTGCAGCGAGTGCCAGTGGAGCTGAAAGAGGTCCGACTGCAGTACCACTAGCCGCTCTACCAACTCCTGAGGATGGAGCATCCACGCCACTTGGGCGTGCAGGATAGGTGCGGCCATCCCGATGGGGTCGAGCGTCGTGCCAATATCCTTGCTGAGGTCGCGGATGCTGCGGTAAGCACGGGCCACATCGGGCCCATGACGCTGAACGCGTCGCCGGTTATGATCTGGCGCATGACTCGCGCCGGTTACATTCCTCATCTTCGTTCTCCCCTGACACGGTTACGGGGCGCCTGGCACGTGATCGGTAAAATGCTACGGATCCGCGCAGGCTTCCGGCACTGACGCTACGCCGAGCGAATGAACAAGATGTTTCCGATGGATGACAGGGCAGGGCCTTGAGGACGTGCTGCGCGGTTGGTTTGATCTGGCTCAACAGCGCCGGCTCACCAACCAGTCTAGGAGCGGGCGCCATTGGTTCGCGACTGCCTCGGTGAGCGTTCCTTTGTCGAAGATGGTCGTGCTCGACTCGACAGCGTTTAGGTAACTTTGAGACTGCGAGATGCACGTAATCACGGGCAAGTCGAACTGGCTGAGAAATTCAAGCAGTTGCTGATAGGCATGAGTTCGTGGATCGACTCGCATGCCCACGACTCCAATATCTACGCGCTCCTTGCGTACAGCTTTCGTGTTTGCCAGTTCCTCAAAAAAGTCCATAGTCGCCAGCATGTCGAAGCGAGAGGATGAGACCGGCACTACAATCTTCTCGACCTCATTCAGTACCGATTTAAGGCTTTTGCCGTGGAGCCCGGCGGGGCTGTCCAAGATTGCCACATCGCAGTTCTTGGGTAGCGCCTTGAAATCATCGTCTCGAGTCTCCCAGTGACGAATGACACTGATGTTAGAAGGGCGGGACTCCAGCCAGTGTCGGCTAGATTGCTGTCTGTCCATGTCCCCGAGATAGACGATCTGATCGTTTCGAGCGAACCAGCTTGCCAAATGAACCGCCAGGGTTGACTTGCCACAGCCCCCCTTGGGATTTGCCACCAGAATTCTTCGCATCACATTCGCCGAAAACTTGGCAATCGTATAAAGTGTTTATATAGTTTATACCAATTCAGTTCAGGAGAGCGTGATGCAGGGCAATCGCATCGACACCGCATAACCCCAGCGAAACTCTCGTTCACAATCATGCGATTACGAGCCCCCTGTTCACAGCGCCGTATTTTTTGTGGTTTCCTGGTTTTTTGGGTCTCCCATGAAGACAGGTACGGTCATGCCGCTGAAGCAGGTGTTTGTCTTGATTTCCGATCCGCGCAGTAATCGGTACACGCAGCATGCTTGGTGGAACTCTTGACCGTCATGGTGTGCGTGGAGCTCAGCGGCGCAGACGACGTTGTCGCCGTTCATCTGTGGGCCAAGGCGAAACTCGACTGGCTGCGCGGCTTCGTGAAGCATGGAGGTGGCATCCCCTCCCACGACACGCTTGGGCGTGTGTTCGGAATGATTGCCCCGAAGAGTTTGAAGCCGCCTTCCGACGCTGGGTGGGCATGGTGATTCCAGCGCTCGCCGGCGACAACGTGGTGGCTATCGACGGCAAAAAAAGCCGCCGTACGGCCAACAAGAGGAAAGCTGACGCCCGTCGTCCACTGCACATGGTCAGTGCCTTTGCGGCAGGAGTCGGGGTGGTGCAGAGACAAACGGCCACGGCAGAAAGGTCCAACGAAATCAGTGCGATCCCGGCGCAGCTCAAGACAATGGCCCTCGAAGGCACAACGGTCACCATCGATGCGATGGGCACCCGGACGAAGGTTGCCCAGACGATCCGTGGGGGTAAGGCCGACGATGTGCTGAGCGTGAAGGACGACCATCCGGGTCTGCTCGATTCGATCATGTTTGCCGGGCTCGATCCAAAAAAGCAAACTAACCGCCACGTCGACCGATGAAGTCACCCTTGCCGTGAACAACCACGGCCGCATCGAGACTCGC
Organism: Zoogloea sp.; assembly: GCF_017302315.1. Lineage (GTDB taxonomy): Bacteria > Pseudomonadota > Gammaproteobacteria > Burkholderiales > Rhodocyclaceae > Zoogloea. The sequence goes on from NZ_JAFLDT010000029.1 coordinate 31,138, forward strand.
CGCTGCTGGGCATACGACGCGGTGGATCGATTCTGCAAGAACGAACGGTGGCAGGATCTTGGCAGCTTTGCCGTCATCGCGACGGTCAAGGCCGGAACAAAAAAAGCGACTACTCGCCTCAGCATCAGATTCGTTCCGCACTGAGGTGCTTGGGATTGTGACGTAGCAGCGCGATTGCCCCGTTCCTGGGGGGCAGTTTTTTGCCGCGGCTATAGCGTTGGCTTTTGCTGTTTTTGCAATAGCTGGAATAAGAAAAAGCGCGTCATAGACTGAGCTGCAACACCCCGATTTGGTAGGGTGTGCGCATGGGAAATCACTTCAGTCCGTTGTTGGGGCAGACACGCGGAGCCGACTCATGCGTCTCACTGCCCCCGTGGATGGCACGGTTCAGCGGCTTGCCATTCACACCCGAGGCGGTGTCGTTACCCCGGCCCAGGCCTTGACGCTGATCGTCCCGAAGGATGATCCGGTGGAGGTCGAGGCTTTCATCGAGGACAAGGACACCGGGTTCGTGAAGCTGGAGCAGGAGGCCGAAATCAAGATCGAGACCTTCCAGTTCACCCGGCACGGCACGATCCACGGAGGGGTCATCTCCGTGTCGCACGATGCCATTGAAGACGAGAAGCGAGGGTTGATCTACTCCGCCCGCGTCAGGATGGAGCGCTCCTCCATGCGTGTGGATGGCACGGATGTGCGTCTTTCACCGGGGATGGTAGTGACGGTTGAAGTCAAGACGGGAAATGCAGAGTCATTGAGTATTTCTTGAGTCCGCTGATTCGGGCCACGTCGGAGAGCATGAGGGAGCGGTGACTTACCGCAACCCAAACCCCAGCTTGCGCAGGGCTTCCACCAGGCGGTCGCGGCCGCTGAGGGAGTCGGCGTCGCGGATGCGTTTGGCCGAGTGGTTGGACCAGGTACCGCGCACCTTCATGCCCTGGCTGGTGTAGAAGGCGCTCATGGCGGTGTCGTACTCGGCGAGGCCGGCTTGCTGGGCAGGGAGGGAGTAGGTCTCCTGGTGCAGGACGACGGACTGGGCCGGGCGCGGTTTGACGGCCGCGGGCTGCTGGGGGTCGGGTGTGCCGACGCACAGACCGAAGACCGCGACGACCCGCGGCGGCAGTTGCAGCTCGGCGGCCACGTCTTCCGGGCGGTTGCGCATGGCGCCAATGTATACCGTGCCCAGGCCAAGGGATTCGGCGGCGGTGACGGCGTTCTGGGCGGCGAGGGCGGCATCAATCACGCCGACTTCGAACATCTCCAGGTAGTCGAGGGCTGCGGCGCTCTCCCCCGCGCGGGTGGCCACGTCGTGCAGGCGGGCCAGGTCGGCCAGCCACACCAGCAGCAGGGGAGCCTGGCGGATGTGCTCCTGGTCGCCGGCCAGTTCGGCCAGGCGGGCCTTGCGGGCCGGGTCGCGCACGGCGACCACGCTCCAGGCGTGCAGGTTGGATGAACTGGCGGCGGATTGGGCGGCGGCCACGATGGCCGTCAGGGTGTCGTCACTGACCGGGTCGGGGAGGTAGGCGCGGACGGAGCGGTGGGCGAGCAGGTGATCGATGACCGGCGATCCGGCCGTCGGGGTCGGCGCAGCGGCCGAGCCGTAGCGGGCCTGGTAGAGGGGGGCGCGGGCGTTCATGGGCTTCCTTGCGGGGTCGGTGGGACGGCGCCGGGGGGCGCCGTCCGGAAGCCTGCATTCTAGCGCCAGGGCGGGCGCCCGTGCCCGCTGCTCAGCTACGCGTGCGGCGGCTGCGCGGTGCTTTGGCCGCTTCGGCGCCGGGTTCGGCGGCGATGGCTTCGGACACCTGGCGGATCTGTTCTTCTACCATGTCGGTGCCCCGGGCGGCGGCATCGGTCAGTTCTTTGAAGCCGGCCTCGGCTTCCCGGATGGCCTGCTTCACATGGTCGATGGCGGCCTCGCCGGTGGCGTCGGCGCTGAGGGCGGCGCGGTCCATCTGGCGCAGCAGGATGGTATCGAGGGTGGCGACCTGGTCGCGGGCGGTGGCGAGCAGACCTTGCTGGGCGTCACCGATGATCTCGAAGGCTTCGCGCATCCACTCGGCGCTGTCGCCTCGCCATGCCGACAGTTGTTGGAGGGGAGGCAGTTCGAAACGCAGGGGCTCCTGGGCGATCAGGTCCTCAAGCTGACCACGCCCCTCTTCCAGGGTATGACGGCCCGCGCGCAGGCCCAGGTCGGCGAAGCGCCCGGAAGCATCGACCCAGATCTGGGAGGCGGCCAGCAGATTGTCGAGCGTGGCCAGGCGGGTTTGCCGGATGTCGTCGGGAGAGAGATACATGATGACTCCTAGGGATGAGGTGAGCGCATGTGAGCAGATTGACTGCGCGGTCCGATTTCGCCACGAGGTCTTCACGCGCTCCGTGGGGACGAATGCGGTGTTCCAGCGTAGTGGCTCACGGTTGCGCCGCCATGACAAGCCCGTGATGCGTGCGGGGAACCCTCGTCGCGTGGCGTTGCCCTAGGGTAGGCGGATGGGTTTGGAGGAGACGGTGATGAGCAACTGGTTCAGGAGATTGCCCGGCAGTCGGCGGGAGGCGCCGGGTCTGGAGTGGCGATTGCTGCGGCGCCTGCCCGCGCTGGCCTTGGTGGGAAGCCTCTTGCCGGCGATCTATGCCCTGGGCGTGCGCGTGTTCGACGGAGGGCTGCCGGAGGCGGAGGTGCTGAAAGCCGTGCAGTCGGCGGACATCCTCGCGATTGCAACGGTGATCCTGCACTGGACGGTCGTGTTCACGTTGGCGATCGGCTGCGCCATTGTCGTGGTGATGAAGGGCCACGCCTATGTGGCCGATGCCTATCCCTTGGTGGAAAAGGACGATCCGACAGACTGATGGCGCCTTATCGGGCCACCGGTGCCGGGAGGCCTGTCTCGCCCCCGCGCCCCTCGTTCACGAATCCTGTGGGGTGTCGCGGAAGCTCGGCCGGCCGGGTGCGGCGTAGCCCGCGTCCACCTGGGCTTCGATGACACGCCAGATCGGTTTAACGAAAAAGCGCAGCCCCTTGATGATGCCGTCCACGTCCATCATGGAGGGAATGCGGATTCCCCTATGTTCCACGGGGCCGCCGATCTGGGTGATCTTGACCCCCAGTTTCGAGAAGTGCTCGGCGAGGCGCGGTTCGGTGAGCACGAACAGGGTCTCGATGCCTTCGCGTTTGGCCATGGCGACGATGGCCAGATAGAGGCCGATGGGAATGTAGGGAAAGCGCGGCTGGTTCTGGGTGCCGAAGTCTTCGTCGCTGAGGGCCACCGCGGCCTTGGTTTCGCCCTTCCGGCGCCGATACTGGGCGCGTACCGCAAGGCGCGACACCTCGGCAATGGCACCCCGTGGCTGGCGGGCCGGGTCGATGATCGAACGGTTGAGGGTGGCGGCGCAGGTGCGCTCGAAGGGCAGCGGGTAGTCCGGGTCTTCAGGGCGGGCCAGCACCAGGCGGTTGCAGCCCACCAGCACCTGCGGTTCGCTCGCGGTGCGCATCAGGCAGTGCAGGCTGTGGCGGTCGTAATCGTCGGTTTCCCGGCGATCAGGGCGGACCGGCTCGAAGCCGAGTTCTTCGCAATAGACTTCGTGGCGGATGCCGAAGACGGCGTTGCGGCTGCCTTCGTCGAATGCCGCCGAAATCTCGAAGTATTTCTTGAAGCCTTCGCCCAGACTGAAGCGGTCAAGCAATGACATGGTGGGCTAGTCCCCTCTGATCAAACGTTTCGGCATTGCACATCAACGACCCGAAAGAGCGAAACCTTGAAGGCGGGGTGGTGCAAGTCGATGAAGCCGGGTGTGGCCCGGTGGTCGGCGCCAACCGTCCAAGGTTACCACTCCCATGAAGATGGGATGAGGCCTTCGTCCTCCGGACCGGCCTGTGGGCACGCCGCCGCGCGCCGGCGGGCTTGTCGAACTGTCGTATCATAGGTGTTCTATGGCTGACGGAAGTTCATCCCATGTCTGAAGGTCTCTTTCGCTACGACGAGGCTTTTGCCCGAAATATCGGCTGGGTCACCGAAGCCGAGCAGGCATCCTTGCGGGGCAAGCGGGTGGCCATTGCCGGGGTCGGAGGGGTCGGCGGCGTGCACCTCCTCAGCCTGGCCCGGCTGGGCGTCGGCGCTTTCCATGTGGCCGAGATGGATACCTTCGATCTGGTCAATTTCAACCGCCAGGCCGGGGCCATGATGTCCACCCTCGGACGTCCGAAAGTCGACGTGATGATTGAAATGGCCCGGGACATCAATCCTGAACTCGATATCCAGGTCTTCGGCGAAGGGGTCAATGCCGGCAATCTGGATGCCTTCCTCGACGGGGTGGATCTCTACGTGGATGGCCTCGATTTCTTTGCCTTCCAGGCCCGCCGGGACACCTTCAACGCCTGCCATGCCAAAGGTGTGCCGGCGGTGACGGCCGCCCCCCTGGGCATGGGAACGGCGGTGCTCAGTTTTCTGCCGGGGAAGATGTCCTTTGAAGAGTATTTCCGGCTGGACGGCTGCGACGAGGACGAGATGGCCGTGCGTTTCCTGCTGGGTCTGTCGCCCGCCATGCTGCAGAGGGGTTATCTGGCCGATCCGTCGCGGGTGGACTTTGCCGCCAGGCGCGGCCCCAGCACCATTGCAGCCTGCCAGCTCTGTGCGGGTGTGACCACCGCCGAGGCCATCAAGATTCTCCTCGGCCGGGGTGAGGTGTTGTGTGCCCCGTGGGGTTTCCAGTTTGACGCCTATCGCAACCGTTATGTGAAAACCTGGCGGCCGTGGGGCAACCGCAATCCGCTGCAGCAGATCGGACTGTTCGTGGCCCGGCGCCAGTTGCGCGCAATGAAGGCAGCCAAGCGTTGAGCGCCCGGTGAGCCACGATCACGGCAGCGCCTGTTCCCATGGTCACGCGCATGGCCATGCCCACTCCCATCACGGGCATGTTCACCCCACGCCGGGGCCGGACGACTGGAACCGGGCCTTTGCCATCGGGGTTCTGCTCAACCTGGGCTTCGTCGTGGTGGAGGCCGTGTTCGGCTGGCAGGCCGGATCGCTGGCCTTGCTGGCCGACGCCGGTCACAACCTCTCCGATGTCGCGGGCCTGATTCTGGCCTGGGGTGCGGCCCTGGCCGGGCGCTTGGCACCCACCCCGCAGCGCACCTATGGCTGGCGGCGGGCTTCGATCCTCGCCGCCCTGGCCAATGCGGTGCTCCTGCTGGTGGCCATGGGGGCACTGGCGGTCGAGGCCTTCCAGCGTCTGCAGGCGCCCGAGCCGGTGTCAGGCTGGACGGTGATCGTGGTGGCCGCCGTTGGCGTGCTGATCAACGGCCTTACCGCAGCCCTTTTCATGGCGGGGAGCAAGGATGACCTCAACGTCCGCGGCGCTTTTCTGCACATGGCCGGTGATGCCCTGGTGTCCCTCGGCGTGGTGGCTGCCGGGGTGCTCTACCTGCAGTTCGGTTGGGGATGGCTCGACCCGGTCATCAGTCTGGTCATTGCCGTGGTGATCGTGCTGGGCACCTGGAGCCTGCTGCGCCAGTCCCTGCATCTGGCCTTCGATGGGGTGCCCGAGGGTATTGATTTGCTGGAGGTGCACGCCTTCTTGCGCAGCCAGCCGGGTGTGACGGGGGTCCACGACCTTCACGTATGGGCCCTCGGCACATCCGAGGTGGCACTCACCGCTCACCTCGTCATGCCCGGGGGGCACCCGGGTGATGCTTTCTTTCTCGAGATGGGTGAGATCCTGGTGCGGCGCTTCCGTATCCATCATCCCACCATCCAGATCGAGCTCGACGGTATCGACGACGGCTGCCCGGCGCCCCACATACCCTCCTGAGCCTGGGTCTCAGGCCCGTGTGTGGCGGGCCAGGAAGCGGTCCAGTGTGGCGCCGAAGGCCTGCCGGTCAGCGTGGCTGAAGGCCGCCGGGCCGCCCGTCTGGACGCCGCTGCTGCGCAGCTCCTCCAGGAAGTTCCGCATCGAGAGGCGTTCGGCGATGTTGGCCGCCGTGTACATCTCACCCCGCGGATTGAGGGCATGGGCACCCCGTTCAAGGACGGCGGCAGCGAGGGGGATATCCGCGGTCACCACCAGGTCGCCGCTGGCCACCTGTTCGACGATGTGGGCATCGGCCAAGTCGAAGCCCGCCGGCACCTGGACGGCGCGGATGAAGCGGGAGGGCGGGGTGCGCAACAACCGGTTGGCTACCAGGACGGTGTTGATCTGCAGGCGCTCCGCCGCCCGGAAGAGGATTTCCTTGATGACGCCAGGGCAGGCGTCCGCATCGATCCAGATATGCATGTGGCGGAAAAAGGCTGAAGGATCCGCAGTTTAGCGCTGTAGGCGTTCATTGCTGAGGGCCTGCGTGCCCCATTTTACTGCCCATACCGCAAACAGCGACTATGTTGCAGTGCAGCAAGCTGTGCTACATTGAAGCCACAACAGAGCGTAGCAAACTAGAAGAACAAGTCGAGGAGACAAGGGTTCCGGTGTGTCCGGCCCTGGCCGGGTGCCATCCGTGGCGTCCGTCGGGGGCGGCTGCCGGCCAGATTTACCGCCTCCCGGTTGGGAGGTGGTCAAAGAGGTCTCCTCATCATGGACAGTTCCTTCGATTCCTCCGGCATCGCCCGTCCCCTGGCCCCCATGCGCCCCGTCGCCGAGGCCGACCGCCCCGCCGTCGCCCGTGACGCACAGGGGCGCACGCCCACACGCAAGAGCCGCTGGCCAGCCCGGCTGGATCTGCTGCAGAGCGCGTCCGGGCTGTTCCTGGCCGTGTTTCTCATCGGCCACATGTTCTTCGTGTCGTCCATCCTGATCAGCCACGAGGCCTTTTACACCGTGGCGCGCTTCTTCGAGGGTGCGTATTTCCTGGCGGAACCCCGCCCCTGGCTGGTGTCGGTGGTGGTTGGCGTGGTGCTGACGGTCTTCATCGCCCATGCCTGGCTGGCCCTGCGCAAGTTTCCGGCCAACTTTCGGCAGTACAAGGCGTTTTCCGAGCACAAGGCCATGCTGCGCCATGGCGACACTGGCCTGTGGTGGATACAGTTATGGACCGGCTTTGCGCTGTTCTTTTTGGGTACGGTGCACCTCTACGGCATGCTGACCCAGCCGGAACTGATCGGCCCCTACGAGTCCGCCGACCGCATCTGGACCGGCAGTATGTGGCCGCTCTACCTCCTCCTGCTGTTTGCGGTGGAGACCCATGGCGGTATCGGTCTGTACCGTCTGGCCCTCAAGTGGGGCTGGCTGGAGGGGCGCGACCCGCGTGCGTCGCGGCGTCGCCTGCGCATTGCCAAGACCCTGTTCAGCGTGTTCTTTCTGGGGTTGGGCCTGGTCAGCCTGCTGGCCTACGTGCAACTGGGCATTGCCCATGCCGACAAGGCCGGCGAGCGCTACGTGCCGCCCCGGGCGGCCGTGGTGAAGCTCGGTGAGCTGGAATTCGCCCTGTCCCGGCGTCCGGGGGGCTGAACATGCGCATCATCTACACCGATGTCCTCGTGGTCGGCGGTGGCCTGGCCGGCCTGCGTGCCGCCGTGGGCGCGCGTCGCCGCGGCCACGACGTGATCATCCTCAGCCTGGTGCCGCCCAAGCGTTCCCACTCGGCCGCTGCCCAGGGGGGCATGCAGGCCAGCCTGGGAAACACCGTCAAGGGTGAGGGCGACAACGAGGACGTGCATTTCGAAGACACCGTGCGCGGCTCCGACTGGGGCTGCGATCAGGACGTGGCGCGTCTGTTCGTGCATACGGCGCCCCAGGCCGTGCGCGAGCTGGCCGCCTGGGGCGTGCCCTGGAACCGGATCAAGGCCGGCGACCGGGAAGTGATCATGGACGGCAAGCGCGTGACCCTCACCGAGGGGCAGGCGGCCCACGGCCTGATCGCAGCCCGGGACTTCGGCGGCACCAAGAAATGGCGCACCTGCTACGTCTCCGATGGCACCGGCCACGCCATGCTGTACGCGGTCAGCGACCAGGCCGTGGCGGAGCGCATCCCGGTGCACGAGCGCATGGAGGCCCTGGCTCTGATCCACGAAGGCGGGCGCTGCCACGGCGCCATCGTGCGCAACCTGGTGACCGGCGAGCTGACAGCCTACGTGGCCAAGGCCACCTGCATCGCCACCGGCGGTTTCGGGCGCATCTACCGGGTCACTTCGAACGCGGTGATCAACGAGGGCATCGGCGCCGCCATCGCCCTGGAGACCGGCGTGGCCTGCCTGGGCAACATGGAGGCGGTGCAGTTTCACCCCACCACCATCTTCCCGGCCGGCATCCTCGTCACCGAAGGTTGCCGAGGCGACGGCGGGTTGCTGAAGGACGCGGCCGGACACCGCTTCATGCCTGACTACGAGCCGGAGAAGAAGGAGCTGGCCTCCCGCGATGTGGTCTCACGCCGCATGGAGGAGCACATCCGCGCCGGCCATGGGGTAAAGAGCCGCTTCGGCGAGCATCTATGGCTGGACATCACCCTGCTCGGTGCGGCCCATATCGACGGCAAGCTGCGGGAGGTGAAGGAGATCTGCCAACACTTCCTGGGCATCGATCCCGCCCGCGACCTGATTCCGGTACGCCCCGCCCAGCACTACTCCATGGGCGGCATCCGCACCGACGCCCGCGGCCATGCCCGGGGCCTGAAGGGTCTGTTTGCCTGCGGTGAAGCCGCCTGCTGGGATCTCCACGGCTTTAACCGCCTGGGCGGCAACTCGGTGGCCGAGACGGTGGTGGCCGGCATGATCGTCGGCGAGAACATGGCCGACTTCGTGGAATCCGCCGCAGGCGAGCTGCAGGTGAGCACCGCCCTCGTGCGGGAATGCCTCGAAAGCGAGCAGGCGAAGCTCGACACTTTGCTGCATGGCAACGGAACGGAGAGTGGCGCCGAGCTGATGCGCCGCATGCAGGACATCATGACCGACAAGGTGGGCATCTTCCGCACCGGCGAACTGCTCCAGTCCGCCGTGGAAGAGTTGCAGGGCCTGTTGGTTCGCAGCCGCCGCATCGGCCTGCGCACCCGCCGGCCGGGGGCCAACCCCGAGCTGGTCACCGCCTACCGGGTGCAGAAGATGATCAAGCTGGCCCTCTGTGTGGCCTACGGTGCCCTGCAGCGCACCGAGAGCCGTGGCGCCCATTTCCGCGAGGACTATCCCCGCCGCGACGATGCCGATTGGCTCAAGCGCACCCTTGCTACCTGGCAGGACGACTTCCAGACCCTGCCGACCCTCGACTACGAGCCCCTGGACGTGGCCACTATGGAGCTGCCCCCCGGCTGGCGCGGCTACGGTGCCCGGAACGCCATCGAGCACCCGGCCACCGTCGGGCGGGCCGCCGAAATCGAGGCCATCCGCGCCGCCTTCGGTCATGCCGACCGCTTCACCGTACAGCAGGCCCTGATGCCCTTCGATCATCTGATTCCCTCCCGCTTTCGCGGGCGCAATGCACGACTTGGAGAGACGTCATGAATGCACCGACCGATCCCACCCTCCGCGTTCTGAAAGTACGCCTTCCCGATGGCGCTGGCGGCGTGTGCGAGCACGAAGTCCTCGAGACCCAGGACATGAGCGTGCTGACCGTCCTCAAGCAACTGCGGGACGTGCTGCCCGCCGCCCTGCGCGATGCGCCCCTGTGCCATGCCGGTGCCTGCAACACCTGCGGTATCGTGGTGGATGGGCAGCCCGGAGTGGCCTGTGCCCAATTCACCCGCACGCTCGGGCCTGTCATCGATATCGCCCCGGGCGAGCATGCCCGCGGCTGGGCTGCCCTGCGCGACGACACCCGCAAGGTGCACGGATGATGAAGAAGGACACGACAAAGGGGCCTCGCGCCCTGACCCTGCGCATCCTGCGCAGCAGCCCGACCGAGGGCATTGCCCCCCACTGGCAGGATTTCCATGTCGAAGAGGCCGAGGGCATGACCCTGTTCATCGCCCTCAATGAAGTCCGCGAAACCCTGGACCCGGCCCTGCAGTTCGACTTCGTGTGCCGCGCCGGTATCTGCGGTAGCTGCGGCATGCTCATCAATGGCAAGCCCGGCCTGGCCTGTCGCAGCCTCACCCGTGATCTTGGGCCGGTCATCACCCTGGCGCCGCTGCCGGTCTTCGAGCTGATCGGTGACCTGTCGGTGAACACCGGCAAATGGATGCGCGGCACCGCCGAACGCCTCGAAACCTGGATCCACAGCAGCCAGGAGGCCGACCTGACGGCCGTCGAAACACCCATGGAGCCCGAGCTGGCCGAGGCCATCTACGAGCTCGACCGCTGCATCGAGTGCGGCTGCTGCGTGGCGGGCTGCGGCACCCTGCGCATGCGCGAGGAGTTCGTCGGCGCCATCGGCCTCAACAAGATCGCCCGCTTCCGCCTCGACCCCCGCGACGAGCGCAGTGACGACGACTTCTACCAGCTCATCGGCGACGACACCGGCGTGTTCGGCTGCATGAGCCTGCTGGCCTGCCATGATGTGTGCCCCAAGGGCCTGCCCCTGCAGACTCAGATCGCCTTTTTGCGCCGCAAAATGGTGGCCAGCGGCGTCTGACCCGCAGCGCGCCCGGCAGGATCAGGGCTTGCCGGTGCCGGTATAGGGCAGGGTCGTGTCGCCGGCCAGCCGGTAGCCGGCGATGCCCATGCCTGTTTCGGCGCGGTGGATGCTTAGGGTGCCACTCACCCATACCGGATCCATGGTGTTCAGCCCGGCCACCGGCCTGTGGGCGATCACGTGGATCATCTGGTTGGCGGGCGGTGGCGGAACGTGGATGCAGGCGCCGAAGTAGGGAACCAGCAGGAACTCGCGGGTCAGCTTGCCCTGACGTTCCAGGGGGATCACGAAGCCCGGCAGCCGGACCCGCTGCCCCTGCAGCGCAGTGCTGACGGGGGCCTCGTCCCAGGCCCGCTTGATCTTCTCCAGCGCCTCGGTGGCCCGCGGGTCATTGTCCTTGAGGCGGGAAAAATCGATGCCCTTGAAGGCGGCCATGGGGTTCCAGTCCTTGGGCAGGAGATCGTCCCAGGTAATGTCCCGGTAGCTGGCCTCACGCTGGGCCCCGCTGCCGGCCAGACGCTCTCCGATCCGGAAGTCTCCGTTACCCCGGGGCGTCTGGGCATGGGCGCCGGCTAGCGAAACGGCCAGCAGGCAGGCAGCAAGGCGGATGTGGCGCATGAGGGGCATCACTACAGTCGGGGCAGCAGGCCATCGGCCAGGGCCATCCGGCTGGCCCGCCAGGCCGGGACCAGGCTCGCCGCGATGCCGGTGGCCAGCACGGTGCCGAGGATCCGGAGTGCTTCCATCGACAGGGCCGCGCCGGACAGATCCAGCCCGAGGCGGGCCCTCAGCCAGGGGGCCAGCAGGTGGCCAGCGGCTTCCACCACCATCACGCCCAGCGCGGAACCCGCTGCGGTCACCATGGCACCCTCGAGCACCAGCAGCCCGATGATATGGCGCCGGCCCGCGCCTACCGAGCGCAGGATGGCGAGTTCGCGCCTCCGTTCGCCCAGGCTGGCGACGATCACCGCCACCAGCCCGGCCAGCCCCACCGCCATGACCAGCCAGCCCAGGCCATTCAGGGTGCGCTCGACGCTGCCCATGAGCTGCCACAGTTCGTCCATGGCCAGGCCCGGCAGGATGGCCATCAGGGGCTCGCCGCCAAAGGCGTTGATCTGGCGCTGCATGCGGAACACGTCGGTGCGTTGATGCAGGCCGATCAGCACGGCGTTGAGGTGCTTCGGGGTGAGGTCGAACTTGCCCGCGGCCTCGGCCGGAATGCTCAGGCCCGGCATGGGCATCCCGCCCTGCCAGTCCAGGTGGATCGCTTCCAGCGCCTGCAGGCTCACGACGAGGGTCCGGTCCACGGGGGTGCCGGTGGGGGCCAGGACGCCGACGATCCGGAAAGGCTTGTCGGCGTGCTCGGGATGGGTGGCGTCTTCGTCGTGGTGATGGGCGTCCAGGTGGCTGGCCCCATGCTGCAGGGTGATCTGCTGGCCCGTCCGGTAGCCGAGGCGTGCTGCCACCTCGGCGCCGATCACGGCTTCGAAGAGGCCGGCGAAGGGCTTGCCGTCGGCAAAGGGCAGGCCTTGCTGCTGTCCGTCTCCGAGGTGGTGGAAGAACTCGGGTGTGCTGCCCAGCACCGGGAAGCCCCGATGGGAGTCACCCAGGGCGAGGGGCAGGCTCCAGGCGATCTGCGGGTCGGCCGCCAGGGTCTGATAGCTCTTCCAGTCCAGGGTATGGCTGGCGTCTCCCAGGTGGAAAACGGCGTGCAGGAGCAACTGGACCGGGCTGCCGCGGGGGCCCACCACCAGGTCCACCCCGGCCACCGACTGGGCAAAGTGCGTCTGGGCGGCTTCACGGGCCCGGGTCACCGAGAGCAGCAGGGCGACGGCCAGGGCGATCTGTCGGCCACGAATGGGTGACGCTGGCCAACCTGTTCTGCCTGCTGATGGGCTTTGCCCTGCTGTCGCGGCATTTCGAGAAGAGCCATGTGCCGGTCGTGCTGCCGAAATACCTGCCGGACGACTGG
>NZ_JAFLDT010000003.1 GCF_017302315.1 Zoogloea sp.
CTCTTCCGATCTGGAGTGTTCGACGAGGTACACACAATGGCTAGGATGCCTAAATGCACCAAAGTATTTCATTAGACAACTCTTCGTCCATTGCTCGCCCGATCCGTTCTTCCAGGACGGCATTGGTGGGATTGGAGATGCGCGAGTAAACGTGTCCGGCCCGCTCTTGATTGAAGAGGGCTGCGGCGTGCTCGCTGTCTTGGAAAACGTAACTGGTGGTGAAGTGGATCGGGGTGGCGCGGGAGTGATGCACCGGGTCGGGGGTCTGGCCGGCGTGCAGGGCGAGCGTGTCGGCCCCGGCGTTACGGTGAATGGGCATGCGTGGTCGGGTCGGCTGCGGATGAAAGGGGGATCAGGCGGGAATGTCGGGATCGAGCATGCGCCGGATCATGGCGATGCGGTCCTTCAGGAGGAGCTTGCGCTTCTTGAGGCGGCGCAGCAGGAGTTCGCTCCCCGGTGGCGGTGCGTGTGATATCTGGGAAATGACCGCGTCGAGATCCCGGTGCTCGGTGGACAAGGTTGCCAGCAGGGAAGGCAGGTTGCCCGCGTCGATTTCGGGTTCATTGCTGTCATTCATGCCTGATGCTCATAACTTTGGGGCGGGATCAGCCAATCTTAGGCGTGAGGCCGCCGAAATACAACGCCGGTCGGGAACTTGAACCCGGCGACAGTGTTCCCATCTACAGTAGCGAGAGTGCCCATGCAGTCAAACCAGCAATCAGGAGAACGGTCATGAACATCATGCTCAACAATCCGGTGCTTTATGTGGTGGATTATCCCAATGTCGATGCGGTCGAGGTGATCGACAAGCGCCGTGGGGTGGGAGGGCTCTTTCGCGATGAGGCGGCACGTCGCTTTCGGCAGGAGCTGCGCGAGCTGAGTGCCTCCGCGACCCAGATGGATGACTTCGAAAACTGGATCGCGGATCGGGATGCCCTGATGACTCAGCCCGCGATCTATCATTGACGGGTCTTTGAGTTGTGGGGCCATCTGCCGGCGGCTTGCCAGCCCGGCAGGTGGCCCCTAACATTTGCTCCCCCAATTCTGCAGATCCGGAGTTCTCCAGGGTGAACAAGGCCTTCGTGAAGGAAAACGAGCAGGAAGACGACGAAGAGTCTCTGCCAGGCGTACCGAGCTTGCCGCCCGGTACTCGCAACTACATGACCCGCAAAGGCTATGAGGTATTGCGGGCCGAGTTGGATCAGCTGGTTCGGGACGAGCGCCCCCAGTTGGTGGAGACCGTGCGCTGGGCCGCATCAAATGGCGACCGCTCGGAGAATGGCGACTACATCTATGGCAAGAAGCGCCTGCGGGAGATTGACCGGCGCATCCGCTTCCTGATCAAACGCCTGGAAAGCGCAACGGTGGTGACGCCATCGGAGCAGGAGAACACCGGGCAAGTCTTTTTCGGGGCCACGGTGACCGTTTGTGATGCCGACGGGACGGACGAGCAGACCTATCAGATCGTGGGTGTGGATGAGGCCAACGCCTCCGAGGGGCGGATTAGCTGGATCGCGCCCTTGTCCCGGGCACTCCTGAAGGCGAAGGAGGGGGACGTGGTCCGTTTTGCCAGTCCGGCGGGCCTTCGTGAGATCGAGGTGCTGGAGATCCGATACGAGTGAAGGGAGTGGCCCCTCAGGTGTTCAGTTTTTCCCGTGGTCGGCGGACCATTGCCGGGCTGCGGGGAAGCGTGAAGAACATCGTCGTGCCAGTGCCCGGCGACGACTCGGCCCATACCGCGCCGCCATGACGCTCCACCACGCGGCGCACACTGGCCAGCCCGATCCCGGACCCCTCGAAACCATCTCGCCGGTGGAGCTGCTGAAAGGGCTGGAATAGTTTGGCGGCATGGGCCATTTCGAAGCCGATTCCATTATCGGTGACATAGAAGAGCTTTTCATCGCCATGGGGGCGCCCCCCGACCTGGATCAGTGCCGGCTGGCTATCGCGAGTGAACTTCCAGGCATTGGCGAGGAGGTTCTGCAGGGCGTTGCGGATCAGCACCGGGTCGGCGTCGGCGGTCAGGTCGGGTTCCACGTGGCTGTGCACGACCCTGCCAGCACTGGTGGCCGCCAGTTCGTCGAGAATCTCCCGGGCAATGGCGCTGACGTCGGTGTTTTCGATGCGCAACGTGTGGCGGGATACGCTCGCGAGCTTCTGCAGTTCGTCGATCAATTCGCCCATGCGCAGGCTGGCGCGACGCAGTCTCGTCAGATAGCTCAGGCCTGTTTCATCAAGACGGTCGCCATAGTCTTCGGCCAGTGCATGGGAAAACCCGTTGATTGCGCGCAGCGGCGCACGCAGATCGTGGGATACCGAGTAGCTGAAGCTGAGCAGCTCGCGGTTGGAATGTTCAAGCTCTTCCGTACGCTGGTGAACCCGTTGTTCGAGGGTGGCGTTCAGTTCGGCCAAGGCGGCGCGTTCTGAATCGCGGCGCACGGTATCCCGATGCAGCAGGTAGGCCAGGGCGCCGAGCAGCGCAAGCATCACCCCCGCCGCGGCAAGGATGCGATCACGGTGTTCATAATAATCGGCAAGGGCACTGTCCATCGGTCGGCTGGTGGCAACGATCAGAGGACGGTCGGCAAGACGCCGATAGGCCGTGATGCGTTCCACATGGTCCGTGGCCGAGGTGTCGGTGACGATCATGCTGCGCTGCTGGGAGTCCGCACCGACGGCGGGCGAGTCTGCAACACTGATACCGATCTGTCCGTCAGCGTGGGGGTAGCGGATGAGCGTGATGGCTCGGCTTGCGTGCAGGATGAGGATGGTGTCCTCAGACGACAGTTCAAGCTCCCGGTAGACCCCTTCGAAGTAGCGATGGCTCATGGCCGCACCCGCCGTACCCAGGTATCTTCCCAGGGCATCGAAGATCTGCCGGCGCAGGGGGGTGACCCACATCCCGCTGGCGGAGCTGCGTACCGGGCTGCCGATTTCGACACCCTCGCGCAGCAATGGCGGAATTGCCGCTGGCTTGTGGCTGCCATTGCGTTGGGTGTTGGCGGCGCTTGCCGAAGGGGTGTTCGAATCGGCGACAAGGCTGCCGTCCTCCCCCTCGACGAACAGGTAGTCGGCTTCGGGCAAGCTCGAGACACGCTGGCGCAACAGGGTCTGCAGATCCCGCTCTCCGAAGGTGTCCAGACCACCGCGCTGGGCTACATGCCCGGCAATCTCGGTGACAGCTGCTTCCGTCTCGCCGAAACTGCGCGCCGCGTGCTCTTCAAGCACCCGGGTGAGGCTCAGAAGCTCGGACTCGGCCCGTTGAAGGGCTTGTTCCCGGTCGAAGCGGATGAGGGACAGAGCGCCGCCCAGGGTCAGTGCGGCAAGCAGGACGAAGGCAAACCATACGGCAAAGCGGAAGCGGCGCAGGGACGGGCTGACGAGGGTAGCCTGCTCCGCCTCTGACGCAGACGACCGTGATGAGGGGAGGATTGAGGAAGACAGCGGAAGTCGTTCCATAAGTTGGAAGCGAGGGCTTGAAAGTCGGAAGGGCGGACCCATATGCGGGTCGTTAACGGTTCTCTTGGAGCAAGCTTTATGACTGTCGAGCAAATGTCGTCCGCGCAAACCCTGAACTTCCAGGCTGAGGTGAAGCAGCTACTGCACCTCATGATCCATTCGCTGTACTCGAATCGGGAGATCTTTCTCCGCGAACTGGTTTCGAATGCCTCCGATGCCTGTGACAAGCTGCGTTTCGAAGCCCTCGAGAACGGTGGGCTGTTCGAGAACGACGCCGAGTTGAAGATTCGCGTGGCCCTCGACAAGACTGCCCGCACCCTGACCATCGCTGACAACGGCATCGGCATGAGCCGTGACGAGGTGGTGACCAATCTGGGCACCATCGCCAAGTCGGGCACCAAGGAGTTCTTCGGCAAGCTGACCGGCGACCAGAAGAAGGACGCCCACCTGATCGGCCAGTTCGGGGTCGGTTTCTATTCAGCCTTCATCGTCGCCGACAAGGTTACCGTGCGCACCCGCCGGGCGGGCCATGCCGCCGCCGAGGGCGTGCGTTGGGAATGCTCGATGACGGGCGATACTGCCGGCGAGTACACGGTCGAGTCCATCGATAAGGCCGACCGGGGTACCGAGATCACTCTGCACCTGCGCGAGGATCAGGACGATCTGTTGTCCAGCTGGAAATTGCGCTCCATCATCCAGAAGTACTCCGACCACATCCTTCAACCGATCGTGATGAAGAAGGAGCAGTGGGACGAGGAGAAGAAAGAGCAGGTGGTCACCGACGAAGACGAGACCGTCAACAAGGCCAACGCCCTTTGGGCACGCGCCAAGTCCGAGGTGAGCGACGAGGAATACACCGAGTTCTACAAGCACGTCGGCCATGACTACGAGCCGCCGCTGGCCTGGACCCACAGCAAGGTGGAAGGCCGTCACGAATACACCCAGCTACTCTATGTGCCCGGCCACGCCCCCTTCGACATGTGGGACCGCCAGGCCCGTCACGGGGTGAAGCTCTACGTGCGCCGCGTCTTCATCATGGATGACGCCGAGAAGCTGATGCCCATGTACCTGCGCTTCGTGCGTGGGGTGGTGGACTCCAACGACCTGCCGCTCAACGTGTCCCGCGAGATCCTGCAGGAGTCCAAGGACATCGATACCCTTCGCGCCGGCTGCACCAAGAAGGTTCTGGGCCTGCTCGAAGACCTCGCCGAGAACCAGAAGGACAAGTACGTCACCTTCTGGAAGGAGTTCGGCCAGGTGCTGAAGGAGGGGGTCGGCGAAGATCACGCCAACAAGGACAAGATTGCCGGCCTGCTGCGCTTCGCGTCCACCCATGTGGACACGGCCGAGGAGAGCGTCTCCCTGGCCGACTACATCGGCCGCATGAAGGAAGGGCAGGACAAGATCTACTTCGTCACCGCCGACAGCTTCAACGCCGCGAAGAACAGCCCGCACCTGGAGATCTTCCGCAAGAAGGGCATCGAGGTGCTGCTGCTCTCCAACCGCGTGGATGAATGGGTGGTGGGCAACCTGACCGAGTTCGATGGCAAGCCGCTGGCATCTGTGGCCAAGGGCGGCCTCGACTTGGGCTCCCTGGAAGACGAAGCCGAAAAGGCAGCCGTCGAGAAGGAAACCGGCGAGCTGAAGGACATGCTCGACAAGATGAAGACCAGCCTGGAAGGTAAGGTAAAGGAAGTCCGTGTCACCCACCGCCTCACCGATTCGCCCGCCTGCCTGGTGGCCGACGAGCACGACATGGGGATGAACCTGGCCCGCCTGATGAAGGCTGCCGGTCAGAACATGCCGCTCTCCAAGCCCATCCTCGAGATCAACCCCAGCCACCCGGTGGTGCTGCGCCTGAAGTACGAAGATGCACAGTTTGATGACTGGGCCGCGGTGCTCTTCGATCAGGCTCTGCTGGCCGAAGGTGGCACGCTGGATGATCCGGCGAGCTTCGTCAAGCGCATCAATCAGCTGATGCTGGTCATGAACAGCAAGTGATCACGCCGCTTCGGTGCCTCAGGGCGCCGGGCGGGTAAAGAGCATGGGGGCAGGCCCGGGAGGGGCTGCCCCCATGTTTCGTCTACCGCTGGTAGATCTCGTAGGCGTTGAGTTTGCGGGAAGGCTTGATGACCCCGGTTGCCGGGTCGTACATCGATGGCGACTTGCGCGGCATCATCGAACTGGTGGCCGAACGGTTGACATACCCGTCGGTCGCCGCGTTGAGGGTGTTGGTACGAGCATTGTAGGCTGACTTGGGCCTGCCTGCTCCCGCATTGGCGCGTATCTTTCCGCTGCCCGGTACGCCGGTACAGTTGTAGATGTTTCCGTTGCGATTGTTCAGAGGGGCGGTTTCACCATAGACATGGATGCGCCCTGAGGGGTCGCGGCGGGTGCTGGTGATGCCACTTCCAGCACTGCTCCGGGGGGGGCACTGGGTGTCGGAGGGGCGGCGCAGGCTCTCTGGGCGGACGCCAGCTTGAGCTTGTGCGCGGACAGTACCAAAAGGCGGTGCTGCGCCAGCGGGCAGTCCTGAGCCGGCCGCAAGCACAGTACCGCCTGCGAACGGACCAAGAAGTGCGGCCATGGACAACAGAAAAACCGGTGCTCTCAAGAAGGACTCCATCGGAATGCGTAAACCCGGGGCCGAAGATACCCCAAACGTTCTAAGCTGACGAGGCAATATGTCGTCTCGGACGAGTGTCCGCGAGCCTGGTGTTTTCCTAAGGTAGCGAGTCGGATAAAGTAGCGGTCCGATTTCACTCTCCGTAATGATTTCCATGGCTGTCGAACTCTTCAACAACGGCAAGCACGCCTGTCTGGCCTTTTACGATCTGGTGGATGAGGAGGCGGACCATGCCGTGCAATGCAATCAGTTCCTGATTGTCGATGGCGATCACGGAGCATTGATCGATCCGGGCGGCAACATGACCTACAACGGCTTGTTGATGTCCATGCAACGCTTCTTTCCGTCCCGTGGCCTGGATTTCATCTTCGCCACCCACGCAGACCCGGACATCATTGCGTCACTGAACAAATGGATGGTGTCGACCCACTGCAAGGTGATGATCTCGCGCCTGTGGACGCGATTCGTCCCCCATTTCACCACCGGCAAGGACTACACGGCGCGGATCGTCGGCATTCCCGATGAGGGCATGAACATTGCCTTGGGAGAAAGCAGGATCAAGGCCCTGCCAGCGCATTTCATGCACTCGGAGGGTAATTTCCAGTTTTACGATCCGGTCTCGAAGATTCTCTTTTCCGGCGACATGGGTGCATCCTTGGTTGACCACGAAATGGCGGCCAAGCCGGTGACCGATTTTGACGATCACGTGATCACCATGGCCGGCTTCCACCGCCGTTACATGATCTCCAACAAGATCTGCCGCTTCTGGGTGAACATGGTCCGTCAGCTCGACGTGGACATGATCGTACCCCAGCACGGCTGCCGCTTCGAGGGCAAGGTGATGGTCAATCGCTTCCTCGACTGGATCGAAAACCTCCAGTGCGGCGTGGACATCATGACCCAGGAAAACTACCGGATCCCCTGAGTCTAATGCTTGCGTGACAGGTGGGTGATGGCCCGGGTGAGGCCATCCAAGGTCAGGGGAAACATCTTTTCCCCGAGGATCTGCCGGATGATCCCGATGGACTGGCGGTAATCCCAGGTGCGTTCCGCTTCGGGATTGAGCCAGGCCGTGGACGGGTAGGCGTCGGCCAGGCGGCGCAGCCACACGGCACCGGCCTCGGTGTTGCTGTACTCGATGGAGCCATTGGGCTGGAGGATCTCGTAAGGGCTCATGGTGGCATCGCCCACGAAGATCAGCTTGTACTCCGGCCCGTACTTGTGGATCACATCGAGGGTCGGGGTGCGCTCCGAGTGGCGCCGGAAGCTGTCGCGCCACACGTGGTCATACACGCAGTTGTGGAAATAGAAGTACTCCATGTGCTTGAACTCGGTGCGGCAGGCCGAGAACAGCTCCTCGCATACCTTCACGTGGTCGTCCATGGAGCCGCCCACATCGAAAAAGATCAGCACCTTCACCGCATTGTGACGCTCCGGCCGCATCAACAGATCCAGGTAGCCGGCATTGCGGGCGGTGGCGGCAATGGTGCCGTCCAGGTCCAGTTCATCCGGCGCTCCGAGGCGGGCAAAGCGGCGTAGACGGCGCAGGGCCACCTTGATGTTGCGGGTACCCAGCTCCACGCTGTCGTCCAGATTGCGGTATTCCCGCTGGTCCCACACTTTTACCGCAGTACGATTGCCGGCCGACTCGCCGCCCACGCGGATGCCTTCCGGGTGATAGCCACTGTTGCCGAAGGGCGAGGTACCGCCGGTGCCGACCCATTTCGAGCCGCCCTGATGCCGGCCCTTTTGCTCTTTTAGGCGGTTGCGGAACTCTTCCATCAGCTTGTCCCAACCGAGTTTCTCCAGCCTTGCCTTTTCCTCCGGTGTCAGGTGCTTCTGCATCATGGCCTTCAGCCATTCCTCGGGAAGATCCACCTCAAGCCCGGGGATGGCTTCGATGCCCTTGAAGTACTCACCGAAGGCCTGGTCAAAGCGGTCGAAGTGGGATTCGTCCTTGATCAGGCTGCTGCGGGCCAGGAAGTAGAAGTCCTCCATGCTGTGGCCCGCCAGGCCGGCCCGGATGGCCTCCAGCAAGGTCAGGAACTCCTTGGTGGATACCGGCAGCTTGCGCGCCTTGAGGTGCAGAAAAAAGTCGATCAGCATGACTCTGTCCGGGAGGAGGGATGTAGGGGCGTATTCATTCGCCCGCGGGCGTCGGCCAGGGCATCTCAGCGGTTGCGCTGGGCCATGAACACCAGGCGCTCAAAAAGGTGCATGTCCTGCTCGTTCTTCAGCAGGGCACCGTGCAGGGGTGGGATGCTGGCCTTCTGGTCGGGCGAGCGCAGTGCTTCGACGGGGATCTCCTCAGCCACCAGCAGCTTGAGCCAGTCGATCAGCTCGGAGGTGGAGGGCTTTTTCTTCAGGCCGGGGATCTCGCGCAGGCCGAAGAACACTTCCAGGGCTTCCGTGAGCAGGGCTTTCTTGATCCCCGGGAAGTGCACATCGACGATGCGTTGCATGGTGTCCCGGTCGGGGAACTTGATGTAGTGGAAGAAGCAGCGGCGCAGGAAGGCGTCGGGCAGCTCCTTCTCGTTGTTGGAGGTGATGAATACGATGGGGCGGTGGCGGGCCTTGACCGTCTCGCGGGTCTCGTACACATGGAACTCCATGCGGTCGAGTTCGCGCAGCAAATCGTTGGGGAACTCGATATCGGCCTTGTCGATCTCGTCGATCAGCACCACGGTGGGCACGTCAGCGTCGAAGGCCTGCCACAGGGTGCCCTTGACGATGTAGTTGGAGATGTCCTTGACCTTGTCGTCGCCCAGCTGGGAGTCACGCAGGCGTGACACCGCGTCGTATTCGTACAGCCCCTGCTGGGCCTTGGTGGTGGACTTGATGTGCCACTGCAGCAGGGGCATGCCAAGGGCCGCGGCCACCTCTTCGGCCAGCATGGTCTTCCCGGTGCCGGGCTCGCCCTTGATGAGGAGGGGGCGCTGCAGGCGGATGGCGGCATTGACGGCCAGCATCAGGTCGGGGGTGGTGACGTAGTTGTCGGAGCCTTCGAAGCGCATCGGGGAATCCTTGTTGAGGTGTTGTCCTGATTATAGCGAGGCAGATTGACGCGCACGGAAGTGGCGTGCCGCCGTGCACACCGTATTGGCGTGGATTTCGACTGTGTCGTCGATCTTGCGGGCGTAGCCGCCGGCCATGGCGATGGCAATGGGCAGGCCGCGCTGGCGGACCTTGTCGAAGACCAACTGGTCCCGTTCGGCCAGACCGGCCTTGGTGAGCTTGAGCCGGCCCAGGCGGTCGTCCTCGTAGGGGTCGGCACCCGCCAAGTAGATCACCAGGTCGGGCTTGCCCCGGGCAAACACCGGGCCGAGGGCGGCCTGCAGGGCGGTGAGATAGGTGTCGTCGGTGGTGCCGTCGGGCAGTTCCACGTCCAGATCGCTGCTCTCCTTGTCGAAGGGGTAGTTGCGGGCGCCGTGGATGCTGAAGGTGAAACACTCCGGCCGGTTGGCCAGGATGGCGGCAGTGCCGTTGCCCTGGTGCACGTCGCAGTCGATGATCGCCACCCGCTCGACCCGGCCCTCGGCGCGCATGGCCAGGGCCGCGATCGCGGCGTCGTTGAAGACACAGAAGCCTTCACCCCGGTCGCGAAAGGCGTGATGGGTGCCGCCGGCCAGGTTGGCGGCGCAACCGTCTTCCAGCGCAGCCCGGCAGGCCGCCAGGGTGGCGCCGGCGGAGCGCCGGGAGCGCTCCACCATGGCCTCCGACCAGGGAAAGCCGATGCGCCGAATGTCGTTCTTGTCGAGGGTGCCGCGGACAACCCGTTGCACGTAGCCGGCATCGTGGGCCCGGAGCAGCTCCGAATCACTGGCGGCTTCGGGAACATGAAAGTCTTCGGCCGCGAACAGACCGGAGCCCATCAGGCGCTCCCGCAGGCGGGCGTATTTTTCCATCGGAAAGCGATGCCCCTCGGGGAGGGGCAGCACGAAGTGATCGGCGTAGAAAAGTTTCATTCGGTTGAGCCTGCTTCTTGCGGTGGAGCGGGGGCGTGCCCCGCTGCTATCATTTCTCCATCACGGCCGCCGGGGCCGCCTATCGGGACGCATCATGCACCTTCTTGAAAAACTGCGGGCCGATCACGCCGAGATCACCGCCATCCGCCGGGACATCCACGCCCATCCGGAGCTGGCCTTTGAAGAGCATCGCACCGCCGCCCTGGTGGCCGAGCGTCTGCATGCCCTGGGTATCGAGACCCACACGGGGGTGGGCAAGACCGGCGTTGTGGGCGTGCTCAGGGCCGGCAGCAGTGGCCGCAGCATCGGCCTGCGGGCCGACATGGATGCGCTGCCCATCCAGGAGAAGAACGACTTCAACCACCACTCCCGCCACCCCGGGCGGATGCACGCCTGCGGCCACGACGGCCACACGGCCATGCTGCTGGGGGCGGCGGCGCATCTGGCCAAGAACCCGGATTTCGACGGCACGGTGGTGTTTTTGTTCCAGCCCGCCGAAGAAGGGGAGGGCGGTGCGCCGGCGATGATCGCCGACGGGCTCTTTGAGCGTTTTCCCATGGAGGCGGTGTTCGGCCTGCACAACTGGCCCGGCCTGCCCCTCGGCGAGATCGCCGTGCATCGCGGCCCGGTGATGGCCTGTGCCGACCGTTTCGATATCGAGATCAAGGGCCATGGTGCCCACGCCGCCATGCCCCACCAGGGCATCGACCCGGTGCTGGCAGGTGCTGCACTGGTCCAGGCGCTTCAATCGGTGGTCAGCCGCAACCGCGACCCCCAGGACGCCGCCGTGCTGTCGGTCACCCAGTTCCATGCCGGGGACGCCTACAACGTGATCCCTGACATCGCCCGCATCAGCGGTACGGTGCGGGCCTTCCGGCCGGAGGTCGAGGCCATGGTCGAGGACACCATGCAGCGTGTTTGCGCTGGCGTGGGTGCGGCCTTTGGCGCCAACGTCAAGTTCGACTATCGGCGCGGTTACCCCCCGACCATCAACACCGTGCCCGAGGCCGAGTTCTGCGCCAGAGTGGCCGCGGAAGTGTGCGGCGAGGGCAAGGTGAGCATTGATCCCAAGCCCAGCATGGGCGCCGAGGATTTTGCCTACTTCCTGCAGGAGAAGCCCGGCTGCTACATCTGGCTGGGCAACGGGCCGGGGGAGGGGGGCTGTACCCTGCACAACCCCCACTATGACTTCAACGACTCGGCGATTCCCTTCGGTGTGGCCTACTGGGTTCGGCTGGTGCAAGGCTGGCTTGCGCTTGCAGCCTGAGCTTGCGACAGGAGATTCCGGCATCGGCCGGAATCTTTTTGCGGTGACGCTGCCTGAGACCCCATGAACCGATTCCTGCCAGCCCTTTCCCAGTCCTTCCGCATGCTGCGCCGCGATCTGCGGGCTGGTGAACTCGGCCTGCTGCTGGTCGCCTTGGTCATTGCCGTCGCCAGCCTGACCAGTGTCGGCTTCTTCACCGACCGGGTCGCCCAGGCCCTCGGGCGTGAGGCCAATCAGCTTCTCGGTGGCGATCTGGTGCTGGTATCAGATCATGCCCTTGACCCGGCCTACCGGGCCGAAGCCAATCGGCTCGGCCTGAAGTCGGTGGTGTCCAGCACCTTCACCAGCATGGCCAGCACTGCCGAAGGTGCCCAGCTGGCTGGCGTGAAGGTGGTGGAAGACGGCCACCCGCTGCGCGGCACGATCCGCATCGCCCCCGGGCTCAACCAGCCCGATGCCCCTGCGGCAGGTATTCCGGCCCCCGGCGAGCTTTGGCTCGATGAGCGTCTGGCCAGCGCCCTGGGCGCGCGCCCTGGCGACATGGTGGGTCTGGGGGCCTCACGCCTGCGCATGGCCGCGGTGCTGTCCTTCGAGTCCGACCGGGGCGCCAACTTCTTCAGCCTGCTGCCGCGGCTGGTGATCAACGCCGCCGACCTGCCCGCTACGGCGCTCATCCAGCCGGGCAGCCGCGCATTCCACCGCCTGCACCTGGCTGGAGAAGCCCGGGACGTGGCCACCTTTGAAGCCTGGGCCAAGGCCCGCCTGAAGCGGGGGGAGACCCTGGAAACAGTGGACAACGCCCGCCCCGAAGTGCGCTCCATCCTGGATCGCACCGAGCGCTTCCTGCGCTTTGCGGCGATGCTGGCCGTGGTGCTGGCGGCGGTGGCGGTGGGTCTGGCCACCCGGCGCTTCGTGGAGCGTCACCTGGATGGATGCGCCGTGATGCGCTGCATGGGCGCCGGGCAAGCGCAGCTCATGGCGATGTTCATCGGCGAGTTTGCCCTGCTTGGCCTGGCGGCCGGGGTGGCGGGGTGTGCGCTGGGTTTCGCCGTGCAGTTCGTGCTCAACGGCCTGCTGGGCGAGCTGGTGGGTTTTCCGCTGCCCCCGCCCGGCTTCTGGCCGGTGCTGCATGGGCTTGCCGTATCCATGCTTCTGTTGCTTGGCTTTGCCCTGCCGCCGCTGATTCGCCTTGGTCGGGTGCCCACCCTGCGGGTACTGCGCCGTGAATGGGATGGCGTAGCCGCCCGGGAAGGCGTGGCTTGGACCATTGGTGCGCTGCTGCTGGCCGGACTGCTGGTGGGGATCGCCCGGGACTGGCTGCTGGGCACCTGGGTGGTGGGCGGCTTTGCCCTGGCCTTCGCCCTTTATGCCGCTTTGGGCGGGCTGGTGCTGGCCGCACTCGGCCGGGTGCGTGGCGTGGCCAGCAGTGGCTGGCGCTATGGCATCGCCTCCCTGCGCCGCCGGCCGGTGGCCAGCCTGGTGCAGGTGTTGGCCCTGGGCATGGGCCTCACCGCCCTGTTGTTGCTGACCCTGGTGCGGGGCGATCTGCTGACCAACTGGCAGCAGGCTACGCCGGCAGATGCGCCCAACCGCTTCGTCATCAACATCCAGCCGGATCAGGTGGAGGGCGTGCGCCAGTTCTTCAAGGATGCAGGTCGGCGGGAGCCCGCACTGCAGCCCATGATCCGTGGCCGCCTGGTGGCGGTGAATGGCCGCCCGGTGGGGCCGGACGATTACACCGACGATCGCGCCCGGCGCCTGGTGGACCGGGACTTCAACCTCTCCTTTGATACCCGCCTGCCGGATGGCAACAGTGTCGCTGCCGGGCGCTGGCATGGGTCCGACACCACGCCCCAGTTCTCGGTGGAGCAGGGCCTGGCCCAGACCCTCGGGCTGGCCATGGGAGATCTGCTGACCTTCGAGATTGCCGGCACCCGCAGCGAGGCGCGCATCACCAGCCTGCGCAAGCTCGACTGGGACTCCATGCGGGTCAACTTCTTTGTCATCGCCGGGCAGGGCATGCTTGAATCCTTCCCGGCGAGCTACATCACCAGCTTCTATCTGCCCCCGTCCGATCTGGCGTTTGCCAACCGCATCGTCGCCGCCTTCCCCAATTTCACGGTCATCGATGTGGCTGCTGTGGTTGCCCAGGTGCGCGGCATGGTGGAAAAACTGATCGCCGCGGTGCAGTTCGTCTTCGGCTTCGCCGTGGTGGCAGGCGTCGTCGTGCTCTTCGGGGCGCTGCAGGCGACCCACGACGAACGCGAGAAGGAACTTGCCATTCTGCGTACCCTGGGCGCACGCAATGCCCAGCTCAGGTCGGCCCTGCTGGCCGAGTTTGCGGTGCTTGGCCTGGTGGCCGGGGTGCTGGCTGGCGCCGGGGCCACCGGCATCGGCTGGGCGCTGGGCCATTTCGTGTTCAAACTGCCCTACGTGCCCAGCCTGCTGCCCCTGGGCGTCGGTGCGCTGGCCGGCGTGCTGGTGGTGACCCTGGCCGGCTGGTTCGGTACCCGCCATCTGCTGGCCCAGCCGCCCCTGGTCAGTCTGCGGGCACTGAACTAATTTACAGCCTGGGGCGGTATACTTCGGCGATGAATCCCGAGTCCGCCCCTGTCCTGCCTGCCCTTCTCCCCTGGCTGTTTGCTGCCCTTGCCGTGCTCCTGGCCGGCGTGGTTTACCTGATCTTCAGGTTGCACCGACTGGAGCGCGGGCGTGAGACGCTGGCCGACGAGCTCGGTGCTCGCCTCGAGAGCCTCTTCGGGCACCAGCAGCTGCATTTCGTGCGTGAGTTGCAGGCCGCTTCGACCACCGCCAGCGATCGGGTGATGGACATGGTGGCGGGTGAGACCGATCGCCTGCGCGAGCGTCTCGAAGGCGGTGAGGCGGCCTCCCGTCACGCCCTCCAGCAGCTCCACCTGGCCTTGGTCGGGCAGCTCGGCAAGCACCAGGAGGGCACGGCCCTGCGCCTGGCCGAGCTGGCCGGCGCCATCGCTGCGGGTCAGGAAAAATTGCGCAGCGAGATGATGGCCGAAACGCTCAAGACCCTCTCTGAACACGCCCGTGCCGACCGGGAGCTGCTGCAGAGCGGCCTCAAGGGCGCCTCCGAACAACTCACCCACAGCATCGAGGCCATGAACCGCACCGTCGGCGAGCGGCTTGAGGCCATCACCGGGCACGTCAACCAGCGGCTGGACGAGGGCTTCCGCAAGACCAACGAGACCTTCACCAGCGTGATGGCCCGCCTCGCCACCATCGACGAGGCGCAGAAGAAGATCGGCGATCTGACCACCAACGTGGTCAGCCTGCAGGAGCTGCTGGGTGACAAGCGCGCCCGGGGTGCTTTCGGCGAGGTTCAGCTGGAAGCTCTGGTGCGCAACGCCCTACCGCCGGAGGCCTTCGACTTCCAGTATTCCCTGCCCAACGGCACCCGCGCCGACTGTGTGCTGCGCCTGCCCGAGCCCACCGGCATGGTGGTGGTTGACTCCAAGTTCCCCCTTGAGAACTACCACCGCATGTTCGAGGGCGAGGTGGGCGACCTGGAGCGCCGCGCCGCCCAGACGGCCTTCCGCAATGACGTGAAGAAGCACGTGGATGCCATCGCCGGCAAGTACATCCTCCCGGAAGTGACCTCCGACGGTGCGGTGATGTTCATCCCGGCCGAGGCCGTTTTTGCCGAGATCCACGCCTACCACCCGGAGGTGGTGGCCTATGCCATGACGCGCCGGGTGTGGATCGTCTCGCCCACCACCCTGATGGCCGTGCTCAATACGGCCCGGGCGGTGCTTAAGGATGTGGAGACGCGCAAGCAGATTCATGTCATCAAGGACGCCCTCGGTAAGCTGGCCAAGGATTTCAACCGTTTCGACGAACGCATGCAGAAGCTCGCCACCCACATCCGCCAGGCGGGTGAAGACGTGGCCGAGGTGCAGACCTCGTCGCGCAAGATCAGCGCCCATTTCCAGCGCATCGAGGCCGCGCAGCTGGACGAGTTTCCGGTGGCGCTGCCCGGAGCAGGAGAGGCTTGATGAAAGTAGCGTTCCTCCCCGTCTGGCTGGCGTGCATGGCGTCCGGCTTGAGTGCGTCGGCCCTTGCCGGTGCCGCCCCGCGCATTGATTGTCATGTCACCTATGGCGGCGAAACGCGGATCCACAGCGCAACGCACGTGGACAGCCCTTACGGCGTCGACGCTGTCGCGGTGGGCAGCTACTTCCTCTTCAAGCTGGTTTTTCAGGCCCGGCCGGCGGACATCGCCGGGGTGCGGATCTACACCTACGTGGACAGGGAGCAGGGCCCTGTTCCCATCCACCAAGCCAGTTATGCCCTGCCCAGGCCGGGCCTCCGGGGCGAGCATGGCTTCACCGGCCTGCAGCGGGTCTATGAGCCGGTGCGTGACAGCGAGCTTGAGTTCTGGTGCGAGCAGCGTACGGAGGTGCGGCGATGAAGGCCATCAAGACCCTGTTTGCGGCCCTACTGACCGCCACGGCAACACTCGCCACGGCGGCCGATCTGGAGCTGCTCTTTGCCGGCGACATCATGCTCGACGATGGTCCGGGCCGGGCGCAGGCTGCGGGGCGCGACCCGCTGGCCGCCTTCGCGTCGATCCTCGGCCGGGCTGACTACCGCATCGGCAATCTGGAATGTCCGGTGGCCACCACTGGTGCGCCGCTGGCCAACAAGATCTACAGTTTCCGTGCCCACCCAAGGGTGCTGGCTGCGGTCCAGGGGCGTTTCGATGCCCTGGCCCTGTCCAACAACCATTCAGGCGATTACGGGCAGGAGGGTTTTGTCGACACCATGCGCCATCTGGAGGCCGCGGGCATCCGCTACTTCGGCGGTGGGCGCAACCTGGCCGAAGCCCATGAACCCCTGTGGATCACGCGCAAGGGTCTGCGCGTCGCGGTGCTGGGCTATAACGAGTTCAAGCCCCGTTCTTTCGAAGCCGGGGCCAGCCGGTCAGGCATTGCCTGGAGCGAGGACAGCCAGGTGCTGTCGGATATCCGTGCCGCGCGCAAGGCCGGCGCCGACCTGGTGATTCCCTTCATGCACTGGGGCTGGGAGCGGGAGCCCGTGCCCTCGGCCCGGCAGCGCCAGCTGGCCCGTCGCATGATCGATGCGGGGGCCGCCGCCGTGGTGGGCGGCCACCCCCATGTGACCCAAGGGGCCGAGATCTACAAGGGGCGGCCGATCATCTACAGCCTGGGCAACTTCGTCTTCGACGGCTTCGAGTTGCCGGCCGCCCGGGTGGGTTGGCTGCTCAGCCTGAGCCTGGACCGACGAGGCGTGACTGCCTGGCATACGGTAGAGGCGCGCATGGACGAGGAAGGCCTGCCGTTACCGGCAGAACAGGCGGAGACACCCTGCGGCAAGCGGGGTGACAGGCAGCCGCGGCTGTGTCGTGCAGGTGTGCTGGTCGAAGCGCTTCCGTCTCAGACCAGCCCGTCGAACAACTGAACGTCCACGGTGTCACCCGGGGCCACGTCGCCCTGGCTTTCCCCCAGCACGATGAAACAGTTGGCTTCCGACATGGAGCGCAGGATGCCGGAGCCCTGGGCGGCTGCAGGGCGCACCTCCCAGGCGCCATCCTCACGGAGCAGGTGCCCCCGCAGGTATTCCTGGCGGCCAGCCGACTTGCGAATGGCGGTGGTGCAGGTCATCGGGATCAGCGGGCGCTCGGGCAGGGGCGTGACGCCGGCAATCTTCAGCAGCGCGTCCATCACGAACTGATAGTAGGTCACCATCACGGCCACCGGGTTGCCGGGCAGGCCGAACATCCAGGTGTTGCCGATACGGCCGAAGGCCATGGGCCGGCCGGGCTTGATGTCGATCTTCCAGAAGTTCACCTCGCCGAGCCTGTCCATCAAAGTACGGATGAAGTCGGCATCCCCGACAGACACGCCGCCACTGCTCAGGATCACGTCGGACGACGCAGCGGCCGAGCAGAAGGCGGTTTCGATGGCCTCGGGGCGGTCGGGAATCACGCCCATGTCCACGAGGTCGCAACCCAGGCGGGTCAGCACGCCGTGGAGGGTGTAGCGGTTGGAGTCGTAGACCTGGCCGGGTTCCGCGGGGCTGCCGATGCTGGCGAGTTCGTCGCCGGTGGAGAAGAAAGCCACGCGCAGGCGGCGGGCGACACACAGCTCGGCCAGGCCCAGGGAGGCCACGAGGCCAAGATCGGCGGGCCCGATCCGCTTGCCCCGGGAGATCGCCACGCTGCCTTCAGACAGGTCTTCGCCTGCCCGGCGGACGTTCTGCCCGTGCTGGACCCCGGCGGAGATGAGGACGTGTTCTCCGTCCGTCCTGACCTTCTCCTGCATCACCACACTGTCTGCGCCCGCGGGCATGACGCCGCCCGTCATGATGCGGACGGCCTGCCCCGCACCGACGACGCCGGAGAAGCTTCGCCCCGCAAATGCGCTGCCGATCACACGGAAGGACCGCTCCCCGATGCCATCGGGCAGATCTTCCGCACGCAGGGCGTAGCCATCCATGGCGGAGTTGTCGTGGGCCGGCACATTGAAGGGGGCGATCACATCTTCCCGCAGGACGCGCCCAAGTGCGTCGCGGATGGCGACCCGTTCCCAGCCATCGATGGGGCTGACCGCGCCCAGGATGCGGTTGCGGGCCTCCTCCACCGAAAGCGATGTGCGCGGAGCGGTGGTCGCGCCGGTCTCCAAACTCATGTCATGACTCCGGGGGCGGGGTAAAGAACCTTAATAACACAGCCTTGTCCCGCTTCCCATTGATGCGTGATTGCCGGGCTGAAGGCGTACGTAAGAGGGCTGGTTCAAGCCTCGCGCGGCTGGGTCAGGATGGCGCGGTCGTGATCCAGCCGCTCCACCTGGGCCAGGGTGGCCACAGGGACCTGCAGCGCTTCGATGTGCTCGCGCCCCAGCTTGAAGCGTTTCTCGACCACAAAGCCGGCCCCCAGCACCTCGGCACCGGCTTCCCGGGCCATTTCGATCAGGGCCGTGGCGGTACGCCCGTTGGCGAGGAAGTCGTCCACCAGCACGATGCGCTGGCCCGGCTTGATGTAGCGGGTGGACAGCACCAGGCGGGTCTCGCCGCCCTTGGTGGGTGAGGGAATGATGCGCGATATGGAAGGGGGCTCGACCTGGGGCGAATATTTCTTGGCGTATACCAGGGGCACGTTGAGGGTCTTGGCGACGATCAGGGCCGGGGCGATGCCGCTGGCCTCGGCGGTGAGGACGATGTTGGGTTGGAAGAAGGACAGGCGCCGGGCCAACTCGTGGGCCAGCTCAAAGATGAATCCGGGCTCAATGCGATGATTGAGGAAGTGGTCGATGCGCAGGATCTCGCCGCGCTCGACGGTGGCTTCGGTTTCAATGCGGCGGACCAGGGGGGCGTAAGGGGCGGTGAGGTCGAGGTGCGGGCTCATGGGGTCAGGGGGCGTGGAGCCGGATCGGCAGGGCTTGCGGGTCGATTGTAGCGATTCGACATTCAGGCGTCCGTGGCGGTTTCCGCAAGTGTGTGCAGGCGGCTGCGGACGAGGGCAATGTGTTCGCGCAGGGTATAGAGCTCGTTACTGAACGCCAGGGGTAGTTTGCGGTGGGTTGCGCGCTCCTCAATGCGATCGAGGCGGGCCAGAAAGTCGGCCACGTGGTCGGCGCTGGGGGGCGTCCGGTCGCGGTCGATCTCGGCCTCGAGGAACTTCAATTCTCCGTACCAGCGATACACCCGGGCGCGCATGCGCCAATTGTAGAGCGCCGGCAGTACCCGCGAGAGGGGAATCACCACTGCGATGAGGGGTAACAGCATGACGAACAGGCGGTCGATCAGTACCGCCAGCCAGAAGGGCAGGTAGCGCTGCAGGAAGGGTGGGCCGCTATCGTAGAAACGCTGGGCCGAGGGGTGCAGGGGCAGGGCATGATCGAGGGGCCGGGGGAAGGCATTGGCCCCCTGGAGCAGCCCCGGTGCGCCATGGATTTCCCGGGCATGCTTGAGCAGCAGGGTGACGATGGCCGGGTGAATGTCGGCCTTTGCCACCAGGTTGGCCGTGGCGGCCACGAGCTGGATGTCGCGGGGGGGCTGGTCGGTGCGGATGTCGACAGCACCGCGGGGCAGGGTGATTCTGCCAAGGTGCGGAAAATGACGACCGTAGCCCTCGGCCTGGGCGAAGTTGAGCAGTTTGATGCCCTCGCTGTGGAGCAAGGCGTTCACCACCGGTGCCTGGGGGGCACCCACCACGAAGAAGGCATCCACCTCGCCGCGCTTGAGGGCGTCAACGGCGTCGGCGCCGCCGATCGGACGCAATTGCGGGTCGTTGGTGGCGAAGCCGTTGGCCGCCAGGAGCTGCAGGGCAAAGAGTTGTGCGCCGCTGCCGGGCAGGCCCACGGCAATGCGACGCCCACGTAGCTGGGCAACCCGGTCCAGCTCCCCATTGCCCCGGTAGAAGACCCACACGGGTTCCAGGTACATGCTGCCCAGGGTGGTCAGATCCTCCGACTCCGGCTCGTTGGCGATGCCGCCCTGAATGAAGGCCAGGTCCACACTGTCATCGGTCTTGAGCCGCCGCAGGTTTTCCACGGCGCCTGAGGAGGGACGAAGCTCCACCTCGATGCCGTCCTGGGCGAGCTTCTCCCGGTAGCGCTCACCGAAATAGTGATAGGCCCCACCCGCAGCACCGGTGCTCATGACGATCTTCTTGGGGGCCGCCGGGCGCACGAACTGCCACGCCAGGGCGAAGGCGGCGATGATCAGGATCAGGGCCGGCAGGGCAAAGATCAGCAGGTCGCGGCGGTTCGGGGCGTCACTGGAAGTGTGGGTCAGGCGTCGCATGGCGCGGGGCTCTCCGGCGGGCAGGGGCAATTGAGAGGCTGGCTGCGGATATTACCGCCCGGCATCGGGCTGCGGCGCAAAGTCCTTTGTTGCAGCGCCATGTTGCGTTACATTGCGCGCCCGGCCAAGCCTTGAATGAAAACGATTTTTCCCCCATGACGCGCCTCATCCTCGCTCCGATGGAAGGCCTTGCGGACGATGTTCTCCGCGAGGTGCTGACCCGCGTCGAGGCCTACGACCATGCGGTGACCGAGTTTGTGCGGGTTTCCGGCACCGTCCTGCCCCTGCGGGCCTTCACCCGGCTGTCACCCGAGCTGCGCAGCGCTAGCGCGACATCCAGCGGTACGCCGGTGCGGGTGCAGTTGCTGGGGTCCGATCCGGCCTGCATGGCCGACAATGCGGCCCAACTGGTGCGTCTGGCGCCGGCCGGGGTGGATCTGAATTTCGGCTGCCCGGCGCCCACGGTCAATCGCCACCGGGGCGGGGCGGCCCTCCTTGATGAGCCGGAATTGTTGCACGCCATCGCCAGCGCCGTGCGCAAGGCCGTGCCACCGCATATTCCCTTTACGGCCAAGATGCGCCTGGGTGTCACCGACACCGGCCGGGCCCTCGACTGCGGGCGGGCACTGGCCGAGGGGGGCGTGGATGGCCTGGTGGTGCACGCCCGTACCAAGACCGACGGATATCGCCCGCCGGCCCACTGGGAGTGGGTGGGGCGCATTGCCGACGTGGTGGCGGTGCCGGTTGTAGCCAACGGGGAAGTCTGGAACGAGGATGACTGGCGGCGCTGCCGTGCGGTGAGCGGAGCGAGTGACGTGATGCTGGGTCGCGGTGCGGTGGCCGACCCTTTCCTGGCGCGACGCATCCGTGCCGGTGCCGTCGAGGCCCCCCGGCGGGATGCGGAATGGGCCGAGCTGCAGCCCCTTATCGGCGAGTTCTGGCAGCGTGTGCTGATCAAGGTGGAAGCCCGCCATGCGCCGGGCCGCCTGAAGCAGTGGCTCAACCTGCTGCGGCGTAACTTCATCGCGGCGGAACAGCTCTACCTGGCGGTGCGGCCCGAGCGGGACGTTGAACGGGTCAATCAGGTGCTGGGCGCCCACGGCATACCGGTGCTCTGGGCTGCCGCGTAGAATTGCCGGATGTACGCCAACTCCAAGATACCCGAGAGCGCCCAGCCGGGTGTTCATGAACAGCTCGCGGCGCAGGTGGCCAAGCACGCCAGCAGCGCATTCCGCAAACCCTGTCTCGACTACAACAAGGCCGCCTTCGAGGCCAGCCTGAGCGGATGGGATGGCCGCGCGCCCCTCATCCTCGATGCCGGATGCGGTGTGGGTCACAGCACCATCCAGCTGGCCCGGGCGTTTCCCGACCACTGGGTGATCGGCGTGGATCAGTCGGAAGACCGCCTCAGCCGAAAGAAACCCTATCCCGATGCCCTGATGCCCCACAATATGGTTTTTGTGCGGGCCGATCTCGTGGACTACTGGCGTCTGATGGCCGAAGCCGGCATCCGCCTGGCCCGCCATTACATCCTGTATCCCAACCCCTGGCCCAAGATCGGCCACCTGGGCCGACGCTGGCATGCACACCCCGTGTTTCCCTATGTTCCGCGACTGGGCGGGCGGCTGGAATGCCGCAGTAACTGGAACATTTACGTGGAAGAATTTGCCTTGGCCCTGGGCTTGCTCACCGGCCATCGGGTGGAGACGAGCGCGTTCGAGGCGCCGTCGCCCCTCACTCCCTTTGAACGCAAGTACCGGGATTCCGGCCAGACCCTTTACCGGTGTGTGGTGGAGCTCGAACCCCGACCGACCCTGGAGGAAACCCATTCATGAACGCACCCCAATACACGCCCCTATCCGATGAGGAACTGGAGCAACTGGAAGAACTGCTGGTGTCCGACGATGTGCCCGCCGACTGCATGAACCTGGAAATGCTCGACGGCTACCTGGCGGCCATTGTCACCTCACCGCTGCCCATTCCGGTCGAGAACTGGCTCCCTGCCGTATGGACTGCCGATGAGGGCGAGGTGGGTTTCGGCGCCGGTGCAACGCTGCAGAAGGCCATCGCGCTGGTGCTGCGCTATTACAACGAGCTGGTCTCCACCATCGGCGATGAGGAAGGTGACGAGGAGGGTGAGGCGGAAGGCTGGCAACCGTTCTGTTATGCCCAGGGGGGTGATGACGATCCGGCCATCGGGGAAGAATGGAGCACCGGCTTTGAGCAGGGCTTCGAGATGTGGCCCTCCGAGTGGCCTGACAAGGTGGGTGATACGACCATCGCCGAGGCGCTTCTCGAAACCATCCTTGGCCCCGAGGAAGAAGCTGCCGCCCCCGCCGACCTGGAGACGCAACTCGCGGCCCTTGAGGAGAAAGGCATCGCCGTCCAGCACCTCTATCAGACCTGGCGTGCCATGGGCTTGCCGGCTCCCGAGTTCCTCGTCGTGGGTGCGGCAAGCGCGGCAACGGGTGGGCCTGGGCGCAACGAGGCTTGCCCCTGCGGCAGCGGCAAG
The DNA here is from genome assembly GCF_017302315.1 of Zoogloea sp. Classification (GTDB taxonomy): domain Bacteria; phylum Pseudomonadota; class Gammaproteobacteria; order Burkholderiales; family Rhodocyclaceae; genus Zoogloea. The sequence continues at coordinate 22,626 of NZ_JAFLDT010000003.1, forward strand.
AAGTACAAAAAATGCTGTGGGGCCAACTGATTCGTGGCTGAGCCCTGTCTGAGTTGCGGCGCCTGCTGTGCCAGCTTCCGGGTGGATTTTCACGTCGCAGACCTGGAAACCACGCCCGGTGGCTGTGTGCCGGTGGCCCTGACGGTGCCCGTCACCGCCACCCTGATGCGCATGCGCGGCACCGACGAGGGGCCGCCACGCTGCATTGCACTGGCGGGGGAGGTCGGGCAGCAGGCGAGCTGCACGATTTACGAGAATCGCCCCGGCCCGTGCCGGGACTTCGCGCCCTTCGCCGCGCTGGGCATCGGTGATGAGGGCTGCGCCCGGGCACGCCGTCGCCACGGCCTGACACCGCTGGGCGAGTGACAACGTTCCGGCCGGCTTCCATTCGAGACAGTAAGTCACAAAAACTTGATGCCATTGTCAGTGCGAGGGACTAGGCTGTACCTCCCCCAATCAACACAAGGAGCACTTCATGGGTTTGCTGAGTTTTGTGCGTGAAGCTGGCGAGAAGCTTTTCGGCCGCAAGGATGTGGAACAGGCCAAGGCCGACAATGCCCAGGACAAGCTCGCCGAGCTGAACCAGAAGGCCGCAGCGTCGATCACCACCTACATTGCTGCCCAGGGTTTCGATACCAGCGGCCTGACAGTGGCCTTCGACGGCGCGAGCAGCACGGTGTCGGTGGGTGGCGTGGTGGCCGATCAGGCGACCCGCGAGAAGGTGCTCCTGTGCTGCGGCAACGTGGACGGTGTGGAGCACGTCAATGACAGCCTCACCGTCACCAATCCCGAGCCCGAGGCCCAGTTTCATACGGTTGCCCGGGGCGACACCCTGTCGGCGATTGCCAAGACCTACTATGGCAACGCCAATGCCTACATGAAGATCTTCGACGCCAACAAGCCCATGCTGGGTCATCCGGACAAGATCTACCCGGGCCAGAAACTTCGCATTCCCGCCTGACGCGGTGTAGGCGCTTTCCGGATTGGCGGATCGTGTCGGCTCTGACACAATCCGCCCTTCCTGCAGTATTACTGCATCATTCCGGAGCCTGCCGCCATGACCATCCGCTTCCCCGTCGAAGGTGATTTCATTCAGCTCGATCAGCTCCTCAAGGCGGTTGGCCTGTGCGGATCGGGGGGCGAAGCCAAGCAGCGCGTGGCCGATGGCGATGTGCAGGTGGATGGGGAGATCGAGAACCGCAAGCGGGCCAAACTGCGCCCGGGCCAGCGGGTCGATTTTGCCGGGGAAACCATCGAGCTCGTGACCGAAGGCTGACCCGGCTTTCCGGGCTGCTCAGCGCTTCAGGCCTTCCGCCTCCATGGCGGCCTGAACGCTGGGCCGCGCACCGACGCGCTCCAGGTAGGCGCCCAGGCTCGGCCACGGCGAGAGGTCCACGGCGACAAGGCGAGTCCACGTCAACACCGTAAACAGATAGGCATCAGCCACGGTGAAAGCCTCACCCGTCAGATAGGGCCTGCCTTCCAGCACCTGGGCTGCGATGGGCAGACGGCGGGCAAGGTTGGCCCGCGCGGCTTCCTTGGCCTCTTCCGTTGCGGCGGGGTTGAACAGGGGGCTGAAGTTTTTGTGCAGCTCCGTACCGATGAAGGTCAGCCATTCCTGGACGCGCGCCCGTTCCAGGGTGCCGCAGGGCGGGGCGAGACGGCGTTCCGGCACCTGGTCGGCCAGATACTGGACGATGGCTGGGCCTTCCGTCAGTAGTTCGCCATTGTCCAGTTCGAGAGCGGGGACATAGCCCTTCGGGTTGATCGTCGTGTAGTCCACCCCCGATGCGGTCTGGCGGGTGCGCAGGTTCACCTTTTCGAGGGTGAAGTCGAAGCCGGCTTCCCGCAGCACGATATGCGGGGAGAGGGAGCATACGCCGGGCGAAAAATAGAGTTTCATCGTTTTTCTTCCTCCTGATGGGTCACTTTGGGTGGATGTCGCCATCCGTGTAGAGCCAGCGTCCGTCCTCAAGAACGAAGCGGCTCGTTTCATGCAGCCGGTAAGCCCGGCCACCGATCTTGTAGCGTGCCACGAATTCGACTGTGGCATGGCTCGCATCAATGGAACGACAGGCCTTGATCTCAAGGCCAAGCCACTTTGTCGCCCCATCTTCCGCAAGGTTCAATGAGTCCGGCCGATGGGCGGGGTGCCAGGTGGCCCGGAGGTAGTGCTCGTGCCCGAGGGTGTAGGCCGTGTAGCGGGAGCGCATCAGCGCCTCGGCATTGGGGGCCGGACGTTCGCCGCTCAGGTAAGGGCCGCAGCAGCGTGCGTGGTCGGTGGAGGCGCCGCAAGGGCATGGGGATGGCATGACTCAGACTCGGGCAGGCGAATGGATACTCATTCTCGACCGTCGGGATCGATTCGATCAAGCGCCAGGCCGGACCCTCTTGAGAATCCAGCGCCCGGGCCGATAAGTGTCGGGCAGGTCTCCGACGACTTCGAGAATGGCCGGCACCGGTGCACTCAATAATATTTGGTCTGGCGCCCATGACGGGAGGCCAGCGAGGGACGCAGACATGGGACTCAAGCAGTGGATGGGTGGAATTCGCGGCAAGCTGATCGGGATCTTCGTCGTGATCAAGGTGGTGCCCCTGCTGCTGCTGGCAGTGCTGGCCTGGGGCATGGCCCAGCGGCTTGGGGACGCGGTAAGCAGTCAGGCCGGAAGGATGGCCGAAACCATGCTGTCGACCATCAAGGAAGTGGGCGACGAAGCAACCGGCGACGCCATCGCCGCGCTGGATGACAAGTCCCGCGAGGCCATCGAACGCCTGACCACAGATACCGCCCGGGCCGTGGCGGCCTTCCTCTACGACCGGGATGCGGACGTGCTGCAAGCCGCGCAGGTCGAGCCGACGGAAGCGGCCTACCGCGGTTTCCTGCAGCATCGTTCCCGCGTGCTCTACCGGCATGGCGACTGGAAGCTGTCCGACGACCGGAAGCGCTGGGAACCGGCGACACCGGAGACTTGGGACAAGGCTCTCGCGGCAGATCCCGGGCAGGCCCTGTCGGACAATGCCAAGGCCTTCAGCGCCCGACCGCCGGAGTATCTCGGTCACGCCGAGAAGCGGCCTCTGTTTGTGGAAATGAGCTTCATCGACCTGCAGGGGCGCGAGCGGGTCAAGGTGACCACCGGTGATCTGACCTCCCGCGAGCTGCGGGACGTCAGCCGCCCGTCCGAAACCTTCATCAAGGCCGAGCGCTACTGGCCGGCGCTGCGCACCCTCAAGCCGGGCGAGATTCATGTTTCGGAGGTTATCGGCGCCTATGTGGGCAGCCGCGTGATCGGCCCCTACCTGCCGGCCAGTGCGGAAAAAGCGGGTATCGAATTCAGACCTGAGGCGTCCGCCTATGCCGGCACCGAGAACCCGGTTGGCAAACCCTTCCGTGCCATCGTGCGCTGGGCCACCCCGGTGTCTCGCGGCGGCAAGGTGGTGGGCTATGTCACCCTGGCCCTGGACCATGATCACCTGCGTCAGTTCACCGATCGCATCAGCCCCACGGATACGCGCTATACGCCCATCAACGATGCGATTGTCGGCAACTATGCCTTCATGTGGGATCACCGCAGCCGGGCCATTTCCCATCCACGCGACTACTTCATTCCGGGCTACGACCCCGCCACCGGCGAACCCGTTTCCCCCTGGATGGACCAATCCCTTTACGAGGCATGGCAGGCTTCCGGCAAATCGTCCCACGCATTTCTCGAGACGGTCCCGCCCTTCGACAATCAGTCCCTCAAGAAGAAGCCGGCCGCCGCAATGGTCAAGGCCGGAACGGTAGCCCTGGATTGCCGTTATCTCAATTTCTCGCCCCAGTGTGCCGGATGGAACCAACTGACCGAACAGGGCGGATCCGGCTCCTTCGTCATCTTCTTTTCCGGCCTCTGGAAGCTCACCACCGCGGCAGCCATTCCCTATTACACCGGTCAGTACGGTGAATCCCGGCGTGGCTTCGGCTTCGTGACCATCGGCGCCAACGTGGACGAGTTTCACCGGGCCGCCACCGAGTCGGCCAAGCGCATCGGACTGACCATCGCCGAGCGGAACGAGACCTTACAGACCCAGCGAGCCGGCCTGCTTGAAGCCATCCAGGACAATCTGGCCCAGACGGCGGCGGCCTTGTCCCTGTCTACGCTGCTGATGGTGGCGCTGGTGATCGTCGTGGCCATCTGGATGGCCCAGTTCATCACCCGGCGCATCACCAACATGATTCACGGGCTGGGTCAGTTCCAGCAGGGTGACCTTTCCCATCGGCTGGAGGTCCGGTCCGATGATGAGATGGGGCAGCTTGCGACGTCCTTCAACAACATGGCCGACGAAGTGCAACTGTCCTTCAAACGTTCGGAAGACGCCCGCGCCCGGGCCGAGGAGGCCAACAAGCTCAAGTCGGACTTCCTGGCCAACATGTCCCACGAGCTTCGGACACCCCTCAACGGCATTCTGGGCTACTCCGAACTGCTCGAGCTCGAACTGGCCGACCCCGGCCAGCAGGAGTACGCTGCCATCATCCACAGCTCGGGGCAGCACCTGCTGGATATCGTCAATGATCTTCTGGATCTGGCCAAGATCGAGGCAGGCCGCATCGAACTCAACCTGCAAGCCCAGGATCCGGCCCAGTTGGCGACCGAGCTGGCCGGCATCCACCGGGCCCACGCCCAGGCCAAGGGCTTGATCCTGGATCTGACACTGGAGGCAGGGGTTCCTGCGCAGTTGCTCATGGATGTGCAGCGGGTACGCCAGATTCTCAACAATCTCTTGAACAATGCGATCAAGTTCACTGACAATGGGCGGATAGACATGGTCGTCCGAGTGGAAGGTTCTCGCCTGGCCTTTGCGGTTTCAGACACCGGGCGGGGCATTCCCGAGGGGTGTCGTGAGCAGATTTTCGAGAAATTCCGTCAATTGGACCAATTCGTCACCAGGGAACAGGGCGGTACCGGCCTCGGGCTGGCATTGGCCAGGGAGCTCGCGCACCTGCTCGCGGGTGACATCGTGGTCGACTCCCGCGTTGGCGAGGGCTCGACTTTCATCCTCTATCTGCCGCTTGAGCGGCACACGGCCTGAGCAAGGTGATCTCCACGCCATGAGCGATTCTTCCGCAGCGAAAAAACGGGTACTTGTCGTTGACGACAATGCCATCAACCGGCGCCTTGCCGTCGCCTTCGTCAACCGTCTGGGCATGCTCTCCGAAGAGGCTGAAGACGGGCCCTCCGCCTTGCTGAGACTTGCGGAAGAACACTTCGACATCGTTCTGCTCGATATCAGCATGCCCGGCATGTCCGGCGAAGAAGTCCTGGCCAGGCTGCGGGCCGACGTCAAGTTCAATGGCCTTCGCATCATCGCCTATACTGCCCATGCGTTGCCCGAAGAAAAGCAGAGCCTCGTGGAGGCGGGCTTCGACGATCTGTTGATCAAACCCATCAACCTCAAGGCAGTCGAAAACGTACTCGCCGACTGCCTCAAGTCCTGAGGCAGGAGCCATCGTGTTTGCGGGATTTTAGGATTGTGCGGGCGCACAATCGGATCAGAAATAAAATATAATATATATAAGACTTGGCGCCGAGAGTTCAGAACAAGGTGCCAGTCCATTCGGGAGAGGCGCTCCGGGCCCGAAACGGCCGGTCGCTCAAGTCAGCAAACCTGTCATGTAACCACCGTCTAGGAAGGATCTACCCATGCTTGAAGCCTACCGCCAGCATGTTGCCGAGCGCGCCGCCCTCGGCATCCCGCCGCTGCCCCTGTCGAAGCAGCAAACCCAAGCCTTGGTCGAACTGTTGCAAACCCCGCCGGCCGGCGAAGAGGCCTTCCTGGTCGATCTGCTGACCCACCGTGTCCCCGCCGGTGTGGATGACGCTGCCAAGGTGAAAGCCGAGTTCCTGGCCAAGGTGGCCAAGGGTGAAGTGGCCTGTGGCCTCGTCTCCAAGGTCAAGGCCACCGAACTGCTGGGCACCATGCTCGGCGGCTACAATGTCAAGCCCCTGATCGACCTGCTTGCCGATGGCGAAACCGGCGCCGCCGCCGCTGAAGGCCTCAAGAAGACCCTGCTGGTGTTCGACTTCTTCCACGACGTCAAGGAACTCGCCGACAAGGGCAACGCCAACGCCAAGGCCGTGCTGCAGTCCTGGGCTGACGGCGAATGGTTCACCTCCCGTCCGGCTGTCCCCGCTTCCCAGAAGCTGACTGTCTTCAAGGTCACCGGTGAAACCAATACCGACGACCTGTCGCCCGCGCCGGACGCCTGGTCCCGCCCCGACATCCCGCTGCACGCGCTGGCCATGCTCAAGAACCCGCGTCCGGGCATCGAGCCTGACGAGGCGGGCGCCCGCGGCCCCCTGAAGCAACTGGAAGGCCTGGCCGCCAAGGGCAATCTGATCGCCTACGTGGGCGACGTGGTTGGTACCGGCTCCTCCCGCAAGTCCGCCACCAACTCCGTGCTGTGGTTCACCGGCGAAGACATCCCCTTCGTCCCGAACAAGCGCTTTGGCGGTGTGTGTCTGGGCTCCAAGATCGCCCCGATCTTCTTCAACACCATGGAAGATGCCGGTGCGCTGCCCATCGAGATCGACGCCGGCCAGATGGACATGGGCGACGAGATCGAGCTGCAGGTGGACGAAGCCTCCGGCAAGGTCACCGCCCTCAAGAACGGCACCGTGATCGCCGAATCTCAGCTCAAGACCCTCGTCATCCTCGACGAAGTCCGTGCTGGCGGCCGTATTCCCCTGATCATCGGTCGTGGCCTGACCACCAAGGCGCGTGAAGCCCTGGGTCTGCCCCCGTCCACCCTGTTCCGCCTGCCCCAGAACCCGGCCGACCCCGGCACCGGTTACTCCCTGGCCCAGAAGATGGTCGGCCGCGCCTGCGGCCTGCCCGAAGGCAAGGGCGTGCTGCCCGGCACCTACTGCGAGCCCAAGATGACCACCGTCGGCTCCCAGGACACTACCGGCCCGATGACCCGCGACGAGCTGAAGGATCTGGCCTGCCTCGGCTTCTCCGCCGATCTGGTGATGCAGTCCTTCTGCCACACCGCCGCCTACCCGAAGCTGGTGGACGTGAAGATGCACCGCGAGCTGCCGTCCTTCATCTCCACCCGTGGTGGCGTGTCCCTGCGTCCGGGCGACGGCGTGATCCACTCCTGGCTGAACCGCCTGCTGCTGCCCGACACCGTCGGCACCGGTGGCGACTCCCACACCCGCTTCCCGATCGGCATCTCCTTCCCGGCCGGCTCCGGCCTGGTCGCCTTTGCCGCGGCTACCGGCGTGATGCCCCTGGACATGCCGGAATCCGTGCTGGTGCGCTTCAAGGGCCAGATGCAACCGGGCATCACCCTGCGTGACCTGGTCAATGCCATCCCCCTGTACGCCATCAAGGCCGGCCTGCTGACCGTCGAGAAGAAGGGCAAGAAGAACGTCTTCTCCGGCCGCATCCTCGAAATCGAAGGTCTGCCCGATCTGAAGGTCGAGCAAGCCTTCGAACTCTCCGACGCCGCCGCCGAGCGCTCTGCCGCTGCCTGCGCGATCGCCCTGAACAAGGATCCGATCGTCGAGTACATGCGCTCCAACATCACCCTGATGAAGTGGATGATCGCCGAAGGTTACGAGGATGCCCGCACCCTCAAGCGCCGCATCAAGGCCATGGAAGACTGGATCGCCAACGGCACCCTGCTGCAGGGCGACGCCAACGCCCAGTACGCCGCCGTGATCGAGATCGATCTGGCTGAAGTCACCGAGCCGATTCTGGCCTGCCCGAACGATCCGGACGATGTGAAGGTGCTGTCCGAAGTCGCCGGCGACAAGATCGACGAAGTGTTCATCGGTTCCTGCATGACCAACATCGGCCACTTCCGTGCTGCCGGCAAGGTGCTGGAAGGCAAGTCCGACATCCCGACCCGTCTGTGGATTGCCCCGCCGACCAAGATGGATGCCCTGATCCTGACCGAAGAAGGCTACTACGGCGTTCTCGGCAAGTCCGGCGCCCGCATGGAAATGCCCGGCTGCTCCCTGTGCATGGGCAACCAGGCCCAGATCCGCAAGGGTTCCACCGCCATCTCCACCTCCACCCGCAACTTCCCGAACCGTCTGGGCATCGACACCCGTGTCTACCTGGGCTCCGCCGAACTGGCCGCCATGTGCGCCCTGGCCGGCCGGATCGTGACCAAGGAAGAGTACATGGAGCAGATCAAGGTGGTGAATGCCAAGGCAGCCGAGATTTACCGCTACATGAACTTCGACCAGATCCCCGCCTTCACTGAAGTGGCGGATACCGTCGAGATGTAACACCCCAATGCACCTCGGCCGGATGTGAGTCCGGCCCGATGCAGCAGAAAGCCCCTGACCGGGAGACCGGTCAGGGGCTTTTTTTTTGCGCTGCGCCACGGAACGAAGGTGTTGATGGAGCGCGCAATAATATTAAAAGTGATAAAAACGATTATGAATTTATCGAAAGACGAACACTCCCGACATGCTTCCGGATGGAGCGCCGGACCCGAAAGGACTCTCCAAGTGAGATTTTTTATCGTTTATACTCAGTTATTTACTGTTTATTACGTGAATTAAAGGATGATTTTGCATACGAGACTCATGCACACCAGGTGTAAGAAGACGACTTACAAACCCACATAAAAACATTAAATACAAAAAATACAACACAAATCATCATTAATGATAATATCGCTAAAACACTCACCAAACGCCATGACTGATTCCAAGACATCCCGGACCTGCTCCACCCGAGAAGCTGCACAGCAGCTGGGAGTGAGCGTGCGTACGGCCCAGCTCTGGGTCGAGGAGGGGCGCCTGAACGCCTGGAAGACACCCGGTGGGCATCGCCGGATTCTCGTCGAGTCGGTGGCGCGGCTGCTGGGTGATCAGCGGCGTGGCGGCGGCGCCGGTGTCGAGCCCTTCCAGATCCTGGTCGTGCGCGAAAGCGAGGCGGATCGGCAGGCGCTGCAGGCGGTGCTTACCCCTTTGCTGCCCGATTGCAAGGTATCGGTTGCCGAAGATGGTTTTGAAGGACTGCTCCGCATCGGCGAGCGGGCGCCCGAAGTGTTGATCATCGATCTCGTCGTGACCGGGCTGGATCTTGTCCGGTTGGTACGAACCCTCACGGGGGCGGGGCGAGACCGGGCGATGCTGATCGTGGTGCTGGTGGCCTCCGATGCAGACCGGCTGGGGCTCAGAAGCGACTTGCCCGACGAAGTGGTGATTGTCGGCACCCCGGTGGATGGCACCGAGCTGGCGGCATTGGTGAGGGTCTTCCTCCGCAACTGGCGCCGGCATGAGGAGAAGAGCAGTGACAGACAGGAGGAAACGAGATGAACAAGGGCATGACTGCAGGGGCGGCCCCGTCCATGGATGATCTGGCTGGCCGGGGTGCGCCCTGGGCCTGGATCGTCCTCGGTGGTGCAACGGCGGGATTGCTGCTTGCTGTGGGAGGTATCCAGCCTCTTGTCGCGGGCCTCGCGCTGCTTCAGTGGGGAATGATTGCCGGTCTGGGCCTCGCCTTCGAGCGTGGTCATCGGAAGGCGATCAGGGACCAGCGCGAGCAACTGACCAAGGAGGCGCACGTGGCCCGCCAAGGGAGTCTGCATGTGCGTGGGCTGGACAATCTGTGCGAACAGGTGCTGCCGGTCTGGGCTGGGCAGATCCATGTGGCCCGTGCTCAGACCGAGGACGCCATTACCGCGCTGTCATCCCGCTTCGCCCAGATATCCCAGCGCATCGGACTGGCCCTTGACGCATCCCGGGCGACTGCCGGAGACGATCTTGCGAGCCTCCTCAATGCCACCGAGAAGGAACTCGACGAAATTGTCGGCGCACTGCGCGTTGCCTTGTCTCACAAGGAGGTGCTCCTGACCCATGTGGCCGAACTCGGCAACATCACCTCCACCCTGGAAGACATGGCCGGGCAGGTGGGCGATGTGGCCAAGCAGACCAACCTGCTTGCCCTCAACGCCGCCATCGAGGCGGCCCGCGCAGGTGAGGCCGGGCGGGGCTTCGCAGTGGTTGCCGACGAGGTGCGGAAGTTGTCTACCGCCTCCGGGGAAATGGGCAAGCGCATTGGCGACACCGTCAGGTCGGTAACCGGGGCGATCGGAGAAACCCTGGAGATCTCCCAGCGCTACGCCCGTGACGACCAGACCCTGGTGTCAGCGTCAAGCCAGCGGATCGGCGAGGTGGTCCAGCGCTTGCGCTGCGCTGCAGGCGGGCTGGTGGACGCTTCCCGCTCAATCACCGACGAGGGCCAGGCCCTGGCCGGGGAAATCGCCGAGGTGCTGGTCTCGCTGCAGTTCCAGGACCGGGTCAGCCAGGTGCTGAGCCATGTGACCGACGACATGGGGCGACTTGAATCGCGGCTTGAGTCGGCTCTGGGGGAGGTCAGGGTGGGGGTCGAGCCGGAAGCGCTGGTCGCCTCCAGCTGGATGGCCGAGATGAGCAAGGCCTACACCACCCCCGAACAACATTCCCTGCATCGCGGAGAAGGCGGCAGCGCCCTGGATTCCGCAGGCATTACATTTTTCTGAGGAAACAGACATGGGAAAGACCATCCTGATCGTGGATGACTCCACCTCCTTACGGCAGGTTGTCGGCATTGCCCTCAAGGGCGCCGGCTACGAAGTGATCGAGGGGTGCGATGGCAAGGACGCGCTGACCAAGCTCGACGGTCGCAAGATCCACCTGATCATCAGCGACGTGAACATGCCGAACATGGACGGCATCAGCTTCGTGAAGGCCCTCAAGCAGATCCCGGCCTACAAGTTCACGCCGGTGATCATGCTGACCACCGAGGCCGGTGATGACAAGAAACGGGAAGGCCAGGCCGCCGGCGCCAAGGCATGGGTGGTCAAGCCCTTCCAGCCGCCGCAGATGCTGACGGCAGTCGCCAAGCTGATCCTGCCGTGATCGTGCCCGCGCGCCCAATGAGGAGAAAACAATGAATGCATCCGATCAATGCAAGCTCGGCACGAGCCGTGTGGTGATTGCCGGTGAAATGACGATCTACACCGCCAGGGACTGGCGCGACCGGCTGCTGGTGGCCATGAGCGCTCCCGGTGATGTGGAGCTGGATCTGTCGGGTGTCAGCGACATCGACGCGGCAGGCATCCAGTTGCTGGTTTCGCTGCGTATGGAGGCGGCCGCCGCCGATCGCGCCCTGCGCTTGCTCAGCGTTAGCGCGCGGGTCACCGAGGCGCTGACATTCTGCCGCCTGACCGAATTTTTCAGCGATGCGCTTCCGGCGCAGGCCTGACAGCCAGGAGACCGTCACGATGAGTGCTCAAATGGACGACGCCCTGCAGACCCTGATCATCGAAAGCAGGGAACTGCTCCAAAACATGGAGGAGGCTCTTCTGCTGCTCGAGCAAACCCCGGACGATGCGGAAGCCGTCAACGCCATCTTCCGCGCCGCCCACACCATCAAGGGCTCGGCGGGCCTGTTCTCCCTTGACCATGTAGTGGCCTTCACCCACGTGGCCGAGAGCGTGCTGGACCGGGTTCGCGACCATCGCCTGGGAATGAGCCCGGCCCTGGGAAGCCTGCTGCTGGAGGTCTGTGACCACCTTGGGCAGCTCATTGATGGGGTCGCGGCGGGGCAGGCCCCCGACGATGCCCTCTCGGGGCGCAGCGATGCCATCGCCGCCCGGCTTCAGACCTACCTGGAGACACCTTCCGCCGTGCAGGCGGAGCCGGACTTCAGCGACGTGGACTGGCCCGACGGTAACGACATTGCGCCTCCCTCAGCGGCGCCGGTGCACGGAAACGACAGCGTCACCAGCGGCATGTGGCACATCTCCCTGCGCTCCGGACCCAACCTGCTGCGGGATGGCATGGACCCGCTGTCGATCCTGCGTTATCTCGGCACCTTCGGCCAGATCGTCAACCTTGAGCTGATCCTCGGCGACATTCCGCCCCTGTCGGTGATCGATCCGGAGAGCTGCTACATCGGCTACGAGCTCAGCTTTGCCAGTGAAACCGACCAGGCGAGCATCGACGGCGCCTTCGACTTCATCCGCGAGGACAGTGTCGTCCGCCTGATTCCGCCCTACGGCCCGATTGCGGACTACCGCGCGCTGTTTGCCGACATGCCCGAGGACAGCCTCTTGCTCGGCCGGATGCTGGTCCGCTGCGGCTCCCTGACCGAGGAGGAACTCGCCCAGGCCCTGGAAACCCAGGGACGCATGGGTCCGGACAGTGGCGGGGGAAGCCCCGCGCCCTTGCTGGGCGAGGTTCTCGTGGCCCAGCAGCTGGTGGATAAGCCCTTGGTTGACGCGGCGCTTGAGCGTCAGCAGCAGGTCAAGGCGACGGCGGCGGGGGAGGCCACACTGATCCGTGTTGATGCCGCCAAGCTCGACCAGCTCATCAACCTGGTCGGTGAATTGATCATCGCAGGCGCTGGTGCCCAACTGGTGGCGCGACGCCTCAAAGTGCCTGACCTGGTGGAAAGCACCAGCGTCCTGGCCCGATTGGTTGAGGATGTGCGCGACTCCGCCCTCACGCTGCGGATGGTGCAGATCGGCGCCACCTTCAATCGCTTCCGGCGGGTTGTCCGTGACGTGGCCGCCGAACTCGGTAAGGACATCCACCTGGACATCCAGGGGGGAGAGACCGAGCTGGACAAGACGGTCGTGGAGAAGATCGGCGATCCGCTCACCCATATCGTGCGCAATGCCCTGGACCATGGCATCGAGCCGGCCGATGTGCGCCTCGCCCGGGGCAAGCCGCGGCAGGGCCGGCTGAGCCTGAACGCCCACCACGAGTCGGGCAGCATCGTCATCGAGGTGAGCGACGACGGCGGCGGGCTGCGCAAGGAGCGCATCCTGCAGAAGGCGGTCGAGCGTGGGCTGGTGAGCGAAGGCCAGGTGCTTTCGGACAAGGAGATCTTCGGCCTTATCTTCGAGCCCGGTTTCTCCACCGCGACGCAGGTCAGCAACCTGTCCGGGCGCGGCGTGGGGATGGATGTGGTCAAGCGCAACATCCTGGCGCTGCGCGGTACCGTTGATCTGGACAGCGTGGAAGGGCAGGGCACCACCGTGCGTCTGCGTCTGCCGCTGACGCTGGCCATCATCGACGGTTTTCTCATCGGGGCCGGCAACGCGTCCTACGTGGTGCCGCTGGAGCAGGTGCTGGAGTGCATCGAACTGCCCGACGAGGACAAGCCCGAGCAGGGCGCGAGCTACCTCAACCTGCGCGGCGAGGTGCTGCCCTTCGTGCGCCTGCGCGACCTCTTCGACATCCCGGGCGAGGCGCCCCGCCGCGAGAACGTGGTGGTGGTGCAGTACGCCGGGGAGCGTGCCGGGCTGGTGGTGGATCAGCTCTTCGGCGAGTTCCAGACCGTCATCAAGCCCCTCGGCAAGGTTTTCAGTCATATCCGCTGCATCGGCGGTTCCACCATTCTGGGCAGCGGAGAAGTTGCCCTGATCCTTGATGTTCCCGGGCTGGTTCGGCAGGTAACCGAGCGCCAACCCGTTTCCCGTCATCTCCCTTCCACTCTGTCGCCGGTTTGATCCGTCGGCCAATACTTGGAGAATCATCATGACCGTCAGCAAGAAAATGCTGTCCCTGATCCTGTCCGCCGCGTTCGGGATCCTCCTCCTGGCCATTGTGGGCCTGACCCAGATGAGCCGGGTCTATGAAACCACCAACTACGCCAACGTAAACGTGGTGCCCAGCGTCCTCACGCTGGATGAGGCCTTCGCCCCCCTGGCTGCCGCCCGCACCCAGCTCTGGCAGCACATCGCCGCGTCTGATACGGCCGTGATGGCCGGGCTTGAAGAGAAGATCGCCGCCAACCACCGCAAGGTCGACGAGGCCCTGAAGAAATACGAAGGTCTGCTCAGCGACGACAAGGACAAGAGCCTGCTCGCCGCCGACCGCGCCGCGCTGGCCGAGTTTGACCAGCTTCGCGATCGGGTCTACGTGCTTTCCCGGGTGAACAAGATGGAAGAGGCGCGGGATCTGCTCATGACCAATCAGGCCACGATGGCCCGTGTGTGGGACGCCTTCGAGGAGCACCGCCAGTACAACTCGGAGCTGGGCAGGAAGACCGCCGAAGACGCCGCCAACAGCATCGCCAGCGCCCGCTGGGTGGCGATGGGGATTGGTGCGGCCACGCTGGTCGCGGTGTCGCTCATCGGGATCTTCATCACCCGCAGCCTGATGCAGCAGCTGGGCGGCGAGCCGGCTTACGCGGCCGACGTGGTGTCGAAGATCGCCGAGGGTGACATGACGCTGACCGTCGACACCAAGGCCGGCGACACGAGCAGCCTGCTCTACAACCTGAAGACCATGAACGAACGACTCACGTCGATCATCACCGAAGTGCGCAGCTCGGCGGATTCGCTCTCCAGCGCGTCGGAAGAGGTGAGCGCCACCGCCCAGAGCCTGTCCCAGTCGTCCAGCGAGCAGGCGGCGAGCGTCGAGGAGACCTCGGCATCGATGGAGCAGATGTCGGCCTCCGTCACCCAGAACAGCGAGAACGCCACCCTCACCGACAGCATGGCGGCCAAAGCAGCCAAGGAGGCCATCGAAGGGGGCGAGGCCGTGCGCTCGACCGTGGAGGCGATGAAGAGCATTGCCGACAAGATCGGCATCGTCGATGACATCGCCTACCAGACCAACCTGCTGGCCCTCAACGCGGCCATCGAAGCGGCGCGGGCTGGCGAGCACGGCAAGGGCTTTGCGGTGGTGGCGGCCGAGGTGCGCAAGCTCGCCGAGCGCAGCCAGGTGGCAGCCCAGGAGATCTCCGAGACCGCCAGGAGCAGCGTGGCCCTGGCCGAACGGGCCGGGACGCTGTTCGAGGGCATCATCCCGAGCATCACCAAGACCTCCGATCTGGTCCAGGAGATTGCCTCCGCGTCGGACGAGCAGAGTTCCGGCGTCGGCCAGATCAACGCCGCGATGGCCCAGCTCTCCCAGACCACCCAGCAAAACGCCTCGGCCTCCGAAGAGCTCGCCGCCACCGCCGAAGAGATGAGCGCCCAGGCAGAGCAACTGAGCAAGGCGATGGCCTACTTCAAGCTTGCGAGCGGCCATCGGGCACGGCCCGCCCGCGCCGAGGTCGCCAGCCGCGCGGAGAGCCGGCGCCAGTCGGGCCGGGCGCCGATCTTTCAAACCGAATATGTCCAGTTCGAGGGCTGAGAGATGGCTACGCTTGCCAGGAAAGACGCGCCGGCGGTCGCCGCCGAGCCCTGCCAGTACCTGACCTTCACTCTGGGCGGCGAGATGTACGCCGTCGAGACCCTCAGCGTGAAGGAGATCATCGAGTACGGTCAGGTGACCACCGTGCCGATGATGCCGCCGAGCATCCGCGGGGTCATCAACCTGCGCGGCGCGGTGGTGCCGGTGATCGACCTGAAGGCGCGCTTCGGCGGGCAGCCCACCGAGGTCACCCGGCGCACCTGCATCGTCATCATCGAGATGGGCGGCAGCGACGAGTGCCAGGTGCTGGGCATTCTGGTGGATACAGTAAGCGAGGTGCTGGAGATCCCACCCGGCGAGGTCGAAGCGCCGCCGGCCTTCGGTGCGCGTATCCGGGCGGATTTCATCCGCGGCATGGGCAAGGTGGGGGGCGGTTTCGTGATCCTGCTCAACGTAGAAGCGGTGCTGTCCACGGATGAATTGTCGGTGCTCGACGAGTTGTCCCGGCAGGGGACGCCGGTGGACGCCGGCGCCTTGCCGCGTCTCGGCAGCAGCGTGCCGGGCTGAGACCATGACCACAACCGCCGTCCGGCGCAACGTTACGGGGCTGCAGGGCCAGCTCACGGATCGGGAGTTCGGCCAGTTCCGTGCGCTGATGTACTCCCTGGCCGGGATCAGCTTGTCCGACGCCAAAAAGCAGCTGGTGGCCGGGCGGCTGGCCCGCCGGCTGCGCCAGCTGGATCTGGACGGCTACGGCAGCTACCTCCAGCGGGTGCAGGCCGACGCCGGGGAACGCCAGATTGCAGTGGACCTGCTGACCACCAACGAGACCTACTTCTTCCGCGAGCCCAAGCATTTTGACTTCCTGCGCAGCCACGCCCTGCCCGAACTGAAGGGGCAGAGCACGGTGCGGGTGTGGAGCGGCGCCTGCTCCAGCGGCGAGGAGCCTTACACCATTGCCATGGTGATGGCCGAGGTGCTGGGAGGGCGCCCGTGGGAGATCGTCGCCTCGGATCTGTCCACCCGCGTGCTGACCCACGCGCGGGAGGGGCGTTACCCGATGGACGACGCGGCGGGCATTCCCCGGCCGCTGCTGGCGAAGTACTGCCTGAAGGGCATCGGCAGCCAGGACGGCACCTTCATGATGAAGCCCGAGCTGCGCGGAAGGATCAATTTCCGCCAGATCAACCTGAACGCCACCCTGCCGGACATCGGCCAGTTCGACGTGATCTTCCTGCGTAACGTGATGATCTACTTCGACCTGGAGACCAAACGCCAGGTGATCCGGCGCATCCTGCCGCTGCTGCGGCCGGGGGGCTATTTCATGCTCAGCCATTCGGAGAACCTCAACGGCGTCTCCGATGCGCTGAAGACCGTCCGACCGTCGATCTACCGCAAGCCGGCGGCCTGAACCCATGCGCATGCCCGACGGGGTCGTCGAGATCTTCCTGCAGCCGGGCGAGTGGTATTTCGGCGACCGGCACACGCGTATCCGCACCGTGCTTGGTTCCTGTGTGTCTGCGGTGTTCTGGCACCCCGACAGGCTGATCGGCGGCATGTGCCACTTCGTGCTGCCCAGCCGCGGCCGCAGCCACTCCCGCGGGCTGGACGGGCGCTACGGGGATGAGGCCTTTGACCTGATGATCAGGGAAATCCGGGCCGCCCGGACGCGACCCGAAGACTACCGGGTGCGCCTTTTTGGCGGCGGCAACATGTTTCCCGACCTGGCGGGCGGGCGCGGCATTCCCTTGATCGGGCAGAAGAACGTGGTGCTTGCCCATGAGCTGGTGCGCGCCCATTGTCTGCGGTGCGTGGGTGCCCATGTCGAGGGGCACGGCCATCGCCATCTGCTTTTCGACATCTGGAGCGGACGCATCACCATGAAACACGCCGCAGGCAGACCCGCCTGAAAACATCTCAACAATCCAAGAAGGACAGGAATACCATGCCCCCCATCAAGGTCATGATCGTCGACGACTCTGCGGTGGTCCGCCAGGTCTTGTCGGCCGCACTCGGAGAGGATCACGCCATCGAGGTTATCGGCACCGCGGTTGATCCGGTATTTGCCCTGGAGCGGATGAAGACCTGCTGGCCGGACGTCATCGTCCTCGATGTGGAAATGCCGCGCATGGACGGAATCACCTTCCTGCGCAAGATCATGGCCGAACGCCCCACGCCAGTGGTGATCTGCTCGACCCTGACTGAAAAGGGGTCGGAGACAGCGCTGCAGGCCCTTTCTGCAGGTGCGGTCTGCGTCGTTACCAAGCCCAAGATGGGTCTCAAGCAATTCCTGATGGACAGCTCGGATGATCTCGTCAGCGCAGTCAAGGTTGCAGCCCGGGCCAACGTGCGCCGCCTGTTGTCAGCGAGCCAGACCTCCCCGATGCCACCGGGGCCGAAGCTGTCGGCCGATGCAATCCTGCCGCCGGGCACAGCCATGGCCCAGACCACCGAGACGGTGGTGGCAATCGGCACATCCACCGGCGGCACTCAGGCGCTTGAGGGCGTGCTGCGTGCCTTGCCGCGGGTATGCCCGGGTATCGTTGTCGTCCAGCACATGCCCGAGAAATTCACCGGCGCCTTTGCCCAGCGTCTCGACGCCCTGTGCGAGGTGGAGGTGCGCGAAGCGCGCCACGGCGACCGGGTGGTACCCGGTCGGGTGCTGATCGCACCGGGAGGTCGCCACATGCTTCTCAAGCGCAGTGGCGCCCAGTACGTGGTGGATGTGGTCGATGGTCCGCCGGTGAGCCGCCACCGGCCTTCGGTGGACGTCCTGTTCCGCTCTGTTGCCCGCTTTGCGGGCAGGAACGCGGTGGGCATCATCATGACCGGGATGGGGGATGACGGCGCCCGCGGCCTGAAGGAAATGCACGAAGCCGGCGCCTGGACGGTTGCCCAGGACGAGGCCACCTGTGTGGTCTATGGCATGCCCAAAGAGGCCGTGAAGCTTGGCGCGGTCGACCGCATCCTGCCCCTCCAGGACATTCCGTCCGCCATCCTCGGGCGGATCAGCCGCAAGGGGTGAGGTGTACCGGCGAGTCGGCCGGCATGGGGATTCGTTCCATCGAGCATGGACATTCGGAGGATCGCGCCGTATAAAGGAAATGAGGCTTCCGGTCGCGGGGTGAAAGAGTTCCATGACGCATCGCTTGGTGTTGCTGCTGCTTGGGCTATTGGCGGCCGCTTGTTTGCCGGCGGCGGACGCGCTGGCCTTCTGCACGACCCGCGAGCGCATCCAGTTGCGTAACGAGGGCGTGCCGCAGATGGAGATTGATCGCCTGTGCGGCGGCGCTACCCAGCAGCGCGCGCCGTCGATGCCTCCGCAGCAGCAGCAAATGCCGCGCCCGCGGTTCGCCACCCTGTGCATGACCACTGCCGGACCCTGCCCTATGGCCGTGGCGATGCCGGTCGGATCGGCCTGCGCCTGCTACACCCCCTGGGGTGCCGTCCCGGGGGTCGCCCAGTAGGCATCGCCATGGCTGACATCTTCCTGAGTTACGGACACGCCGACCGGGCCCGCGCCGAAGTGATTGCCATGGCCTTGACGGCCCGCTTCTCGGTATGGTGGGACAAGGATCTGGATGCCGCCTGCACCTGGCGCAAGGAGCTCGAGGAGCAGATCGACGCGGCCCGCTGCGTACTCGTGCTTTGGACGGAAACCTCCCGCGACAAGGATTTCGTGCGCTCCGAAGCGAGCCGCGCCGCCCAGCGCAGGACGCTGCTACAGGTCTGCCTGGATGGCGACGACGTACCCCTCGGTTTCACCGAATCCCAATGGATCGATCTGCGGGCCTGGAACGGGGAGGGGGATGATCCGCTGCTGGCCGAGGTACTCATCACTCCTCTGGAAAAGCGCGTGAGGGGCAGTCGTTCGGCCTTGCTCGTGGGCGTGGACGCCTATGCCCATGGCGCCGGCTTCCATGCGCCCGCCAGTGCCTCGGCCAATGTCGAGTCCCTGGGCCGGCTGCTGGCCGAGCGGGACGACACCCATTTCCAGGTCGAAACCCTGGTCAATCCCGAAAAGACAGCCCTGATGAAGAGCCTGCAGAAGGTCTTCAAGGATGCCCTTCCGAATGACACGGTTCTGCTCTATTTCTGTGGTCACGCCAAACTGTCGGCCCGGGGTGATCTCTACCTTTGCCCCAATGATGCCGAGCTCGACTACCTGGATGCCACGGCCATTTCCATGGAGTGGACCGCCAAACGGGCACTGAATGAGAGCAGCGCCTCCCAGCTCGTCATCCTGCTGGACTGCATCTACAGCCTCACACCGGACGCCATCGGACAGGTGGACATTCCCTCCATCCTCGTCGCCAACCTGGGGCAGGGGCAGGGCAAGTATGTGTTGTCCGGCTGTACGGTGCTCGACCGGGATGTCGCCGACAAGGGGGCGCCCCTGTCCCGTCTGGTGCGCTGGTTCGTGCATGGGGTCGAAACCTTCGAGGCGGATGATGGGGACAGCATCCTCACCGCAGACGAGATCTGCCGCTACGTGCAGGCCCGCATCGAAGCCGAAGCGCCCGAGAACAAGCCCCTCAGCAAGGGCTTCAATACCAATTCCAGCCGCGGCGAGGTCGCCCGGCGCACCACGGCGGCCCCCACCGCGACGGCGCTGCGCGGAAACCGCGAGTTCTTCCTGGCCATCCGCGGCGCCCTCGACGAAGGGCGCCTGGTGCCTCTTGTGGGCGACGGCGTCTTCGGGAGCGGACCGCTCAGTGCTTTCCGTCTGGTCAGTGCGCTCATCGAGACCGCCGGCCTGGAGGCAGGCATGCGCCTGGACGAGCGCTACACCCTTGCCACGGCCGCCGAGTATCTACTGCTCGTCTTCGGCGGCGAGCGGGGCGCCTTCCTGAAGCGGCTCACCCATGTACTGCGCGAGCAAAGCCGGACCGTTGCCGATGCACAGACCCAGACCCATCGTTTCCTCGCAGCCATGCAGACCCCGTGGATCGTCGTCTCGGCGAGCTACGACTGGGTTTTCGAGAGTCTGCTGGAACAGGCGGGCCTGCCCTTCACGGTGGTCACCCACATCCTGACGGCCGAGGACGACGAACTTGACGGCCGCCTGCTGGTGATCCGGCGCGGGGGAGCGACACCGTCGGTGGACGTGAAGCTGGCCGACAACTGGCTGCTTTCGGATCTGGGCGAGCACGGCGACCGCATCATTTACAAGATTGTCGGCTCCCCTTTCGCCAACGAACTGGCCGACCGCCATTCCGGCATCGACACCGTGGTCATCACCGAGAGTGACCACATGACCTTCCTCGGTCGCCTCGAGAACGAGCACACCAAGCCGCCCAGTGCCTTTTCGCGACGCCTGCAAAAAAGTGCCCTGCTGTTTCTGGGTTACAACCTGGATGTGTGGCATTACCGTCTGGTGGGCCACATCTTCAGCAATGAAGGGCAGGTGCGGCCGCGGCGACGCTACGCCGTGCGGACGGCGGTGTCGCCCATTGAAGAGCGTTTCTGGGCCCAGTTGGTAGCCGCCGAGGATCGTCTGCAATCCGACTGCGAAGCCTTTGTCCAGACCCTAGGCCAGTTCAAGTAGGGCACGCCCATGTCCGACGCTCCCCACTCCCTGCTGCCCGCCGATATCCATGAGCCCTATATCGGGCTCAAACCCTACACCGAGGCCGAGCGCGACCGCTTCTTCGGCCGGGAGCGGGATGCCCAGCTCCTGATCAACAAGCTTTTCTCCCACCCGCTGACCTTGCTGTACGCACCGTCCGGGGTAGGCAAGACATCCCTGCTGCGTGCGTTGGTCATCCCCGAGTTACGGGCCGAGGAGGCCCAGGTGGTCTACTTCGACAAGTGGAACACGGCCGATCCCTGCGATGCGGTGGCCCAGTCCATGGCCGGTGGCCCGGTGGCTTCGGGGCAAGGCCAGCTGGCGGAGGCGGCGCGCCTGGCCCTGACGCGGGATGACAGCACGCTGGTGCTGGTGCTCGATCAGTTCGAGGAGTACCTGCAGCGCTATGCCGGCGATCTCGGCAATCTGCCAGCAGCCCTGGGGGCCTTGCTGCGCAGCACCCTCGATCTGCGCGTGGTGCTGTCCTTCCGGGAGGAATTCCTGGCCAGCGTCGATGCCTGCCTGCGCGGGCACGTGCTGGCCCTGTTTGCGTCCACCTACCACTTGGAGCATCTGGATCGGGAGCGTGCCAGCGAAGCCATCGCCGCCCCCGCCAAGCGTTTCGGCGGGGAATGTGAAGAAGCATTGGTGGACCGCCTGCTGGACGATCTGGCGCCCGGTGACCCCGAGAAGTCCGTCACCCGACTGTACCGGGGTGGCATCGAACTGCCCTTTCTCCAGCTCATCTGCCGATGCTTGTGGAACAAGTCATTGGCTTCCGGAAAGCCGGGCCTGCGCATGGCGGATTACCTCGCCCTGGGCGAGCGGCGGGGCATCATCGCCGCCTATCTGCATGAGGTAACCCGCCATTTCGGCCTGTTCCAGTCCCTTGACGCCGCTCAAGTGCTCAAAGCGCTGGCGCCCCGCAGCGGAGTCAAGATCGCCTACCCCCTCGAAGCCCTTGCGGCCCAGGCGGGCACCTCCGAACAACGTACCGAGCGGGTTCTTGATGTGCTGCGGGAGCACCGCATCGTGCGTACCCGGGATGCCGCCGGAGGGGTCAGCTATGAGCTGCAGCACGACGCCTTCATCGAGATCGTGCGACCCTGGGCCGAGCAGCGTTTCCGGCGGCGCAACCAGTGCTTTGGTGGTCTGGCAGGCCTGGCCCTGCTGCTGGCGGTAGGTTTCAATGTCCATACGCTGCGGCAGGACAGCCAGGAAGCCAATGCCCGCCGGATTGCCGCCGAGGTGACGGATCGGATTGAAGTGGACACCCGCCGGGCGCTTGAGGAAGCGCTCCAGCTTGCCGCCGATTCCGATGACCGTAACGTGCGCAACACCCTCCGTCTGGCGATTTCCGGCTTTCTGCACAATCCGGCGCTCGCGCCCCACAAGGGTGCGGCCAACGGGGTGGCCTTCAGCCGTGACGGGGCCTGGATCGTCAGTGCCGGCGACGATGGTGAAGCGCGCCTGCTCCACAGCCAGAGTCTGGCCGTCCAGGCTCGCACGGTGCATACCGGCCCGGTGGTTGCAGTAGCCATTTCCGAAGATGGCTCGCGGGTTGTCTCGGCGGGCCGGGATGGTCTGCTGCGGGTCTGGGACCGCAGCGGCAAAGTGGTCACCGAATGCGGCCACGCCGGCGGCCCGCCGTGGCTGGATGCGGACATCAGCCGTGACGGCAGGCGCGTGGTGGCAATTCGCGAATCGGAGGACGGGACTTCTCCTGACCTGCTGCTCACTGAGACAGGTGCTGGCTGCAAGCTGACCCGCCTGTCGGGGCACTTCGGCAACGTGGGTTCTGCCGCTTTCGATGAGAGCGGAGAGTGGGTGCTGTCCTATGGCAACAATGACAATACGGCGCGCATCTGGTCGGCGGCGGAGGGTCGCCTGAGTGCGACCCTGACCCATCCCGACGAAGTCTTCGGGGCGAGCTTCTCCCCGGACGGTTCCGAAGTCGCGGTGGCCGTGTCGGACGGGACCGTCTACCGCTGGACCGCCCGCGGCCGGCTCATCGGGCACCCCCTTGAGCTCCCGGTTCACCCCGATCAGCCGCCGGTGTCCGCCACATCGGTCCGCTACGCACCGGATGGCCGGCGTGTGGCGGTCACCAGTTCCGATGGCGGGGTATATGTCTGGGACGTCCAACCCGACGTGCAGCTTCCGGGCTCACCCCCACAGGCGCTGCCGGGAATGCATGCCGGGGGCGCTCTGGCAGCCTACTTCAGTCCCGACGGGCGGCGTATCCTGTCGTTTGGCAGGGATGACACGGTGCGGGTTTGGGACGAGCCTTTCGCCTTCCGGGCACGCGAGTTCCGGGGTCATGGTCAGGAGGTGAGGGCGGCGCTGTTCGCACCGGACAGCACCCGGGTGGTGAGCGCCGGTGCCGACGGCACGGTGAAACTCTGGCGCCTCCAACCGGCCGATTTCCTGCCCCCCATCGGCAGCGGGCTGATCCTCAGCCCCAATGGCAAGTTCAGCTTCAGTATCGCCACTGGCGAACTGCTTGAAGTGGGTGGCAGCGGCACGCGTCGAAACCTGTCGAAGAAGGGCGAGGTCGTTCGCACAGCCGTATTCAGCAGCGACGCGGCCTTGATTGCCCTGGGCATGACCAGTGGGCATCTGCGGGTATTGCAGGTGGCGGGCGGCGAGCCCATCTATGAGGCGGATGACCTGGAGAGCCCCCTCTATGCACTGGCCTTCGACCGGCGCGGCCTTCGGCTGGCAAGCGGGGGCTCCGATGGACGCGTGCGTCTCTACGAACTGGATTCGCCCAAGCCGGATCGCAACGGAATCGCCGCCCATGCGGGTCCGGTGATCAGCCTGGATATCCATCCGGACGGGGAGCGCATCGTGTCCACGGGTGCGGATGGCGCAGCCCGGGTATGGAGCTGGCAACGGCAGGCCCTGAGCACCCTGGAAGGCGAGGCCGACCGGGTGCGTGATGCACGCTTCAGCGCCGATGGCAGGCGCATCCTGCGCCGTAACGGCGACCGCATCACCACGTTCGATGGCGAGGCCTGGGCGCGGGCCGACGACGAGCTGAGTACCTTCGCCCGCAGGCTTCTGGCATCCCCGAAGCCCTAGACGCGGCTCCCAATCCCCGCCCTCTCAGTCCGGGCCAGCGGGCCTCCCCACGAGAGGCGGATTTTGATTGCGAGTTAAAAATCGCAAAACCGACAATATCCCACCACTTGGGAAGCTCACCTCATAAACCGGCCCATGCCATCCCTACGCCGCACGTCCAACGCCGGATAACCGGCGCCAAACCTTGGCCTTGCTTGATTTTTTGCCTTCCTTGTGCAGTTGTTCAGCTTTGCTGACGAGATCCGGAGTGGGGTCGTGAAGGAATCCTCGGCCCACGGCTCCCCATTGATTAACAATAAAAACACCAAAAACATCGCTTGCATTTGATCGGCGATGCCCTTGTACCAATAGATCCACTTCACCCTCCAGCAGCCCCGATGGGCAGGCATCGGTCGTGGGGGAGGGTTCGACTGAAGGGTGGTATCCCCCGGGGAGTCTGTGCCGACGGCGGGATGAAGGGAGTCCGACGAAGACTTGCCCACGCGTTGAGGTGTTCCGCCAGAGAACGTCCACTGCCTGACTGTTGCACCCTAAGGAGAGTAGGAGTGAATGAATTCGAAGTGCGCCTTGAGGGGCGTCGCCGTCTGCAGATTGCCGGCCCGATGACCCTCTCGACTGCGCCTGACTGGCGACAGCGCCTGCAGGCCGCGACGGATGCCGCCGGGGACATGGACGTGGACCTGTCCGGCGTCAGCGTTATCGACGCCTCTGCCATTCAGTCGCTCGTATGCCTGCGTCAGCAGGCCAGGGATTCGGCTCGTCGCTTGCGCCTGCTGGCACCCAGCACGTGCGTGCACGAGGCGCTGGACTTCTGTCACCTGTCCGAATTCTTCGAGATCCCGCGAGCGTCCCGCCCCTGATCAGCGGCGGGTGGGTATCCGCCACACCACGATGCAGCCCACCACCCCGAGTGTCAGCACCAGCACTTGCAGGAAGGGGCGCCCGGAAAACTGCCATGCAGACAGGACGACCATCGTGCTCATGATTGTGGTGGATAGCCACTTTGTCCGCCGGGTGAGGGAGCGATTTTCCTCCCAGTCACGTACCAGTGGACCAAGGTGGCGATGAGTGATGAGCTTTTGGTGCAAGCGGGGGGAGGATCGGGCAAGGCAGGCAGCGGACAGGAGCACGAAGGGCGTCGTGGGAAGCCCGGGCAGCACGATGCCGAGAAGGCCCAGCAGCAGTGCAAGCACACCCGCAGAGGTCAGCAGGATGCGCTTCAAGGGCGACAAACCCGTATGTGGCGCCGTGTTGGCGATGTTGGGGGAGTCGTCCGGCAAAGGCATCAGTGGGGGAAGCACCCAGTTCGCAGGGCGCACCAGGATGGGCGGCCCGCAAGTATAGCCCGCAGATGTTCAGTGCACGCCCACCCCATCCCTATTGCCGTTCTCAGGGCGGCGGACGCAGGCGGGCGATGGCTTCCCGGACAAGGGGTGACAGCCGGGCCGCAGCGTCGACGCTGCCGGCCACGGCCAGCAGGCTTGCGCGCATGCGTGGTTCCCAGAAGCGGTTGAGATGATCGGCCAGATCATGGATAGCCTGGTCCCGGTCCGGATTGATGCCCAGGGCGTCGGCGATCTGGTTGGCCATGCGGATGACGTAGTCGGTATTCATGGCAAAGTCAGCCTGCGTCGGTGGTTGCCGGTTTCAACAAGCCGTGCTGCTGCTCGCGGCGACGGGCAAAGCGCTGCTGCCACTCCGAGGGCTGGGCACACAGGCTGACCTGCACCGCCGTCACCTTGTACTCGGGGCAGTTGGTGGCCCAGTCGGAGTTGTCGGTGGTGATCACGTTGGCGCCGGACTCGGGGAAATGGAAGGTGGTATATACCACGCCCGGCTGGACACGTTCGGTGACCGTGGCGCGCAGCACCGTCTCGCCAGCGCGGCTGGCGATGCCGACCCAGTCACCCTCCTTGATGCCCCGGTCTTCCGCGTCCACCGGATGGATCTCCAGCCTGTCCTCGTCATGCCAGGCCACGTTGGCGGTACGCCGGGTCTGGGCACCCACGTTGTACTGGCTGAGGATGCGCCCGGTGGTCAGGATCAGCGGGAAGCGGCGGGTCACCTTTTCGGTGGTCGGCACATAGGGTGTGAGCATGAAGCGCCCCTTGCCGCGGATGAAACCGCCCACATGCATGGTGGGTGTGCCTTCGGGTGCGGCCTCGTTGCACGGCCACTGGATGCTGCCCTTCTTTTCGAGCAATTCGTAGTTCACCCCGTGGAAGCTCGGCGTGAGGCGGGCGATCTCGTCCATGATCTCGGACGGGTGGCTGTAGTTCATCGGGTAGCCGAGGGCGTCGGCCAAGGCCAGGGTCGCCTCCCAGTCGGCCTTGCCGGCCAGGGGCGGCATCACCTTGCGCACCCTGGAGATGCGCCGCTCGGCGTTGGTGAAGGTGCCGTCCTTCTCCAGGAAACTGGAACCCGGCAGGAATACGTGGGCCCACTTGGCGGTTTCGTTGAGGAAGAGGTCCTGCACCACCACGCATTCCATCTGCGCCATGGCGGCTTCCACGTGCTGGGTGTTGGGGTCGGACTGGACGATGTCCTCGCCCTGGATGTAGATGCCCTTGAAGCTGCCGTCCAGCGCCGCCTCGAACATGTTGGGGATGCGCAGGCCGGGCTCCGGGTCGATGCTCACATTCCAGGCGGACTCGAACAGCGCCCGGGTGGTGGCGTCGGACACGTGGCGGTAGCCGGGCAGCTCATGGGGAAATGAGCCCATGTCGCAGCTACCCTGTACGTTGTTCTGGCCGCGCAGGGGGTTCACCCCCACGCCCGGCCGGCCCACGTTGCCGGTGACCATGGCCAGGTTGGCGATGCCCATCACGGTGGTGGAGCCCTGGCTGTGCTCGGTGACGCCCAGGCCGTAGTAGATGGCGCCGTTGCCGGCGCTGGCGTAGAGGCGGGCGGCGGCGCGGATCTCAGCGGCCGGCACGCCGGTGACGGCCGCGGTGGCTTCCGGTGAATTTTCCGGGCGGGACACGAACTCGCGCCACGCTTCGAAGGCCGGGCCTTCACAGCGCTCGGCCACGTACGCCTCGGCCACCAGGCCTTCGGTGACGATGGTGTGGGCCAGGGCATTGACCATGGCCACGTTGGTGCCGGGAAGCAGCTTGAGGTGATGGGCCGCAGCCACGTGGGGCGAGCGCACCAGATCAATGGCGCGGGGGTCGATGACGATCAGCTTCGCCCCCTGGCGGATGCGCTTTTTGAGCAGGGAGCCGAACACCGGGTGGCCGTCGGTGGGGTTGGCCCCCATCACCACGACCACGTCGGCCTGGAGCACCGAGGCAAAGTCCTGAGTCCCGGCGGACTCCCCCAGGGTCTGCTTGAGCCCGTAACCGGTGGGGGAGTGGCAGACCCGGGCGCAGGTGTCCACGTTGTTGTTGCCGAAGGCGGCGCGCACCAGCTTCTGGACGAGGTAGGTCTCCTCATTGGTGCAGCGGCTGGAGGTGATGCCGCCCACCGCGCTGCGCCCGTATTTTGCCTGGATGCGCTTGAACTCGCCGGCGGCGTAGGCCAGGGCCTCGTCCCAGCTGACCTGCTGCCACGGCGCGTCTACGCTGGGGCGGATCATCGGGGTGGTGATGCGGTCGGCGTGGGTGGCGTAGCCCCAGGCAAAGCGGCCCTTCACGCAGGCGTGGCCGGCGTTGGCGCCGCCATCTTTGGCCGGCACCATACGCACCACCTGGTTGCCCTTGACCTCGGCCTTGAAGGAGCAGCCCACGCCGCAGTAGGCGCAGGTGGTGGTGACGCTGCGCTCGGCCTGGCCGAGCTGGATCACCGATTTTTCGGTGAGGGTGGCAGTGGGGCAGGCATTGACGCATGCGCCGCAGGACACGCATTCCGAGTCCATGAAGGATTCACTCTGCCCCGGTGACACGCGGGAATCGAAGCCCCGGCCGGAGATGGTAAGCGCAAAGGTGCCCTGGGTCTCCTCGCAGGCCCGCACACAGCGGTTGCAGACGATGCACTTGGCCGGGTCGTAACTGAAGTAGGGGTTGGACTCGTCCTTCTGGCTGCATTCGAAGTGGTTCTCGCCCTTGAAGCCGTAGCGCACCTCGCGCAGGCCGACCACGCCGGCCATGTCCTGCAGCTCGCAGTTGCCATTGGTGGGGCAGGTGAGGCAGTCCAGCGGGTGGTCGGAGATGTACAGCTCCATCACGTTGCGGCGCAGCTCGGCCAGCTTTGGCGTCTGGGTGCGTACCACCATGCCGGCCTCCACCGGGGTGGTGCACGAGGCCGGGTAGCCCTTGCGGCCATCGATCTCCACCAGACACAGGCGGCAGGAGCCGAAGGGTTCCAGGCTGTCGGTGGCGCACAGCTTGGGGATGGCGCAGCCGCTCTGGCCGGCGGCGCGCATCACGCTGGTGCCGGCGGGCACGCACACGGGCTGGCCGTCGATGAGCAGGCTGACGGACTGCGCGGAATCGCAGGACGGGGTGCCGTAGTCGGGTTCGCGGGGCAGGGACATGGGGCTTCCTTACTCGGCAGTGACCGGCGCGATGCCGAAATCCTGCGGAAAGTGGGTCAGGGCAGATTTCACCGGATACTGGGCCATGCCGCCCAAGGCGCACAGGGAGCCGTGGAGCATGGTGTCGCAGAGGCTGTCGAGCAGGTCGAGGTTGGCGTCCCGGTTGTCGCCGGCGATGATCCGGTCGATGACCTCGACACCGCGGGTGGAGCCAATGCGGCAGGGCGTGCACTTGCCGCAGGATTCAGTGGCGCAGAACTCCATGGCGTAACGGGCCAACTGGGCCATGTCGGCGCTGTCGTCAAAGGCCACCAGCCCGCCGTGGCCGATCATGGCCCCCATGGCAGCGTAGGTTTCGTAGTCGAAGGGTACGTCGAACTGCGATTCCGGCACGAAGGCCCCCAGGGGACCACCCACCTGCACGGCGCGGATCGGCCGCCCGGTGGCCGAGCCGCCGCCGTAATCCAGCAGCAGCTCGCGCAGGGTTATGCCGAAGGCCTTCTCCACCAGCCCCGGGTGGCGCAGATTGCCGGCCAGCTGGAAGGGCAGGGTGCCATGAGAACGGCCCATGCCGTAGTCCCGGTAGAAGGCCGCGCCGCGGGCCAGGATCAGTGGTACGGCCGCCAGGCTCATCACGTTGTTGATCACCGTGGGCTTGCCGAACAGGCCCTGGATGGCCGGCAGGGGCGGCTTGAAGCGCACGACGCCGCGCTTGCCCTCCAGGCTTTCGAGCATGGCCGTCTCTTCACCGCACACATAGGCGCCGGCGCCCAGGCGCACTTCCAGCTCGAAGGCCCGCCCGGAGCCGGCCACGTCGGAGCCCAGCCAGCCGGCAGACCGGGCCAGGTTGATGGCTTGCTGCAGGGTGTGGAAGGCGTGGGGATATTCGGAGCGCAGGTAGATGTAGCCCTGGGTCGCCCCCACCGCCAGGCCGGCGATGGCCATGCCCTCGATCAGGCAGAAGGGGTCGCCCTCCATCAGCATGCGGTCGGAGAAGGTGCCGGAGTCGCCCTCGTCGGCGTTGCACACCACGTACTTGGTGGAGCCGGCAGCATGGAGCACGGTGTTCCACTTGATGCCGGTGGGGAAGGCCGCACCGCCGCGGCCACGCAGGCCCGAGTCGGTGACTTCCTTGACGATGGCAGCGCCATCCAGGCTTACAGCCTTCTTCAGGCCCTCGAAGCCACCATGGGCCTGGTAGTCGGCCAAGGACAGCGGTCGGGTGATGCCCACGCGACGGAAGGTCAGGCGCTCTTGGCCGGCCAGGAAGGGGATGTGCTCGGTGAGGCCGTGCCCCAGGCGGTGCATGCCGCCGGTGTGAAAGCCGGCATCGAAAAGGGCGGGGACGTCGGCGACAGTCACCGGACCGTAGGCCAGACGGCCGGCGGGGGTGTCCACCTCCACCAGCGGCTCCAGCCAGTACAGCCCGCGGGAGCCGTTGCGGATCAGCTCGATGTGGACGCCTCTGGCCGCGGCTTCGTCGGCAATGGCCGAAGCGACCTCTTCCGCTCCGACCGCCAGGGCGCCGGAATCCATCGGAACGTAGATACGGATGCCGCCCGGGGTGCTGACGCCCGCCGCAGGCCCATCCGCCGGTTTCGCCTCAGGTGGGATTTCAGACGCCCTCAAGCCATCAACCAGCGCATCAAAGCCCTCGCAACTGACCCGCCCGAGGATCTCGTCGCCGACACGGATCGACGGCGAGCACGCACAGTTGCCCAGGCAATACACCGGCTCCAGACTGATCGCGCCGTCGGCGGTGGTCTGGTGCCAGTCGATGCCCAGGCTGCGCTTTGCGTGTTCTTCGAGGGCCGCGCCGCCCCTGGCCTGGCAGGATTCGGCACGGCACACCTGCAGCACCGTCCGCCCGGGCGGCGTGCTGCGGAAGTGATGGTAGAAGCTGATCACCCCGTGGATCTCGGCCCGGCTCTGGTTGAGGGCCGTGGCGATGAGGGGCACGGCCTGCGCCGGCACCCAGCCGATGGCGTCCTGGATGGCGTGGAGGATGGGCAGCAGCGCGCCGGGGCGGGATGCGTGGGTGGCCAGGGCGTGCTGTACCGCTTCGCGTGCGGCGTCGCTCAGGGGCAGAGACGTGGCGGAGAGTTGGGGCATGGCCTTCCTCGATTTCGGCAGCAACAAGTGCGTGCAATGGGTTCCTCGAGGATGGTATGCCCGCACGGAGCGTGGGGGAATCGGGAAATATCGAAGAGGTATTCGGCAGGGGCGAAGGCACTTCCCCGAGCGCAGGCTTTTCAGCGCCAGGGCGCGCTGGCGGCCACCAGGTCGGCAATGCCCTTTTCGAGGGCATCGAGGCCCTTGTCCAGGTCGGTCTCGCCCTGGTCGATGGCCTGCTCGAGCCCCCGGGCGGATGCCATCAGGTCGAGGGCGCACAGGAAGCCGGCATTGCTGGCCAGGGTGTGCATGCGCCGGGAGGCGGCCTCCCGATCCCCCGCAGCCAGTGCCTCCCGGGTCTGGGAAACGGCGTCGGTGTTGTCATGGACAAACAGTTCGAGGAGGCCAATAAACATGTCCCGGTCACGACTGAGGCGCTGGCTGGCCCGTGCGCTGTCGATGCCCGCAATTTCCGGAAAGGCTTCGACGACTTCGGGCTCGGCCGTGGCCGGGGGCTGAAGGGTAGCCGGACGAGGCTGAATCCATCGCGTCAGCAGCACGGCCATCTGCTCCAGGTCCATGGGCTTGGCCAGCACGTCGTCGGCACCGGCAGCCCGGGCGGCCGCTTGCTGGTCGTCACGCACACCGGCGGTGAAGGCGATGATGGGCAGATCGAGCATGCCGAGCTGGCCACGGATCATGCGGGTGGCGGCAAGGCCGTCCATCACCGGCATCTGCACGTCCATCAGCACGGCGTCGAAGCGCTCGGGACGAGTCTGAAGAAGTTGAACAGCCTGGAGGCCGTCGGCGGCAAGGGTCGCGGTGGCGCCTTCCAGGTGCAGGGCGCGCTCCACCAGATCCCGGTTCATGGCGCTGTCGTCCACCACCAGCAGGTGGGCTCCGATCAGGCGCGGACCGGACGGAATCGGGGGTGACAAGACCGCAAGCGCCGCGGCTTCACTTTCGCTCCCCCGTACGAACGGAAGCTCGAACCAGAAGCTGCTGCCCTGGCCAAGCTGGCTTTCGGCGCCGATCACGCCCCCCATGAGTTCCACCAGGCGTTTGCAGATGGACAGCCCCAGCCCGGTGCCACCAAAGCGACGGCTGATGCCCGCATCGGCCTGGGCAAAGGGGGCAAACAATCGGGTCAGGGCATCGGGGGCGATGCCGATGCCGGTGTCGCGCACTTCGAAACGCAGCCGCAGTTCGCCGGCGCTGCTTTCCAGGGTGTTTACATGGACGGCCACCTCACCTTGCTCGGTGAACTTGATGGCGTTGCCGGTGAGGTTGAACAGCACCTGCTCCAGGCGCAACCCGTCGCCGAGCAGCGGGCCCAGGCGGTTGGAGGGGGCCTCGAGACGCAGGGACAGGCCCTTGCTCCGGGCCACCTGGCCCATCAGGCTGTCGAGGTTGGCGAGCAGGGCCGCCAGATCGAAGGGGCGTGATTCGATGCGTAGCTGGCCGGCCTCGATTTTGGACAGGTCGAGGATATCGTTGAGGATAGTGAGCAGGGACTGGCCCGCGCTGCGGATGCGCTCGACCATGTCGCGCTGGTTGTCGGCGAGGGGTTCGCGTTCGAGCACCTGGGCCAGGCCCAGCACGGCGTTCATGGGCGTGCGGATCTCATGGCTCATGTGGGCGAGAAACTCGCTCTTGGCCGAGTTGGCGGCCTCGGCGGCGTCATAGACCTGCCGCAGTTCGTGCTCGTAACGCTTGCGTTCGCTGATGTCGCGGATCACCCCCAGGATCTCCACGAAGTGCCCGTCGGCGCTCATCAGCGGGCTGGCGGTGACATCGGTCCATACCGTGGAGCCGTCCTTGCAGCGGTGCTCAAGCTCGCCGCGGAAGGGCTCCGGGGGGAGGCCGGTGGCCAGTTTGGCGTGCAGCCGGGCGAGGTAGTCTCGCGCCACCTCGAAGGACTCCCGGGTAAGGGTATCTTCCAAGGACTGCTTCATGACTTCGTCGGTGGTGTAGCCGCGCAGCTTCTCGACGGAGGGACTGACGTAGGCGTAGCGCCCCTCCAGGTCCATGGTCAGGATCACGTCGATGGCGTTGTCGGCCAGCAGCCGATGACGCTCTTCGCTGATGCGCAGGCGCTCCTCCATCAGACGACGGGCGGTGATGTCCTCGACGATGGCCAGGTAGCGCGGGGCCTGTTCGGTGTCCACCCGGACCGGGGCGCAGGTAACGCTGGCCCACACCACCGAGCCGTCCGGGCGCAGGTAGCGCTTGTTGAGGCGATAGCCGCTGATCTCGCCCAGACCCAGTCGCCCCAGTTGCGCCTGACTCTCGGACACGTCATCCGGATGGGTCAGCTGTACCGGATCCAGATCGATCAGCTCGTCCGGCCGGCGGCCGACGATCTCGGCATAGCGCGAATTGGTCTCGGTGATCCGGCCGCTGCCGGAGTCAAGCAGCGCGACCCCAAGGGGCGCTTGTTCGAAGATGACACGAAAACGGGCTTCCGCCGCACGCTGCGTCTGCAATGCGGCAAGCTCCTGGCGTTCCTGGTTGCGCCGCCACAGCAAATAGGTGGCCGAGTAGGCCAGCAGCAGACCGAAGCCGATCACCAGCCCGGTGCCCCAGGCCATGGTGCGGATGCCTGCGTAGGCTTCCGTCTCGTCAATCTCGGCGATCATGAACCAGGGCGTGCCCCCCACGGCGGCAGCATAGGCAAGCACCGGCACGTTGCGATAATCCAGGCCCCCCTCAAGAATGCCCTGCTCCCCCAATACGGCCCGGGCCGCGGGCAGCCCCGGGGTACCGAGCGGCCGTGTCAGCGTGAGGGCGGTATCGTGCCGGTGGCGCAGGGGGGTGAGGAAGCGAACACCATCGCCGTCACGCTGGACGAGATAGGTCTCGGCGGTGCGGGTGGGAACCGGCCAGGACTCGACAAGGGGAAACAGCGCCTGGCTTGCCCGCCAGGTGATGTAGGCGACGCCCCGCGGCGCGCTTCCGGCGCCCCCGATGGGCGCCAAAAGGCCGTAGATCACCTGCCCACGGGCATCCCGGTGCAAGTCCACAAGTTCGATGCGGGGATCGCGCAGGATGTCCTTGGCCCGTTCCCGCTGGGTCAGGAGGTCCGCTTCTCCGACCGCAAGGGCCGGCTGGCCTTCGCCATCGAGCAGGGCAATGCCGTTCCAGCCCCGTATCCTGACCAGGTCCGCCATGAGATCCTGCATGCGCGCCCGGATCGCACCGTCGGTGCGTCTGCCGTCCAACCACTGGGCGAAGAGCATCTCGAGCTGGGAATGCCTCGAAAAGTACAGGCTGGCATCGACGCGTGTGGTGTGGAGGGCACCCTCGATCTGCTGCCGCTTCTGTTCTGCGATGACGGCCAGGGTGCGCTGGGTTTCGCGGCGGATCTCGCTGCTGAGATAGCCATATGCGACGCTCCCGATGATGCTGATCAGCAGGGACAGTGCCAGCAGGGGCAGTGCGAAGCGCAACCACTCGGGCCGCTCACCCATTGATCGTTTCGCGGGAACCCGGGTAATGGGGGGACGGGCTTCCTTTACCACGGGACGTTGTTCACTGAATGCAAAGGGCTACCGAGTTCCATTTTGGGCAACGGACCCCTCATGGAGCGCTCCGTGCCAACTCTACCCATAAGGAGGTATGGGCCGTGGACGCAATTTTGCACCAGCGCGGTGCGCCAGTCCATGCATCTGGTGCGTCTTCGCCTATTTTGCTGCTGTGAGCACTAAATCAGGGCGCGGCGCGGGTACGGGCATTATGTCGAACGCTTCGAGCTCGTACCGAGAGGCGCAAGCGCATCGGGCCGCGCGACCGATCTGATCACAAGGCGCTCAGCAGATGCGAGTGCTGTCCTGCATGCCATGGCCGAGTGCCCGGGCTTCGTTCAAAAGGGCTTCAACCATGGGCGAGCGGGGCTGCCGGTTGAGCACCAGCAGGCCGGTTGCCCATTCAACAACCGGTTCGCGCAGATCGAATACCCGCGTGCCCGCGGGGACACCGATGAGGTCGAGCACGGCTCGCGGGACGATGCTCGACCAGTGGCCGGCGCTGACATGGGCGAGGATGCTGATGATGGAGTCGGTCTCGAAGGTGGGATGGGGTTTCTGGCCCAGGCTGGCAAAGACGGCATCAATGGTCTGACGGTTGTGCATGTTAGGCGTCAGCAGGCCCAGCGGGATCTGGGCAGCCTCCTGCCAGGTGACGCAATCGCGGCCTTCAAAGGGGCTGCTCGCGGGCGTGAGCAGAACATGGTTTTCACGCCAGAGGGGGAGGGCATCCAGGTCTGCAGCGGTGGATTCCTGATAGGCGATGCCGCCGTCAAGCTCGAAGCTGCGCAAGCCCGCAAGGATCTGCTGGGTGCTCATGGACAATACTTCCACGTCCACCAGCGGATGGTGGCGGGCAAAAGCCGCGGTCAGCGTCGCCACGGCGGTGAGACCGGTGGGGATGACGCCGAGGCGCAAGCGCCCGGCCAGCCCGTCCTGCATCTGGGACAGCTCCTGGCGCAAGCCTTCGGCCCGGGCCGCCATCTGACGGACGCATTCAAGCACCCGTTCGCCCTCCCGGGTCAGACCGGAAAACTGTTGGCCGCGCTCCACGACAGTCACGCCCAGCTCGGATTCGATGTCGCGAATGGCTGCCGACAAGGTCGACGCCGACACGTGGCAGGCTTCCGCTGCGCGGCCGAAGTGCTTTTCCCGGGCGAGGGCAATCAGGTAGAGAAACTTCCGCGCGATCATCGGGCTGGCCGGGAGAAGGGGTCTGAGTGCTGCATGAGCTCCGTTATACACCGCCTCATGACCAGTGCTTCAGAAACTCGAGGAGGGCCTCGCGGCGGGCTGGCGGCAGCCGGCGGTACACGGCCTGCAGATGGCGCTCGTCCTCAGGCAACTCGCGTTCGACACGGTATTCGCGCTGCGCCTCCTGGACTTCCGGCCTGAAGTCGCGGGGGCCGCGTCCGGTGACGATCCATTCGAACCATACGTCCAGTTCGACGGCGAGGGTACGGAGATTGTCCACCGAGGGCTCCGTCTTGCCGTTCTCCCAATCGGAGACGGTGGGTTGCGACACCCCCAGCCGGCGCGCCAGCTCGCTCTGGCTGAGGGTCTTCTGTTCCCTGGACTCCCTGATTCGGTTTCCGATCTTCATGGATGAAAAATATAGGTAAAACCTATAAATCGGAAATAAGTTTTACCTATTGACACACCCATCGCCCATGCCTATATTTGCATACGCATAATGGATAGAAATCGATCACCAATGACGCCGCTGCGCAGTGCACGAAAAACGAAAGGAATGACCCAGTCGGCACTCGCCCGGCAGAGCGGCGTGAGCCAGGCCCACATCTCTGCGTTGGAGAGCGGCCAGTGCCGCGCATCGGCAGAACTGGCCGAGCGGCTTGTGCGGGTGATCGGACCAGGCTTGATCAGCGAGGCCGAGATCCTCTATCCCGAACGTTTCCCGAACCACGAGGGCCGAGCCTGAATGCGCCGCCGTGCGTCCCTGCCAGCAGTGCGGTCCCGGGCAGATACCACCCCCCGCGCCGGGCGCGTGTTCTCCGACGCCCACAATGGCATGCTCATCGTCAGCCCCCGCGGCGTGATCCTGGAAGCCAATGGCGCCTTCTGCCGGGCTACGGGCTACCATCCCGCCGAAGTGCAGGGCAGGACGCCCGCCCGCCTGAAGCTGACCGCCCATGGCCCCCACTTTTTCGCCCACCTCCGGCATTCACTTCGAAAGAGCGGGGTGTGGCAAGGCGAACTCGTGAAGCGCTGCAAGGATGGCTCTCTGGTCACCGCCTTCCTGACCGTCGGCACCGTCCGGAACCATATCGGGCAGATATCCCATTACCTCTGCGTGTTCTCCGACATTGAACCCCTGAAGGCGCGCCAGCGTCGCCTTGAGCAGCTCGCCTACTTCGACTCCCTCACCGGCCTGCCCAATCGCATGCTGCTGATGGATCGCCTCCGCCAGATGTGTGCAGCCTCCCGCCGGCATGGGCGGCAGGTGGCTGTCTGTTACCTCGACATTGACGGCTTCAAAGCCGTCAATGACAGCCTGGGTCATCATGCGGGCGACAACGTGCTGGTTGAAGTGGCCTCGCGCCTGAGCCTTGAAGTACGCAGCGGAGACACCGTGGCACGCCTTGGCGGAGACGAATTTGTGATGCTCTTCGCGGAGCCCGGCACGGTGGCCGACATCCAGGCGGTGCTTGATCGCATTCTCCTGAGCCTTTCCCAGGTGCCCATGGCGAGCGGGCGCAGGGGAATATCGGCGAGCGTCGGCGTCACCCTCTTTCCCATGGACGACGGCAGCCCCGACACCCTCCTTCGGCACGCCGACAAGGCGATGTACCAGGCCAAACGCGCCGGTCGTGCCGGCTACTGCTTCTTCTATCCGCTTATGGACAGCTACAAGCCCCCCGATCTGCGTCGCGAACACCTTTCCAGCCATTGACCGGGGGAAGCCCGAAAAATCAGCCTTGCGGACATATCAGCAGTTTGCCGGTCGCCCGGCGTTCCGCCAGGGCCTTCAGGGCCAGCCCAGCCTCTTCGATGGCGTAGCGGCCGTGAATCGGAGGGTTGAAGCTCCCGTCGGCAATCCCGGCCAGAATGGCACCAACCTGGGCGCGGCAGGCGTCCGGTTCGCGGCGCAGGAACTCATCCCAGAAGACGCCGGAGAGTTCGCATCCTTTAAGCAGGAGAAGGTTGGCCGGGACGCGCGGAATGTCGCCAGCGGCAAAACCGATGACCAGCACCCGGCCACGCCAGGCCGTGGCCCGCACGGCCGCCTCCGTGTACGGGCCACCGACCACGTCGATCACCACGTCGGCACCGCGCCCCCCGGTGGCTGACTTGACGGCTTCCTTGAGGTCCTCAACCTGGTAGTTGATGCCGATGGAGGCGCCTGACTGACGACACACCTCCAGCTTCTCGGCCGTGCTCGCCGCTGCGATCACGGTGCAACCGGCCGCATGGGCGATCTGCACTGCCGCGAGGCCGACACCGCCGGCCGCCCCCAGCACCAGCGCGGTTTCTCCGGCTTGCAGGCGCCCCCGGTCATGGAGCGCAAACCAGGCCGTTGCGTAGGCCACAAGGGCCGCCGCGGCCTGATCGAAGCTGACGCCATAGGGCAGGGGAAATACCTGGCTTGCCCGGGCGCGAGCCCTCTCGGCAAAACCGCCATACGAATTGAAGGCGAGCACCCGCTGCCCCGGATGAAAGCCGTCCACCGCCGCACCGACGGACGAAACTGTTCCAGCGAACTCGCCACCGGGCGAGAAGGGAAACGCCGGGCGGATCTGATACCGGCCCTGGACGATCAGGGTGTCGTAGTAGTTGACCCCGGCGGCGGCCACGTTGACGATGACTTCGTCGTCGGCCGGAAGGGGGGCAGGCAGCTCAAAGCAGCCGTGGGTGTCGAGGGGGCCAAAGGCCTTGCATAGATAGGCGCGCATGGATGTTACTTGGAGCGTGAGGATGAAGTTACTGTGCGAGCAGATCGACCACAAAGCCAGCCACGGCAGCGATCACGGCCCCCGGCTGGTCCTTGTGGGGTGCAAGGTGCTGGATTTCCATGGTCTTGCCGCCAAGATCGAGTTGGATCTTCATGAATATGTGCGTCTCCCGTTGTGTGTCCGGCGGTTCGTGCCCGCCTGTCGCGTCGTCGCCGATGGAGCAGTCAGATTATTGTTCAAACGCCGGGTTTCGTCGCCCCGGCTTCCGACCGTTCACGCCGGCAAAGGCGGCCTGGACGACAAATTCAAGGATCTGCGACGAAAGGCTTCCAATATCTTCGAGCGTGTGTATAATCTCGGTCTCTCAGCGCGCCCGTAGCTCAGTTGGATAGAGTACTTGGCTACGAACCAAGGGGTCGTGGGTTCGAATCCTGCCGGGCGCGCCAGTTTTTCAAGAGCGGTTTTCAGTGGTTGTCAGCCGCTCTTTTCAACCAGAAAGAGTCTTCTTTCTGCCGGTTCGCCGGACGTTGAAAGTTGGGAATGATGCGCCCGTAGCTCAGTTGGATAGAGTACTTGGCTACGAACCAAGGGGTCGTGGGTTCGAATCCTGCCGGGCGCGCCAGAATGGCCGAAAAGGAACTGTGGAAACGCGGTTCCTTTTTTGCGTTCACGCCTCATGTCATCTCCTCGATCGTGCCCCATGACACACCCCCTGTCCTGAAAGCATAAAGTTTTTCGAAGATGCGTCGTCAATACGAGGACGACATTCTTTCAGGATCCACGCTCTGAACGCGCCGCCTCTCCTCGTTGCCGTTGAGCCGGTAAAGCTTGACGTGCTCGCTTTGCTGGCCACCCTGGTGTCCCACGGCAGCTTGGGTGCGTCGGCTACTGCGCTTGCATCCGAGCTGGCCAACCGTCTCGGTTGCGAGCGCGTTTCCATTGGATTCGTGGAGGATCGCTTTACCCGGGTGGTGGCCATCTCCCACGGTGCGATCAGCACCAACACGAGCGAGATGCTGCGGGTGATCGGTGCCGCCATGGATGAGTCCATCGAACAGGCGGCCACGGTGGTGGCGCCGGCACCCGAAGACCACGTACCCCGGATCGTTCTGGCACATGAAGAGCTGTTGCGCCACGACGGCGGAATGGCGATCACGATTCCGCTGGTGGTTGCGCATCAACTGGTCGGTGCAGTTATGTGTCAGTACCGACATGCGGGGCCGGTTGTCCCGGCACAACTAGTCGAGTGGGAACATGCGTTCGCCTTGCTGGGCCCTGTGCTTCATCTCATGCGTCGCAGCGAGCGCCCTTGGCGGAGACGTCTGAAGGATCGCCTGCGGCACCTCTATGCCGACTTTCGGGCGCCGGGGCGCGGGCACCTACGTGTGGGGCTTGGGGTGGTGTTGCTGGGCGTTGTCGCCCTGGGGTTTGTTCCCATGGATTTCAAGGTCGGAGGCACTGCCCGGGTTGAAGGTGCCGTCCAACGCGTCCTGGTCGCGCCCGCCGACGGATTCATCAGCCAGAGCCACGTCAGGCCGGGTGATGGCGTCAAGGCCGGGCAGGTTCTGGCCGAACTCGCCGGGCAGGATCTTCAGCTTGAACGGAACAAGTGGAGCAGCGAGCTTGCCCAGCATGAGAACGCCTACGCTGCCGCCATGGCCCGGGCAGACCGGACGCAACTCGTCATCAGCCAGGCACGCGCCGCTGAGGCCAGGGCCCAGCTCGCGTTGGTGGATGAGCAGCTCGGACGCATCCGTCTCGAGGCGCCCTTCGATGGCGTGGTGATCCGGGGTGATCTCAGTCAGTCCCTGGGGGCACCGGTGCAGCGGGGCGATGTGCTTCTCACGGTAGCACCGCGGGATCGCTTCCGAGTCATCATCGAGGTGGATGAGCGCGACATCGCCTGGATCAAGGTGGCGCAGCAGGGCAGTCTGGCGCTGTCGGCACTGCCCTGGGACACGCTGCCCCTGAAGGTCGTCCGCATCACGCCGATGGCCAGCCCGATGGAGGGGCGCAACGTGTTCGAAGTCGAGGCCAACCTGGAAAGCCAGCCCGACACCCTTCGCCCGGGCTTGCAGGGGGTGGCCCGGATTTCCGTGGGCGAGGCGCCTGTGTTGTGGGCCTGGACCCATCGCCTCGGCGAGTGGTTGCGGCTCAAGGCCTGGGGCCTTTGGGGCGGCTAGCGTGGGCGACAGCGTCTTCAGTGCCCAGTGGTACCGTGTCGCCGGACTTCATCCCCGGCTGCGCGCCCATGTGCGCGTGACCCGGCAGATCTACCGCAACGAGGTGTGGCACGTGCTGGCCGACCCGGTCAGCGGGCATTTCCATCGTATCAACGCCACGGCGTACGCCTTTGTGGGACGTTGTGACGGGCGGCACTCAGTCGATGAGATCAGTGAGGCGCTGCTGGCCGGCGATCCTGACTCGGCGCTGACCCAGGACGAAATCGTGCGCCTTCTGGTCCAGCTCAATCAGCACGGCCTGGTCCAGTGCGAGCTGACCCCCGACGTGGAATCGATCTTCCATCGGGAAGCGCTGGTTGAACGTCAGCGGCGGCGCCTGGCGATCAACCCGCTGGCTTTCCGGGTTCGGCTGGGTGATCCCACGGCCATTCTGGCGCGCTTCGATCCGTGGCTGCGCACCCTCTTCGCGCGCCCCATCCTGGCCTTGTGCGTGGTGCTCATCCTGACGGGAACCCTGACTGCGGCGATGAATTTACCGGAGCTCTCGCTACAGGTTCGAACCCGGATGGGAACACCGCGCTTTCTCCTGATGGCCTGGCTCTTGTACCCCTTCATCAAGGCCGCCCACGAGTTCGCGCACGCCCTGGCCATCCGGCGGTTTGGCGGTGAGGTCCATCAAATGGGGGTGAGCTTGCTGGTACTGATGCCGGCACCCTTTGTGGACGCATCGGCCGCATCGGCCTTCCGCTATGCCTTCCAGCGCCTGGTGGTCAGCGGGGCAGGCATCGTGGTGGAAATGGTGATCGCAGCCCTTGCGGTCATCCTGTGGGCACTCGTCGAGCCCGGTATCGTGCGCGATGCGGCCCTCGTCGTTGCCTTCGTCTGTGGCGTCTCCACGATCATCTTCAACGGCAATCCATTACTGCGCTTCGATGGCTACCATGTGCTGTGCGATGCCCTGGATCTGCCCAATCTGGCGTCTCGCAGCGTCGCCTGGTGGCGATACGTGATACTCAATCGTCGCCTGGGTCTCACCGAACACGCATCGCCCGAGCCGGGTCGGGGCGAACGCTTCTGGCTATACACCTACGCACCGATCTCCATGGCTTACCGACTGGTGCTTTCGATCGCCATCGTGGCCTGGATCGGTAGCTGGTCGACGCCCCTCGGGCTGCTTGCAGGTGCAGGTCTGGCCTATGCAATGGTCTTTCGTCCCGTGCTCAGGTTCTGGCGCCGTCTGCTGTCCGTGCCCCTTTCAATGCCCATGCGGCGGCGGGCACTCAGGGGGGCAGGGGCCCTGAGTCTGGCCGTGCTGGCCCTCTTCTGGGTCGTACCGCTCCCGTTTGCTACAGTGGGACAAGGCGTGGTCTGGGTACCCGAACAGGCCCAGCTTCGCACGGGCACCGACGGCTTCATCGCACACCTGGATGCCCGCCACGGTCAGCAGGTGGAGGCGGGGCAGGTCGTGGCGCACCTGTCCGACAGCCGGCTCGAAGCCGAGGCCATCAAACTGCGCAGCCAGCTGGAGGCCCTCGATGTGGACCTCTACAACGCCATGCTGCGTGACCCCCTCAAGGCTCGCAATGTGGAGGAGGAGGTGGCGCGTATCCGCTCCGAGCTGGCCCGGATCGGAGAGCTTCAGGACCTGCTGGTGCTGCGGGCCGGCGTTTCGGGGCGCCTGGTGATGCCCAGACAGGACGACATGGACGGGGCTTTCGTACCCCGCGGAACGCTGCTCGGGCACATTCTCACTGGCGAGGCGGCCGTGGTGCGCATCGCTGTGGAGCAGGGCGACGCTGCGCTGGTCCGCGGGGAGACGCGGGCAGTCTCGGTGCGTCTGGCGGAGATGCCGGGAGAGTCGCTGCCCGGCCGACTGCTGCGTGCCGTACCGGCGGCCACGGAGAAGCTCCCCAGTGTTGCCCTCGGTGAGCACGCGGGCGGCGACATTGCTGTTGACCCCACCGACAAGGATCATCAGCGGGCACTGGCCCCGGTATTCATCTTCGACATCGGGGTAGGTGACAGTATTCTCGAACGGGCCGGGGGCCGGGCCTGGGTGCGTTTCGACCACGGCTGGATGCCCCTGGGCATGCAGTGGGGGCGCCATTTGAAACAACTCTTTCTGCGACAGTTCGATCCCGGCTCGTGACTCTCCCGCTGCACGCACGCATGCCCCTGCCCGGGCCGGCATGGGGAAGCTACCCCGAGCGCCGCGAGGCACCCCAGGCGCGCTGGCCTTGGTCGCGTGCCCCCTACCAGCGTCAGATCGCGGCCGTGGGGCAGGAGCGGGGTACTTGGCGGACGCTGGATGGAGTGGCGTTCGAAAGCCGCTTGCGTAGCCTGCGCGCAGCGATCGGCCGTGACGGTTTGACCCATCAGCACACCGTGCAAGCCCTGGCGGCGGCCACCGAAGCCGCTCGCCGCGGACTTGGGTTGGAACCCTACGACACCCAGATCCATGCGGCGCTGATCATGCTGGACAACCGCCTCGCCGAGATGGCAACGGGGGAGGGCAAGACCCTGGCCGCAGCCCTGGCAGCCAGTGTCGGCGCCCTCGCCGGGACACCGGTACACGTGCTGACCGCCAACGACTATCTTGTTGAACGGGACGCCACGGGCCTGGCCCCCCTTTACCACTGCCTGGGTCTTCGTGCCGGCTATGTCACCGGTGCCATGGACGAGGCCCAGCGGCGGGAAGCCTATGCAGCCCCGATCTGTTACGTGACCGCACGAGAGCTGGTCTTCGACTATCTGCGCGACGGTCAGCGGCGCGGCTTTGCGCGCTCGGATCTGCAGCGCCGCGCTGCCGCGTTTCATCAGAGCAACACCGTGCAGCCCTTGCTGCGTGGTCTCTGCATGGCCGTGGTGGATGAGGCCGACAGCCTGCTGATCGACGAGGCGATGATGCCCTTGATCCTATCCCGTCAGGTGGGCGACAGCGGGATGCGGGCCTTCATGTGGCAAGCTTGGTCACTGTCAGGTGAGATGTTGCCGGATGTCGATTTCAGGCTGGATGGGCCTGCGAAGCAGGTGAGCCTGACGGACCGGGGGCGGGAACGGCTGGCCGGGCGCGCAGCAAGCTTGGGGGGGCGATGGCGCTCGGCCCGCCTGCGGGATGAAGTGTTGGCCCTCGCGCTAACAGCGCGTCACGTCTATCACCGGGACGTCCACTACCTGGTTCGGGAAGGGCAGGTGGAAATCATTGACGAGATCACCGGCCGGGCTGCCCCGGGTCGGGTGTGGTCCCGGGGGCTGCACGGACTGGTGGAGCTGAAGGAAGGCTACCGGCCGTCCCCCGCCACCGAAACCCTTGCCCAGATCACCTTCCAGCGGTTCTTCCCGCGCTATCACAGGCTCTGTGGCATGAGCGGCACGCTGCGCGAGGCTCGGGGCGAGTTGCGCGAGATCTATGGGCTGGATGTCGTGTGCATTCAGTCACGCTTGCCGGCCTCAAGGAAATCGCTGCCGAGCCGTTTATACAGGGGAAGACACGCTTTGTGGGACGCCGTTGCCAGCCGGGTCGCAGATGTCCGGCAGACAGGGCGTCCGGTGCTGATTGCCACGTCGTCAGTTGCCGATTCGGAATTGCTTTCAGACCGACTGATCAGTGCCAGCATCGAACACCGGGTTCTCAACGCCCGTTTCGATGCCGATGAAGCGGCCATCGTGGCCTGCGCCGGTGAACCGGGGCAGGTGACGGTAGCCACCAACATGGCAGGACGGGGTACCGATATTCCGCTTGGCGCTGGCGTGGCGGCAGCGGGGGGACTTCACGTGATGTGTTGCCAGTTCAATGCCTCGCGCCGGATTGATCGGCAACTGGAAGGACGGTGCGCACGCCAGGGGGATCCGGGCAGCGTCGAAACCTGGATCAGCCTGGATCTGCCCAGGGTGGCGGACGTGCCGCTGCTGACGCTGCTGGCGCGTCGGTATGGAACGATGCCCGAGGGTGCGGTCAGGCTGGGGTCTCGGTCGCTGCGCCTGTTGCTTGGCTGGTACCAGTGGCGCCAGGAAAGGCAGGCGCAACGGCTGCGTAGAGGCTTGTTGCAGGCGGATCGGGAGTGGGAGCGTGGGCTGTCATTTGGCGGCCCCGGGGAATGACAAGAATGAACAACTGGATACTGGGTTTCGCGCTGTTGGGACTGGCCGGTCTGGCTGCTGCGGCGGCTCCACAGGCAGCAGGCAGCGCCGTGGGCGCTTCAACACCGACAAGTCTCGGCTGCCTGATCGAGCCCGACAAGGTCGCCGACCTGGGCAGTGCCGTCATTGGCGTGCTGGACACCCTGCGTGCCGAGCGCGGTGACATGGTCCGCAAGGGCCAAGTGCTGGCCGTGCTGCGCAACGACGTGGAACGGGCCACCGCCGAGGTGGCACGCACCCGCGCCACCACCGAGGCCGATTTGCGTAGCGCCGAGGCCAGTCGCGATCTCGCCCGCCAGAAGATGCGCAGAGCTGAAGACCTGGTGGCAAAGAACTTCGTCGCGCAGCAGGCCCTTGATCAGGCGCGAACCGATTTCCAGATGGCGGAGCAGAAAGTGCAGCAGACCCGCGAACAG
Organism: Zoogloea sp.; assembly: GCF_017302315.1. Lineage (GTDB taxonomy): Bacteria > Pseudomonadota > Gammaproteobacteria > Burkholderiales > Rhodocyclaceae > Zoogloea. The sequence goes on from NZ_JAFLDT010000003.1 coordinate 67,173, forward strand.
CTCAGGGTGTGGAGTCGCGAGGTAGGGGTGGCGGAGGCCCAAGTGGGCCTGCGGACGATTCGCAGCCCTTTCGATGGCGTGGTGGTGGAACGCTATCTTTCCTTGGGCGAGCGGGTTGAAGAGAAGCCGATTTTCAAGGTTGCCAGGATTGATCCGCTACGCATTGAGGTCATCGTGCCCGCAGCCCGCTTCGGTACGATCCGGGTAGGCGAGGTGGCCAGCATCAAGCCGGATTTGCCCAATGTTGCGGCACTGGATGCCACCGTGGCCCTGGTTGATCGGGTGGTGGACGCCGCCAGCAACACGTTTCGGGTCCGCCTGACCCTGCCCAACCCCGGAAACACCCTTCCCGCAGGCCTGCGCTGCCGCATCACCTTTGGTGAAACTTCGCCCCAACCCAGGCTTGCCACTACCGGTAACCGTCTTGTGGATGGGATGCGGATGGACTCCAGTCTCGCATCGTTCAAGGAAAAGCCCCGGCGTTAGAAGTCCCCATGAAACGCCGTCGCCATCACCGGGCGCTGATCGAGACTTTCGAGTCGCGCCTCCTCTACTCGGCCGACCCCGGGCCGGCGGGGATTGTCACGGCAGTGCTGGCTACGCCAGTACAGCTAAGTGATGACGCAATCGGTCTGCAGGGTCAAGCCACCGAAATCGTGTTCGTCGATGCACGGACACCGGACGTTCAACAGATCATCGACGATCTTGCGGCCCAGCAGCAAGCCGGGCGACCGGTCGATGTCATCGTGGTCGGTGCCGATGAGGACGGTATTGGGCTGATTGGCAGTGCTCTTTCGGGGTGTGACGAGGTTTCCGCGATCCATCTGCTTGGCCACGGCGCCAGCGGCACCGCCCAGTTGGGCGCCAGCACCCTTGATGCCGAGTCCATCTTCCAGCGGGCAGGGGAAATTGCCGCCTGGGGTGACGCCCTCACCGGCGAAGCCGATCTGCTGCTCTATGGCTGCGATGTGGGTGACGGGGCGAGCGGTCGGTCACTGGTGGCAAGCCTGGCCCAGCTCACCGGTGCCGACGTGGCGGCCAGCGACGACCCCACGGGCAGCGCGCAGTATGGGGGCGATTGGCAGCTCGAGGTGCGTTCCGGCACCGTCGAAGCGCATCCATTTGCCTCAGCCGACTTGCAGTTCGAGTGGACGGGCACACTGGCGCTCACATCCCAGGGTTCGGAAACGCTGGTCAACACCAGTACCAGCGGCACTCAGACACTCAACTGGTCCAGCAAGTCCGTCGCCATGGATGCCAATGGCAACTACGTCATCATCTGGATGGACGGCTCCGGTCAGAGCGATACCGGTATCGGCATTTTCGGTCAACGTTACAACGCCAGCGGTGTTGCGCAAGGTGCCCAGTTCCATGTCAACACCTTCACGTCCGACAACCAGCGCAGCCCCCAGGTGGCGATGGATGCAAGCGGTAACTTCGTGGTGGTTTGGGAAAGCGCCGGGCAGGATGGCAGCAGCAATGGCATTTACGCCCAGCGCTACAACAGCAGCGGCGTGGCCCAGGGCAGTGAGTTCCGCGTCAATTCAACCACCACCTACGATCAAATAGAGGCTGCCGTGGCGATGGATGCCAGTGGCAACTTCGTGGTTGCGTGGCAGAGCTGGAGCCAGGATCTGGCCAACTCCAACGGCATCTATGCCCAGCGATATAACAGTAGCGGCGTGGCCCAGGGCGGGGAATTCCTGGTCAACACCTATATCGCCGACAGCCAGACCGAGCCCAGTGTGGCCATGGATGCGTCGGGCAATTTCGTTATTGCCTGGCAGAGCTTCGGTCAGGATGGCAGCAATGAAGGCATCTACGCCAAGCGCTACAACAGCAGTGGCGTGGCGCAGGGCAGCGAGTTCCATGTCAGCACCTACACCACCAGCAATCAGGATCTGCCGGTGGTTGCCATGGACACGAGCGGCAACTTCGTCATTGTCTGGGAGAGTGCCCAGGACGGCAGCGGCAATGGCATATGCGGCCAGCGCTACAACAGCAGTGGCGTTGCCCAGGGCGGCGAGTTCCAGATAAACACCACAACGAGTAACCAGCAGCAGAACCCGGTTGTGACGATGCTGGCCGGCGGCGGTTTCGTCGTGACCTGGCAGAGCATGTCTCAGGACGGCAGCTTCGACGGCGTTTACATGCGCCAATACGATTCTTCGGGCACCGCGCTTACCGGTGAAGTCCGGGTCAACACCACCACGACGGACTATCAGGATGTACCCAGCCTGGCATCCGACGAAAAGGGGCACCTCGTTGTCGTCTGGCACGGCAATGGCCCCGGCGATACCGACGGGGTCTTCATGCAGCGCTATCTATACGCTGCGGCACCCGTCGTGACGCCAACCGGCTATAGCGGAACCTATGTGGAGAACGCCGCCGCCATCTACGATGCGGGCGCCACTGTTACCGATAGCGACACCGCGGTATTCACCGGCGGCCAGCTGATCTACCAAATTACCGCCAATGGAACTGCCACCGATGAACTCGGCGTCCAAAATCAGGGGACCGGCGCCGGGCAGATAGGGTTGTCCGGAACCAACGTGACCTATGGTGGCACGACCATCGGCACTTACAGCGGAAGCTTTGGCAACGGCAGCACGCCGCTCACGGTCACCTTCAACAGCAACGCCTCCGTCGCCGCCGTGCAGGCTCTGGTACGCAACATTACCTACCGCAACACCAGCGACAGCCCCAGCACCGCCACCCGCACCATCAGCCTGACGGTATCCGACGGCACCGGCATGACGAGCACGCCGGCGGTGGTAACGATGGCGGTAACGTCGGTCAATGACGCGCCGGCGATCACCAGCGCGGCTACGGCCAACGTTGCCGAGAACACCACGGCAGTCATGACCGTGACCGGCACGGACGCAGACCAGCCGGCGCAAACCCTGACTTACTCAATCGTAGGCGGTGCCGACGCGGCGAAGTTCGCCATCAACAGCAGCACCGGCGCGTTGAGCTTCGCGACGGCGCCCGATTTCGAAGCACCGACCGACTCAGGTGCCAACAACGTGTACGACGTGACCGTACAGGCGAGCGACGGCACCTTGAGCAGCACCAGAACCGTCTCCGTCACCGTTACCGCGGTCAATGAGAGTGCGCCGGTTATCACCAGCAATGGCGGCGGGGCATCGGCTTCGATCTCCATCGCCGAAAACACGCTGACGGTCACCTCGGTGACAGCCACCGATGCCGACCTTCCGGCAAGTAGCTTCATTTACGATATTTCCGGCGGTGTCGATGCGTCGAAATTCACCATCGATGCCAATTCGGGTGTCCTTCAGTTCGTCTCCGCACCCGACCACGAGAACCCCACCGATAGCGGTGCCAACAACGTTTATAACCTGATCGTCCGCGTCTCGGACGGCACCAATACCGACACCCAGTCCATCGCCGTGACGGTGACCAATGTCGCCAGCGAACTGATCGTCACCACGGCCGCGGATACCGCCGACGGCAACACCAGCAGCATTGCCAACCTTGTCGCCAACAAGGGGGCGGACGGCAAGATCTCGTTGCGTGAAGCGATTATCGCGGCCAACAACACGGCGGGCGGCGACACCATCACCTTTGCCATTGGCAGCGGCGCCCAGACCATCAACCTCAGCTCGGCCCTGCCCACGATCACCAGCGTGGTCCAGATTCACGGTGACTCTCAGGCAGGTTTCACGGGCGAGCCGCTGATCGCCCTCAACGGGGCCTCGGCCGGCGCGGGCAGTGCTGGCCTTGTCTTCAGCGGCGCCGCGGCGGCGGGTAGCTCGGTGAAATATCTGGCCATCAACAACTTCACCTCGAGCGGCATCCAGATTCTCAGCACATCCAACATCACCGTTGCTGGCAACTATCTCGGTACCAATCTGGCGGGCACGGCCGCTGCAGGTAACGAGGTCGGCGTCCTGATCTTCGATGCGGCCAACAACACGATTGGAGGCTCCACTGCAGCGACCCGCAATGTCATCTCGGGCAACACAGTGGATGGCGTGCAGATCTTCGGTGGGGGGGCCACGGGCAATGTCGTTGCAGGCAACTACATCGGCCTCGACGCCACCGGTACGACAGACTTGGGCAATACCAACCAGGGCGTGGCGATATTCCTGGGGGCCACCTACAACATCGTGGGCGGCACGACGGCGGGTGCGCGAAACGTCATCTCTGGCAACAACCAGGTTGGTGTGCGGATCAGCGAGTCCGGCACCAACTACAACACCATCAGCGGCAACTACATCGGTACCAATGCCGCCGGCACCGGGGCGATCGGCAATACCTTCCAGGGGGTGCAGATCGACGCGGGGAGTGCAAATCTCATCGGAGGCACCGTTGCTGGCGCCCGAAACGTGATTTCGGGCAATCTGGACAACGGCATCCTCATCACCAATGGCGGTGTGAACAACTACGTCCAAGGCAACATCATCGGTCTGGACGCGAGCGGCAGCGGTGTGCTAGCCAACACTCAGGAAGGTATTGAGGTAACCGGCGGCGCCTATGGTACGTGGATCGGAGGTACGACCTCTGCCACCCGCAACATCATCAGCGGCAATGCTTGGCAGGGCATCGGCGTATATGGGGCGACCACGGACGGTACCGTGATCCGCGGCAACTGGATCGGTGTGGCCGCGGATGGCACCACCGCGGCAGGTAACGAGAAGCAGGGCATTCTCGTGATGGATGCCACCAACACGATGATTGGCGGGTCAAACATCGGTGAAGGCAACGTCATCGCCAATGCCCTCAATTCACATCAGGGGATCGTCATCTACGGCACCGCCACCGGTGCGGTGATGATCGGCAACAGCATTTATGCCAATGGTTCCCTGGGCATTGACGTGGGCGGCGACTGGATCAATACCAACGACGTCGGCGACACCGACACGGGGGCCAACAATCTGCAGAACACCCCGGAGCTCACCTCGGCACTCACCTCGGGCAGCACCATCACCATCGTCGGCACCCTCAATAGCCTCGCCAGCACCAACTTCCGCATCGAGTTCTTTGCCAATCCCGTCCCGGATTCGTCCGGAAATGGAGAAGGGCAGAGCTATCTCGGTTTTGTTGATGTGGTGACCAACGCCAGCGGCAATGCCAGCTTCAGCCCGACGCTGACTGCCGCGGTGCCCACTGGGCAGGTGGTGACAGCGACGGCGACCCGACTGACATCGGGGATGGCCTTCATCGAGACTTCCGAGTTTGCTGCGAACATTTATACCAACCCTCCCTCCATCACCAGTGGAGGAGGTGGCGGCACGGCTTCGGTGTCGACTGCAGAAAACACCACGACAGTCTCCACGGTGACCGCAAGCGATCCCGACAGTGCAGCCCAGACGCTGACGTACAGCATCGCGGGTGGGGCCGACGCTGCAACGTTTGCCATCAACGGGAGCACTGGAACACTCAGTTTTCAGGTGCCACCGAATTTCGAGGCACCGACGGACAGCGACGGCAACAATACCTACAACGTCACGGTCCAGGTTGCCGATGGAACGGGTGCGGTGGATACCCAGGCCATCACCGTGAGTGTCACCAATTCCAACGATGCACCGCTCGTGACCTTTGTAGCCGGAAACACCGATTACGCCGAGAACGCCGGGCCGGTGATCGTGGCGGCCCTGGCGACGGTGGCTGACGAAGATGGGGGCGATTTCAACAATGGCAGACTGATCGTCCAGTTCACCGCCAACGGCCAGGCGGAGGATCGCATTGCCATCCGCAATCAGGGTACGGGCGTCGGGTTGATCGGGCTCGCGGGCAGCAACGTGACATACGGCGGCGTCGTCATCGGCACCTGGGCAGGCGGCACCGATGGCAACACACCGCTGATCGTGACTTTCAACGCCAGTGCCGACGCCAGTGCTGCGCAAGCGCTCGGGCGCAACATCAACTATGAAAATGTCTCCGAGAGCCCGTCAACACTTGTCCGGACCATGGCCGGCTACGTGGAAGACGGCGATGGCGGCACGAGCAATGTCGCCAGCGGCACCGTGACCATCATACCGTCCAACGATGCACCGATCTTCACCAGTTCTGCGGCAGTCGATGTGGCGGAGAACAGCACTGCCGTTACCACCATCACCTCCTCTGATCCGGATGGCGGAGTGTCCACATACGCCATCGTTGGCGGCGCGGACGCCGCCAAGTTCGCGATCAACAGCAGCAGCGGTGCCCTGAGCTTCCTGGCAGCCCCAGACTTCGAAGCCCCGACCGACGCGGGTGGCGACAACGTCTACAACGTGACCGTCCAGGTGGCCGACGGCCAGGGGGGTACCAACAGCCAGGCGATCGCGGTGACGGTCACCTCCGCCAATGACAATGCCCCGGTGATCACCAGTGGGGCAACCGCCAGCGTTGCCGAGAACACCACGGCAGTGATGACCGTGACGGCCACTGACACCGACCAACCCACTCAGACGCTGAGCTTCAGCATCATCGGCGGTGCGGACGCCGCCAAGTTCGCGATAAATGCCAGCAGCGGTGCCCTGAGCTTCCTGGCAGCCCCAGACTTCGAAGCCCCGACCGATGCCGGTGGCGACAACGTCTACGACGTGACCGTCCAGGTATCCGACGGACAGGGCAGCACCGACAGTCAGGCCATCGCGGTGACGGTCACCTCCACCAACGACAACGCCCCGACGATCACCAGCAGCGCCACAGCGAACGTTGCCGAGAACACCACGGCGGTCATGACCGTGACCGCGACGGACGTCGACCAGCCTGCCCAAACCCTGAGTTATTCGATCGTTGGCGGCGCCGACGCCGCCAAATTCGCCATCAATGCCAGCACGGGAGCCCTGAGCTTCCTGGCGGCACCGGACTTCGAGACCCCGACCGACGCTGGCGGCGACAACGTCTACGACGTGACCGTCCAGGTATCCGACGGCCAGGGCAGCACCGACAGCCTGGCCATCGCGGTGACGGTGACCGCTGGCAACGACAATGCCCCGGTGATCACCAGCGGGGCAACCGCCAGCGTTGCCGAGAACACCACGGCAGTGATGACTGTAACGGCCACTGACACCGACCAACCCGCTCAGACGCTGAGCTTCAGTATCACAGGTGGTGCCGACGCAGCCCGGTTTGCGATTGATGCGGTGAGCGGGGCACTACGTTTCGTTTCGCCTCCGGACTTCGAGCAATCTTCAGATGCAAATGGGGACAACGTCTACGAAGTGGTCGTGAGTGTTTCGGACGGCACACTTGATACCGCCACCAGCCTCAAGATCAGCGTCATTGGGCTCAACGAAGCCCCCCTCGGCAGGGACGGCAGCATTCGCTTGAACGAAGACGAGAGCTACGTCTTCTCGACGGCCGATTTCGGCTTCTCGGATCCGGGTGACAACCATGCCGACCAGCTTGCAGCCGTGCAGATCGTTGGCTTACCCGCCCGGGGCACGCTCAGCCTTGACGGCCGGAGCTTGACTGACGGTGAGTGGGTTGGAGCCGTCGACATCGCATCCGGGCTGCTGCGCTATGTTCCGCCCGCCGACGAGAACGGGTTGCCCTTCACATCGCTGGGCTTCCGGGTTCGGGACGACGGGGGTACGGCCCATGGTGGGGCCGACACTGAAACGGGGACGCATGTACTCACCATTGGCGTGACCCCGCTTTCAGACGCGCCGATGGGTACGAACGACAGCTATGTCCTCGATGAGGACGGCTTCATCCAGCTTGAAAACAGCGGTATTCTGGCCAACGACACTGATCCCGATGGATTGCCGTTGAGCGCTGAACTGGTCAGCGGCCCCGCAAACGGGCAGCTAACCTTGGAATCCAACGGAAGTTTCCGTTTCACCCCCAATGCGGACTGGAATGGCGTCGATGGCTTCAGCTATCGTCCGTCGAACGGACAGGAGGTCGGAGATATCGTTCGGGTCACCTTGACCGTTGCACCAGTCAATGATGCGCCGACCCTCGTCAAGGCTGGCTTCCCGCTTACGGCAGGCGGAACGGTGACGCTTGGTGCCAACGCCATTCAGGCAACGGATACGGATTCGCCGCAAAGTGAGCTTGTATACGAGGTCGTGAGGACCGAAAACGGGCATTTCGAACTAACATCCAACCCGGGGCAGGCGGTATCGGTGTTCTCCCATGCCGATCTGCTTGCGGGCAGGGTGGTGTTCCGCCATCAAGCGTTTGCCGATGGCCCCGTGGTAGTCCTCAGAGCCGGTGACGGGCAATCCATGGGCCCCGAATTGAAGGCCTCCGTGGCATTCAGCCCAGCCGGCTTGATTTCAACGAGTCCGCTACCGCCCAACGCAACTCAGCCGGACTCAGGGGTTGCGAACCCGTCGCAGGGCACGACTGGAGCACTCAAACCGACCGCTCGCCCCGCAACGCCGAGCGCGTTCACGCCGTTGCGGGTCGTCCCTGAAATGGCGGGGGCGGAGGAGGACGGGCATTCGCTTCATCTGGCAGATGGTTTCAAGACGGAAGCACCAGCCCGTCGCAGCTCGCTTGAATCCCTGGCGCGTTTCTCTAAGGCGCAGATTACGCTCACCCTGGGTACGCAACCCGATGGTGCTTTGTTGGAGTTCATGCTGGGCGCTCAGGATCCGGCCAAGGCAGATACGGGAAGCACGGCCTCCCGCACAGTCAGCGACCGTACCAAACCTCCCCCGCTGCCCGAGCCCTATGCAGATGTACAGCTTGTGTTGCACGCGGTGGAACTGAGCGGCATCGTCCTCACCGCGGGCGCCGTATGGTGGGCCAGCCGGGCCAGCGGCCTGATCGCCGGCCTGCTGATGGTGGCGCCCGCCTGGCGCACCTTGGATCCTCTGCCGGTGCTGGGCCCCGTCGATGACAGCGAAATGGATTGGGGAAGACGGATGGATGACGAGATGACCCGGGACGAAATCGGCGCAGCCGATCTGTTCGATCAGGAGCGGGAAGGGTGGGTACGATGAGCATTGCCATCCCGACCATCAATCCTATTGCGCGCATCGCCATCGGCTTGGTGGCCCTGTTGCTTTCACTGTTGATGGTGATGGACATGGTCTTTGGGCTGCTTCCCGACCGGGCGGATTTCGCGCGTGAAGTCCGCCAGCAGATCAGTGAGGGCCTGGCAATCCAGTCCGCAGCGCTGCTCCAGGTCGGCGACATCCCGACCCTTCAGCGCACCTTGGGTGATGTGCTCAAGCGCAATGAGGCTCTGCGCTCCCTTGCCGTCCGGCGTCATGGTGGCGAGATCGTTGCGCGGGCCGGGGAGCATGAGCGCTACTGGCACCCACCCGAAGATGGCTCTTCCACCGTGACTCAGGTTCGGGTTCCGGTGTTGTCGGACGGCAAGCCTTGGGGAGAGGTGGAGCTGGCCTTTCGGCCCGTGCTGCCTGAATCCCTCATCGAATGGTTCGCCTATCCACCGGTCGTGGCGCTGCTGACCATAGGCATCGGTGCGTTTTTCGCCTTTTATCTCTACATGCGGCGGGTGCTGGAGTACCTTGATCCCTCTACTGCCATCCCGGACCGGGTACGTACCGCTTTTGACACCTTGTCGGAAGGTGTGCTCATTCTGGACAAGCAGAGCAGGGTGGTGCTGGCCAATCGCGCGTTCCGGGCGCTCCATCCCCAGGCGCAGGACGAAATCACCGGTAAGCCGGTGATCGAAATGGAATGGTTGGTGGGCGGCTTCCATGTCGCGCCGGACGATCTTCCATGGTCCAAGGCAATGGCATCGCGGGCGAGCATGGGCGATGAAACCCTTGAGATCCTGCGCCCCGGGGAAGAGGAACAACCCTTGTGCACCATTGTCGGCTGTTCGCCCATTCTCGATGGGCATGGCCGCTTGCGAGGTTGCCTGGTGAGCTTCTCGGATGTCACGATGCTCCATCGCATCAATGACCAGCTACTGGTCACCCTGAGCGATCTTGAGATGTCGAAGGATGAGATCCGCCGCCAGAATGAGGAACTTCAGCGCCTCGCAACCCGAGACCCCATGACCGGCTGCCTCAACCGTCGCGCATTCTTTGGCAGCGCGGAGCCGCTATATGACCAGCTCAAGGCAGGGGGCGAGGAGGTCTGCTGCATCATGAGCGACATTGACCACTTCAAATCTTTCAACGACCGCTATGGCCATGCCGTCGGTGACCAGGTGATCAAGTCGGTGGCGAAATGCCTGGGCTCGGAGCTGCGCGAAGTGGATCTGCTATGTCGCTATGGTGGCGAGGAGTTCTGCATCATGTTGCCTGGATCGACGCCCGAACAGGCGCTGGACGTGGCGGAACGTCTGAGGCTCAGCATCGAGAGGAATGCCGGCGCGGCGGTGCGCGACATCCCAGGCATCCGGATCACCTCCAGCTTCGGTGTGGCGTCAATCCGACTGGGCGCGAAGGATCCCGCCGAGTTGATCGATCAGGCCGACAATGCCCTCTATCAATCCAAGCAGACCGGGCGTAACAGGGTGTCCCTGTGGGCGGGAGAACGCTCCGTCGGGGCACAGAACTGAGAGACTGCGGAAAGCACCGCCCGGGGTGCCTTCCGCAACCCTTCATTAACCCGGCTCCGTCAGTTCCTGGCGGGTTCCGTCACAAAGGCGATCTTGCTCAAACCGTGCCGGCTGGCGGTCGACAGCAGTTGGGCCACATGGTCGTATTCCGCATGCTTGTCCACCTGGAGATGGATCTCGGGTTGGGGCTGCAGGGCCGCCGAGGCCTGTAGCCGTGACTCCAACTCTCCTGTCGGCACGCCGTCACCATTCCAGCTCACGCTGCCACCCGCATCGATGACCAGGCTGATCTTGGTCGGTTTGATCTCTTCCTTCTGGCTGCTGGCCTTGGGCAGGTCGAGTTTCACCGCATGATTGATCACCGGTACGGTGATGATGAAGATGATCAGCAGCACCAGCATGACGTCCACCAGGGGCGTCATGTTGATCTCCGACATCACCTCTCCGTCGTCGTCGAAATCACTGGCCTGGAAGCTCATTGCGCTTCCTTTCGTGCCGGCAGGGGATGGACACTGGCCGGGTTCTTGCGGACCTTGCCTCCGGTCACCAGGAAGGCGTGCAGGTCATGGGCGAAGTGCTTCAGCCGCGCCAGGATCTCCTTGTTACCGCGTACCAAGGCGTTGTAGCCCAGAACAGCGGGAATGGCCACGGCGAGACCCCCTGCGGTCATCACCAGGGACTCGCCCACCGGGCCGGCGACTTTGTCGAGGGTGGCCTGGCCGGCGGCACCGATACCAATGAGGGCGTGATAGATGCCCCACACCGTACCGAAGAGGCCGATGAAAGGCGCGGTGGAGCCCACCGAGGCCAGGATGGACAGGCCGGACTGCAGGCGGCTGGTGGTGTCGTCGATGGATTGGCGCATGGTGCTGGTGAGCCAGTCATTGAGGTTGAGCACACCATGCAGTTCGTTCTGATGGTTGATATGGTGGGTCACGGCTTCGGTGCTGCGACTGGCCAAGTCACGGAAGGGGTTGTCCGCCTGTTCCGGCTGGAGTGCAGCCATACCTTCGTCAAAGCTGGTGCTGTGCCAGAACTGCTTGGCTGCGGCACTCATGCGACGCAATTGCATCAGGCTCCACGCCTTGATCAGGATGACCGACCAGGAGGCAAGGGACATGACGATCAGGATGATGGCCACGGCATGGGAGACGCTGTCTCCTTGGGACCAGATCTGCCCGAGGCTGAAAGTGTTTTCGTTCATGGGGGTTCCTTTGGGGAAATAGTGGAGAAGGGGTCAGGAGTTCAGGGAGAAATCGATGGGTACCCGGACAGTGCCTGCCACGGCCTGTTCACCCTGACGGGCGGGGACGAAGCGCCAACTACGCAGGACTGTCTCCCGGGCAACCTCGTCAAGACGGGCATATCCGCTGCTCTTGGCGATGGTCACCTCCAGAGGCTTGCCATCGGCACCGACATGAACCCGCAGCATCACCCGGCCTTCTTCACCCATGCGACGGGAAAGGCGGGGGTATTCAGGTACAGGGTTGGAGAGGTAGGCCGCATCGAAGCGGGGCGCACTCACGGCGACCGGGGCTTCGCGGGCCACCGTGGGCGTCGCCGCCGGAGTCGGGGGCGCAGGCGCTGCGGGCGCAGTGGATTCGGCCGGATTGTTGTTTGTAGCAGCCGAGGTGATCACCGGGGGCGTGTTGGGTTGCACGCGCGGCGTCGGGGCCACTTTTGGCTTGATCGTGGGCTTGAGCGTCTTCTCGGGCGTCTTGACGGGCTCCGGGCGGGGTGATGGAGCGGGTTTCTGGGTATCCGGCGTGATCAGGCTGACCGTCATCAGGGGCTGAGGCGGCGTGATCGGCGGGCTGCTCTGACTGATCCCGTGGGCGATGATCGCCAGCAGCCCCACGTGCAGCAGGGTGGCAAGACCGACCCCGGCTGCCGTGCGGCGGCGAGTGCGGCCTGTCGAACCGGCGATGCGGTGCCCAAGCAGGAAAGGGGCGGGCAGATCAAACCCGGCAGGCCCCTGCGTGTTGAGGGCTAGATTCATGTCGATATCCATCCAGTAAAAGGGGTGTTCCTGGCTGGCTTGCGACATGCTCTGGCTGGCAAGTAGCTGGCTGGCTGAGAGTGGCACCGCTGCACGTACAATAAAACGCGCAAATACAAATGCGAACAATTCGCATTTTATTGACGTTGTTGCGACGCGTCAAGAACTGGATGAGTGGGTCGGGAACTTCTCCCATGGTGAAGGCAAGCGCGCCTCGGTAGGCTTATCGCCATACAAGAATCCGGAGACTGTCCATGCAAAGCCACCCGTCGTCCTCATCCCGCACCTCGACACCCCGCGTCCATCCGCTCGTGCTGGCCCTTGCGGCGGCGTTCGCTTCCGGCGCCTACGCGGAAGAGGCCGTCTACTCCGTCGCACCAACCGTGACCGTCGTCGGTCAGACGCCGCTCCCCGGCCTCGAGCAGCCCTTGAGCCACATCGCGGCACCAGTCCAGACATCCACTGCACGGGATATCGAGCAGAGCATGGCACTGGACATTTCCGCTTTCATGAATCGCCGTCTGAACAGCGTGCACGTGAACGAAACCCAGAACAATCCGTTCCAGCCGGATGTGAACTATCGCGGGTTTACGGCCTCTCCGCTCCTCGGTACGCCCCAGGGTCTCTCGGTTTACTTTGACGGGGTCCGCATCAACCAGCCTTTCGGCGATGTGGTGAGCTGGGATCTGATCCCCCGCTCAGCGATTGCATCGATGAACATGATGCCGGGCTCCAACCCCTTGTTTGGTCTCAACACTCTGGGCGGAGCCCTGGCCATCCAGACCAAGGAAGGGCGTACCCACGCGGGAACCTCTGTCCAGGTCAGCGGGGGATCCTACGGGCGCCGCGCCGTGGAGTTCGAGCATGGCGGGTTCAATGATCAGGGGCTGGAGTGGTTCATCACCGCCAACCACTTTCATGAGAACGGATGGCGTACCAATTCACCGTCGGATCTGCGCCAGGTCTTCGGCAAGTTCGGCTGGCAGAATGCCCGCACCGATCTTGATCTGAGCGTTGCCTACGCGGACAACCGGATGAATGGCAACGGCCTGCAGGAAAAGCGGCTCCTCGAGCAGGATTACAGCAGCATCTACACCCAGCCTGACATCACGAAGAACCGCTCCCTGTTCCTGAATCTGACCGGAAAACACAGCCTGAGCGACAGGGCCCTGCTGTCGGGCAACGTGTACTACCGCAAGATCACGGGCACAACCTACAACGGCGACATCAACGAAAGCGCCCTGGAAAACTCGATCTACCAACCCAATTCAGACGAGCGGGATGCCCTGGCCGCCGCCGGCTACAGTGGCTTTCCCACCAGCGGTGCAAATGCCGCCAACACCCCGTTTCCGTACTGGCGATGCCTGGCAAACACGCTGCTGGCGGACGAGCCCAACGAAAAGTGTTCCGGCTTGATCAACCGCTCCCGTACCGATCAAGAGAACTTCGGACTCGCGGGCCAGTTGTCGGTGGCAGGCGAGCTGGCCGGACGAAAGAACCTCTTCATCGTTGGGGCGGGATACGACCAGAGCAATCTGCATTTCCAGCAGTCGGGGCAGTACGGCTATATCAATCCTGACCGTAGCGTGACGCCGGTGGATGCCTGGGCCGATGGCAGCCAGAATGCCGGGGAGGGCGAAGTAGCACTGGATTCGCGGGTCAGTCTCAACGGACGTACCCGAACGGTCAGCGTCTTTGCCACCGATACCCTTTCCCTCAATCAACACTGGCACGCTACGGTTTCGGGGCGCTACAACCGCAGTACGGTTAAGAACCGCGACAACCTGAATCCGGGCGGGGGCGCCGATTCCCTGGACGGCAATCACAGCTTCAACCGCTTCAATCCCGCGGTGGGCATCACCTTCACCCCATCTCGTAGCTGGAACGCTTACGCGGGTTACAACGAAGGCAGCCGTACTCCGACCGCCATCGAACTGGGCTGTGCAAATCCGGAGAATCCCTGCAAGCTGCCCAATGCCATGGCGGGCGACCCGCCGCTGAAGCAGGTGGTGACCAAGACCTGGGATCTGGGGCTGCGGGGGCAGCTCAATGCCACCAGCCGCTGGAACCTGGGTATTTTCCGCGCCACCAGTCATGACGACATCCTGTTCGTGGCGGACGAACAATTGGGCTATGGGTACTTCAAGAACTTCGGCAAGACCCGCCGCCAGGGGGTCGAAGCCGGTGCAAGTACGGCCCTGGGGGCCTTGAGCCTCGCCTTCAACTACACCTGGCTTGATGCCACCTATCGTTCGGCAGAGGAGGTGGGCGGCACCGGCAACAGCACCAATGAGGAAGGCCCGGGGCTGGAGGGCACCATCGATATCAAGAAGGGGGATCGCATTCCCCTGATCCCCCGGCATCTGTTCAAGGCCTCAGCTGACTACCGCTTCACCCCGGCCTTCTCGATGGGGGCCGACCTGATCGCCGTGTCGGGCTCCTACGCCCGGGGCAACGAGAACAACCAGCATCAACCCGATGGTACTTACTATCTGGGCTCCGGGCGCTCGGGTGGCTACGCGGTGATGAACCTCAGCGCACGCTACACGATGACCCGGAACGTGCAGGTCTTCGGGCAGATCAACAACCTCTTCGACCGGGAATATGCAAGCGGTGCCCAGCTCGGCTCCACGGCCTTCTCGGCTTCCGGGGGGGTTCTGGCTCGTCCCTTTGGGGAGGTCAATGGCGACTATCCCCAGGTTGGCTCCACCTTCTACGCGCCGGGGGCACCCCGCACGCTGTGGGTCGGGGTGCGTTACAGTCTCTGAAACCGGTTGGTGATGCGGGCCTCTTCGGAGGCCTGCCAATTTCCTGGAGCGGCCGCTGGTGGACATGACAAGTCTGTTGATGCGTCGTTCGGCCTGGATCTTCCTGGCCTGCTTCAGCGTGGCGCTGGCGCTGGCCGTTTTGCGTGCCCAGGGGGATATTCGCCGGGAGAGCCAGGGTGCGGACCAGATGGCGCGCTTTGTCGAGGAACTGTCGGCCTTGCAGAACATCGCACCGGACGCGGTTGAACGGCAGGTGGACAGGCTTCGGGACATACGCCGCTCGGGCAGTCTGCGCCATCTCGACTTCCAACTCGAAGACGGCACCGGCAAGATCCTCATTCCCGCCGTGCCCTCTGCAGCCGAGGCGATTTCCGGGCGTACCCGTCTTGTGCTGCATCGCCCGGACGGCACCCGCTTCCTCGCCACACTGATCGCCGACACAGCCAGCGAGAAAGAGGAAGCAGTCTTCGATATCGCCGGAATGGCGGGGCTCTTTCTGATCTATGGGCTTGCCATGCTGGCCGGACTGTACTGGGCGGTTCGCTACGCCTTCGGCCCCCTGCGGGGCATCGTCGGCGCCATTGCGGCCTTCCGCAAGCAGGATTTCAGTGCCCGGCTACCGCGGCTGCCGGTAAGGGAACTGGATCATATAGCCGGGGCGCTGAATCACCTGGCTGAAGCACTTGCCGAGGCCCAGTCTCGCCAAAAGCACCTATCGCTGCAGATGGCAAGCCTGCAAGAGGATGAGCGCGCCCGGCTGGCCATCGAAGTTCACGAGCATTTCGGGCAAGGCCTCACCGCGCTGCGCGCCAATATTGCCTACTTGCTGCGTCAGACGTCCGAAACCCCTCGTCTTCAGGCAGCGGTTCGCGACATGGAAGCCCAGACCGCCGAAATCCACCAGGAGGTAAGGGCCTTGTTGCGCCGGTTGCAACCGGACGGCGGCGATGCCAACGGACAGGAACCGCTTGGCCTGCAGATCCTGCTGCACGAGCTGGTCAAGAGCTGGCAGGATGCGGACGGTAACAACACCCTGTACCGGCTTGACGTGGATCCGATAGATTTGCGCCTGCCTCGAGAAACCAGCCTGATCGTATATCGGATGACCCAGGAAGCCCTTGCAAACATTGCCCGACATGCCCGTGCCAGGAGAGTCGATATCAGCGTCCGCATTGATTCGGACGAGCCTTCCATGCTGTGCTGGCGGGTGGCTGACGACGGGGTCGGCATCGCCTCTCCAGAGTCGGCGATAAGCCATGGCAACGGTCTTGCCGGCATCCGCGAGCGAGTCTGGGGGCGTGGCGGCAGCTTGCAGATCGGTGCGGCATCGGCAGACAGTGCGCGCCCGGGGCTCTGCCTGTCGGTGCGCCTGCCTCGCGGTGATGCACCATGATTGCGTCAACGGCTTTGCCGGTACGTCTGCGGGTCGTTCTGGCCGATGATCACGCGGTCGTTCGAACCGGCTACCGGCGTTTGCTCGAGCTTGAGGAGGACATGGAAGTGGTGGCCGATTTCAGCGACAGCGATTCAACCTGCCAGTGGTTCTCGGGCAATGAGGCTGATGTGCTGGTGCTTGATCTCTCCATGCCGGGACGCGGAGGCCTGGAAACCCTGGCCCGTGTCAAAGCCCGCCAGAGCGGGTTGAAGGTATTGATCTTCTCGATGCACGACAACCCGGCCATGGTCGCCCAGGCCTTGAGGGCGGGTGCCGACGGCTACCTGACCAAGAGTTCCGAACCGGACGCATTGATTGATGCCGTGCGCCGCGTTGCACGGGGGGAGCGGGCCCTGTCAGCGGATCTCATCAACGCCTTGGCAGGGGAGGGCGGGCGGGCAGCGCATCTGACTCTGTCACCCCGTGAGTTCGAGATCTTTCGCCTGCTCGCCGCCGGCCGTTCGGTGGATGAAATTGCTTCCCGCCTGTTTCTCAGCACCAAGACGGTGGCCAATTATCAAACCGGGATCCGGCAGAAAACGGGGTTGGCCACCACCCTCGACATGTACCGCCACGCCGAAGCTCACAAGCTGCTGGACGGAAGCGAGTAGGGCAGCCGGCGCCACGCTTCAGTGGCGGACGTCTTCGAGTTCGCCGACCGAATCGAACTCCCTCTGGTTGGCGTCGTGGCGGCGCTTGACCATGTACATGGTTCCCGCCACAAACAGGCCGAAGGCGACCACCACCGTATTGATTGATACGCCGGAACTGATCAGGAAGGCGTATAGGCCGGTCATGATCAGGATGGAGAGGTTTTCATTGAAGTTCTGCACCGCGATGGAATGGCCCGCCCCCATCAGGATGTGACCACGGTGCTGGAGCAAGGCGTTCATGGGTACGACAAAGAACCCCGACAGACCACCGATGAGCACCATCAGTGCCATGGCCAGGCTCATGTCGGTGACAAAGATCATCACGTTTACGATCACACCCATGGCGATGCCGAGGGGGATCACCTTGACCGACGAGCGCATGGACACCATGCGGGCTGCAAGGATCGCGCCGACCGCCACGCCCACGGCCACCACGCCCTGCAACATCGAAGCCTTGGAGAGGTCCAGGTGAAGGGCCTGTTCGGCCCATTTGATCACAATGAACTGCAGGGTCGCGCCCGCCCCCCAGAAAAGCGTGGTGGTGGCCAGGGAGATCTGGCCAAGCTTGTCCCGCCACAGGAGTTTGAGGCAGTGGGTGAAGTCGTGAATCAGATAGACCGGGTTCTTCTTGAGGACCTTGTGATCCACACCGGTGTCGGGCACCTTGAGGTTGAACAGGGCAGCCATCACATAGAGCACGGTGATCACGCATAAGGCCATCTCGGGCACCGTGTCGATACCGGTGTCGAGCAGCGGAAAATCGAAGCCCAGCAGGGCCTGGGAGAAAGAAGGCTTGATGAGCATGCCACCCACCAGCGTGCCGAGAATGATGGCACCGACCGTGAGCCCCTCGATCCAGCCGTTGGCCACCACCAGCAGGCGGTGAGGAAGATACTCGGTGAGGATGCCATACTTGGCTGGCGAGTAGGCCGCCGCGCCCAACCCGACGATGGCGTAGGCAATCAGCGGATGCACACCGAAGAACATCAGGGAACAGCCAACTATCTTGATGGTGTTGCTGATCAGCATCACACGCCACTTGGGCATGGAGTCTGCAAAGGCGCCGACAAAAGCCGCAAGCAACACATAGGAAAGCGTGAAGAACAGCTTCAATAGCGGTTCGTATTCCTGGGGGGCCTGCATCTCCCTGAGCACATAGATGGAGGCGATCAACAGGGCATTGTCGGCCAGCGCAGAGAAGAACTGCGCCGCCATGATCATGTAGAAACCGAAGGGCATCGCAGGGAGATGGAAGCTCGGTGAATTTGACGGACCGCGCTTTATACCACGAAGGTCATGTCGGTTCTGGCGGACGGATCAATGTTGTGATTCAATGGGGTACTCATAAACCGGATTTATGAACCATGGCCGATCGACGTCTGCAGGTTTTTCACGCGGTGGCGAGGCACGGGTCCTTCACCCGGGCCGCCGAAGCCTTGTTCATGACCCAGCCCGCGGTCACCTTCCAGATCAAGCAACTGGAAGAGCAGTTCAACACCCGGCTGTTTGATCGGGGCCATGGGCGGGTCACGCTGACTTCGGCCGGCGAGCTGGTCATGGCCTACGCCGAACGCATCCTCGGCCTCAGCGAGGAGCTCGAGTCCCGGGTGTCGGAACTAACCGACGAGCTGTCGGGCATCCTTCACCTGGGCACCAGCACCACCATTGCCAGCTATTGGCTGCCCCATCTGCTTGAGGGGTTCAAGCGTCGCTATCCCCGGGTGATCCCCCGGGTTTCGGTGGGGAATTCCCAGCTCATTGAAACCCGCGTGATGGACCGGAATCTGGACGTCGGACTGATTGAGATCATTACCGAACAGCCCACCCTCGACCGCCGCAGTGCAGGACGGGATGAGCTCCAGTTGATCGTCCCGCCGGATCATCCCCTGGCCGGCGCCCGCTCCGTGCGGGCCGAGCAACTCGTGTCCTATCCGCTGCTGCACCGGGAGCCGGGCAATGCGATCCGGGATCTGGTCGATCAGTTCTTTGCCTCCGCCGGCATCCCCTTCGAGGATCTCAATGTGGCAGCCGAGCTGGGTAGTCTTTCTGCCGTCAAGCACTTGGCGGCCCAGGGCTTCGGCATTGCGATCGCCTCCGCTGCGGCCATCCGCAGGGCGGTCGAGGCGGGTCGATTGGTGGGCGTTCCCTTGTCGCCGCGCCTGTATACGCCCCTTGAGGTCATTCTTCTGAAAGACAAATTCCGCTCTCGCCTGGTCAACACCTTCGCCGATTTCGTCACCGAGGAAATCGGCCGCATGTGTGCCACTGAAAAAGCCTGAATTCCATGCCTCGTCCGATTCGTGCCTCCATCGATCTGGAGGCCTTGCGTCACAACTATCTCGTCGCCCGCAGCCGGGCCGGGCAGGCCCGCACCTTTGCGGTGGTCAAGGCCAACGCCTATGGGCACGGGCTCACCCAGGCCATTCGCGCCCTGGGGCCGGTCGCCGACGGCTTCGCCCTGCTTGACCTGGCAGAAGCCCGGGCCCTGCGTGAAGCGGGGCTGAGCCAGCCCATCGCCCTGCTGGAGGGCTTCTTCGAACCCGCCGATCTGACCACGGTCGTCGAGCTCGGGCTCACCCCGACCATCCACAACGAGGGCCAGCTCACCATGCTGGAGCAGGCCGGGCTGGCAACGCCCATCGACGTGATGCTGAAGATCAACTCGGGCATGAATCGCCTCGGTTTTTCCGACGCCACTTTCGGCGCCGCCTTGGCGCGCCTGCGTGCGCTCGCCTGCGTACGTCAGATCACCTTGATGACGCACTTCGCACGCGCCGATGACGAGGTGGGCATCGCTGCCCAAATGGCACTTTTCAGGACGCTCACCAGCGGTCTCGGACTTCCTCTGAGCCTTGCCAATTCGGCGGCGCTGCTGCGCTTTCCGGAGGCCACCGGGGATCTCGTCCGGCCGGGCATCATGCTCTATGGCGGCTCGCCCATGCCAGACATGTCCAGCGCGGAAGATCTCGGCCTGAAACCGGTGATGACCCTGAGCAGCGAAATCATCGCCGTCCAGGCTCTCGCCGCTGGTGAGCGTGTCGGTTATGGCGGCACCTTCGAGGCCCCCGGCCCGATGCGTATCGGCGTCGTCGCCTGCGGCTATGCGGATGGTTATCCCCGCCATGCACCGACAGGCACCCCCATTCTGGTCGGTGGGCGCCGGACCCGGACCCTGGGAAGGGTCTCGATGGACATGCTGGCCTGCGATTTGACCCACCTGGAGGAGGCGGGCGTCGGCTCGCCCGTCACCCTGTGGGGGCGCGGGCTGGCCGCCGATGAGGTGGCAACGGCGGCTGGAACCATCAGCTACGAGTTGTTTTGCGCTCTGGCTGCCCGGGTGCCGGTCAGCGTGCTGGGGGGCTAAGGCGATATGGCCAAGGCGAGGACGGAGCACGTGTGCTCCGAATGCGGTGGCAGATCGCCCCGCTGGCAGGGCCAATGCCCCCATTGCAAGGCCTGGAACACCCTCGTTGAATCGGTGGTCGAGCCGGAAGCGCCGGTGGCCAAGCGTTTCAGCGCTCTGGCAGGCGAGACCGGGCGCCTGCAGACCCTGGCAGAGATCAGTCCACGGGAATCTCCCCGCGTGCCCACCGGCATTGCCGAGTTTGACCGGGTGCTGGGCGGTGGTTTGGTTCCGGGGGGAGTCGTACTGATCGGGGGCGACCCCGGCATCGGGAAGTCGACCTTGCTGCTGCAGGCGCTGTCACTCCTCTCGGGCCACCTTCAGGCCTTGTATGTGAGCGGCGAAGAATCGGCGGAGCAAGTGGCGCTGAGGGCAGGGCGCCTGCAGCTGGATGCGCGAAACCTGCAGCTTCTGCCGGAGATCAATCTCGAGCGCATTCTTTCCACTCTTCGGGCAGTCAAGCCCGACGTGGCGGTGATCGACTCGATCCAGACTGTCTATTCCGAGACGCTGGGCTCGGCTCCGGGTTCGGTGGCCCAGGTGCGCGAATGTGCCGCCCAACTCACCCGCTTTGCCAAGCAGAGCGGAACCACGCTGGTCATGGTGGGGCATGTGACCAAGGACGGCGCTCTGGCCGGGCCACGGGTGCTGGAGCACATTGTCGATACGGTGCTGTATTTCGAGGGTGATACCCACTCCAGCTTCCGCCTTGTCCGGGCGTTCAAGAACCGCTTCGGCGCAGTCAATGAACTGGGCGTGTTCGCCATGACCGAGAAGGGGTTGAAAGGCGTCTCCAATCCCTCGGCGATTTTCCTGTCCCAGCATGGTCAGCAGGTGGCCGGCTCCTGCGTCCTGGTCACCCAGGAGGGCACCCGTCCGCTGCTCGTGGAGATCCAGGCCCTGGTGGACAGCGCCCATAGCCCCAGCCCCCGTCGTCTTTCGGTTGGCCTGGAGCAGAACCGGCTGGCCATGTTGCTTGCGGTCCTGCATCGCCACGCGGGTGTCGTGTGCTTCGATCAGGACGTGTTCGTGAACGCCGTCGGGGGGGTGAAGATTGCCGAACCCGCTGCTGATCTCGCTGTTCTGCTGGCGATCGTTTCGTCTCTCACCAACCGCCCCCTGCCACGGGAGCTGGTAGTCTTCGGAGAGGTCGGCCTGGCTGGCGAAATACGCCCTGCGCCACGCGGTCAGGAGCGCCTGAAGGAATCGGCCAAACTGGGATTCAGCCTTGCCCTGGTGCCCCGTGCCAACGCGCCAAAGCAGGAAATTTCCGGAATGCGGGTGATTCCCGTGGAACGCATCGAGGAGGCTCTGGCACGCATACGGGAGCTTGCGGACGGCTGATTTATGCCTTTTGTTCTGCAACTCGCCCGAAATGCCCGGAAAACCTTGAGATTCGCGCCACAGGCGGAAAAGAGCAGGGTAAGCTAATGCCCGCGGGTGTTGTAGCGCGCTTGAGGCGCAAAGCGTCACCTGCCTCAGCTCCTGTATCCACCCATTTTTATCACCTATCAATTACGAGCTATGAACAAGACTGAACTGATCGATGCGCTGGCAGGCAAGAGTGGTTTGACCAAGGCCGATGCCGGCCGCGCCGTTGACGGCGTGATGGAAATCATCACCGCAGCCCTGGCCAAGGGCGAAAGCGTGACTCTCGTTGGTTTCGGCACTTTCGCCGTTGGCGAACGTGCCGCCCGCGTCGGTCGCAACCCGCAGACGGGTGCCGAGATCCAGATCGCGGCATCCAAACAGCCCAAGTTCTCCGCTGGCTCCAAGCTGAAGGATGCGGTGAATAGCTGAATCCCGCTCGACGGGAAATGCCCGGTGCCTCACCGGGCATGAATCAAAAATGGCGATCCTTCCGGGTCGCCATTTGCTTTTCAGGGGTGAAGTGCGATGTCCGTGGTGATTGTCACATGGGCTTACAGGACCGACTTGGTTCTGTCATACGGTAACGTTAGAATTCGCACCCCGTGACGCGACTGTTTCGCCCCGGGATTGCCCTAGTTTCACGGGCTCATCACCGGAATTACCCCTCATGTCCACCCCTGTTCTTGATCCGGCATCTGAATCGACACTGCGCCAACGTAGCTGTGCCGGCGTTTTGCGCTGTGCCCTCCTGGGCAATCTCCAGGATGCCGCAGAAGCCATCGGTCGATGTGTTGCCGGCCACGACAGGGACACCGTGCTTGCCCTGCCGGCACTGCGGGAAGAAATAATGACCTCCCTGGAGGTCATGCGCGAAAGCGTGATGGCCTTGCCCGAGGCGGACAAGGCCGACATGCCCGACGTGCCGTGGGCCGCATGGGAGGGCATGCGCCTGGTCGTAGGCGGATCGGCGCGAGAATGGCGTGATCAGGTGTGGGCCGTGATCCACGAGCTTGTACCGACAACCTTGCAAGGTGTCACGCGCCACCTCGGCCTGCTCAATGGCAGGCCGACGGTAAATCGCAACAGCCCGCCCGGCAAGCTGCCGCCCGAACGGGTGTCCTGATCAGCGAAGCGTTTCCGCCGACTGCAAGCCCGACTTTTGGGCCAGCTGCGGACGCGCATTGATGATTTCGGCCTCGTCGGCCACGATGCGGGCAGCCTCATCCAGAAGAACATCCTTTACGTCCTTGCGGGCTTTTTCAGCGGCAAGGTCGGCAGCGAGGCTGCGTTCTCCCGTCTGCAGTCCGTCGTCGCGCAGGGCTGCAGCCAGCTTGTCCTTGCCATCAATCTTCTCCCTGGCCTTCAGGCGTGCCTCACGCGCCTCCTTTTCCTTGCGCCGTTCAGCCTCGTTGAGGGAAATGGTGCGGGTTTCACGCAGCCGCTTGACCTCGGCAACGTCGTCGAGCAAAGCCTGAAAGCTCTTGTCCTTTGCGATGCGCGCCTGATGCCGACTCTGCAGGGCCGGCACGACCTCTTTCAAGGTGCCGACCGGCCGGAAGCTGGCGGCGTCAATCTGGGTCCAGGGCAGGGCATTGTCATAGCTGGACTCACCCTGGGCGTCGGGGTCGGCAACCGACGGGAAGCGGATATCGGGCATCACGCCTTTTAGCTGCGTGGTTCCCCCATTTACCCGGAAAAACTGGGCCACGGTCATCTTCAGATCGCCAAACTTGGGTTTGTCGTTCTTGGCCACATCATCGAGGTTGATCAGGGTCTGCACCGTACCCTTGCCAAAGCTCTGCTCGCCGAGTATCGGGGCACGGCCGTAGTCCTGGAGCGCCGCCGCGAAGATCTCCGAAGCCGAAGCAGAGCCCCGGTTGATCAGCACCGCCATCGGGCCGGCCCAGGCTACACCCGGGTTCTCATCGCTCTCCACGCCAATGCGGCCGTCGGGACGGCGCTGCTGAACCACCGGCCCCTTGTCGATGAACAGTCCGGTGAGTTCAACCGCCTCCCGCAGGGAGCCACCACCGTTGTTGCGCAGATCCATCAGCAGGCCGTCGACCTTGTCCTTCTTCAACTCGTCGATCAACCGCACCACATCCCGGCTGGCACTGCGAAAATCCTTGTCACCACGGCGCCGGCCTTCGAAATCCTCGTAGAACGCGGGGAGGGTGATCACACCAATCTTGCGCAGGGTAGGGCCTTCGCCAATGCGGATCACCGATTTTCGCGCGGCCTGCTCCTCGAGCTTGATCTTGTCCCGTATCAGGGGCACCTGCTTGTGCTTGCCGTCGGGGCCAGCCTCAGCGGGCAGGATGTCGAGCACGACGCGCGTGTCCTTGGTGCCGCGGATCAGTTTGACGACCTCATCCACGCGCGCGCCGACCACATCGGCAACCGCCCCCTCGGCCTGACCGACGCCCACGATGCGGTCACCCACGGCGAGTTTCCCCGACTTGGCCGCCGGGCCGCCCGGCACCAATTCCCTGATGGTGATGTACTCGTCGCGCTCCTGCAGCACGGCGCCGATCCCCACCAGGGAGAGGCGCATGGAGATATCGAAATCGTCGGATGCGCTGCGCCCCAGATAGTTGGTATGGGGCTCGATGGACATGGCATACGCGTTCATGAATATCTGGAACACGTCATCGCTCTTGTTGCGTGCTGACCGGGCCAGATAGTTGTCGTAGCGCTTTTCAAGGGTCTCGCGGATGAGCTTGTCGTCCTTGCCGGCCAGCTTGAGACGCAGCCAATCGTTCTTCACGCGCTTGCGCCACAGGTCGCGGACTTCCGCGTCGTCCTTAGGCCAGGGCGCCTTCTCGCGCATGTAGGGGTAGCTTTCCCGGGTGTCGAATTCGAAACCCTGCTTCAGAACCTCTCTGGCGTGGGTCAGCCGTTCGACAGTGCGTTGCTCGTAACGCTGGAAAATGGCAAACGGGATGGCCAGATTACCCCGCTGGATCGCGTCATCAAGGCGCGTGCGGGCGTCCGAAAAGCTGTCGATGTCGGCCTGGGTGAAGAACAGCCGCTCCGGGTCGAGCGCTTTGAGATAGCGTTCGAAGATCTTCTCCGACATGGCGTCGTCAAGGGGCTGGGTCTTGTAGTGGTAACGTCCCAGCAGTTGAGCGCTCAGGTAAGCCGTCTGGGCATGTTCAACGGTCGGTGCAAGACGGGCGGGCGCAGGCGCCTCCAGCGAGGCGGCAGGTGCGGCAAAAGCGGTTGCCACCAGAGCCCAGATCAACCTTTTGTTCACTCAATCACTCCACGACGTTCATTGATAGCTCGATCCGCGGGAAGCTACATGCTTCCGGCTTCCCAGTCGACAGCTAAATAGTGTGAACGTGCGTCAGAGTTTCCATGCCCGAGTGACAAACGCGCTGCCGCCCGGGCGCGGGTATCCGGGGTCAATCGAAGGCAGGCAGACTGGGCTTGGCAACGGGCCGGCCGGCCGCCGCCCAAGTGTCGAATCCACCGGCCAGGGACTGCACGTGCAGATAGCCCATTTCCTGCAGGGAGCGGGCGGCCAGCGCGGCACGGCCTCCGGTCTTGCAGTACAACACGATCTTCAGATCACGATTGCTCAGCTCGGGTGTTCCCCCAAGCTTGAACTCCAGCATCCCCCGGGAAACGTGAACGGCGCCGGGCAGGTGACCCGCTGCAAACTCGTCAGCTTCTCTTACATCCAGCAATACATCAGCGTCACGGATAGCTTGCTCGGCCTCATCGAGGGAGACTTCGCGGATGAGGGCCTTGGCGGCCATGACCAGATCGTGGGGCGTTTTCATGGGAATCCTCTTGTGTTGATATCGAGCGGCCGAATGACCACGAGCGCAGAATATTAGCAAATAATGATTTATTCTTTGGCCGATTACGACCGCAGCCTTGCACGAGGATAGATGTCAGGGGTTCGGGACGAGCCCATCATCTCCGACTTTCCTGCATTCCCGACGCTGAGCGCGAAACGGCGTGCGCGGCATATATAGTTAGAATCCGGAAATATTGAACTATATGTAGTGCGGTTGTTGACGAAACGGGGGGCCCATCTGCATACTGCAGGCGTTGTTGGTTCCCACTACCAAGGGGATTAAAAGGGAATCCGGTGCCAGGTTCAGACCTGTAACCCGGAGCTGCCCCCGCAACTGTCATCGGTGAGTGCACCACTCCCACTTTGCCACTGGACGGCGGTATGTGTCCGGGAAGGCTGGTGGTGCATGCTGACCCGAGAGCCAGGAGACCTGCCACAACCTTCTTTGCAACAATGGGGCGGGGTGTCCCTGGCGAAAGGTGTGAGCATGTCGAGTTTTTCCGAATGCAGCAGGTCGTCCCCGGGCACGGTGCCGTTTCCGTGCCGGCGCGGCCTCGCGTTGCCCCTCTGCGCTGGACTCTCCGCCCTCCGAACCGGAGAGTCCCTTTGTCCTCGAACGTCCTAGCCCTCAATGCAGGCACCGAGCCCTCGCTCGTAGCCTTCCAGGTAATTCGTCGCAACGCCGCCGTCGTCGCCTTCGATCCGGAGAAGATCTCCGTGGCGATGACCAAGGCTTTCCTCGCCGTGGAGGGAAGCCAGAGTGCCGGCTCTTCCCGCGTGCGGGAAGTCGTGGCGCGCCTTACCGACGTGGTGGTGCGCTCCCTGACCCGGCGCCTGCCCGACGGGGGCACCGTGCACATCGAGGACATCCAGGACCAGGTGGAACTGGCCCTGATGCGCTCCGGCGAGCACGATGTAGCCCGTGCCTACGTCCTTTACCGGGAGCGCCGTGCCGAGGAACGGGCCGCCCGATTAGTGGCGACCGTCCCAACTTCCGTATTGCACGTGATGGAGAACGGAGACAGACGCCCCCTCGATGTCGCCGGTCTGCGAGCGGTATGCGCAGCCGCCTGTATCGGGCTGGAGGAGAGCGTATCGGCAGATCTGATCCTTGAGCACGCCCTGCGCAATCTGTACGACGGGGTCGCGGTGGAGGAAGTCACCCAGGCCCTGATCCTGTCGGCCCGCAGTCTCATCGAGACGGACCCGGGCTACGACTACGCCACCGCGCGCCTGCTGCTGGCAAGGCTGGTGCAGGAGGTGCTGGGTCGTCCGGTGCCCACCGAACAGATGGGCGCCGCCTGCACGGACTATCTTCCCCACTTCATCCGGAAAGGGATCGGGGCAGAGCTGCTCGACCCGCGCCTTGCCGAGTTCGATCTGGACCGGCTCGCCGCCGCGATCCGACCCGAGCGGGATCGGCTCTTCGGCTACCTGGGCCTTCAGACCCTCTACGACCGCTACTTCCTGCACATCGACGGCCAGCGCATCGAGCTGCCGCAGATCTTCTTCATGCGTGTGGCCATGGGGCTGGCCCTCGGCGAGATCGACCGGGAGGCGCGGGCCATCGAGTTCTACGACCTGATCTCGAGCTTCGATTTCATGTGCTCCACGCCGACCCTATTCAACAGCGGCACCCTGCATTCCCAGCTGTCCTCCTGCTACCTGACCACGGTGGCCGACGATCTGGAAGGCATCTACCAGTCCATCAAGGAAAACGCCTTGCTGCAGAAGTACGCCGGTGGCCTGGGCAACGACTGGACACCGGTGCGCGCCCTGGGGAGCCGCATCAAGGGTACCAACGGCCAGAGCCAGGGGGTGATTCCCTTCCTCAAGGTGGTCAATGACACCGCGGTGGCGGTGAATCAGGGCGGCAAGCGCAAGGGGGCCGTGTGTGCCTATCTGGAAACCTGGCACCTGGACATCGAGGAGTTCCTGGAGCTGCGCAAGAACACCGGCGACGAGCGCCGCCGCACCCACGACATGAACACCGCCAACTGGATTCCCGACCTCTTCATGAAGCGGGTCCACGAGAACGCGGAGTGGACGCTCTTCTCGCCGTCGGACGTACCCGACCTGCACGACAAATACGGGCAGACCTTCGAAACCGCCTACCTTGCCTACGAAGCCCGTGCCGAGGCCGGCGAGATCCGCCTCTTCAAGAAGCTGCCCGCCGTCCAGCTGTGGCGCAAGATGCTGACCATGCTGTTCGAGACCGGGCATCCCTGGATCACCTTCAAGGACCCGTGCAATCTGCGTTCGCCCCAGCAGCACGTGGGCGTGGTGCACAGTTCCAACCTGTGCACCGAGATCACCCTCAACACCTCCGATGCCGAGACCGCCGTGTGCAACCTGGGCTCGGTGAACCTGCTCGCCCATCTCACGGACGGCCAGCTCGACCAGGCCAAGCTGGCGCGGACGGTGCAGACCGCCATGCGCATGCTCGACAACGTGGTGGACATCAACTTCTACGCCACCCCCAAGGCCCGCAACGCCAACCTGCGCCATCGCCCGGTCGGGCTCGGGATCATGGGCTTTGCCGACTGCCTGTACCGGCTGGGCATTCCCTACGCCTCGCCTGCCGCGGTGGAGTTTGCCGACGCCAGCATGGAAGCCGTGTGCTTCCAGGCCTACTGGGCGTCGGCCGAACTGGCGCGGGAGCGGGGGGCTTACTCCAGCTTCCGCGGCAGCCTGTGGGACAAGGGCGTGCTGCCCCATGAATCCCTCGCCATCCTGGGCGCCGCCCGGGGCGGCTACCTGGAAACCAACCCGGACGTCCGCCTCGACTGGAGCGCCCTCAAGGCCCACATTGCCCGCCATGGCATGCGCAACTCCAACTGCGTGGCCATTGCCCCCACCGCCACCATCTCCAACATCATCGGCGTGTCAGCCAGCATCGAGCCTGCGTACCAGAACCTCTACGTCAAATCGAACCTGTCCGGCGAATTCACGGTGGTCAATGAGGCCCTGGTCCGCGACCTGAAGGCCCTCGGCCTGTGGGATCCGGTGATGATCTCCGACCTGAAATACTTCGACGGCTCCCTGGCGCGCATCGAGCGGGTACCCGACGAACTCAAGGCCCGCTACGCCACCGCCTTCGAGATCGACCCCCGCTGGCTGATCGAGGCCGCCGCCCGGCGCCAGAAGTGGATCGACCAGGCCCAGTCCCTCAACCTCTACCTGGCCCTGCCGTCCGGCAAAAAGCTCGACAAGCTCTACAAACTGGCCTGGATCCGCGGGCTCAAGACCACCTACTACCTGCGCACCCTGGGTGCCAGCCAGATGGAAAAGACGGGTGGCACCGAAAGCGGGGGAGGGGAGGAGCCCCGCTTCTGCAGCATCGACAATCCGGAATGCGAGGCCTGCCAATGACACCGGTACCGCACGCACGCCCGCCCATGAACAGAATGTGGGCATGGCGCGGGATGGCGTCCCGGCATCTTCGCCTGCTGCTCCTGTGCGTGCTGTGCTCGCCAGGCCTGCTCCAGGCAGCAGAATGCCCGCGCATCATCAGCCAGTCCCCTTATATCAGCCGTGTCGTCGACTGGCTGGGGCTGGCACGCTGCATCGTCGGCGTCAGCCGCTACGACGCCATGCCGCTGCCCCATACCGGCGGCGTGATCGACCCGGACGCCCCGGCCATTGCCGACCTGGAGCCGGATCTGCTCATCTTCTCGGAATGGACGAGCGAGGACGTGGCCCGCAAGGCCACCCCGCCCGGCGCAGCATCGATACGCGTCGGCGGGTTTCGGGGCATCGCCGGGATGGAGGAGATGATGCGGGATGTCGGCCGGGCTATCGGCGTAAGCGATATCGACCGACGGCTTGCCGCTTTCGATACCGACTGGCGCGCAGCAGCCAAGATGGACAGCCGGGGGCGGCGGGTACTGATCCTGTCGGCCTGCGGTCCGGCGCCGTACTCCTACGGCAAGGGCACAACGCTGCATGAACTGATCTCTGCCGCCGGTTTCCAGGTGGTCGCCGACCACGACAGCATCCGCAACTTCAAGCCCGGCGCCCCCAACGGTGATGTGGCCGCATGGATCACCGCCAGGGAGCCCGAGCTCATCCTGGCGCTGCAGGACCGCCGCGCCACCTCCTGCAATCCCGCCGTCGCCAAACCGGGCATTCCCATCCTGCCCCTGGCTGCCGAGCACTTCACGCACCCGGGCCCCGACTTCCTGGCCGGACTGCGTGAGCTGAGAGAGAAGATCGCCACCTATGGCGAATGACCTGGACCCAAGAACATGAGTGCCTTCCGTTTCGACGACTGGGAAACCGCCGCCCCAGCCGCTATTGCCCCCTTACCCGGTCAGCCTGCGGCCCCAGCCCCTGCTACGCCCGCGGGCCACAGTGACGGCAACCCTCCCTCCGCCCATTCCCTGGCCCCGGTGAATGCTGCCGACAAGCGCATCGTCGGTGGCAAGACCGACATCAACCAGCTGGCGCCCTTCAAGTATCCCTGGGCCTGGGAGTTCTTCCTCAAGGCCAACCGCAACCACTGGACGCCCCTGGAGATCTCCATGGCCCAGGACGTGCACGACTACCACCACAAGCTCAACGGCGCCGAACGCCACGTCTTCGAGAACGTGCTGGCCTACCTCACCACCTCCGACATCCTGGCCATGCGCAACATCGGCCTGGCGGTGATGGAGAAGATGAGCGCCCCCGAGCTGCAGATCTACCAGGCCCGCCAGGTGTATGAGGAAGCCCTGCACACCTGGACCTACCAGCACTGCATCGAGAGCATCGGCCTCGACCAGCAGGAGATCTATAACCGCTACCGCGTGGTGCCGGCCATCCACGGCAAGATCGCCCTGGCCAACCGGCGCCTGGAACGGGTCATGCGCCCCGACTTCGACCTGGCTGACCGGGACAACCTGCACGAATTCGCTCTTTCCTATTTCTTCTTCGCGGCGATCTTCGAAGGCTGCTGGTTCTACAACGGCTTCACCCCCATCTTCGCCCTGCAGCGCCGCGGCCTGATGAAGGGCGCCGCCGAACAGCTGCAGTACATCATGCGCGACGAGGTGCTGCACTGCGCCTTCGGCATCCGGGTGGTGCGCGAACTGCTCAAGGAAGAGAACCTGAGCTTCGACCCGTCCGCCCTGAAGGCCCTGTGGGACGAAGCCGAAGCCGCCGAGGCCGCTTACGCCGCCTACATCCTGCGTGACCCCATCCTGGGCTACAACGCCGACCTGCACACCCGCCAGTTCCGCTTCATGGCCAACCGCCGGGCCCGCCAGGTCGGCCTCGCCGAACCCTTCCCCGGTGCCGAGAACGTCCTGCCCTGGCTCGACGAACAGGCCAACCTGCGCAAGGAGAAGAACTTCTTCGAGACGCGGGTCACCGAGTACCAGACGGGAGGTGCACTGGCCTGGGAGTAGGGTGGGGCCCTCAATCCTGGCGATAGGGCTCGAAGTAGCTGCGGTCGGCGTCGATGGACAGGCTCCGCCCCATCGCCGGGAAGGCCCGCTGCGAGCAGTGATCCCGCTCGCACACCTTGCAGCCGGCGCCGATGGGCGTGGCGGCCTCGGGGGTGTTGAGGTCCAACCCGCGGGAGTAGATCAGCCGGTCCGCGTGGCGCAGGTCGCAGCCCAGGCCAATGGAGAAGGTCTTCTCCGGAGCGCCATAGGCGCCGGCTTCCCGGGAAGTGGTGCGGGCGATCCACAGGTAACGGCGACCGTCGGGCATGGCGGCAATCTGGGTGAAGATGCGCCCCGGTGAGGTGAAGGCCTCGTACACGTTCCACAGGGGGCAGGTGCCGCCGATGCGCGAGAAGTGGAAATCGGTGGCGGATTGACGTTTGGAGATGTTGCCGGCCCGGTCCACGCGGATGAAAAAGAAGGGTACGCCGCGGGCAGCAGGGCGCTGGAGGGTGGACAGGCGGTGGCAGACCGTCTCGAAGCCCACGCCAAACTGCCTTTCCAGCAGGCCAATGTCGTAGCGGAGCGTCTCGGCGGCCTTCAGGAAGCGGCTGTAGGGCAGCACCAGCGCGCCGGCAAAGTAGCTGGCGAGGCCGATGCGGGCGAGGGCGCGGGATTCTTCCAGGGCAAAGCTGCTTTCGCTCGCCAGTCCGTCGATGAGGCTGCCGGCCTCGAGAAAGGCGATCTGGGTGGCGAGCTGGAAGGCCTGCTGCCCCCACTGGAGGCGCGAGGACAGGCGCAGCACCCGGGCGGCGCTGTCATAGCTGCGCTGGGCGCCACCGTCGTCCTTGTCGATGGCGACCCGCACCCCGTGCCCGGACTCCAGGCGCTGGGTGAGGGCGGCGACCAGATCCCTGCCTTCGCCACAGGATTCAAAGATCGATTCGGCCAGGCGGTCGAGTTCGTCGATGTGGTTGTGGCGGGCGTAGAAGAAATCCCGCACCTCCTCGTAGGGCATGGGGGCCGGGCGAAACGTGCCGCTGCGATCATCGCCGAGCCGGATGGACAGTGCCTCGGTGCGCTCGCGCTGGTCCCGCAGGCCCCGATCCAGGGCGATCAGCGTGCGCGCCACGGCGGGCATGTTGGCCGCCAGCTCGCGGATCTCGGCGGTGGACACCGGAGTCTCGCCGGGGGCGGACAGGAAGACTTCGCGCAGGTCTGCGATGAGACGGGCTTCGTCGTCCTCGGAGAACTGCTGGACATCGACGCCGAACACGGCGTTGAGCTTGAGCAGCACCGGCACGCTGAGGGGGCGCTGGTTCTGCTCGAGCTGATTGAGGTAGCTGGGGGAGAGCTCGAGGGCCCGGGCCAGGGCAACCTGGGTGAGGCCCCGCTCTTCACGAAAGCGTCGCAGACGGATGCCCATGAAGGTCTTCTTCACCGGGTGCTCCTCTCTTGAGTTTGGATGAATGGCATGTTCGCAATATTCGCAATTTCGCAGGATCGTGTTCGCAACGCTTCGCCTTTTTAGTTCTCGTCACTGCGGTCAGGGTGCGTATATTGCGAACTCCTCAAGACAAGCGCAAGCCCTAGCCGGATTGCATAGGAGACAGGAATGAACACACCACAAGAGTCCTCATTCAAGCCCAAGAAGTCGGTGGCCCTCTCGGGCATCACCGCCGGCAACACCGCCCTGTGCACCGTGGGCAAGAGCGGAAATGACCTGCACTACCGGGGTTACGACATCCTCGACATCGCCGAGCGCTGCCAGTTCGAAGAGGTGGCCCACCTGCTGGTGCATGGCAAGCTGCCGACCCGGGCGGAGCTGAAGGCCTACAAAGCCAAGCTCAAGGCCATGCGCGGACTGCCGACGAACGTCAAGGAGGCCCTGGAATGCCTGCCGGCGTCTGCCCATCCGATGGACGTGATGCGCACCGGGGTATCTGCGCTGGGCTGCGCCCTGCCGGAGAAAGACGACCACAACATCCCGGGCGCTCGGGACATCGCCGATCGCCTGATGGCCTCCCTGGGGTCCATGCTGCTCTACTGGTACCACTGGTCCACCAACGGCAAGCGCATCGATGTGGAGACGGACGACGACTCCATCGGCGCGCATTTCCTGCACCTGCTGCACGGGCAGAAGCCCTCGGCCCTGTGGGAGCGTGCCATGCACACCTCCCTGATCCTCTACGCCGAGCACGAATTCAACGCATCCACCTTCACCGGCCGGGTCATCGCCGGTACAGGGTCGGACATCTACTCGGCCATCACCGGCGCCATCGGCGCGCTGCGCGGCCCCAAGCACGGGGGCGCCAACGAGGTGGCCTTCGAGATCCAGAAGCGTTACGACAGCCCGGATGAAGCCGAGGCCGACATCCGTCGCCGCGTGGAGGCCAAGGAGGTGGTGATTGGTTTCGGCCACCCGGTCTATACCGTGTCCGACCCCCGTAACGAGGTGATCAAGGGGGTCGCGGCCGAACTGTCGGTGGATGCAGGCTCCACCAAGATGTACGACATCGCCGCCCGCCTGGAAGCCGTGATGTGGGAAGTCAAGCAGATGTTCCCCAACCTGGACTGGTTCAGCGCCGTGAGCTACCACATGATGGGCGTCCCGACGGCCATGTTCACCCCGCTCTTCGTGATCGCCCGCACCTCTGGCTGGGCGGCACACATCATCGAGCAGCGCATCGACAACAAGATCATCCGACCGAGCGCGAACTATGTCGGGCCGGAAGACCGGGTCTTCGTGCCCATTGAGCAGCGCCAGTAAGGGCCAGGTCACCATGAACACTGCTTACCGCAAATTCCTGCCCGGCACCCGGCTGGACTACTTCGACACCCGTGCCGCCATCGACGCCATCCGCCCGGGCGCCTATGACGGGCTGCCCTATGTCGCCCGCGTTCTGGCGGAACAACTGGTCCGCCGCTGCGACCCGGCCATGCTGACCGATGCGCTGGTGCAGATCATCGAGGGCCGGCGTGACATGGACTTCCCCTGGTACCCGGCCCGGGTGGTCTGCCATGACATCCTCGGCCAGACCGCGCTGGTGGACCTCGCTGGCCTGCGCGACGCCATTGCAGACCAGGGTGGCGATCCGGCCAAGGTCAATCCGGTGGTGCCCACCCAGCTCATCGTCGATCACTCTCTGGCGGTAGAATACGGCGGCTTCGATCCGGAGGCCTTCGCCAAGAACCGGGCGGTGGAAGACCGTCGCAATGAAGACCGCTTCCATTTCATCGAATGGACCAAGCGGTCCTTCGAGAATGTGGATGTGATCCCGGCGGGCAACGGCATCATGCACCAGATCAACCTGGAGAAAATGTCGCCGGTGATCCAGGTCCGGGACGGGGTCGCCTTTCCCGACACCTGTGTGGGCACCGACAGTCATACGCCCCATGTGGACGCCCTGGGTGTGATCGCCATCGGCGTAGGGGGCCTCGAAGCGGAGACCGTCATGCTGGGCCGGGCGTCGATGATGCGCCTGCCCGATATCGTCGGGGTGAGGCTGACGGGTACCCGTCAGCCCGGCATCACCGCCACCGACATCGTGCTGGCGCTCACCGAGTTCCTGCGCCAGGAGCGGGTCGTCGGTGCGTGGGTGGAGTTTTTTGGCGAAGGGGCCGACAGCCTGTCCATCGGCGACCGGGCCACCATCTCCAACATGTGCCCGGAGTACGGCGCCACCGCCGCCATGTTCTACATCGATGCGCAGACCATCGACTACCTGAAGCTGACCGGCCGCACGCCGGAGCAGGTTGCGCTGGTCGAGCTGTACGCAAAGACCACCGGCCTGTGGGCCGAAGCGCTGAAGACGGCGGAGTACGAGCGGGTGCTGGAGTTCGACTTGACGTCGGTGGTGCGCAACATGGCCGGGCCGTCCAACCCCCACAAACGCCTGCCGACCTCGGCACTGACGCAGCGTGGCATCGCTGGCCCGGTCAAGCTGGAAATGGCTCGGGCGGAAGAATATGAGGGCCTGCTGCCCGACGGCGCGGTGATCATCGCCGCCATCACCAGCTGCACCAACACGTCCAACCCGCGTAACGTGGTCGCCGCCGGCTTGCTGGCCCGTAACGCCAACGCTCTGGGCCTTGTCCGCAAGCCCTGGGTCAAGACTTCCTTTGCGCCGGGCTCAAAGGTGGCCAGGCTGTATCTGGAAGAGGCGGGCCTGCTCTCCGAACTCGAGAAGCTCGGCTTCGGCATCGTCGGCTACGCCTGCACCACCTGCAACGGCATGTCCGGGGCCCTGGATCCGGCGATCCAGCGGGAGATCATCGAGCGCGACCTCTACGCCACCGCC
This sequence comes from Zoogloea sp., assembly GCF_017302315.1. Lineage (GTDB taxonomy): Bacteria > Pseudomonadota > Gammaproteobacteria > Burkholderiales > Rhodocyclaceae > Zoogloea. The sequence continues at coordinate 102,724 of NZ_JAFLDT010000003.1, forward strand.
GTATTGTCCGGCAACCGCAACTTCGACGGGCGCATCCACCCCTATGCCAAGCAAGCCTTCCTGGCCTCGCCGCCCCTGGTGGTGGCCTACGCCATTGCCGGCACGATGCGCTTCGACATCGAGCAGGATGTGCTCGCCGTGGTGGACGGCAGGGAGATCCGCCTGAAGGAGCTGTGGCCATCCGACGAGGAGATCGACGCCATCGTCGCCCGCGCCGTCAAGCCCGAGCAGTTCCGCCAGACCTACGAACCGATGTTTGCCCCCCGCCGGAATGAGGGCACGGCCATCAGCCCCCTCTACGCCTGGCGCCCACGGTCCACCTACATCCGCCGCCCGCCCTACTGGGAGGGCATGCTGGCCGCCGAGCGGACCCTGCAGGGCATGCGGCCCCTGGCCATCCTGCCGGACAACATCACCACCGACCATCTGTCGCCGTCCAACGCCATTCTTCCCGATTCGGCGGCCGGCGAATACCTGGCGAAGATGGGCCTGCCGGAGGAGGACTTCAACTCCTACGCCACCCATCGGGGCGATCACATGACCGCCCAGCGTGCCACCTTTGCCAACCCGACCCTCAGGAACGAGATGGTGCGCAATGCCGATGGCAGCGTCCGCGCGGGCTCTCTGGCGCGGGTCGAGCCGGAAGGGCAGGTGATGCGCATGTGGGAAGCCATCGAAACCTACATGCTGCGCCTGCAGCCCCTGATCATCATCGCCGGGGCCGACTATGGCCAGGGCTCGTCCCGGGACTGGGCGGCCAAGGGCGTACGCCTGGCCGGGGTGGAGGCCATCGTGGCGGAAGGCTTCGAACGCATCCACCGGACCAATCTGGTGGGCATGGGCGTGCTGCCGCTGGAGTTCAAGCCCGGCACCACCCGCCTGACGCTGGGCCTGGATGGCACCGAAACCTATGATGTGGTCGGCGTGCGCCAGCCACGCACCGACCTGACCCTGGTGATCCACCGCCGGAACGGGCAGACCATCGAGCTGCCCGTCACCTGCCGGCTGGACACGGCCGAGGAAGTCTCGATCTACGAAGCCGGCGGCGTCCTGCAGCGTTTCGCCCAGGACTTCCTGGCTACTGAAAAGGAAACCGCCTGATGAGCGCTGCCCCCCAGATCCGCATTCCAGCCACCTACATGCGCGGTGGCACCAGCAAGGGAGTGTTCTTCCGGCTGGACGACCTGCCGGAATCCTGTCGCGTGCCGGGCAAGGCCCGTGACCGCCTGTTCCAGCGCGTGATCGGCAGCCCCGACCCCTATGCCACCCATATCGACGGCATGGGCGGGGCCACCTCAAGCACCAGCAAGTGCGTGATCCTGTCCCGCAGCACACGGCCGGATCACGATGTGGACTACCTCTATGGGCAGGTCTCCATCGACAAGGACTTTGTAGACTGGAGCGGTAACTGCGGCAACCTGTCCACCGCCGCCGGCGCCTTCGCCCTCCACGCCGGGCTGATGGATCCGGCGCGCGTCCCCCACGACGGCGTCTGCGTGGTGAAGATCTGGCAAGCCAACATCGGCAAGACCATCATCGCCCACGTGCCGGTGAGGGCGGGGCAGGTCCAGGAAACGGGCGATTTCGAGCTCGACGGGGTGAGTTTTCCCGCCGCCGAGATCGTGCTGGAGTTCGTCGATCCGTCAGATGAGGGGGAGGAGGGCGGTGCCCTGTTCCCCACCGGCAGGACCGTGGATGAGCTGGAAGTACCGGGCGTCGGCAGCTTCAAGGCAACGATGATCTCGGCCGGCATTCCGACCGTGTTCGTCAATGCCGCCGAGATCGGCCACACCGGCACCGAGCTGCGCGAAGCCATCAATGGCGACCCGGCTGCCCTGGCCCGCTTCGAGGCGATCCGTGTGGCCGGCGCCCTGCGCATGGGTCTGATCAAGACGCCCGAAGAGGCTGCCACCCGCCAGCACACCCCCAAGATCGCCTTCGTCGCGCCCCCCCGGGACTACGTTTCCTCATCGGGCAGGTCGATCAAGGCCGACGAGGTGGACCTGCTGGTGCGCGCCCTGTCGATGGGCAAGCTGCACCACGCGATGATGGGGACGGCCGCGGTCGCCATCGGCACGGCGGCAGCCATCCCCGGCACCCTGGTCAATCTGGCGGCCGGCGGGGGGGAGCGCACCGCCGTGCGCTTCGGCCACCCCTCCGGCACCCTGCGCGTGGGCGCCGAAGCCCGTCTGGTGGACGGCACATGGACAGTCACCAAGGCCATCATGAGCCGCAGTGCGCGGATTCTGATGGAAGGCTGGGTCCGCGTGCCCGGCGACGCATTCTGAGCAAGGATTTCAACATGTCTTCCCGCAAGAAACTCAAGGAACTGGTGGCCGCCAAGCGTGGCGTCATCGTCCCCGGTGCTTTCAATGCCCTTTCGGCACGCGTCATCGCCGACCTGGGCTTCGAAGCCCTCTACATCACCGGCGCCGGCGTGACCAACATGTGGTTCGGCATGCCCGACCAGGGCTTCATGGGCCTGGCCGAAATTGCCGACCACACCGCGCGCATCCGCGATGCCGTCGAGCTACCGCTGCTGGTGGATGCCGATACCGGCTTTGGCAACGCCCTCAACGTGTATCACACGGTGCGCACCCTGGAGCGTGCCGGCGCCGACTGCATCCAGCTCGAAGACCAGGTGGCGCCCAAGCGTTGCGGGCACTTTGCCGGCAAAGACGTGATCTCCACCGAAGAGGCGGTGAGCAAGATCAAGGCTGCCGTGGATGCGCGCCGGGATCCGGATTTTCTGGTCATGGCACGCACCGACGCCGCCGCCGTCCATGGCTTCGAGGCCGCGGTGGAGCGGGCCCAGCAGTTCGCCGAGGCCGGTGCCGACATCCTGTTTGTCGAGGCAGTCACCACAGCCGAAGAGATCCGGGCCCTCCCGCAGCGCCTGGCTACGCCGCAGCTGATGAACATGGTCATTGGCGGCAGGACGCCGATCTTCAACGCCGCGGAGCTCGGCGAGCTCGGCTTCGGCATCGTCCTCTACGCCAACGCCGCGCTGCAGGGCGCGGTGATGGGCATGCAGAAAGCCCTGGGCGTGCTGCGTGACGACAAGGAGATCCTTGAATCCGGCGGCCTGGTGACACCCTTTGCAGAGCGCCAGCGCCTGGTGGGCAAACCGGGCTGGGACAAGCTCGAAAAACGCTACATCTGATCGCAGCGGATTGCCGGGTGATCGAGCCCGGCAATCCGCAAATCGATCCACGGTTTCGCCGCCGAACCAATTTCTTCTCTCCCTAGCGGGTCTCTCCAGGACCTGGGTTCGTGCGGCTCTTTTGTTCGCTCCTTCCGAAGGGGATCAGCCATTCGGAAGGAGCAGGGTGCCAGAAAATGGGAATCAAGATGACCACGCCGGAGATTGAATCCATTCCACGTCCGAAAGCGCTATTTGAGGCCATCGCTGATCGATTGCGTAGTCGGATCCTGAGTCACGAGATCCCTCCCGGCGCCGCGATTGATGAAAGCGCGGTGGCCCGAGAGCTTGGAGTCAGCCGCACACCCGTACGGGAGGCCATCAAAGTACTGGCCCGGGATGGCCTCGTCACCGTCGCCCACAGACGATCCAACCACTGCTTGGTCACCGAGTTCAGTGCATGCGAGCTGGGAGATCTGCTCAGGATCACGGAGCACCTCGAAGCGTTCCATCATGACTGGGAGACCAATCCCTTCGTGCAGGAACTGTTGCAGCGCATGACGGACAAGATCCACCTTGCCCTTGGCCCGAGCTTCCTGATGGCGGATCTCGATGCGAAGCAGGCGCTGCACCGGAAAGGTGCCGACACCCCTCCGGCAGCCCATGCGTCCAAAAAGGCACTGGCCGACTACTTCGCGTGGCGACGACTTGAAGTCGCAAAGCGCGTGATGAAGACCCCCTGAGCACCGGGGCTATCCGGCACGGCGCGGAACACCTGCAAAGGATCGCTCGCTGGATCAATCGGACCACGCGCATTACCGGATCGCTCGATCAAGCATGTCGGTACATAAGGGTAGTGCAACGGATATCGGCGCCCTGAGCACAGGATTGATCATGAAGGGAGCCAGGAGGCTTATTTCACCCGTTACTTCAACTTCTGAAAATTACTGGGTGCAGATTGTTGATAGGGCATGCTCTGAGAGGCGCTAGCCTCCTGGCTTTGCCCCGTATCAATAACCATTGCGCATGCCGTAATACTGGATGCCGCCATTCTAGCGGCGATCCTCTCCCATGCTCTCCGGGTCTCCGGAGTCTTGGCGCGAGCTGCGCCACACTCCGCTAGGACTTCCCCCGCCTCGACCCCCAAAAGCTCGGCAAGCCTGACTGCTTGATCGTCGTCTGGTGCTCGCCTTCCTACTCTCCAGTCTGAAACTGCTGCTCTCGTTACGCCTATTTTCCGGGCGGTTTCGCTGTCGTTCTTCGATAGTCCGCGGTTTATCGCGTCGTCAAGGTATCGGCTGATGGGCTTCATGCTGCCTCCGTTGGTCATAGGTCGACAGTATTTTGTACGCGGCCTATTGACAAGTTGTCCGCGGTGCGCGTACCGTTCGGACTGTACGCACTCCGCGTACTTTCGATGGGAGTCGATATGTACAAAATTTTCATCCGGGAACTTCGGGACCGCGAAGAGGTGCGGCGTCTTAAGCACTTTCGCATGGTCGCTTATGCGGAACGTGGTCTTAATGACAATCTCCGAGAGGATCTTTTTGCCCTTGGTGGCATGGCGGCCGAGTGGTAATCATGTCCTCCAAAAAATCTATTGCTGAACAGCGCCTGCTTGATGCCTTTTCCGTCGCGAGAGAGAGAGTTATCAAGCGTTATTCCAAGTCCGATTTCACGACGCGGCAGGAACTCCCCATGCTTCCCCCTGGCATGCCTGTCGCGTCACCCCTCTTTACCTTCGTTTCCATTCCGGAGAATTTCGTTTCCGCTGTGAATGAAGCGCATGCGGTCTATTGCCTCGAAAGCGGCGAAAACATGCCCCTTCATGAATTCCTCGGCCTCGTGGTTATTGCTGGATTGGAGGACTTCTAATGGCTCGTAAAACTTACTATCGTTTTGCGCCGGCTCAACCTGGCGAATCCGCCGTCGCCGTGTTGTTTGCTCGCGAGCGGTCCGAATATTTCAGCTTGCCCGAATGTGACGTCTGGCCGCGTTCTCGCGATGCTCGCAATTACGCGGGGCATCTCCCTGTTATTGCGCACCCGCCCTGTCGTGGTTGGGGTCGCCTTCGGCATCTGGCAAAGCCTGTCGTCGGTGAACGCCATCTGGCGATTTTCGCCGTTGAGCAAGTTCGTCGTTGCGGTGGTGTCCTTGAACATCCGGCAGGCTCCACTCTTTGGGATGTGCTCTCTCTTCCTCGACCTGGTGATTCTGACCTCGTTGGTGGTCGTACTGTTTCGGTCTACCAAGGGCATTTTGGCCATCGTGCTCCTAAACACACTTGGCTATATATCGTTGGCGCGCCTTCTATTCCACCGATTCCGGACGGTCCTTTGCCTGAAGGGCGTGTCGAGCTGATGGGCCAGCAAGAGCGCGAAAGAACGCCGTTGCTTTTCGCCAGGTGGCTTGTCGAGCTGGCGAAGTCCTGCGAGGTGCTCCATGGCGCGTAAATCCCGGCCGGTCGAGCTGTCGCATGTCCGCGAGTCTGAAGCTAATTCGCGCCTCTCGTCTGAGAAGATCGAACGGCTTGAATTTGATGTGGCTGCGGCGTTGCGCGGGCGCGACGCAGGAGCGCACGGGCACGGCGCAGCTAAAGTGGGCTTTGCCCCCCCCTCACTAACAGGGGGGGAACATCACGAGGAAACCGCGGAATGCGTCGAACTCATGATGGACGGCGGGCAAGTCAAGATCGTCGTGAAGCGCACGGGTCCTGACGGCGGGCAGGCTTTTATTGACTGGATCAATTTCACGTGTCACGAGGATACAGCCCATAAGGTGGGATATCCCGGCTCGACGCTCACTGATTCGGACATCGTTAAAGCAATGTCATATGCTGTTGAAGGCATCTTCGGCTTCGGTATTACGTCTCAGTGTGACCGCGGCCGTAACTTCTACCGCCGTGCTTATGAGCTTGGCGAGGATGGATATGGTTTTGTGGCCCATGGCGGTCAACGTCACACGGTGATGGTGTCTATATCTGGCACGGGCCTCGCGGCAGCAAAGGTGGGGTGGGAATACCGTTTAAGGCATTTCTGCGAAAACATCGCAGTTAATCCAAAGCTGACACGCGTTGATGTTGCCCATGACTGTTTCAACGGCGAATACACTCCGATGCAGGCGTCCATCGATTACGACGATGGAATGTTTAAGCTTCCAAAGTCCCCTTCAAATCCTGCGTGGGAAGAGCGGGGGGACTGGAAAGCCGAAAGGGCGGGGCGTAATACGCGAGGTATCACGGCATATATCGGCGTTCGCACCTCGGGCAAGTTTTGTCGCGTCTATGAAAAGGGTCGTCAGCTTGGCGACAAGGATTCTAAGTGGGTCCGCGTGGAAGTCGAGTTCAAGTCGGTTGATCGCATCCTGCCGTTCGACATTCTCACCGCACCTGGCGCTTATCTTACGGGTGCTTATCCGGCATTCGGGTGGATCAGCGAAAAGCAAGAGCGCATTACGACTATCCGCGAAACAAAGATCGCAGAAAAGCGCAAGAAGGAAGAGTGGATCACGTCCGTTGCAGGTCCTGACCTGGCGGTCCTTGTCGAGCTTGAGCCGGGCGAAACGGATTCTGAGCGGGCGCTGAACTTGATCAATCGAATCAAAAACGAATCGAAGCTTCCCAAGTGGGCGAAGCTCCCCGATTACCGTTTTTGTCCTGCTGCTATTCATCAGCCTGAGTTGTCCGCCGGGGCAACGGAAGAGGCTATCTATACCCGGCTTGAAAGAATGGAGATTTAAAAATGCAATTCGATACCGTTGCCAATGTTACCGGCATTAAGCGTTTCAAGGATACCGTCGAGGGCAAAGCCTACGACAGCACGACGGTGTTTGCTGAGGTCGCCATGGATGAAAAATCCGGCAATGCAAAGGGCGTTGCCAGTCAGCCGTTCGGCTGGGGCACGTCGGAAAACTTCTCCCGAATTGCACATCTCCCGTTTCCGTTTCAAGCCAAGCTAACCTTTGAGATGGTTACGAATGGCAAGGGCTCCGGCAAACAGGTACTTATTGATCTCAAGCCGTTGCAGCCGGCTCCGAAGGCGTAAACATGAATCGGGAAATGGTTCAGGTCTTCGTTATTCAGTGCGCTTCTACGGGCGAATTTTTGACAGAGGATTTGAATTATTCCCGGTCCCTCAAACGCGCGGGTCGTCTCTATGACGTTCAGGAAGCTGCGGAAACTGCGCAATTTAACCTCGATCACGATTACGAGATCAGCACGTTTTTCGAATACACGAAGTTGAGGAAATAAAAATGAGTCCAGAGGTGCAAACGGCTTTGCAGGAAATAGCGCTAGTGGGCGTCCTGGCTCCAGCCGTGGCGCTTCTGGTATTCATGGTTCATGTTTATATCAAAACCACCGGCCTTTTCCGCAAGAATTTTTTTTAGTTGTTCGGCCGAATTGACCCATCGGCCGGATATTTCATCGGGTCTTTTTTTTGGAGAATCAAAATGCAAATGATCAAATCTGCTCGTCGTTCCTTCGCCGCTGCTGGTGCTCTGGTTGCCGGTTCGATTTCCGCCGCGCATGCGGCCCTGCCGTCCGGCGTTGAATCCGCCCTTACCACGGCCGGTGATGACGCCAAGCTCGTTGGCGTTGCTGTTTTCGTCGTGCTGGTCGGCATTTTCGCCATCAAGCTGATGCGTCGCGGTCTGTAATGCGTACCCGCCTGCTCCTTGCATTTCTGCTTGCGCTGATTGGTTCGGCGCAGGCGGGTTATTACGCAACCGCAACGGTTGTTGTATCTCCTTTTGGATCGCTTGTGCAGGGTGTTAATAGCTCCTGCTATTTGACGCCGTCCATGGCTATTGCCGGTCTCGCGCAGATGGCCGGTAACTCTCCTGCATTTGTTAAGACCATTGATACGACTTCCGCTACGTTTGAGGCGTATTACTATGATGTGAGCCCAATTCGGCTTTTTACGGGCACGATTGCCCAGTGCGTGGCTAATCCGGCCGTTACGACGTTGCCCACGTTTATCGGTGGTGCGACTGACCCAGCAATTCAGGGCGGCTCTATTTTTACGGGCTCTGGTGGCGGTGGCGGTGGTGGCGGATCATCTACTGTTTCCGGGACGGTGACGATGACGCCATATGTTCCAACTGAGGCGGAAAAGCTTTCCGCTGTTCAAGATGGCGCGCTCGCGGGCGGTATGATTTTTACCGCAATGGTGGGAGCGTATGCTTTCGTCTTGATGAGGCGGGCTCTCTGATGCTCTATCAGATTGTGTTCGTGTTGCTCGTTATTTCTCTATCTGCCGTGGTGCTGAAATGATCCTCGATCAATGGTTTATCGTTGGGCTTCTCGCGGTAATTCTTCCCATGTGGGTCATATTCAAATGAGATATTTCATTGTCTCGTTGCTGCTTACTATTGCAGTCGGTTACGCGTTTGCGGGGGATCGTTACTCTTCTGATTCGTATACTTCGGTTGTGGATAAATGCACGGCTCTGCGGCCGAATTGGCAAACGCCGTGCGCAATTGTTGGCGCTGCGTGTCCGGCTACGCAGAATGGCGGTTCGTGTTCGGAGGCTGCTACCGGTGTTTTTATCAGTGTTGACGGTGTTTCGACTGCGCCAATTAATGCCTATATCCAGTGGGATTATTGCTCCGATGCGTTCCCAATCCGTAGCGGTAACACGTGCGTTGTGGATGATCCGTGCAGGCGTAAAGCTGGTCTTGCCGTCGATGATGGGACCGTCGGTCCTGGTAATACCAAGCTTTCGATGGCGTTTCCGGTTCGCCCCGATGGCATATATACCGGTCAAGTCTTTTGTTCCGGCGGTTGCAAAGCGGCGGTCACGAAGGACGTAACTAGCGTCGGTATCGGTGCGGGTGGCAATTACTACGGCCAATTCAACGCCAATTTTTCCGGCCAGTCCTGCGATCCTCCCGCTGTTAATGTCGGCCCGGATTCGAGCCCCGTCAAGCTGGTCGCTGGCAACAGTAAAGAATATGACTGTTTGGCGTCCGGTAGGACATACGGATACGTTAATGGCGCTGTCCATTGCCTAGACAATGCCTCAGAAAAAAAGGGTAATGCTACCCAAACAAAAGAGCAGAAAAATCCGGACGGCACGACCACGAAAACCACCGTTGAAAAAAACGTGTCTTGTACGGGTGCAGGGTCGTGTGTAACGACGACAACGACTACGACCACGATTATCGGCGCGGACGGCACGCAGCAAAGCACCAAATCTGAGCAGACAAAAGAGACGAGCGAGACCGGCAACCCGAGCGGATCGTCATTCTGCAAGGATAATTCATCCTCGCCGATTTGCAAATCGTCGTCATTCTCCGGCGATTGCCTCTCTGGATTTTCGTGTGACGGCGATAGCGTGGGCTGTGCGACGGCTAAAGCGTCCTGGATGCGCTATTGCGACTCGAAATGGATGAAGCCCGGTAATCCGTCCGCTTCGACTACGGCGCTTACTGAAAAGAAGGTTCTTCCTCAGTCCGGAATAACGCCCGTTTCGATTTCGGAGAATGGCCAGTGTCCCGCGGATAGGTCGTTCTCTATTGCCGGTAGAACGGTGACGTTTTCATATTCCACGTTTTGTCAGTTTCTGGGAATGATAAGGCCAGTGATTATTGCGGCGGGGTGGCTTGTCGCGGCATATATCGTTTTCGGTCTTGGTCAAAAGTCTGAATAGAGACGGATAAAGTCTTTATTTAAACGTTTCAATTTATACGTATTAATTGAAACGCATAACGTATTAAAATAAACGTTTAGAATGGAATGCCATGTTCGATAATCTCTTCGATTGGATTGATTCGAGTCTCGGTGCTTGGGCGAAAAAAGTACTTTCGTCACTCGGTATTGGTTGGCTGTCGTTTGAGGGAATCACCGAATTAGCGTCCCAGCTTAAAGATCAGTTCCTGGCGTCCTGGGGCGGTATTCCGCAGGACGTTGTTAATATCCTCTCGATGGCTGGCTTTGGCGTTGCCTTCGGCGTGATTTTTGGCGCGATTACGTATCGTGCCGTAATGTCGGCATTCGGGCGGCTTGGCAAGGTGATAGTGGGATGACCCTGCGCATTGTCACCGGTACGCCCGGTGCCGGTAAAACGGCAATGGTCGTGGCTGATTTGATGCAGCCGGAATTCTCGGACCGTCCGCTTTTTGTGATGGGCATTTCCGGACTGACACTCGATCATTCCCCCGTTCCGCCCGTTGCGGAATGGACCAAACTGGTCCCGAATAAAGACGATCCAACGATCCTGGAACCAGAATTCACTTTTCCGCCGCGGTCCATCATTGTCATTGACGAGGCGCAGCGGGTTTTTCGCCCTCGTGCATCGGGTAGTAAAGTGCCAGATCACGTTGCTGCCATGGAAAAGCATCGTCATGGTGGTGTTGATTTTTGGCTGATGACCCAAAAGCCCGGGTTGCTCGACGCCAATATCCGGGATTTGTGCGGGTGTCATGTGCACCTGCGGCAGACCGCTATCGGTCGTTGGCGGTATGAGTGGCCGGAGATGGCGGACCCGAAAAGTAAGAATGATCGCGATATTGCCAGCCGTCGCCGTTACAAGCTTCCGAAGGAAGCTTTTGATAAGTACGTCTCGAGCAAGCATCACATTGTGCATAAGCATGCACTACCTAATTCGGTGATTATGCTCGCTGTTGTTGCGGTCGCTGTCTGCGCTCTCGGCTGGTATCTCTACGGCCGATATAATCAGGTCCGGGCGGAACTCTCCGGTGAAGCTCCGCGGCCCGGTGTAACTGTACCCGGTGAACCAGGTGCAAAAGGGCAGGGGGCTCCTGTTCCTCCGCCTGACCCGGTTGCGACGTACCTTGCCGCAAACAAGCCGCGCTTGGATGGCTATGTTCATACGGCCCCGGCTTACGATGGTTTGACCCAGCCGACGGAAGTTCCTGTTCCGGCAGGGTGTGTGTCCAATAAGACCCAGTGCAAGTGCTATACGCAACAGGCCACACCTTACGCCTTGCCGGAGTCGGAATGTCGGCACATCGCGGCCCATGGGCTATTCTTGGCCTTCAATCCATCTGGCATTAAACAACAACAACAGGCGCAGCAGCCCCAGCAGCGCCAGCAGCAGCCACAACAGCCACCCCAGCAGGTTGCGCAAGCCTCGTTCCCCGGCTTCCCCGCAAAGGACGTCTTTGTCGGTCCCGGAACAAAGCCTGTGCCCCTCGTTTCGGACTGACCATGGTCTTTCTGTCCGTGCTCTCATCAAACCATCTTCCTGCTGCCAAACATCACGAGTTGTCAGTCATTGCTTGTCGTTGTCGCAGCAGCGCGTGACGTAAGCCCAGTATTTGACCATTTGATAGCTGCATACTCACCCGCAAATAAACCACAAAAGCATAAACGTAGAGGTGTGGCGGGAGGCCGAACGCAGCGTAGGCGGAGTTCGGCGAATCGACACGGTTAGTCACCTATGGCGCAAAGCGCCTATTGCTTTTATCTAGAGGGGCGCAGCCCCGGGGGGTGTGGGTTGAAGCCGTGGCAACTCTGTGAACAGTGGCACTATGCCTTCGGACGGCGTTTGCTTTTTGTCTCGAGGCGGTGCCGTGTTTCCCTTGTGGATCTCTCGAGGCGTTCCGGTGTCCCTTACTCAACCCTGCACGGCTATATTTCCAATGGCCGCCGGGTTCCGGCCTATGTAGTCGTTCAGTTGTCCAGGGCGCTTGGCGTGCAAGTCTCTGAACTTCTTGAGGATTCGCAGCAGTAGTTCAGCAAGGCGACGATGAGCGCGGTTCTGAAAATTACTGGGTTCTGAATGAGAATTGTTCTCATCTCATTGTTTGCCGTTTGTGCATGCGCTGCACCGTCGTTGATCTTGTCTCCAGCAAGGGCGAAAAAACACACTGTCACCCCTGCGCCCACCTTCCGAGACAAAGCCCGCCAGTAGTTCCGGCGGGCTTCGTTTTTCTCCGTCTCCGCCTCGATCTGGGCAAGTAGTTGGATCGGGTCAATCTTCAGAGCGTCAGCTAGCCGCATGCAGGCGTAAGCGTCAGGAATTCGTTTTCCACGTCGCCATTCGGCAATATAACCGTTTGATATTTCAAGATATTTTGCGAGCTTGTAATCTGAATCAATACCAAGCTCTGCCTTTGCGTCGTCTAAGACTTTAGATATATCCATGGTGGCTCTCCTGTAGTGCTGGCGTGACTTTAACTCCATTTTGGAGCTTGACGAAGAACTCCAAAATGGAGTTACATTCGAATCGCTCCATTTTGGAGCCATTTCTAGCACAGCTTTCGGAGATCACATGGCAACGGAAAACAAGCCTCTTGGCATGGGCGAAGCCCGCTTGACGGGTCGCCTTCTCAAGGTCACGAAGAAAAACGACCTTTTCATCCATCTGATGGTGCTCCCCGCACCTGATGCCTACACCAGTCCGAGCACGGTGGAGATCCTTTCCAAAACCCGCATCGGCCAGGCTCAAGATGACATCAGTTGCTGTGTGCGCATCACGGGATACCGCCGCACCTACAACCAGACTGACCGCGAAACTGGCGAAACTCGTCAGGTGCAAACCGCGGATGTTCGCTTGTCTTTTATCGAGGATCGTTGAGATGCTTGATCAGCAGAAGTTACGCCATGACCTCGAAGTTAAGTTGCCGGACGTTCGCCGTACTTGCACCATTTGCACGGCTTTTGGTGACATTTATCTCGATGGTGATGACGCCCGGCTCGTTGCAGACCTTGTTCGGCTTATTTTGCTTCGTGACTATATTTCGTCACCTGACGTCAATCAGGCTGGCTGATATGCCTTACCGGCTCATCGTTCTGACCTCGACCGGTCCTGCCGAAGGGCCGGTCTATCGCTCGTACCTGGATGCCCTGGGTGAAGCCGTCGCGGCCCTCCGCAACGGCATTACCTTCCCTCAGATCATCCTGGACGGTTCTGGCGAGATCGTGAAGCGGATCGAACCCGAAGGTCGCCGCGTGAAGTTGCGGCCGGTTTTTGGTGAGGGGTTGGAGTCCGGGTCCGTTGTGACACCCGGACTTAGTCTAACGGGTTGGACTTTTGACCCTTCGCGCACCATTTTGGGGCGTTCCTGAAATGGCTCGAAGAGTCGCTTTTCCCTCTCCGTTTCGTGGTCTGGTGCCCGATGTTTTCCGGTCGCCGGATCTCGAAATTCCGTCCGTGTTCACCGCCCGCGGTCGGTGGCGCTCGGGAGCCCTCCACACCTTCTGCGACGACTACCGCCAAGAATTCTTCTGGCGTCGCCCTGAAGAAGGTTTGCTTGTGGCGTTGGCTGCCGGATCGTGCACCGCGCCCGACTTTACGGTCTGGACCGATGATCCTTCCGAATGGGCGGCCTATCAAGTGTGGCGCTCGGCCCTGGTTGCCTCCTACTGGCAGTCGCACGGCGTGGATGTGCTGCCCGTCGTTACGTTTGCCGGGTCGCCTGGTCGTTTCGTTCGCCCCGGCTCCGCTTGGGCGGTTCGCGGCCCGACAGTGGCCGACGACATGTTCATGTCCTCGATTGCCTCATGGGCTGAACAGTGCCGGCCCGGCCTTCTGGTCGTGTTCGGGCGTCCTATCCCTGACTTCGGAGTACCCATGGTGAAGCGGGCGCTGTTTGCCGGCATGTGTTTGAGTGCTGCACAAAAAGAGGTGAGGCAATAATGGGTGGTCGGTCAGAAAAGCCCCGCATCTCCGATTCAGGCGCATGGATCACGGAAGTGTCTGATTCCCGCCTTGAGTCCTACTCCCGTCTCACGGTTTCGGGCGGTTTCGGATCTCGCGCCACGGGGGATACACGGTCACATGATCAGCAGTTGTACTTCCGCGACCTCGTGTCAAAGGAAAAGACCCGGCGGGGGCTCAAGTGATCGACTGGATGACCCTTCGCTATCCCTTGCGGTCGCTCCCTGGTGCCATCTCAGACCGCATTCGCGAGTCTCTGGGCTCCATCATCATGTTTGGCCCTGATGGCGTCTCCAAGTGGGAGAAGTCAGTTCTTGACTTCGAAGCCCTGCGCTCTGACACCCCCGGGCTGTGTTGGACCGTCACCGGCAACAGTGAAGGGGAACAGATGCTCACCATCGGCGCATCGCCGGCTTTCTTGGCCTACGGCAATAACGTTTTCGGTCCTGGTTGTCCTCGCCAGGGCGCGGCCGTCCTGGTGCGCTTCGCTCAAAAGTGCCTTGCAGCGATTCTTCCTCCGCCGGAAAAGTGGGAGTGTCGCCGGATCGACGTCACGGAAAACTATGCGCTCGGCTCCGTCCGTGAAGTCAAACAATTCCTACGGCAACTCATGACGGCGGATGCAGGCCGGGCTAAAGCGACATCCGGCGGCGGAGATTCGGTTTATTGGAATAAGGGCAGTGATCTTCGAAAAGGCAAGGCATACGCCAAAGGTCCGCAATTGCGGCACCTTCTCAAACAAAACAAACTGGAAATATCTGATGATCTTCTGGAGCTTGTGGACAGATTGGCGCGGCTTGAACTCACGCTAGGCGCGCGGTGGTTCCGGCGACTGGAAGAGGCCGGCCGGCATTGGTGGGATTTGACGGAAAGCGAATTACAGGAACAGCACGCGGAATATTTTGGACGTTTTGTCGGAAGCCAAGAGGTAACGGATATGGGAACTCTTCTCGAGGAATTGGAAAAGGTGGCGCCTACGCCTGGTCGCGCTTTGGCTGCACATCGCACCTGGGCAATGATTCGTGCCATTGGTTATGAGCTTGCGCGGGAGTCTATGCCGCGTGCAACGTGGTATCTCCACATGAAGTATTTGCGTGCTGCCGGCCTCTCCGATGCCGATATCGGTGCAGGTAACGTTCTGCTCTTTCGTCGTCGGGAGATCTGCATCGCTCAACCCGTCCGTTCCTGGGCTGATTTGAGGGTGGCTTAATGTCAGCCTGTGTTCTTCTTAATCCTGACGGCACCTTGACGCCTCTTGTTGATCCTGTTGGGCAATGCACGGGTTTTGTTTTGCTTGAGGCGGGCGAGTGGCAATTAGCTGAATTCATGGTCGGGTTGACGTCTATTCCCCCCGCATCGGATTTGCTTCAAGTCTTCTCTTATGGCGTCACCATTCCTATGGTTTTTGGATTTATCGGCTGGGGTGTTGGTCTTGTCTTTAGATTTTTTCGTCACGATGACGAATAAGGGATTCGCGGGTTTTCCGCAAATTGGCCGGGGGGGGTTGGCGTGTCTTCCTGGTCATATTATCAAGCGCCTGGAGGTGTTGAATCATGAATGAAACTCGTAACCGTTTGGCTGTCGGTCTGCGTTCGGTCATGACCAAGGGTCGTGTTGCGGCTCTTGCGCTGGTTGTGCCCGGTGTTGCTCTGGCGCAAACCGCGCCGGATTACAGCGATCTGACGGACGCCATCACCACTGCTGTTGGCGGCATCACGGCGCTGATTCTGGCCGTTGCTGCGATCAAAGCCGGTCCGGCTGTTCTGCAATGGGCCATTGGCCGCGTTCTTTCCATGTTTGGTCGTTAACTAGCGGCCTGTTTCAAGAAAAAGGGGGGCGCGTTCGCCTCCCTTTTTTTTGCTTGAGGGTTTAATCATGCTTTGGCTCATTGTCTTTTTTTTCGCCGGTCTTATTGGTGGTTACTGTGGATGGCGGGGGTTGAGCCAATGAGGTTACTTTTTTTTGTTGTTTTGTTTTTTTCCATTCCGGCTTCGGCGCATCATTTATGCCGTACTGGTTATTGTTCGTATGGGTCATCCTGTAGTTCTGGGCTCCCTGTTGCTAGTGCTCGAACTCATTGTGATGCGTTCGGGGGTTTTAAGAGTTGTTCTTGTCCTGCTGTTCCTATCCCTTGTCTTTATGCGCCAAGCAAGACGAACGGAAAATGTTACATGGACCCGTGGTCAGGTCCTGGTGGTGCTGACGATACAAAACCTGGTGAAAGTTGGGATGCTGATAATCCGTCGCCTGATAAACCTAAATGTGATGCGGGCGGCGGTTTCGGTGGTCTTATTTGTCGCGGCGGGCGGTTATATAAGTGTGAAGCTTCGGTTGAAGGTCCTAGCGGAACATGTGTCAGTGGGTTGTGCAAACCCTTAGAAAGTTCTTGGTCGGCTGGTGGTGAGTTGTGCAGACCTATCCAGCCTGATGATGGGCGCGGTTGTCCAGTTGGAGAAACTGAGGTCGGCGGCGGTTGTCGTTGTGAATTGCCGAAACATTACGATGACAATGGTGTTTGCGTTGTGGGTGGTGTGGTTCTTCCTGGTGGTGATTCCGGTTCGGGTTCTGGGTCTGGTGGGTCAGGTGGCGGTTCGGGTTCTGGTGGTGATTCTGGTTCTGGATCTGGTGGATCTGGTGGATCTGGTGGCGGTGCTGGCGGTGGTTCGGGCGGTGGATCTGGTGACGGATCTGGTGATGGTTCGGGCGGCGGTACTGGTGGCGGTACTGGTGGCGGTACTGGCGGTAGTTCGGGCGGTGGTACTGGTGGCGGTACTGGGACAGGTTCGGGCGGTGGTACTGGCGGTGGAACTGGCGGGGGCACTGGCGGCGGCACTGGCGGCGGTACTGGGTCCGGTGATGATATTGGTGATACGCCTCTGGATTGTGATATCGCCTTGCCTGGGTTGCAGCCGTGTTCCGGTGATGGGAGCGGCGATGGGAACGGCGACGGAAGCGGCGACGGAAGCGGCGACGGAAGCGGCGACGGAAGCGGCGATGGGAACGGTGATGGGAACGGTGATGGGAACGGTGATGGGAACGGCGATGGGAACGGCGATGGGAATGGCGATGGGAATGGTGATGGTCAGGGCGATGGTCAGGGCGATGGTCAGGGCGATCCTTTGGCTGGTGATCGTGGCAGGTGTCCTGTTTGTTATGTTGAGCAGGTTTGGTTCCAGTCCTATTTCTGTGTTCCTGATCCCACTCCGCCTGCGTCGTGCTCTGGTTCTGGTAATCCGGGAAATAATGATGGTTCGCCGGGAAGTGCGAATGGCGATTTGACGGACAAATGGGGCGAAGCTTCGCTGGAAAAGTCTTTGACTGATTTTAAGGTCAAAGTTGCCTCGTCTAGTTTTGCTCGTTCTGCTTCTGGTTTTTTCGGTTTCGGTCCTGTTGGTGAGTGTCCTACATATAACCTTTCTGTAGATACTCCGTTGCTTAAATTTGACGTGGATTCGAGCGTTGTTTTCTGCGGTCCTACTGCGCAATTCATTTATACGGCTGTTGCTGCCGTTACGATTTTGAGTGCGTTATATGGTGCTTGGTGGATTATATTTATTTTGTGAGGTGTTTTTTATGGAATGGCTAACCGAATTAACGGAATGGTTTGCATCGCTTTTTCAATCTGCAATTGAGATTATTGTCAATGCTTTGCTTTGGATTTTGGCTTTTGTGGTGGATGTTCTTGGAACTGTTATTGCTGCTGGTCTTAACATGATTTCGATTCCTGGCGACTGGGCGGCTTATGGTTTGTCGGGCTTGGTTGCTGTTGTTCCTGGTGCTGGCTATTTTCTTAATCGGCTGGGGGTTTATACGTGTATCAGTATTCTTGGCACGGCGACCCTTATTCGGTTGCTGAGAAAAGCAATCACGTTGTTCCAATGGTGAAACCATGATCATTTTTCATTCTGGGCTTCCGCGGTCTGGCAAGAGTCATGGAGCAATTAAAGACGTAATTATTCCGGCAATTAAAAGTGGGCGTAAGTGTCAAGGGTATATCGCGGGTTTGAATGTAGAGGGCCTGTCATTGGCGGCGGACCTCGATCAAGAGATTATTTCCGGTTTATTGGATATTCGGCAGCGTGAGGATGTGCCGGACGTGTGGCGCTGGGCTGAAAAGGATTCGCTTATCTTCTTGGACGAGATTCAGAATTTCTTCCCGTCCGGCCGGGAAAAGCTATCTCCTGAGATGACGGAATTCATTAGTGAACATGGCCATCTTGGCATTGATCTTTTGATCATCGGCCAGGATATGAAGGACGTTCACGCGCTTTGGCGCCGTCGTGTTTCCCAGCTCGTCACTTTTCAGCAAATGGATGCGATTGGTGCCTCGACTAGGTATCGTGAGATTGTAAAAAAGGCAACGGCTCCGGAAAAGTTTGTGCATGTCAGCAGTTCTATCAAGAATTATGATCCTTTAATCTTTGCTTGTTATAAAAGTCACGAGGATGGCGTTTTAAATAAAGCTTCTTATAACGATGAACGCGCCAATATTTTAAAGTCGCCGTTAATTCGTTATGGTGTTCCTGGCGCATTGGCTGTTTTTCTGTTTGCGGGTTTTTATGTGTATCAGCAGATTGCGGGCGGCGGCATTGCCAAGGATGTGACCACGAAAAAGCCTAATTCTGTTACTCCTGAGCCTGCTGTGGCTCACGCTCCTGCTATTTCTTCTCGATATACGAAGCGCGATGATTCGGCGGTTCAGAGAAAGCCCTTCGATACATTGTTCGATCATCTTGAAAAGGGCGATGCCCGGATTGTTTATTTTGCGCTGAATGTTCATCAGCCTGGGGGCGTGGAGATTTGGATAGAAGTTCGGCGGGAAGGGCAGATTGAATTCCTAACTCTTAATGGTTTGCGTAATGCGGGTTTTACGGTGTCTTATGATCGGATCGGGCGGGAGCGTTTTGTTTTGATCAGGGATTCTGAGCGTATGGTTTTAATCAATGAGGCTAGGCAATGGGTAAGAACTACGCAGTTGCAATAATGCTTTTTCTCTCATCTCACGTTTTTGCTAGTGAGTTGAATTCCAGTATTGATATGGTCGGTGCGGATCTGCATACAGTTGGGCGCGTTGTTCTGGGCGAACTCAATCTGATGGGTTATGAATTGCCAGATGATTTGGCTAAGCTGGATACGGTTACGATTAAGTGGCGAGAGTTGAGCCCGTCGCGAGCATGGGCGCACTATCAGCGGTTGTTAGCCCCTCATGGCTACGTTTTGGAGAAACACCACGATGTGGCAGTTGTGCGGCGCAGGTGGGAAACGCAGCAGGTGTTCACGGCTCAGCGTCGGGCATTGACTGAGATCCTGGAGCAATTGCGGGGCTGGCCTGGTGTTAAGGTTGGCGCTGTGGTTTCACACCCTGAACCGGCGAAGGATGGATCGGAAGAGGTTGTGCAGGCTGTCACCTCGGGTAACGTCAATCAATCGGCTGTAGTGGTGGGTGATCCTCAGCGCATTACGGAATGGGTTCACGAGGCGCGTAAGCTTGATGTCCTTCCTGGTGAGATCCAGATTCAAGCGGCGCTTTTTGAGGTTAGGGACGAAGAATCGGACGTCGACGCCCTGGGCGTTGCGGTGTCGGCCCTTGGCGATCGTTTCAAGATCTCGGCGGGTAGTTTGACGCCTGCATCCCTTAGCGTGTCGATAGGGCAGGGCGCCTTTAGGCTGGCGGTGGGCGCTTTAGAATCGGATATCCGTTTTCGTCTTTTGAGTCGTCCTGTCATACGTGTGCAGGCCGGTCAGAAAGCGAGTTTGTCTGTTGGTCAGAATGTTCCGGTACTTGGCCAGACCAACACCACGCAGGCCGGGCAGAATCAGCAGTCGATCAGGTATCAGCAGACAGGGGTGATTCTCGATATCACGCCGTTGATCCGTGGCGATGTCCTCGAGATGCAAGTTACTCAGGAAGTCTCCGGGATTCAGAGCATATCCGGTGGAGTAGCGGGTAATCCCGTTTTCAGTTCGCGGAAGGTTTCTACTAGGCTGACGGCTCGCTCTGGTGAGCTCGTTGCTTTTGCGGGTTTGGATGATTCTGAAGTTAACGATACGGCTTCGGGTCTTTCCTGGTGGCGTGCGTTGGGTCGCTCTGAGCGTGCCAGGAAGAGGGGTCAGATTGTTCTGTTTATTGAGGCGTTACGCCTCGACCAGTCCAGTTAGGCAATGGGCAGCCGGCTTGCCGGCGCCCCTTGCCTTCTGGACTGGTCGAGCGAAGCTCAATTCAAACAATTTGCCTTTGGGTGCTTTTCGCGTTTTCCGCAGCCGTTCGGTGTGTGGTTCCTGACGCATTCCAGCACGGGACGCGATAGCGTGCTGCACAAAAAGAGGGCGTAAAAAAACCCGGCTGAACCGGGTTTTGGTGACAGGTTCTTCCGGCGCCGACCCTGGCCAGGGGCGCCGTTGTCGCCATCACAACAGTTTGATGATGGCCGCAACGGCTGCCATACCCGCAAAGATTGCCGCGAGTGTCCAACGTTGAGTATCGGCGATAGCCTTCATCACGTTGGTTTCCGACTTGGCTACCTCGATGCGTACACGCTCCAGTTCGGCCCGTACTTTCTCCACGTCGCCGCTTGTTGCCAACTGACGGGAGTGGATTGCATAGCGCTTGTCGATGGCATCCACCACGGACTCGGCTGCCGCGGTGGCTCTTTCATCATCCACACCGGCCGACTTCAAGGCCTGGTAGATGGACAGTTCAACGGATGTGGACATGGTGGCTTTCCTCGATTGGTGACGCCTGCAGCTCCAGGTTAAGCGGATCTGTCACCACGGCGGAGTTTAGCGTATTGGTGACAGGGGCGCTTGAGCTCGAGCTGCCGGCGTCACCACTCGGGCGCGGTGCCATGCGCTCCAGGTCGGTGATCAGCGTTTGCATCTGCCAGCTCACCCGTTCAAGTTCTCGGCTCGCCCACCTGGTCTGCCGGTCCAACTCGTCAAATTTCCGCGCATTCTCGACCTTCTGCAGGGTTTCTTTGATTCGATCCGAGTTAGCGCCGATGTATTCCCTTACCCGCTTTCCATCCTGATCGCGCCCGGGGTGCAGCAAGTACAGGTACTTCCCGTCACGCCAATGGGGGGTAGCGTAGATCCGGCCAGCATCATCCAGAACCTTCATTCGGCTGGTGTTGAAGCTCACCTCCTGAATCGCGGCCAGTAGGTGACTTTTCAGTGCGTTGGCGTGCTCGATGATCTCGGCGGCGTCCATGTTCATTCCCCTTCATTGGTGACAGATCCGCAACCTGGTACGCCGCCGGCGTCACCATTTCCCGCGGTTGTGGAGGAGGGCGCAACTTTAGTTTTTTTCGCCGATGCCCGGGAAGGCGCTTTTTCGGGCCGCAGGGCGTCGATAACCTGTTCCAGAGCATCCACCCTACCCGCAAGCCTGTAAGCCTGCTCTTGAGCCGATTTGGTGGCTTCCTGAGCCTTTGCCGTTTCAGCCTTCCGTTCTTCGGCTAACTGCATCAGTCCATGTTGCTGGATCTTGCTTTGCTCAAGCTCCGCCTTGAGGGCGTCCAGCTCGGCCCGCATGGCGTCCATGCCAGCTTCCGCGAGGTCAGCAATCTTGATGGCTTCCGCGCGGTCCTGCTCAAGCTCCGCCTTGACCAATGCCCAAGCGATGCGCTCCTCTTCCAGTCTCTCTTCGGCATACCGCGTCGCGAGGGCGAACAAGTCCGCGCCGGCCTGGCTGACACGATCCTCGAACTCTTGGGGCAGGGCGGGGATCTCTGAGGCTTCATCGTGGAATGGCTCCGTCCATTCCTTCAGCGCTGCCGTGATCGTGGTGTAGCTTCCGGTTCCAAGGCGCTTTCGGATCTCTACCGCGGTCGGCTTGTCGCCTGCCGCGTTGATCTCGTTTGCCACACGCCATACGTCTTGTTTGGTGATTGCCATCATGACCCCCTATGTAATGTAGTGTAATGTAAAACTGTAATTACGTAATTACGTTACAGAATCCAACCCTTGCGACGCCCTATCTCGACCCATGCGAGGCGCGCGTCTTCGTCGTTTTTCCTGTGGACTATGAATTCCAGCGTCTCCAGTTCGTACCCCTCGAACCGTCGTTCAGCATCGGCCACCATCCCCCGGCGCCGGACCTGATCTGCGTTCCGCTTTGCCTGATAGCGTGCCTGGCGCTGGGCGCCCGTCAGGGCGCCATCCTTACGTGGCCGGCCACGGCCACGCCTCACCTCGAAAAGCTCCCCTGTCACCTTGTCTTCCAACTGTCTGGCCATTCCACACCCTCCAGGTTTGACACCACCGGGCCACTAGATCCGAGCCCATCGTGGGTTTTGGTTTGATACCGGGAAAGTCGTTTTCCTTTCCCCGTTCCGCTGAGTCCTCGCCCTGGAGGAAGAGGGCGACGGGCTGACAGGTTCTGCAAGGCGTGCGCAGCACCCCGCAGGGCTTGGCCTTGCAGGTTCTGGCGGACTGGCGCTCGATGAACGGAAGGGAGAGGGCGAAGTGGTACGGGGAAAGGCGTTCCGGTAGCTCAGAACCGCCGGGCCGGCAGGCCCTCCAACGGCAAAGCCGTTGTCATGCTAGATTTTGGTTTTGCGCTCAAAAATGGTGACTGCGTTGGTTCTGGCCAACACGGGCGCCGGGAAAACCTGTCACCAAATGGCACCTTGGGAACTTGAAGAACAGTTTTACCAAAGCATGGGTAAGGTCATCGTCCGTCACATGGGAAAACGTCAGATGACAACATATAAACTGTCCAGACAATCCGGCGTCTCGTTTGTCCAGCTTGACCGCTACATACGACAAGGCCGGCGGATGCCGGCCTTTGCGCTCTACAGGATCGCTAACGCTCTAGGCGTAACAGTCGCGGAACTGATGCCTGACAAGGCCGAAGAGCCGGAACAGTTGAGCTTTGATCTTTAGGTATCGTCTTCTGAAAATTACTGTTTTCAGAAGTTGAAAGGTAACTCACCTTTCTGCCCTTTCTATCTGTTATTTAACAACAACAAGTTTCGCAAAACGTCTCAAACCCGCCCTCCGACGTGCATGTGCACGGTGGTACGAGTCAAGACGTGTTCTTCTGTCCCACGATCTGATTCCGGACCCAGGCTGCTGATGACCCGCTTCTGCAAGTGATCCGCAGTCCGGAGCACAACGGAAATTCAGCCCTTTTTCTTCAGCATGCCCAGCTCTGCCAGGGCTTCGGCCAGCGTCGCCTCGGCCCGCTGGGCCCGTGCAGTTTCGGCAAGCCGGACTTCCTCGACTGCGCGGGCCCGCGCCTCGGCGGCTGCCACGGCAGACTCCTTGCCGTGGGCGGCCTCGCTGGCAGTCTTGAGTTGGGCCTGCAGGCGCTCGATACGCCCTTCGGCCGCTGCAAGAGAGGTTTCCACCTGGCGCGCCCGCGAGACGGCCTCCCGCAGGGCCGCCTTCGCCTCTTCGGTCTGCTCCCTCTGCCGGGCTTCCCGTTCTTCGCGATTGGCCAACTGCTGGCGCATGGCGGTGATCTCGGCGAGTTTTTCCTGACGGGCCTGATCGATCTGCTTCATCAGCAGTTCGCGATCAAGGGCGCTGCGGTCCTGCTCCTCCTTCAAGGAAGCGTTGTAGCGGTCACGGTCATTTTGCAGCAGGCGGCTGAGGCGTTCGGACTCGGCGGCAAACTTCTGCTCCCGGGTTTCCGCACTTTCCTCAAGCTGCCTTACCCTGCTTTCAAGACCTTCCCGCTGACGCAGGAACTCGAGCGCCTGGCTGCGCAGGTCTGCAATGCTGCCGTCCCGGGTCTGCACCCCCTGGTTGAGGGTGTCGATCTGGATGGCAGCCTGGGCCGCTTCAGATTCAAGCTGGGCAACCCGATCGACGGCCGTCTGCAGGCGCGACCGCATGGCTTCCTGCTCCTGCTCCAGCACCTGACGCTGGCTGGCAAAGACCTGGTCGGCATGTTGCAGGGCAAGGGACCACACCTTGGCCATCAGCCCATCGGTGGACGACACCAGCTCGTCGGGCATGCCCGGCACGCTGCGCTGGCGAAAGAAGGCAGCGCCGGTGTCCCTGCGCCACTGGTCGATATAGCGCTGGACGATCTCGCTCGAGCCCTTGTTGCCAAGCTCCGCATAGACCAGGTTGAAGGACGGGTTCTCACCCATCGAAAGCAACTGGAAGCAGATCTGCTCCACAGCCTCAAAGGTGACGCTACTGCTGCGTGCCATCTGATCACCCCTCGCTCGCCGGAATTGCACAAAAGTGTGTCGCGAGAACCATACCATACGTGTACGGTCGTAATCCGTATTGTTTGACACGGATTGAGCATTCCGCTTCCCGTTTTGGGTGCAGTGCCGGAAACCCTGTCAGTCGCTCTTCTTGTTCTTGTCGGTCCACTGCAGGCGTTGCTTCTGAGCCTCTTCATGCCAGCGCTCTTCCTCCTCGTGGATGTAACGCTGGGTGGTGCGGGCATCGGTATGCCGAGCGTCCTTCTGCACAAAGCGTTCATCGATGCCGCTGTCGAGCTTGGCGGTGATGCCCGTGTGTCGTCCCCAGTGGGCCGATGCGGCACGCAGCTTTTCCTTCTTGTGCTCGGCGTCATCCGGTAGCAGATCGGCCGCCGAATTGAAGATCTTCTTCAGGATCTGATTGAGGCGGCGCGCCGTGATGGGACTTCCGTTCTTCACCGACACCAGCAGCGGCGTCATGTCGTCCCGGCGCGGCACGGCTGTCAGACCCAGATACTTGCGGTAGCGGATCAAGGCCTGGAGCATGTCATCCGCCACGGGCACTTTGGCTTTCTTGCCGCCCTTCCCCACCACGTGCCACCACCACAGGCCCCGCTCCTCCCGGAAGCTGTTCATGCGGTGGCTTTCCAGTTCGCCCGCGCGAGGGGCCAGCATGTATAGCGTTGCAGCAATGAAACGTGCCCGCTCGTACTCGTCGCGCCCCCGCTCCGCATCCTTTGGCATGGCCTCAATGGCGTCCGTCACCGCCTGCCACATCTGCGGGTCGAGAAAGCGCTCGATCTTCTCGACCTCTTCCGTGCTGGCCACGGCCCGCAGGGGGCCGCCCACCTCGGCAGACATCTTGCGCCGACGCTGGCGGATCAACCCCAGGGGGTTCCCGAGCAGGTAACCGGCATCCACCAGGTAACTCATCAGGGAATTGACGGCGGCCATTGCCGTCAGTACAGCGCTCTCGCTGAGGGGGCCGACAAAGGGCCGCCAGCGCTCCGTAATGCGTTCGGCCTTGGGGCCGCACCACAAAGCCGCAGGCTGGGGGTCGGCAAGAAAGTTCAGATAGCCCTCGAAGTCCTGGCGGTTGAGACTGGACAGGGGCTTGCCGCAGTCGATTAATGACCAGAGCAGCAACCTCTCGCACTCCCGCTGGTAAATGCGATAGGTGCCCGGCGAGCGGTCGTACTCGGTCAGGAAGCAGCGGATCGCGTCAGCGTCCGTGTTGGCAGTGATCTGCAGGCGGGCCGGATCGGCCCGGTTCACGCCGTTTCTCCCGTCCAGATCGGGAGGGATGGTCAGCTCGTCCAGGGGACGGACCGGGACAGGCCCCTGCGGGACGGAGAGCGCGCTGGTGTCGGGATTCTTCGCCTTCATGGGCGGCAGTTTACCTGCCAGACAGGGATTTTGATTTGGCAGGGCTTGCCATGCACGGACAACTGTATATAATTACAGCTATCGAAGAGCAGGCCAGGAACTGCACAAGCGAGACCTGGCAGCGAGATGTTTCAGCCCCTGTCCCGATCAAATCGTTCAGAAAAGGAGTCAATCATGGAAAGCCTCATCTGCCGTACCCTGATGCTGAGTGGTCTCATCGTTGGCGTGCTCCTGGCCGGAGGCCAAGGCGGCCAGGCGCTGGTTCCGGCCATCCTGGCTCTTGTCGGCGTTGCCGTCTTCAGGCGGATCGCTCCTTCCCTGCCATGGCGTTTTGGCCACGGGCGTCATTACTGACTCACTGAATCACTTTGCAGCCACCCCTTGGCGCAGTGCTTATTTGCCGGCCCCGGCACCGCGGGCTTTGCGCGAAGCCTGGATCAGCCCGGCAATATCGGTGTTGCGGTTCTTGATGGCCCAACTCTCTGCGGTTTCGTTCTGATCGTTCTTCGAGTCCAGATCCACACCGGCCTTGAGCAAACGCACCACGACTTCTTCATGGCCGTTACGGGCAGCAAACATCAGCGGTGTGGTGTGGTTGGGGGCCTTCGCATTGGGGTTTGCGCCCTTCGCCAGCAACTGCTCCACCACCGCAAGACGGCCCTCGAACGCCGCATAAAGAAGCGGGTTCCAGCCATCGTGGTCGTAGTCGGCGCCGGCAGCAAGCAGCAACTGCACAACGTCAGAATACCCTTTCAGGCTGGCAAGCATCAACGCACTGTCACCTGCCCCGTTACGGGCGTTGAGCTTGATGCCACGCTGCTTGACGAGAGCCTCAACCACGCGCGCCTGGTCCTCCCGGGCAGCAAGAATGAGCAGGCTGTTGCCATTCTGATCGGTGGAGTTGATGTCCATGCCCTGGGACACCATCCGGGTGACGGCGGCGGCATCTCCCATCTTGGCCGCGTTCAGCAGATCATCAAGCGACGCTGCGGCAAGCGGCATGGACAATTGCAGGCCCACAAGAAGGGTCAAGAGGGTTCGATACGGGGGGCGAAAGATCCTTGCAACGGGCTTCATGAGGGGCTCGCATCCTTGAACAGTCGAAAGAAATTGCGGCTCGTGGCCTCGGCCACGCTTGCCAGGCTTTCGCCGCGCGCGTCGGCAACGGCCTGAGCCACGTGGCGGACGTAGGCGGGCTGATTGGTCTTCCCCCGGAAAGGCATCGGGGCAAGGTAAGGAGCATCGGTTTCCACGAGCAGGCGGTCTGAAGGAACAAAGCGGGCCACATCACGCAGGGCTTCGGCATTCTTGAAACTGACGATCCCGGAGAATGAGATATGAAAGCCCAGGTCCAGCGCATCCGCGGCCACTTCACGGGTCTCGGTGAAGCAATGCATCACGCCGCCGGCCTGATCGGCCCCCTCCTCCCGCATCAGGCGCAGGGTATCGGCGGCCGACTCCCGGGTGTGGATGATCAAAGGCTTGGCGCAGCGCCGGGCGGCGCGGATGTGGGTCCGGAAACGAGCACGCTGCCACTCGGGAGCGTCCTTGTGCCAGTAGTAGTCCAGCCCCGTTTCGCCAATGGCCACCACCTTGGGGTGGGCTGCGAGCGCAAGCAGCCTTGCCTCGTCGGGCTCCTCGCAATCGGCGTTGTCGGGGTGCACGCCCACCGACGCAAACAGATTGGCGTAGCGCTCGGCCAGGCCAATGACGGCGGGCAGGGTCTCAAGTTTCACGCTGACGCAAAGGGCGTGGGTCACGCCGTTCTCGGCCATGCGCTCGAGAACATCCGCTTCGTTTTCAATCAGGTCAGGAAAATCCAGATGGCAGTGGGAATCAACAAGCATTGAGTGGACGCGATGTGCCTAGATGGTATGAGTTGGACGGGATGAGCCCAGGTGGCCTGCCAGAATGTGCTCGATCTGATTGCGCAGAACCTGCCCTGCTTCATCCCCTCCGAACTGGACACCAATGCCCTGGGTCTTGTTCCCCTGCGCACCGGCAGGTGTGATCCAGGCAACGGTACCGGCCACCGGATGCTTGGTGGAGTCATCCATGATCTGCAGGATCATGAAAATCTCGTCACCCAGTTTGTAGGTCCGGGCGGTAGGAACAAACAGGCCCCCGTTCTTGATGAACGGCATGTAGGCCGCATACAGCGCCGACTTGGAGCTGATGTTCAGGGACAGGACGCTGGGGCGCGTCGCCATCGGTCGTCTTGCAGATTCGTTCATTTACGTACCGCCGACGCGGTCGCCTGAAGGCTCCGGGCGTACCGCAATAGCATGTCTTCCAGAAATAACCGGGCGTTGAGCGGGTGCTGCGCGACCCGGCGCGACTGTGTGATTTCATTGTAGCAGCCCAGGGCTGCGTCCACGGTCAAGCGCCCGGCGAGATCCCGGAGCACCCCCTCGCTATCGGGGAAGAAGCGCACCGGGCCACCCAGCCGCACGCTGACCAGATCGGCAACCCAGCGTTGCATCCAGCTCACCAGGGTTGGCATGTCAAAACCACTGGCGAGCGCGTCCTTGCCCTTCAACCAGTTCTCCCATTCCCCCGCCAGGCGCAGGACAGCACCTTGAGAGACGGCCGCGATGTCGTCGGCAAAGCGCCGCCGCGCCGCGGCTCCGCCACCTTCAGCCAGTGCAGCCGCCGCCAGTGGCATCCCGCCGCAGAAGGCCAGCAATGCAGCCACCTCCGGCAGACGCCTGTCGGCGAGCCAGCGCGCAGCCTGCTCCCGTGGAGGGCGTGGGAAGGCCCAGGTCTGGCAGCGGCTCCGAATGGTTGGAAGCAGGCGCTTGGGCGCGCTGGAGATCAGCAGGAACAAGGCATTGGTTGTGGGCTCTTCAAGCAGTTTCAGGAGCGCATTGGCGGTAAACGGATTCATCGCCTCGGCGGGATCGACGATCACCACCCGCTGGCTGCCCCGGTGTCCGCCCGTGGTCAGGGCCTGCTGCAGGGAACGGATCTGGTCGATGACGATCTGCCGGCTGGCGGCCTTGCCACCTTCGGCTTTCTCGGCGGGTGCATCGGGCCGCTCCTCCTGATCTGCCTCGGGAATGACCCGCAGCAGGTCCGGATGATTGCCCGCCATGCGCCATTGGCAGTCCTCGCAGTGCCCGCAGGCATGTCCGGTGGGGTCAGGCTGAAGGCACAGGATCCGTGCCGCCAGGGCTTCGGCAAAGACCCGCTTTCCCCCTCCTGCCGGGCCTGAGAAGAGCAAGGCGTGGGGCAGGCGTCCCGCACACTCGAGCGCCCGACTCCACAAACCGGAATGCCATTCAAAAATCATTGAAAACAGATCTCTACAATGATTTGTTCAAGTTCTTTACGAATTTCATCCGGTGTCTGAGCCGCGTCGATGACCTTGATTCTTGCCGGATCGGCAGCGGCGCGACGCAGGTAGGCTGCGCGAACCCGCTCGAAGAAGTCCGCCTGTTCGCTCTCGAAACGATCCGGGGCCTGCCCTGCACCGGCAAGCCGGCGGGCCGCCACCTGCGGATCGAGGTCAAAAATCAGGGTCAGATCCGGCTGCAGGTGGGGATGAACCCATTTTTCAAGGGCTGCAAAGCGCTTCTCGTCCAGCCCCCTCCCCCCCACCTGGTAGGCGTAGGTGGCGTCGGTGAAACGATCTGACACCACCCATGCCCCGGCGGCCAGCGCCGGCTGGATGCGAGCCGCAAGGTGCTCCCGGCGGGCAGCAAACATCAGCAGGGCCTCGGTTTCAAGATGCATGGGTTCATGCAGAAGCAGCTCCCGGAGCTTCTCACCCAGCGGCGTGCCACCGGGTTCGCGGGTCTGCACGACGGGAATGCCGCGGGACTGGATCAGGGCGACGGCAGCGGCGATCTGGCTGCTCTTGCCGGCACCGTCAATGCCTTCAAAGGTGATGAAGCGGGATTTCACGGCTGTTGTTTCCGGATATAGCGGGCGACGGCCCGGTTGTGTTCGGCCAGGGTTCGGGAGAAGGCACTGGAACCGTCACCCCGGGCCACGAAATAAAGATACTCGGTGCTCGGCGGGTTGAGCACGGCTCGCAGGGCAGCGACCCCCGGCATGGCGATCGGGGTGGGCGGCAGGCCGGGTCGAGTGTAGGTGTTATATGGCGTATCGGTCACGAGATCGCGCTTGCGCAGATCGCCGTCAAACGCCGGCCCGATACCGTAGATCACGGTCGGGTCGGTCTGCAAGAGCATGCCACCGCGCAGGCGGTTCACAAACACCGAGGCGATCAACGGCCTGTCGGCAGCCCGGCCGGTCTCCTTCTCCACGATGGAGGCCAGGACCAGGGCTTCATAGGCGGTCTGGTAGGGCAGTCCCTCGGCACGCTGCGCCCATTCCCGTTGCAGGATTCTCTGTTGCTGGCGATGGGCCCGCCGAAGCAGATCCACATCACTGCTGCGACGGGCGAAAAGATAGGTGTCAGGAAAGAACAGGCCTTCCGGGTGAGTTGCGTCTGCACCAATACGGGCTAGCACCTCACTGTCTGAAAGGCCTGCGGTGTCATGGCGCAGGTCCGGATGGCGATCAAGCGCCGCGCGGAACTGCCGGAAAGTCCAGCCCTCAATGAGCGCAAGCTCGGCCTGAGTGGTGTCACCGCGGGTCAGCTTGTCGAGCAGCAACAGCGGTGTGACGCCCGCCTCGACCTCGTAGCTGCCCGCCTTTACGCTATTGGCCTGGCGCGTAACCCGGGCCAGCATGACCAGCGCAAAGGGCCAGGTATCGATGCCTGCGTCGGTCAACTGCCTCGCCACCTGGCGCATGCCCGATCCCGGTTCGACGGTGAAGTCCAGCGGACTTTGTCGTAAACCCACCGGTGTGTAGGCAAACCAGACAAACAGGCCGAGCAGGGCGACGACTCCCGCAAGCGCAAGGGCAAACACACGAAAAAACAGGCGCTTCATCGGGGAACTTGGCGCTTCCGGGAGGAACGAAAGAGGTGAAGAAAGGAGGAAGATCCGGCAAAAACCAGGGGCTTGATTCTTGCTTCGATTGAATGGCCAGCCCCCGCGCGGCAACGCCCTATAATAGCGCAAACCGCTTCAAGACTCGTTTTTGCGACAGGACACGACTGATGAATGCAACTTGGCAATCCCATCTCGGCGCCAACGGCGCGAAGTTTTCGGACAACTCCGTCAAGTTCAATGACGATGAGCGGCAGGATGTGACGCTCGCAGCCCAGGGAACCGTGCTGGTGCCCCTCGTGCACCTCGGTGCGATCCGTGCCACCGGCGAGGACGCCAGCGTCTTCCTGCACAACCTGTTCTCCAACGACGTGAAAAAGCTCGGCCCCAACGAGGCCCAGTTGACCAGCTTCAATACGGCCAAGGGCCGCATGCTCGCCAGCATCATCCTGTGGCGGGAGGCCGGTGATTACCTGCTGACCTTGTCTGCCGACATCCACGCGGCCACGCTCAAGAAGCTGTCCATGTTCGTGCTGCGCTCCAAGGTGCGCCTGATGGACGACAGCGGCGATAGCGTCCTGATCGGGCTCGCCGGGCCCCAGGCCGGTGCAGCCCTTGAGGCTGCCGGGCTGCACATTCCGGGCGCGCCCCGGGCAACGGCATCGGGCCTGGCCACGGTGGTGCGTCTGGATGGCGCCCGTTTCCTCGTGTCGGCACCGATCTCGGAAGCCGTGGGCCTATGGGACAAATTCGTGGCCGCCGGTGCCGCCCCGGCCGGCACGGCCGCATGGTCCTGGCTGGACATCTGCCAAGGCCTGCCCACCGTCACCCTGCCGGTTCAGGAAGAATTCGTCGCCCAGATGCTCAACTTCGATCTGATCGGCGGCGTCAGCTTCAACAAGGGCTGCTATCCGGGCCAGGAGATCGTCGCCCGCACCCACTATCTGGGCAAGCTGAAGAAGCGCATGTTCCGCGTGCATACCGATGCCACCGAATGGCCGGGAACGGGTACCGACATCTATTCCCCCGAGTTTGGTGAGCAGTCGGCGGGCAAGGTCGTGATCGCGGCACCGGCTCCCGATGGTGGCTTCGATGCCCTGGTGGTATTGCAAACATCCAGTGCCGAATCCACCGAGGTACATCTCGGCACACCGGACGGTGCCCCGGTCAGCTTTCTCCCCCTGCCCTACGCCCTCTCCTGAGAAAGCGACTTGAGCCCCTCCCACTACTACATCTACTACCCGGTCCGGATGGGCATGGAGGCGGATCTGGCCCGGGAACTCTACAATCTGCAGGCCGAGATCCAGGCTTGCACTGGCGTGGCTGGGCGCTTTCTGCGCAAGGCCGATGACCCCTGGACCTGGATGGAGATCTACGAAAACGTGATCGACTTCCCGGCCTTCGATACCGTGCTGGCACGCGCCGTGGCGCGCCACGGGATTGAGCGCTTCCTCGAAACAGGCGGGCGCCGCCACATCGAACGTTTTGTCGCATGTGCCTGATCCTTCTGGCCTGGCGAGCCCACCCCGATTACCCCTTGGTCGTGGCCGCCAACCGGGACGAGTTCTTTGCCCGTCCGGCGGCGGAAGCCGGCTGGTGGCAGGATCGTCCGGGCGTCTTCGCCGGCCGTGACCGGGAGGCCGGCGGCACCTGGCTCGGCCTGAGCCGCAGCGGCCGTTTTGCCGGCCTGACCAACTTCCGTGATCCCGCCCGTCAGCGGCCCGATGCCCCCTCCCGCGGGGCGCTGGTGGCCGATTTTCTCGCGGGTCAGGAATCCACCGATGCGGCCCTCGCCCGCCTCGCCCTCGAAGGCCCGCGCTACAACGGCTTCAACCTGCTGCTCAGTGACGGGGACAGCCTGGGCATCTACGAGAGCGAGAGTGGCAGCGCCCGACGCCTCGAGCCGGGCCTCTACGCCCTGTCCAACCACCTCCTCGACACCCCCTGGCCAAAGGTGCTCGCGGGCAAGTCACGCCTCGCCCGCGCCCTGCGGGCCTTGCCCGACGACACGCCGCTGGCCGAGCTCCTGCGCGACGACCGCCCCGCTGCCGATGCCGAATTGCCCCGCACCGGGGTGAGCCTGGCCTGGGAGCGCATGCTCTCCAGCGCCTTCATCCGCGCCCCCGGCTACGGTACGCGCTGCTCCACCCTGATCCGCCGCGACCGCTATGGCTGGACCCACGTGGTCGAATCCACCTGGAACCCCGTGGGCACCGAAAGCGGCCGCGTCGTAGACAGTTTCCAGGTCGCCCGGGCCTGATCCAGGCGCCTATAATCCGCCCCTTGTTTCCCCCGCAGCACGCTCGCGCATGACCGCTTCCAGCCCCTTTCAAGCCCTTCTCCCCGCCCTTGATGCCTTCAGCCGGGCCAAGCCCGGCCAGCGCCTCGACCTCCCGCCCGTCGCCGGCTCGGGTGACGCCCTGGCCATTGCCCGGCTGGCCGGGGGAAAGCGCATGCTGGTGGTGGTCACCGCCAACCCCATCGACGCCCAGCGCCTCTCCGACGAGATCGCCTGGCTGGCCCCCGGCCTGCGCACCCACCTGCTGCCCGACTGGGAAACCCTGCCCTACGACAGCTTCTCGCCCCACCAGGACCTGATCTCCGAGCGCTTGTCCACGCTCTACGCCATCAGCCGCGGCGAAGCCGACATCGCCCTGGTGCCCGCCTCCACGGCCCTTTACCGGCTGGCCCCGCCGGCTTTCCTGGCGGCCTACACCTTCTTTCTCAAGCAGGGTGAAAAGCTCGACGTGGACCGCCTGCGCCTGCAGATGACGGTGGCCGGCTACGCCCACGTCACCCAGGTCATGTCGCCGGGTGAATACAGCGTGCGCGGCGGGCTCGTGGATCTCTACCCCATGGGCGCAGCCCTGCCCTACCGCATCGACCTGTTCGACGAGGAAGTGGAGAGCATCAAGACCTTCGACCCGGACACCCAGCGCACGGTCTTCCCGGTGAAGGAGGTACGCCTGCTGCCGGCGCGGGAGTTCCCCATGGACGAAACCGGGCGCACCCGCTTCCGCGGCCGTTTCCGGGAGACCTTCGAGGGGGATCCGTCCCGCTGCATGGTTTACAAGGATGTCTCCAACGGCATCGCCCCGGCCGGCATCGAGTACTACCTGCCCCTGTTCTTCGACGAGACCGCCACCCTCTTCGACTACCTGCCCGACAGCGCGCCCATCCTGCTGCACCGGGACGTCCCCGGCGCCATCGAAGCCTTCTGGAAAGACGCCCGCAGCCGCCACCAGCTTCTGGGGGGCGACAAGACCCGGCCCATCCTGCCGCCGGAACAGCTCTTCCTGTCGGACGAAGCCTTCTTCGTTGCCCTCAAGGAACGCATCCGCCTGAGCCTGCCCGTCTCGCCCCTGGGCGGCCCGGTCGAGCCCCTTCCCGACATCGCCGTCGAACGCAAGGCCAGCGACCCGCTGCATCGCTTCAAGGCCTTTTGCGCCGGCTTTTCGGGCCGGGTGCTGGTGCTGGCCGAATCCGCCGGGCGCCAGCAGACCATCGCCGAATATTTTGCCGAGTACGCCCTCAAGCCCGCCGCCAACGCCGATTTCGACGCCTTCCTGGCCAGCGATGCACGTCTGGCCCTGGGCACCGGCCCCCTGGCCGCCGGCTTCGTGCTGCCCGAGGCCGGCTTCGCCGTGGTCACCGAGTCCGAGCTCTACGCCGCCACCGCCCGCACCCGCACCCGCCGCGACAGCCGCAAGGCCGCCACCATGGAGGGCTGGCTGCGCGACCTGTCGGAACTCAAGCCCAACGACCCGGTGGTGCACTCCAGCCACGGCATCGGCCGCTACATGGGCCTGGTGCACATGGACCTGGGCGAGGGCGACACCGAGTTCCTGCACCTGGAGTACGCCAACGGCGACAAGCTCTACGTGCCCGTGTCCCAGCTCCACGTCATCACCCGCTACGCTGGCGCCGACCCGGAGGCAGTGCATCTGCACACCCTCGGCTCCGGCCAGTGGGAAAAAGCCAAAAAGAAGGCCGCCCAGCAGGTGCGCGACACCGCCGCCGAGCTGCTGGCCCTGTACGCCCAGCGCGCCGCCCGCAAGGGCCACCAGTTCGACTTCAAGCAGCACGATCTGGAAGCCTTCGCCGACGGCTTCGGCTTCGAGGAGACCCCCGACCAGATGGCCGCCATCGATGCCGTGGTGGCCGACATGAAATCCGGCAAGCCCATGGACCGCCTGGTGTGCGGCGACGTGGGCTTCGGCAAGACCGAGGTGGCCCTGCGCGCCGCCTTCATCGCCGTGGCCGACGGCAAGCAGGTGGTGGTGCTGTGCCCCACCACCCTGCTGGCCGAACAGCACTATCAAACCTTCGCCGACCGCTTTGCCGACTGGCCGATCAAGGTGGCCGAGCTGTCCCGCTTCAAGAACGCCAAGGAACAGGCCGAAGCCATCCAGCAGCTCGGCGAGGGCAAGGTGGACATCCTCATCGGCACCCACCGCCTGCTGCAGAAGGACGTCACCTTCAAGCGCCTGGGCCTGGTCATCATCGACGAGGAGCACCGTTTTGGCGTGCGCCAGAAGGAAGCCCTGAAGGCCCTGCGCAGCGAGGTGGACATCCTCACCCTCACCGCCACCCCCATCCCGCGCACCCTGGGCCTGGCCCTGGAAGGCCTGCGCGAGTTCTCGGTGATCGCCACCGCGCCCCAGAAGCGCCTGGCCATCAAGACCTTCGTGCAGCGCTTCAGCAAGGGCATCATCCGCGAGGCGGTGATCCGGGAGTTCAAGCGCGGCGGGCAGGTGTACTTCCTGCACAACGAAGTCGAGACCATCGAGAACGTGCGCGAATCCCTGGAGGAGCTGGTGCCCGAGGCGCGCATCGTCATCGGCCACGGCCAGCTGCCCGAGCGCGAGCTGGAGCGGGTGATGCGCGACTTCACCACCCAGCGGGCCAACCTGCTGCTGTGCACGACCATCATCGAGACCGGCATCAACATCCCCACGGCCAATACCATCATCATCAACCGGGCCGACCGCTTCGGCCTCGCCCAACTGCACCAGCTACGCGGCCGGGTCGGGCGCTCCCACCACCAGGCCTACGCCTACCTGCTCACCGACGCCAACGCCAAGCCCACCGCCCAGGCCCAGAAGCGCCTGGAGGCCATCACCATGATGGAAGAACTGGGCTCCGGTTTCTATCTGGCCATGCAGGATCTGGAGATCCGCGGCGCCGGCGAGGTGCTCGGCGAGAACCAGTCCGGCGAGATCCAGCAGGTGGGGGTGAGCCTCTACACCGAAATGCTCAAGCGCGCCGTGCGCGACCTGCAGCAGGGCAAGGAGCCCGACCTCAGCCAGCCCCTGGAGGTGGTGTCCGAGATCAACCTCCACGCCCCCGCCCTGCTCCCCAGCGACTACTGCAGCGACGTCCAGGAACGCCTGACCCTCTACAAGCGCCTCGCCAACTGCGAGAGTGACGACGACCTGCAGGCCCTGCAGGAGGAGCTCATCGACCGCTTCGGTGAAATGCCGGCCCAGACCCGCACCCTGCTCGAAACCCACCGCCTGCGCATGCTGGTCAAGCCCTACGGCGTGGCCAAGATGGACGCGTCCGAGAGCCAGATCAGTATCCAGTTCGGCCAGAACGCGCCCATCGACCCGGTGAAGGTGATCATGCTCATCCAGAAGGACCGCAGCGTGAAGATGTCCGGCCCCGACAAGCTCGTGCGCAAGCTCGCCACCCCCGATCTGAAGATGCGGGTGGCGGCGGTGAAGGAGCTGCTGGAGGCCGTGAAGGCCTAAACGCGGCGCTCAGGCCCGGGCCTACTGCGAGCCCTCCGATTGCCGCAGCATGCCGGCCAACAGTTGCTGGAGCAGCGCGGTTTCGAAGGGCTTGTCGCAGATGCCCGACACCCCTGCCTCCTGCACGGCAGCCAGACGGCTTTCGCTGGATTCGCTGGTGACCATCAAAATGGGCACCTCCTGCTGCCAGCTTCGGGTGCGCACGTACTCCACAAACTCCCGGCCATCCATCTCCGGCATGTTGTAGTCGGTCACGATCAGATCCACCATCGTGTCGGCCAGCAGCGTCGCCGCCTCGCGACCGTTGCTGGCCTCGATGAAATGGCGCAACCCCAGATTTTCCAGCACCCGGCGGATGAAACGCCGCGCATTGGGGCTGTCATCCACCAGCAGCACCCGGATCGAATCCAGATCGAACTCGTTCTCCAGTACGTGGCTGGTGCCCAGCAGGTCGAGGGTACGGCTGATCGCCCGGGATAGCTGGGCGGCGGTGAACGGCTTGGGGAGGATGCCGCAGGCGCCGGACTGGCGCACGGGCTCCAAGGCCTGCGGCCGGGTTTCGCTGGAGATCAGCAGAAACGGCACCTCGGCCAGACGCCCTTCGGCACGCATCGCCTCGACCAGCTCGGTACCGGTGCCATCGGGAAGGTACAGGGCCGACAAGATCAGATCCGGCGCACGACGCAGCATGGTGTCGAGCGCCTCTGCAACGGTAGCCACCTGCTCCACCTGGCGCAGCCCGATCTCATCGCACTCGGCACGGATGATTTTGGCCTGCACGGCAGAGGGTTCCACCAGCACGGCACGAAGTGTCTGAAAACGTGAGTCGCCTGCCATATCGCTTACCTGTTCATGAGCATCATGCAGGGTTAGCGAACGCAAACGGCAAAGCTTGAGGGTTTGGCGCAAGCTCATCGCCCGGGACGGCGTCATCGCCATCCTCGGCGAGGTCGCCTCCTCCCGGTCCCTCGAGGCGGCGCCCGTCTGCCAGAACGCGCGGATCCCGATGATCTCGCCGTCCTCGACCAACCCGGACGTCACGAAGACCGGCGACTACATCTTCCGGGTGTGCTTCATCGACCCGTTCCAGGGCACGGTCATGGCCAACTTCGCCAAGGACACCCTCAAGGCGAAGCGCGTGGCCATCTTCACCGACGTGAAGAGCGACTACAGCAAGGGCCTGGCGAAGTTCTTCAAGGAACGCCACGTCGCCAACGGCGGCTCCCTCGCCGCCGAGTTCGACTTCAACGGCGGCGACACCGACTTCAAGGGCCAGCTCACCGCCATCAAGGCCGCCAACCCGGAGGCGATCTTCGTCCCGGGCTACTACACCGACGTCGCCCTCATCTGCATCCAGGCCAAACAACTCGGCCTCGCCGTCCCGATCTTCGGCGGCGACGGCTGGGAGTCCGAGAAGCTCATCGAGATCGGGCGCGACGCGGTCGAGGGGCAGCACTTCTCCACCCACTACCACCCCGACGTCGGCTCCCCCCGCAGCCGCGCCTTCGTCGAGGCCTACAAGAAGGCCTACCAGTCCGCACCCGACGCCATGGGCGCCCTCGGCTACGATTCGGCGATGATCCTCGCCGACGCCATCCGGCGGGCGGGCTCGGCCGAGCCGGCCAGGATCCGGGACGCCCTCGCCGCCACCAGGGACTTCGACGCCGTCACGGGGCGGATCACCATCGACGGCAACCGCGACGCCTCGAAGGCGGCGGTGATCCTCAAGGTCGAGAACGGCCGGTTCAAGTACCTGCAGACCATCGCCCCGTGACCGGATGACGGAGTTCCTCCAGCAACTCCTGAACGGTCTCTCCCTGGGCGCCATCTACGCCCTGATCGCCCTCGGCTACACCATGGTGTACGGGGTGCTCCGGTTCATCAATTTCGCCCACGGCGACGTCTTCATGCTCGGCGCGTTCGCCGGCTACTTCCTCGCCCCCCGCGTCGCCCAGGTGCTGCCCGCCGGCTCCCTCGCCGGGGCCCTCGTGGTCCTCGTCCTCTCGATGGCCCTCTGCGCCGCCATCGGCGTGGCCATCGAGATCCTCGCCTACCGCCCCCTCCGACGCCGGCCCCGCCTCACCGTCCTCATCACCGCCATCGGGGTGTCGCTCCTCATCGAGTTCACCTGCCAGCACCGGCTCGTCTTCGGCGCCTCCCCCCGCACCTTCCCCGACCTCGTCGAGGCCCGGAACCTCGACCTCGGGGGCGTCACGCTGGGCACCACCCAGCTCCTCGTCTTCGTCCTCACCGCGCTCCTCCTCGCCGCCCTGACCTTCGTCGTCCAGTCGACCAAGGTCGGCATGGCCATGCGCGCCGTGGCGTTCAACGAACAGGCCGCCGCCCTCATGGGCGTGAACATCAACCGGATCATCTCCTTCACCTTCGGACTCGGCTCCGCCCTCGCCGCCGCCGGCGGGATCCTGTTCGCCATGAGCTACACCAAGATCGAGCCGCTCATGGGCGTCCAGACCGGCCTCAAGGCGTTCGTCGCCGCCGTCCTCGGCGGCATCGGCAACCTCCCCGGCGCCGCCCTCGGCGGCATCGTCCTGGGCATCGTCGAAACCTACGCCGGCGGCGTCCAGGGCCTCTCCAACTACCGCGACGGCATCGCCTTCGCCGTCCTCATCCTCATCCTCCTCTTCCGCCCCGCCGGACTCCTCGGCCGCGCCCAGATCGAAAAGGTATGAACCCCGGCGGCGCCAAACGCTGGCTCCTCGCCGCCCTCGGCGCGGTGACGCTCCTCCACCTCCTGAGCGGCCACGCCAACCGCTACTACCTCGGCGTCTCGATCGACATCGCGATCAACGTCATCCTCGCCGTCAGCCTCAACCTCATCAACGGGCACACCGGCCAGTTCAGCCTCGGCCACTGCGGCTTCATGGCCGTCGGCGGCTACGTCTCCGCGATGATCACCATCGCCGCCCAGAAGGCCGGCCTCCCCCCGCCCCTCGCCCCCGTCGCCTTCGCCGGCGCCCTCGCCGCGGGAGGCGCCTTCGCCGCCCTCGCCGGCGTCGCCGTCGGCATCCCCTCCTTCCGCCTCCGCGGCGACTACCTCGCCATCGTCACCCTCGGCTTCGGCGAGATCATCCGGGTCTTCTTCCAGACCTTCGAACCCGCCGGCGCCGCCTCCGGCCTCAAGGGGCCTCCACAGCACCCTTGGCCGTCGCGATGGAAGCGTGCATCATCATACCCGTTTGTACCACTACCGAACTGAACAGTACCGCACTGCCGCTGCCGCTGGCCCGCAGGGCCGGATATACTTGTTGTAA
>NZ_JAFLDT010000030.1 GCF_017302315.1 Zoogloea sp.
GGCGGTAAAGGCGGTCGAAGGTGTCGGGGTACTTGGCGGACAGCCAGGCCATGTCTTCGTCGGAGGGCAGCCACACGTGGAAGGCCGTTGCGCCTGAGAAGTTGTAGAAGGCATTCCAGGTCTGGTGGGACAGGTGTTCGGCCTCGGCGACGCTCTGCTCCCAGTACTTGGGCATGCGCAGGCCGTAGCGGCTGAGGTCGTTAAACAGGGAGCCGCCGTTCTGCACGAAGTAGATCTCCCAGGCTTCCTTCCAGGACATGACCTTCTTGGGCAGCATGTAATCCAGCATCATCGAGACCAGGCCCAGCACCTTGTAGCCGCGCCAGAACCATTTGTCGAGGTAGCGCTGGATGATCTCCACGTTGCCCGGGTCCTGCTCCAGCACGAACTTGATGCACTCCAGGCCCAGGGTCATGTGGCGGGCCTCGTCCGATTGGGATGAGAAGCCGAAGGTCACCGTGGCCATGTCGCCGTTGTAGGCGGCGCCGGACATGAAGGGCATGAACACCAGGTTGGTGAGCAGGTACTCCAACGCGAAGGAGATGGCGATGATCTGCTCGAAGGGCCCGGAGGAGATGGCATCCTCGAAGAAGGACTTGGGCACCGACAGGTACCACAGGCGGTCGTTCATCACGCTGTGGTCGTGCAGGCCGTTGAAGTACTTGTTGTACTGGCTGATGCTGTGGATCTGGGTCTGCACGTGGCGCAGTTCGTCCACCGCCTGCATCTGACAGGCGATCGCCGCGCCGGCGCCGGGAAACTGCCGCCCGAGCATGGCGAACAGGCGGTGGGCGTTGTACTCCGCCGGCGTGATGCCGGTGAAGAAGAGCTTGAGGGTGTTGACGTAGCGGGCGTCGGAGATGTTGAGGTGCCCATTGTTCTGCTGGAAGGCGTCCAGCACGGCGTAGAGTTTGCGCTCCTTCTCGGCCTGGTACTTCCAGTAGGCGTCCATGGTCATGCGGAAGGGGTCTTCCCACTTGTCCCAGTCATGGATCTTGATGCCCTCGAGGCCGAGCTGGTCGAAGACCTTGTCCATCGGCTCGTAAGTGGTGTCCCAGCCCAGGTTGCGGGTCATCAGGGCGTATTTTTCCTTGAGGCTCAGCTTCTTGCCGGCGGGCTTGGCGGTGTTCGGTGTGTTCATGGGGTGTCTCCTTGTCAGCGGTTCCACTGCAGAATCATTTCGTCCTCGGTCTCCTCGACGTTGCCGGACAGGGAGATCAGGTTGAGGTTGATCTCCTGGAGGTCCCAGGCCTGGCCAAGGATCTCCTCCACCGTGCTGCGCTTGAGGACCAGTCGCCCCGGGGCGTCGATCTTGACCATGGCGGGCAGGCGGTTGACCACTGCGTGGGGGTTGTCGCGCTGCAGCGCTTCGATGATGGGGCGGGTGTCGTCATTGGTCTGGAGGGCCATGAAGACGGTGCTCTGGATTGTGCTCATGGGTTCTTTCCTCAGGCCTGGGCGAGGCCCAGCTTGCGGATCCGTTCATCGAGGGCCGCGCGTACTGCGGCCAGGTGAGCATCGCCGCTGCCGTCGCTGAAGCGTGCGGCGATGGGGGCCAGCGCCTCGGCGGCCCGCGCCGTCCAGGACGCCGCCCAGCCGGCCAGCAGGCGGCGGTTGTCGGCGGATTCAGCGGCGGCGACTTTGAGGGAGGCATCCACCCACTTCACGTTCTCGGCGAACCATTCGCGGATGAAGTCGGTGAGCATGCCGAGGATGGCGCTGCCGGCCTCTCCGGCCCGGGCCTGGAAGCGAGCGTGGAGGAGGGGATGGATGAGGCCGTCCAGCACCAGGTTCTGGGCGACCAAGACCTCGAACCAGTCCTTCTGCACCAGGCAGTGCTCCAGCAGGCGGCGCAGGGGCTGCCAGGCTGGGTCGTGGAGCCAGCTCTCCTTGGCGGCGGCCAGGGATTGGCCGGAGTTGCCGTCGATCAGCAGGCCGATGCGCGACAGGTACTGGGCAATGCCCAGCCGGTCGTTGGTGTTGTACATGGCGCCCTGGGCCATCGGGCTGCCGTAGCAGTAGGCGGCGATGAAGCAGTTGTTGAGGTTGGCCGCCCATTCCACGTGGCGCAGGGGCAGCAGGATGCTGTCCAGCTCCTGGCGCGTGGTCGCCGGCAGGCCCGCCATCAGCCCGTTCTTGTCGACGAACTCGAAGTTCTTCTCCGCGCTCTCCTGCATGCGGGCGCGGTTGATGACGTAGGTGGCGTAATAGAACTGGCGCGGGTCGCGGAACTCATCCCAGTCCGCCATCACGATGGCCGTGCGGCCGCGGTCGTAGATGTCGCGCTGAGGGTCCCACACAGGGCGGTAGTGGAAGTTGTCCCGCGGCTGCAGGTCGAAGCTGGCCTCCTGGTAGCGGCTGGCGGGCTTGTCGGCGCCGAAGCGGCGGGCCGTGCGGGCAAAGGTCTGGCGTATCGGGTCGATGCTGGCGACCCGGATCTCGACGCTCATGGTTCAAGTCTCCTGATGGTTGTTGTAGGTGTTGCTGTGGGAAAGCGGTGCTTCGGCAGGACCGTAGAGGTAGGACTGCTGCCGCTGGAAGGCACGGGCAGCGGCGTCCTCACTCATCCGCTCGATGCCGGGCTGGCTTGCGAAAGTCTCGAAAGCCGCCCGCGGGAGGATGAGTTCGACGCAGAGTTCGGCGTCGCCAATGGCGAAGTCGAACTCGACAAAGCCGTCACTGCGTAACTGGCGTACGCGGATAAGACGGCGTGAAGGATTGAATGAGCCCGCAGGCTCGGGGATGTCCCTTTGCATGTATGTCTCCTGTGGGGCGTTCTGACGACGCCGTGGGAAAGACAGTGCAATGGGTGTGCCAGGTCTGCCAGAGGAATTGAAGGAGGCCGGATTTTGTTTTTACTGAATTGATTTCAATGGGTATTTTTATGACGGCGAAAATGCCCTGATATGCGACGGATCCATTGCGAACCCACTGGTCTTCTCTATTTCTTAAATTCCGTGCCTGGGAGGTGGAGGGTCGATTCAGAAAATGATCAATTCGCCCGCGAACCGTCCTGTTGCGCATGGAAATCCGGCTGGCTTCTGCCGACCCGACACGCCCTACAGGGGGTTTGGGCGAGTTGTGCGTAATTCGATGGGCAGGAAATCGACGAAAGCACAAACCGGTGCGGACAGGTGCCGGTTCTGCGGGTAGAGGACGGAGAATGGGCGGCTGCCGCCGCCGAAGTCCTGCGGCACCTCAACCAGATCGCCGCGGGCGACGAGTGGCGCGGCGATGAAATGGTCGATCTGGAATAGCTCGCCGTAGGCGAAGCCCTAGCTGATGCAGCCCCGCGCATCGTCGAGGATGCGGAAGCGGTTGGGTACGGTCATCTCCAAGTCCTGTCTGCGGGTATCGCGGAGGATCCAGGGCATCGGGTGGCCGCTGGTGGGTAAGGATGAACTTGAGGCAGTCGTGCACGGTTAGGTCCGTCAGGTTGCGGGATGTGCCGTGTCGGGCCAGGTAGTCCGGCGTGGCGAGGATGCCTACGCTGACGTCCTCGAGGCGATGGGTGATAAGGTGCGAGTCGCGGGGCTCGCCGAGGCGGATGGCCATGTCGAAGCCCTCATCCACGAAGTCGATGACCCGATTCGACCGGCTCAGCTCTAGGTCAATCTGTGGGTAGGCCGTTGTGAAGCGTGGCTGCCGGCAGTACTTA
The DNA here is from genome assembly GCF_017302315.1 of Zoogloea sp. Lineage (GTDB taxonomy): Bacteria > Pseudomonadota > Gammaproteobacteria > Burkholderiales > Rhodocyclaceae > Zoogloea. The sequence continues at coordinate 3,659 of NZ_JAFLDT010000030.1, forward strand.
GGGAACCACTGTTTTATTCCCCGCCCACCCCGGCCTGCAAGCACACGCGAGGTAATCTCCCCGCCCCCTCTCGCACGAGCCCCTGACCGATGCAATCGAGCTTTTCTCACCTGGAGTACGCCGCCAAGAAGAAGCTGAAACGGCGCGACAGCTTTCTTGCCGGGATGCACGCTGCCACGCCTTGGGCGGCGTTGTAGTTGGAGATCGAGCCGTTCTACCCCAAGGGCGAAGACCGGGGGCGTCCGCCGATTGGCCTGTCGCGAATGCTGCGTATGTATGTGGTTTGTCAATGCCGACTGAAAACTGACACGCTTTTTCAGTGGTCACCGATTTAAAACTGATACACCCCCAAAGGCTGGCTCACCAGCGAGGCGATCAACGCCTGATCCTGCGTGAAGGGACCATCGTCGATGTCACACTGATCGCGGCTCCGCCCTCGACAAAGAACAAAGCCAAGGCGCGCGACCCGGAGATGCACCAGACGAAGAAGGGCAACAACCGGCACTTCGGCATGAAGGCGCACATCGGAGTCGATGCCCAGTCGGGCCTGGTGCATACCGTGGTCACGACGGCCGCCAACAGCAGCGACGTGAGCCAAACCCACGCCCTGCTGCATGGTCAGGAGCGCACGGTGTTTGGTGATGCGGGCTACCAAGGCGTCAAGAAACGTCCCGAGAACCAGGGCAAGACCGTTGAATGGCTGTGGCGATGAAGCGTAGCGTGCGCAAGGCCTTGCCAGCGGATGAACTGGGCCGGCTGCAGGATCGGTTCGAGAGACTCAAGGCGAGCATCCGGGCGAAGGTCGAGCATCCCTTTCATGTGATCAAGAACCTGTTCCGCCATCGCAAGACCCGCTACCGTGGGCTGGCGAAGAACGAGGCGCAACGGCTCTCGCTGTTTGGCTTCGCCAATTTGGTGCTTGCCAACAGGCGCATGCCGGCAATCCATAGCCGAGGTGCGTCCTGAGGGAGGGGGGCGAGGGTAAATGCCTTCGAAAATCGAGTTTTATGACTGAAGAGGCACTTTCTAGGATATTCGGGGAAAGAGCCCGCAGGCGACAAGCTGAAGGGTGATTTGTTCAGTGTTTCCCTAAAGGCACCAAAGGGCGTTGCGCTCAGGGCGGCCGTCAAAGTCTGGCGTGGCAGCAGGAATCCGCACATAAAACCCTGCGCCACGGCCATCCAGGCCGGGCCCCAGGTTCACGTGGCCGCCCAGTCGTCGGGCTGCCTGCCGCACAATGGCCAGACCCAGCCCGGTGCCTGGCTGGGTCTGGTCACTACCCCTCACGAATCGTTCGAAGATGTGAGCCTGCTCAGCGGTGGGGATGCCCGGTCCGTCATCGGCTACGCACAACAGCAGTTCGTTGCCGTCGAGGCACAGACTTACCGCCACGCGGCCACCGCGGGCGCCGTAGCGTAGGGCATTGTCCAGCAGGTTTTGCAGCGCAGACTGGAAGGCTGCCTGCTCCAGTTCCAGGACAAGGCTGTCCGGCCCGTCCAGAGACAGCTCCTGGCCTCGTTCCTGGGCAGCCGGCACCGCCTGGGCCAGCAGGCTTTGACTCAGGGCTGCGACATCCACGGCTTTGGGCTTGGGTGGCCGGGCTTCATCCAGGGCAGCCAGGGCTAGCAGTTGCTGGGACAGATGGGAAGCGCGTGCCAGGGCAGCATCCATTGCGGCTTCCGCCTGTTGTCGGTCGGTGTCTTCGACGGCGCGGGCCAGCACATGGGCTTGGGCGGAAATCACCGCCATGGGGGTACGCAGTTCGTGGGCGGCGTCGTGTACGAAGGCCCGCTCTCGCTGCACGGTGTCGTGCAGACGCTGAAGCAGGGCATTGAAGGCGTCGATCACCGGGCGCAGCTCGGCATACTTGAGATCAACGCCCAGAGGGGACAGATCGTCCGGTGCGCGCCCGGTGAGGTGATGGGCCAGTTGCTGGACGGGCTTGATGCCTTGACGCACCGCCAGCCAAACGGGCAGCAGTATGAATGGAAAGGCCAGCAGGAGCGAGGGTGCCAGCTCCCGGCCCAGGTAGCTGATGATCGTGCCATCGCTCGGCTCGGGCTCGGCCAGGCCGATCTGCCATGAACCCCTGTCGGCTCGTGCCACATGGTATGGATGGCCCTGGATAAGCTGCAGAACCGGCTTGCCGGTTGCTTCGCCAAGCGGGGGCGCGCCTTCGCTGGCGTAGATCAGGCTACCGTCCTGTCGGCGCAGCTCAAACAACAAGGGGGGCGCGCCCAGGCTGTCCTGACGGGAGCGATTGGTCTGGCGCTCCAGTGTCTGCATCAGTTGGGAAGCCGTGGTGGCGTCGGTGCTGGTGGCCAGCAGATCGGCCATCTGAGCAGCGGCATTTTGCAGCGCGGCCTGTTCGTCGCGGAGGTGCCGAAAGTCGGTGTAGTCCTTGGTGATGAGAACCATGGCCACGAGGGCGAAGGCCAGCACCACTGCCACCACCATACGTCTCACCAGACTGGGCTGATGCCACTTTGCCTTTCGTTCCGGGCTCATGCTTGGGGAGATTCCCTGACTTCCAGCCGGTAGCCCACGCCACGTACGGTGTGGATGCGTTCCGCACCGATCTTGCGCCGAAGATTGCTCAGGTGAACTTCCAAGGCGCCAAAATCGAGCGGATCGCCCAGGGGCTGCAGGCGTTGCGCCAGTTGCGCCTTGGGCTGTACCTTGCCCGGCTCCCGCGCCAGTTCTAGCAGTAGCTGGAACTCCCGTGGCGACAGGGGCAGGACCTCGCCTTGCACGCGTACTTCATGGCGGCGGGGTGAAATGAGCAGATCGCCTACAGTCCATTCTTCGCTGGCCTGACGCACCGAGCGCCGCAGTACGGCGTGGAGCCGTGATACCAGCTCGGCGATGGCGAAGGGTTTGATCACGTAGTCGTCAGCCCCACCGTCGAGCCCGGCGAGACGATCCTCAAGGGCGCTGCGGGCAGTGATGACGACGACGGGCAGGGTCACGCCGTTACGGCGCCAACGGGCCAGCAGATCCAAGCCTTCGCCGTCAGGCAGCCCCAGGTCGAGGAGGGCCGCATCCGCCAGGCTGGCGGCTGGGTCGCGGGGAGCGTCTCCGGCCCGGCGCAGCCATTCGCTGGAGATTCCTTCCGCCTTGAGGGCGTGCTGGAGCGCCCGGCCGAGATCGAGGTCGTCTTCGATGATCAGTAGATGCATGGGAGCCTGATGCGGATATGTCAGCCGGGGACCCGGGTTTGCCCTTGGCGCACGCCGGATCTTGTGCTCACCTCGGTGATTGGCTGCACGAAGCCCTTCGCGCAGTGGGTTGGCAGCGGACGTCTTTGGCAGTCTTAGCTTACACGCCAGGCTCCGTCCTTGGGTAGAATGCTCCCCTTTCGCAATCGAGGCCCAGCATGAGCATCAAATCGGACCACTGGATTCGCCGCATGTCGGAAGGCGACGCGCGAATGATCGAACCCTTTGCCCCCGAACTGGTGCGCCAGAACGAGGGCGGCAAGATTGTTTCCTACGGTACGTCGAGCTACGGCTACGACGTGCGGGTGGCCAACGAGTTCAAAATCTTCACCAACATCAACTCCACCATCGTGGATCCGAAGAACTTCGACGAGCGCAATTTCGTCGACTTCGTCGGCGATGTTTGCATCATCCCGCCGAACTCCTTCGCCCTGGCCCGCACCGTGGAGTACTTCCGCATCCCGCGCAGTGTGCTGACCGTATGCTTGGGCAAGTCGACGTATGCGCGTTGCGGCATCATCGTCAATGTCACCCCCCTCGAGCCCGAGTGGGAAGGCCATGTGACGCTGGAGTTTTCAAACACCACGCCACTGCCGGCAAAGATCTACGCCAACGAGGGCGTCGCCCAGATGCTGTTCTTTGAGTCCGACGAGGTGTGCGCTACCTCATACAAGGACCGGGGTGGCAAATATCTGGGGCAGACTGGCGTAACCCTGCCGAAAATCTGAAATACTTGTCAGCTACAGTTTGAATGACGGGCGGACCGTGCGCAGCCACGCAGGTCCGCCCAAAGCTTTTTGTTGATCCGCCCGCACTGAACATCGGGCATCGAGGAGTCGAGCATGCGCTTCAATTTTCCGGTCATCGTCATCGACGAGGACTTCCGTTCGGAAAACACGTCGGGGCTGGGCATCCGTGCCCTGGCTGAAGCCATCGAGAAGGAGGGCCTCCAGGTGCTGGGGGTGACCAGCTATGGTGACATGGCCTCTTTTGCCCAGCAGCAGAGCCGTGGCTCCGCTTTCATCCTGTCCATCGACGACGAGGAGTTCTCGTCGCCCGAGGCTGCCGCCAAGGCCATCGCCGACCTGCGCGCCTTCGTCAGCGAGATCCGGGCTCGCAATGCCGACATCCCCATCTTCCTGCACGGTGAGACCCGCACTTCCCGCCACATTCCGAATGATGTGCTGCGTGAGCTACATGGTTTCATTCACATGTATGAAGACACGCCTGAGTTCATCGCCCGCAACGTGGTGCGTGAGGCCAAGGCCTACCTTGAATCCCTGCCGCCGCCCTTCTTCCGGGCGCTGACCCATTACGCCTCGGACGGCTCCTATTCGTGGCATTGCCCGGGCCATTCGGGCGGCGTTGCTTTCCTGAAAAGCCCGGTCGGCCAGATGTTCCACCAGTTTTTCGGCGAGAACATGCTGCGTGCTGACGTCTGCAATGCGGTCGAGGAGCTCGGCCAGCTGCTCGACCACACCGGCCCGGTGGCGGCTTCCGAGCGCAACGCGGCGCGCATCTTCAACTGCGATCACTTGTACTTCGTCACCAACGGCACGTCCACGTCCAACAAGATCGTCTGGCACTCCACCGTGGCACCGGGCGACATCGTGGTGGTGGACCGCAACTGTCATAAGTCGGTGCTCCACGCGATCATGATGACCGGCGCGATCCCGGTCTTCCTGATGCCGACCCGCAACAACTTCGGCATCATCGGCCCGATCCCCCGCAGCGAATTCGACTGGGAGAGCATCCAGCGCAAGATAGCCGCCAACCCCTTCATCTCCGACAAGACCGCCAAGCCGCGGGTGTTGACCATCACCCAGTCCACCTACGACGGCGTGCTCTATAACGTTGAGGCCATCAAGGACGAGCTGGACGGCAAGATCGACACTCTGCACTTTGATGAAGCCTGGCTGCCCCACGCAGCCTTCCACGATTTCTATGGCGACTACCACGCCATCGGCGCCGACCGCCCGCGCTGCAAGGAGTCGATGATCTTCTCGACTCAGTCCACTCACAAGCTGCTGGCCGGGCTGTCCCAGGCTTCGCAGATCCTGGTGCAGGACGCTGAACAGCAACGCCTCGACCGGGACGTGTTCAACGAGGCCTACCTCATGCACACCTCCACCAGCCCTCAGTACGCGATCATTGCGTCCTGCGACGTGGCGGCGGCGATGATGGAGGAGCCCGGCGGCACGGCGCTGGTGGAGGAATCCATTGCCGAAGCCCTGGATTTCCGGCGTGCCATGCGCAAGGTGGACGAGGAGTGGGGGGCCGACTGGTGGTTCAAGGTGTGGGGCCCGGACGATCTGTCCGAAGAAGGCATAGAGGAGCGTGACGCCTGGATGCTCAAGCCCGGCGAGCGCTGGCATGGTTTCGGCAATCTGGCCGAAGGCTTCAACATGCTCGACCCGATCAAGGCCACCATCATCACCCCGGGCCTGGACGTGGATGGTGAGTTTGCCGAGCGGGGCATCCCCGCCGCCATCGTCACCAAGTACCTGGCCGAGCACGGCGTGATCGTCGAGAAATGCGGCCTGTACAGCTTCTTCATCATGTTCACCATCGGCATCACCAAGGGCCGCTGGAACAGCATGGTGACAGAGCTGCAGCAGTTCAAGGACGACTACGACAAGAACCAGCCCCTGTGGAAGGTGCTGCCCGAGTTCGTCCAGAAGAACCCGCGCTACGAGCGGGTGGGCCTGCGTGACCTCTGTCGTGACATCCACGCGGTGTATCGCGCCAACGACGTGGCGCGCCTGACCACCGAGATGTACCTGTCCGACATGATCCCGGCCATGAAACCGGCGGATGCCTTCGCCAAGATGGCTCACCGCAAGATCGACCGGGTGTCCATCGATGAGCTGGAAGGACGAGTCACCAGCGTACTGCTGACGCCCTATCCGCCGGGCATCCCGCTGCTGATTCCGGGTGAGCGTTTCAACCGTACCGTGGTGCGTTACCTGCAGTTTGCCCGCGAGTTCAACGAGCGCTTCCCGGGTTTCGAGACCGACGTGCATGGCCTGGTGAAGGAAGCCCGTGATGGCCGCATCCACTACTTCGTGGATTGCGTGAAGGACTGAAGCGTACCGATGCGCATGCGACAACAAAAAACGCCGCAGATCTGCGGCGTTTTTTGTTGGATGCCTGCCGGGCTTCAGCGCCGCCGTTCGTAGGTGACGAAGGCGAAGGGCAGGCCGGTGGCAGACTGCTGGGGAAGGCGGCTGGCTTCAGCCCACTCTTCCGGGCTGAAGGCCGGGAAGAACGCGTCGCCCGGGTAGTCCTGATCGATCTCGGTGAGGATCAGGCGGTCGGCCAGAGGCAGGGCCTGACGATACAGCTCGGCACCACCGATCACATAGGCGATATCCGCATCACCTGCAGCGCTCAGTGCCTCCGGCAGGCTACCAACGACGGTTCCGCCCGTTGCCCGAAAACCAGCATTGCGGCTGACCACGATGTTGAGCCGGCCCGGCAGCGGCCGGAAGGCCTCCGGCAGGGATTCCCAGGTCTTGCGCCCCATGATCACCGGCTTGCCGCGAGTGGTCTCTCGGAAGAACTTCATGTCTTCCGGAAGGTGCCAGGGCAGGCGGTTATCGATGCCGATCACGCGGCCCCGCCCGCAGGCGGCGATCAGGGCCAGCACGGGCCTGCTCATACGGCCACCGGAGCGGAGATGTGGGGGTGCGGGTCGTAGCCTTCGAGGGTGAAGTCGTCGATGGTGAAGGCGAAGATGTCTTTCACGTCGGGGTTGATGCGCATTGTTGGCAGGGCGCGGGGCTCGCGGGACAACTGCAGTTGCGTCTGCTCCAGGTGATTCACGTACAGATGGCAATCGCCGCCGGTCCATACGAAATCGCCCGGCTCATAGCCGCACACCTGGGCCACCATCATGGTGAACAGTGCGTAGGATGCGATGTTGAACGGCACACCCAGGAAGATGTCGGCACTACGCTGGTAAAGCTGGCACGACAGCTTGCCCCCGGCCACGTAGAACTGGAACAGGGCGTGGCAGGGTGGCAGGGCCATGCCCTCGATTTCACCCGGGTTCCAGGCCGACACGATGTGGCGGCGGGAGTCCGGGTTCTTCTTGAGAGCCTCGATGAGCTGGGCGATCTGGTCAATGCTGCGCCCGTCCGCGGTTTCCCAGCGGCGCCACTGCTTGCCGTACACCGGGCCGAGCTCGCCGTTCTGATCGGCCCACTCGTCCCAGATCGACACCTTGTTGTCCTTGAGGTACTTGATGTTGGTCTCTCCACGCAGAAACCACAGCAGTTCGTGAATGATCGAGCGGGTGTGGAGTTTCTTGGTGGTGAGCAGCGGAAAGCCCTCGGCGAGATCGAAGCGCATCTGCCAGCCGAAGACCGAGAGCGTGCCGGTGCCGGTGCGATCATCCTTGCGGTGGCCGCGTTCCGCCACGTGGCGCATGAGTTCGAGGTACTGTCGCATGGGGCTTGTCGGCAAAAGCCATCAGTTTACCCGATCGGCGGCCGGGAAGCGTCCGGCGGCATGTGACGCAGTTTGTGTCCGGCGTGTGTCGCCGCTCGGCTGCCCGAAGTTGCCGATGTTCCTTTGTGCTACCATCGGCACGCGTAAAAATACGTTTCAGTCACGCTGTCGTGGAGGCGCAGGGTTCGATATGGGGGGTGGCTCGGTGGTTCAGAATGCGCATCCGCTCCTGCATCCTGACGCGCTCGCGCAAACCCTCACCGACATTGCCACCAACGCGGCGCCCACGGCCATCGTTGAGCTCATCCGGTGGCTGGACTCCTTCCACTACGAAGCCGAGTTGCCCGTTTCCGAGCTTGCCCGGCTGGTGGTCACCCTGGATGAGGCTGCCCAGCCCCAGTTGCGTCAGGCGGCCGGTCTATATCTTTCAAATGCCTTCGGGTCCCGGAGTGTGCGTTACAAGGCGCTGGGCCGGGATTTCCACGCCAGCCTCGGGCGAGCATATGATCTCGTGCTCGCGAGCTTGCATGGTGATGCGGCGCTTGCCCCGGGGGGCGCGCTGCGAACGGAGATCCTGCTGCGTTCGGTGCGCAGTGCCGCCGGGGAAATGAAATGGGCGGCCTTCGACTATCAGGGCCTGGCGCCGGAGGTATGGCTGCGTGCGGGCGGTGCCTTTCGTTCGGCCAGTGCCACTGGAGAGCTCAATACGCCCGTCGCCATCCGTGAGGGCAGGGAGACGCGTTCGACCATCGGCCGCGAATTCGTCCGTCTTGTGGCCTTGCAGTGCGCCAGCCTCGATCAGTTGTCTCCGGAGCGTATTGAGGCCACCGACAAGCTTGTTCGGTACCTGCAGCACTCGCTCGAGCTGAGTAGCGTACCGGTCCAGGGCGGCTTGTTCGCCATTGATCTGGACACCCTTGGGCCTCCGCGGCGTTGCCTGAGCGTGCCCGAAGCCCCTTCAGCGGCCTTGCGTTTCTTCCGTCCAGCCGATGCGGTATCGATGCTCGACGAGCTGCAACAAACCCTCGTGGAGGCCGCCAGTGCACCTGCATTTGCGGGCTTGAGCCTGCCGTCCGTGACGGCCACCATTCGCCACCTGTCACGGCAATGGGGGCCCCAGCCGCCGATGCGCCAATACCGGCGGCATGCCGTACAAGGGCAACTGGCGCTCGCAACGGGGCTGGGCTTCATCCGGTCATTGCTGTCGGGAGAGGCGCAGCTTCGGCCGGCCGCGGCGTGGTCGCTGATGGATGCGAGTCGAAACGGCTTTGGTGTCGCCTCTTCAATGATGGACCCGGAAGTATGCCGGGTGGGGGCGCTGGTGGGCGCCCACGTCGGTGAGACCGGGCGCTGGATTCTTGCGCTGGTGCGCCGGGTTCGCTTCAGCGACCACACCGGTGCGGCCGTAGGCCTGCAGACCATTTCCAGTGATCCGCAGCAGGTTGTTCTTGATGATGGTAGCCGTAGCTGGAGCGGCATCCTGTGCGATCCGGTGGTGCGCGGACGTGGCGTCAGGGTCGTATGCGAGCCGGGTTTCATGCGTTCCGAAGGGCAGGTCTTTGCCCGGCTTGGCCCGCGCATGGTCAAGTTGGAGCCCGGACGTGTGCTGGCGGGGGGGCCGGGCTACCAGATCATCGGCTGTAACGTTGCATAGCGGATGAGTATCGCGTCAATTGTTTGACGCGGTGTCGCCAAGCTGCTAATTTCCGTCCATGACCTCCAGGCAACAGACCACGCTTCTCTCCCTACTGGCCCTCCCCGGGCTGGGTCTGCTGCTGCCCTGACGGGCACACATCTATTCCCCTTCCTGTTGTCGTAAACGTCGCCCTTGCCGGCGAAATGCGTCATTGAACGCGCCCTCCACGGAGCCTCACCATGTTCACGCTGAACCCTGTCCTGCCGTCCCTACGACTGCGTCCCGGTTGCCAGGCCACGAGCCCGCGGCAGTCTGGCAGCCCCGCGTCCGCATCCGAACACCCGAACCGTTTCCGACGAAAGCAAAGGACAAGATCATCATGTTGAAGAACCCGAACACCAAGTATTCCGCCTTCCCTCCGGTCGCCCTCACCGACCGCCAGTGGCCCAGCCGCACGATCACCCATCCGCCGATCTGGATGAGTACCGATCTTCGCGACGGCAATCAGGCGCTCTTCGAGCCCATGAACCCCGCTCGCAAGTTGCAGATGTTCCGCAAGCTCGTGGCCATCGGTTTCAAGGAAATCGAAGTGGCCTTCCCTTCGGCGTCCCAGACCGACTTCGACTTTGTGCGCAAGCTCATCGAGGAGAACGAGGTTCCCGATGATGTGACCATCGAAGTCCTCAGCCAGGCTCGCGAGCACCTCATCCGCCGCACCATGGAGTCCCTCAAGGGGGCCCGTCGCGCCATCGTCCATATCTACAACGCCACCTCGCCGGTCTTCCGCGAGACGGTGTTTGGCATGAGCAAGGACGAGGTCAAGGCGCTTGCCGTGGATAGCGTGACTCTCGTCAAGCAGCTCGCCGCCGAGCAGCCGGAGACCGAGTTCATCCTCGAGTACAGTCCGGAGACCTTCACCGCCACCGAACTCGCCTTCGCCAAGGAGGTGTGTGATGCCGTGGTGGCCGCCTGGGATCCGCAGCCGGGCGAGAAGGTCATCATCAACCTCCCTTCCACCGTTGAGGTTGCCGGCCCGAACGTTTACGCAGACCAGATCGAGTGGATGAACCGCAACCTTGCCCGGCGCGAGCAGATCGTCCTCAGCCTTCACCCCCACAATGACCGGGGCACGGCTGTGGCTGCGGCAGAGCTTGGCATGCTTGCGGGTGCTGACCGGGTCGAGGGCTGTCTCTTCGGTAACGGTGAGCGAACCGGCAACGTGGACATCGTGACCCTTGCCTTGAACATCTACACCCAGGGCATTCATCCGGGCCTTGATTTCTCCGACATCAACGATGTGGCCCGGGTGGCGGAGGAGTGCACCCAGTTGCCCATCCATCCGCGTCACCCGTATGTGGGCGATCTCGTGTTCACGGCTTTCTCGGGCTCTCACCAGGATGCCATCAAGAAGGGCTTCGAGGTGCAGCGTACCGACGCCCCGTGGGCGGTGCCCTACATGCCCATCGATCCCCTCGACGTGGGGCGTACCTACGACTCGGTGATCCGCGTGAACAGCCAGTCGGGCAAGGGGGGTGTAGCCCATTTGCTCCAGGCCCACTACGGCCTCGTGATGCCACGGCGGATGCAGGTGGAGTTCAGTGCCGCGGTGCAGCGGCTCACCGACGAGACCGGCCAGGAAGTGGATGCCCATCAGTTGTGGACCCTTTTCGGTCGTGAATACCTTGAGGCCGATGCGCCGATCCGTTACGTCACCCATCACCTCTTCGAGGCCGGCAGCCGCCAGGGCATCCGCATCGAGGCCGAGGTGAAGGGACGCACTGTGGAGTTCGTCGGCGAAGGCAATGGCCCGGTGGAGGCGGCGGTGGCGGCTATCGGCGTGCCGATCCGTGTGCAGAGCTTCGAGGAGCGCTCGATGGGCGAGGGGGCTGATGCGGCGGCCATGTGCATCGTCGAGGTGGCCATGGACGGCATGGCGGGCAGCCGCTTCGGTGCGGGCATGCATCGCAACACCGTGACGGCGTCGGTGCGGGCGATCATTAGCGCGGCGAATCGCGCTGGCGTCCATGTCGAGCCCGTTGCCGCGGAAGATGCGGTGGGCTGCACGGCCTGATTCCTGATGGTGGTCTGAAATGAAAAACGCCGGATTTGAGATCCGGCGTTTTTCTTTGGTGGTGCAGGGGCGATCAGACGGCCGCTAGGGCCTGGTCCAGGTCGGCCAGGATGTCGTCAATGTGCTCGATGCCGATGGACAGGCGCACCATGTCTTCCGACACACCGGCCTTCTTCATCTCTTCCGGCGAGAGCTGGCGGTGGGTGGTGGACGCCGGGTGGCAGGCCAGGCTCTTGCTGTCACCGATGTTCACGAGGCGGGTCACCAGCTTGAGTGCGTCCTGGAAGCGGCCGCCGGCCGCCTGGCCGTTGCCATCGGCGCTCTTCACGCCGAAGTTGAGGATGCCGGAGGCGCGGCCGCCCATGTACTTCTGCACCAGCGCGTGGTCGGGATGGTCGGGCAGGCCGGCGTAGTTGACCCACGCGACCTTGGCGTGCCCCTTCAGGAACTCGGCCACCTTCAGCGTACTTTCGCAGATCCGGTCCATGCGCAGGGCCAGCGTTTCGACGCCCTGCAGGATCAGGAAGGCGTTGAAGGGGCTGATGGCGGCGCCCATGTTGCGCAGGGGGACGACACGGGCGCGGGCGATGTAGGCCGCGGGGCCGAGGGCTTCGGTGTAGACCACGCCGTGGTAGGAGACGTCCGGCTCGTTCAGGCGGCGGAAGCGCTCCTTGTGCTCGGCCCAGGGGAATTTGCCGCTATCGACGATGATGCCGCCGATGGAGGTGCCATGGCCGCCGATGTACTTGGTGAGCGAATGCACCACGATGTCGGCGCCGTGCTCGATGGGGCGGCACAGGTAGGGCGAGGGCACGGTGTTGTCCACAATCAGCGGAATGCCGTGGGCGTGGGCGATGGCCGCCAGCGCTTCGAAATCGGTGATGTTGCCCAGCGGGTTGCCAACCGATTCGCAGAAGATGGCCTTGGTGCGGGCGTCGATCAGCGGGGCGAAGGAGGCCGGGTCGCGGTGGTCGGCAAAGCGCACGTTGATGCCGATCTGCGGCAGGGTGTGGGCGAACAGGTTGTAGGTGCCGCCGTAGAGCGTGGAGGCGGAGACGATGTTGTCGCCGGCTTCCGCGATGGTCTGGATCGAGTAGGTGATGGCGGCCATGCCGGAGGCCAGGGCCAGGCCGGCAATACCGCCTTCCATGGCTGCCACCCGGGCTTCGAGCACCGCTTGGGTGGGGTTCATGATGCGAGTGTAGATGTTGCCCGCCACCTTCAGGTCGAACAGGTCGGCTCCGTGCTGGGTGTCGTCGAAGGCATAGGAGGTGGTCTGGTAGATGGGAACGGCCACGGCCTTGGTGGTCGGGTCCGGGCTGTAGCCGCCGTGTACTGCCAGTGTCTCGATTTTCATTGGTGTTTTTCTCCGGTTGAAATGCGTTCGGGCCGATGGGAAGGTGTCTTGCGTCCGGGTTTTCCCTGATCTGCTTCCGGGAATGGCCCTCTCCCAATCGTGGGTTTATTGGTCGATAATAAACAAAGTGTCGCGGAAAATGCCCGGATTATGCTGTTTCCTGCAGACACGTCAAAAAAATAATGGAGGGGACAAATGGAACTCAAGGGACGCAATGCGACCTGGCTTGAACTCGCTGTTGCACCGCTCTGGCGCCTGGGGCAAACCCAGGTGCGTCTGCATGCGCTGAACGGCGGGCGGGAATGCTGTGTGGGTATTACCGTGGATGACCGATGGCTTTGTGCCAATGATGGCAGGCTCACTGTTTTTGGGTGTCGGGACTCGGCCGTTCGCTTTCTCGAACTGCTGCGGATAGATCACATGGAAGAGGGTGAGCCGGCAGATATGTCGGCAGATTGCGGTTGTGAGAAAGTCCAATGCCTACGTCTTGGAAGTCGTGGCCTCAGGGAGTGTGACGGCAGCAATCTCCGTCCTGCTCCCTCGGGCCCAAGACGAATCGTCATTCAGTCACGTCCCCGGCGAGCTTCCTTCGGTAGCGATTTCATGCGTTGAGCTCGCTTCGCTGGTTTTGGTTTTTCCTTGCGCCTCGGCCTCTCGCCGGGGCGTTTTGCTATGTGGGTGCCGGGGGCAGGTTCTCCATCCCCTGCCTTGTGTTTCACCTGTATTTTCTTCTCCGTGCCGTCCGCTATCCGCTCAGCCCCTTGCGATAGCTTGTGTTGCGCGCAGGTTTTAGTAAAATAATACGGTATTACCTATTGGAGGCGTTGTGGGAAGAGCCAAGGTTGTGACTGTGCTGTCCCAGAAGGGCGGTGCCGGGAAGTCCACACTGACCATGCAACTGGCTGGTGGTTTGGTGCGCAAGGGGCTGAGGGTGGTTGTGATCGATCTCGATCCTCAGGAGACAGCCTTGCGGTGGTCCCACGCGGCGCCAGAGGGTACGCCCTTCCCGGCAACGGTGATCCAGCTTGGTACGGCCATTGATGGGCTCGGAGGATGCTTGCGTAAGATCGTCCGGGAGGGGGGCATTGTGCTGCTCGACTGTCCGCCTTCCATCGAGCACCCGGCTACCGTTGCCGCCCTGCAGGAGGCCGACGTGGCTTTGGTGCCTGTGGTGCCCAGCCCGGCGGACCTATGGTCGACGAAAGGCGTTGAGCGCCTGATCCTTCAGGTTCAGGCCAGTCGCAAGGGGCTGCGCGCCGCGCTGGTGCCGAACCGTGTGGTACGGACGAATCTGGCCTGGGATGTTCTCGAGGTGATGCGAGACTTTTCCTTGCCCGTCCTGGGGGCTGCCTTGTCCCAACGAAATGCCTTCGCCCAGAGTGCCGTCATCGGTGGAACCGTTTACCAACTAGGCCGCGGAGGGGCGGATGCCGCCCGTGAAGTGGACAAACTGGTTGTTGAAGTACTGAAACTGACAGGAGAGAAATGATGAACACCAAGACCAAGTCTGCCCTGCGTTCCACGCTGCAGAAAGAAAACGAAGCCCTTGAGGCTCGTTTGCCCGATCCGGTTCAGGACGCCGCGGGCGCCCCGACCCCGGCACCCGCTGACCCGGTGGCGGTTGAGGCGGTTGCGCCGTCCATCGCTGCCGAGCCTGTTGCTGTCGCCGCGCAGACGCCTGCGAAGCCGGCCACCGCGCCGAAAGCTGCGAAGCCCGCAGCTTCACCGAAGCCTGCCAAGCCTGCCGTGTCACCGAAGCCTGCGAAGCCGGCTGCCGAATCCAAGCCTGCCGGTGGCGCTGAGAAGGTGACTGCCCCGGCCGTCAAGAAGGCCGCCGCCACGCCTGCTGCGCGCAGCAAGGCGGTTGCGCCCAAGCCTGCGCCAGCGGCCAAGGCCGAGAAGCCGCCGAAAAGCGTCAAGCTCGAGAAGGCGGAGAAGCCCGTCAAGGCAGAGAAGGCCGTGAAGGCTGACAAGCCGGTGAAGGCCAGCCGTGAGAAGGTTGTGAGGGATTCCTTTTCGATGCCGAAAAGCGAGCATACCCAACTCAAGCAGCTACGTGAGACCCTGGCCAAGGCCGGACGGATCTGCACCAAGTCTGAGCTGTTGCGCGCCGGCGTCCAGCTTCTGCTGAAAGAGGACGTGACGGGTATCCGGACACTCGTCGAGCGTCTGGTCGTGGTACCCAAGGGCAAAGGCGCAAAGTAAGGCCGGATCGTTCAGGTTGACGTGGGGGGCTGCTCCGCGGTCTCAAGCCGCACGCGGATCAGGCCCCTCAGGCCGTTGCCCATGAACAGGGCGTCAGCCCGCAGGAGGTCGTCCATCCTCAGGCGGGCCTCCATCGCTTTGCCTTCCTTGAGCAGACGCTGACGCAGCACGCCGTTGAGCAGACCCGCCTCAAGCGGGGGGGTCAGCAATACACCCTTCTTTTCCACGAAGAGATTGCTTCGTGCGCCTTCCGTGAGTTCGCCCTTTTCATTCATGAACAAGGCGTCGAAGTGCCCCAGTGCGGTGACACGCGCAAGTTCGGCATCGTAGAGTGCGCGGGCGGTGGTTTTGTGCCGAAAGAGGGGCTCACCGCTATGGGTGAGCAGGGTTGACAGCACGATGCTCGGATCGGAGCCCGGTGCGCCATGCTCCAGGCGGGCGGTCTCCAGTGTGAAGTCACCCGCCTGCCCCAGGGTGACGCGAACGCGCGAAGCTTCGCCGGCGACGACGCTGTCGAGCAGATCGAGAAATCGGGGTTCATCAAAGGGGAATCCGAAAGTCCGTGCGGACGCCCGGATTCGCGCCAGGTGCTCGGGCAGGAAGGGGAAGGGCGTTTCTCCAGGTGTGTAGCGAAGGGTTTCGATGAGGCGAAGCCCTTTCGGCAGTTCGGTCAGAAAACGCGACTTCAGATGGCATTCGGTCCACTCCGCGGCGGGGAGGGAGTCATGGACCACGCCACTGCCGACGTTCAGACGGGCCTGACCGGACGGCTCCACCAGCAGGGTGCGAATCGGCACACTGAAGCGGAAATCACCCCCCGGGCGTATCCATCCGAGGGCGCCGCAGTACAGGCCGCGGGGCTCGGGTTCCAGTTCTCGGATGATCTCCATGGCACGGATCTTCGGTGCGCCGGTGATCGAACCGCAGGGGAAAAGGGCCGCGAAGATCTTGTCGAGGCTCGCCGTGACCGGTTCCGCAATGACCCGCGATGTCATCTGCCAGACGGTCGGGTAGGGATCGACGCGGAAGAGGTCTTCGACGCGGACGCCACCCGGTGGTGCCAGGCGCCCCATGTCATTGCGAATCAGGTCCACGATCATGACGTTTTCGGCCCGGTCCTTCGCCGAATCCGCGAGGACGTCAGGCGTGACGTGACGCGGTGCTGTGCCCTTCATGGGCTGGCTGCTCAGGGTGTTTCCCCGGCGCTCCAGGAAGAGTTCGGGCGATCGCGACAGGATGACGCCGCCGGGATGGCTGATGAACGCACCGTAGCGTACCGGCTGGGCTCGGCGGAGCGCCCGGTAAAGACTGGCGGGATCGCCAAACGTGCGACCCGACAAGGGAAAAGTGAAGTTGACCTGGTAGCAGTCACCCTCCTCGATGTATTTGCGAATCCGCGTAATGCAGGCCAGATACTCATTTTCAAGGATGTGCGCTTCCAGTTGGCTGGTGCCACCCGCTACCGTTATTGCACGGGCGGTAAGCCAGGCATCGCAGGCATCGTCACTGAGCCACTCGCCATGCTCGAAGATCCAGCCCGTGAATAGGGGCGAACCGTTGGTGGGGGGGAGCAGGGGCCGCAGGCGGGGTTCGATCAGGTAACCGAGTTCGTAGGTGGCCGCAAGGGCTACCCAGGCGCCGTTGCGGGCGGCCTCTTCGAGGCGCAGCAGGGTGGCCTGCCAGTCATCGGTGTGTCGGCAGACGACACTCTCCCTCAGTTCGGTGAGGAGCCAGGTTCCGCTTGTATCGGGGCCGTCGAGATTGTTGTCGAAAAGGGCGAAGGTGGGGGGCTGGGCGTTCACGCGCCGCAGTTTAACTGTTCGCTACGGATTGGCGTAGTGGCGGAGCCGGAAAGGGGGCATGTGAGCGAGAACCGCATCCGGATCGGGGGAGCCCTGGCGCCGCCCGGAGGATCCGTGGCGGCGCCAGTGCCCTCCGGGCCGTGGGTGGCACGCCGGAGGGGCTTGAAGCGTTACAAGAGGGGGCTGCCGGCGTGTTCCCCGCGCTCGTACACCACGTGGGCACGACCGACCAGCAAGGGGTCCAGGGGGCCGATGTGCTCAATCTCCTTGTTCGTGTAGGGGAGCTTGTGGAGGATGTAGCGCATGGCGTTCAGGCGTGCCCGTTTCTTGCAGTCCGACTTGATCACCGTCCAGGGCGCGTCGGCCGTGTCGGTGTGGAAGAACATCGCTTCCTTGGCCTTGGTGTAGTCATCCCACTTGTCGAGGGAAGCAAGGTCAATGGGGCTGAGTTTCCACTGCTTGAGTGGGTGAGCCTCGCGTTCCTTGAAGCGGCGGCGCTGCTCTTCACGACTGACGGAAAACCAGAACTTGATGATGTGCACACCGCTACGGACAAGGTGACGTTCAAACTCGGGGGTCTGGCGCATGAACTCAAGGTACTCGTCCGGCGAGCAGAAGCCCATTACACGCTCCACGCCTGCCCGGTTGTACCAGGAGCGGTCAAACAGGGCGATCTCGCCGGCGGTGGGCAGATGCTGCACGTAGCGCTGGAAGTACCACTGGCCGCGTTCCGTTTCGGTGGGTTTTTCGAGGGCCACCACCTTGGCGCCCCGGGGGTTGAGGTGCTCCATGAAGCGCTTGATCGTACCGCCTTTGCCGGCGGCGTCCCGACCTTCAAAGAGGATGACCACCCGCTGCCCCGTCTCTTTGACCCACGCCTGGAGTTTGAGTAGCTCGACCTGAAGCCGGTACTTTTGCTTCTCGTAGGCCTTGCGGGACATCAGGTTTTTGTAGGGATAGGCGCCTTCCCGCCAGCCTTCGGCGAGTTCGTCATCGGGATGGGAAGGCAGCTTTTTGTAGACGGCTTCGTCCTCAGCGAGCAGGGCCTTGCGCAGAATGTTGGCGTCGTCGGGTGAGGCGCCGGCCATGATGGCCTGCAGGGTTTCGGCAATACTGTGGGTGTCGTGACGGGCCAGGGTGGCGACGATGTCGCTGACAGCGGAGAGCTTGGCATCCCGGGCGGCATCAACGGCCTCGTTGACCTCGAAATTCTCAATGGCGTCAGGCGTGTCCTTCGGTGCGGTGTCGCCCGAACTGGTGCGCCGGGCCGTCGGCTTGCGCGGCGCCTTGACTGGGGGTTGAGGGGCAGCGTCCGGTTTAGCGCTCATGGCTTTTCTTCCTTCTTCTTGGTGATTGCGGTCGGCGGGGGCTCGTCACCGCAAATCGAAGAGCGGCCTTGGCGAGCATGAGGTGTTCATCCGTCATTCTCTGGGAAGCGGCAATTCCCTGCAACGGCTATGGTTTTTCAGAGGGCGGAACGGGCTGCCCGTCGGGCGCAGCGCTCGGCATAGGCCCTGCAGCGTGCGATGTACTCGGTTGCACTCTTTGGCATGGGGGTGCGTGCCCGAGTGATGTAGCTCACCAGGTCGCGTCCCTGCTCAATGAGCAGGCGGCCGTCGGCAACGAGGTGCTGTTCCTCGAGATTGACCGGCATTGCGTCAGTGTTGAAGTGGCCGCACATGCGTTCGGCTGCGGTGACGAAACTGGTCCAGATGTCGAAGATGTCCGGATCGGTACGCAGGGTTTCGGTCTTGATCTTGGCAGCGCCGGCGAACTCATGGACGTGGGGCTCAACACCCTTGAAACAGGGCAGAGGTTCGAAGGTCTCGACCATCGCCTCCGCCAGCAGATCAATGTCGCGTAGTGTCATGGCGATCTTGACGTAGCGACTCTCGTAGAAATCCTCGAGGGGGATTGAGAACGCCTTGAAGGGCTCGCCCCACAGTTCATCGATGCCTTCTTCACCCGAACGGTGCAGCACCAGGCGGCCCAGACCCAGGGCTTCTTGCAGACAACGCCCGCATTCGCGCATCAGGGCATTGTCGGACTGGATCTCGATGCCCACGCTCTGCAACTCCACCAGCTTGGTGAAGATGTCTGCGGCCCGATTGAACAGGGCGCCTGCCAGCATGGCACCCTTGACACGGCGACGGTCGGAATCGGCTTCTTCCTCGTAGCTTTTTCGCGCCTCATTTAGACGGCTGCCGGGAATGTTGAGGCCGTGCTCCACATGATTGAAGAGACGGCGGGTCAGGGCGCCGATCAACTTACGCTTGGCCTGCAGGGTGTCTTCGGGAACCTTGTAGGTCTTGACCCAGTATCCTGAGTAAAAAACCCGTTCCCGCCCGTTGATGATCTGCTTGGTGCCTTCCGGAACGTCGTTGTCCATGGTCCGCTCTTGGCTAAGGTTGGGGGGGCGGCTTGGCCAGCTAATGGCTTTGTATCAATTTGCTGCAACACGAAATTTTGCACCATATCCGACCTGCTGACGCGGTCGACCAACAAATTCACCCTCGAAATGGGTAGCGTGTCACAGCTTGGCGGGCACTCCGCGCCTACGAGGGGGCCGGGTTCAGCCGCCGATATAGGACATTTCGATCTTGCGCAGGGCGGCTGTCTCCGCTGTGCGGATTTCGGAGTAGCGGTCGATGCGCTGGCGCCAGATGAGCCCGATGGCGGCCGAGATCTCGGCATCGCTGCGGCCCTCACGCATCAGGCTGCGAAGGTCGTGGCCACTTTGGGCGAAGAGGCAGGTGTACAGGCTTCCCTCCGTCGAAAGACGGGCCCTCGTGCACGTGGAACAGAAGGCCTGGGTAACCGAGGAGATGACGCCTATCTCGCCGCTGCCGTCAGCGAAGCGCCACCGTTCAGCTACTTCTCCGCTGTAGTTGGGATCAATCGGCTCAAGGGCATGTTTTTCGTGGATGCGTCGCACCACTTCGGCGGAGGGCACGACATCGTCCATTCGCCAGCCGTTGGAGCTCCCCACGTCCATGAACTCGATGAAGCGCAGGATATGCCCGGTACCCCGGAAGCGCTCGACCATGGGCAGGATTTCCTGATCATTGAGGCCCCGCTTGACCACCATGTTGATCTTGATGGGTCCGAGCCCCACTGCCTCGGCGGCCGCAATGCCCTTGAGAACATCCGCGACGGGCACATCCATGTCGTTCATGGCACGGAAGATCGTGTCGTCCAGGGAATCCAGGCTGACGGTGACGCGTCGTAATCCGGCTGCTTTCAGCATGCCTGCCTTTTTGGGTAGCAGGACGCCGTTTGTTGTAAGTGTCACCTCCATCTGCGGGATGGAGCCCAATTGGCTGATCAGCTGCTCCAGATTGCGCCGCAGCAGGGGCTCGCCGCCTGTCAGGCGTATCTTGGTGACCCCGTGGGCGGCGAACAGCCTCGCCAAACGGGTGATTTCCTCGAAGGACAACAGCGACTGGCGGGGCAGGAAGGCATAGTCCTTGTCGAATACCGATTTGGGCATGCAATACACGCAACGGAAGTTGCAGCGATCGGTCACCGAGATCCGCAGATCCCGCACGGGGCGTCCCCTGCTGTCCAGGAGCATGCCAGTGGCCGCGCTGAGTTCGGCCGGGATCGCCGGCTGTTGCCGGAGTTGGCGCTCGTCGGCCAGGGGAATCACGCGCTGGGTCATCGTGGTGTCGGGTGGGGCTGCACAGCGGATCTTATAGGCCGGTACGCCGAGGGAGCACCTTGTTCCGTGCTAAAAAACGCCCGCCTTTGTCGAAAATTATGGGGGCTGCCATGGCGAAGGGCAAGGCGGGCGGGGTGAGGGTGACAGAGCCGCATTCTGCGGCCGTGTTCTTGCGAGGGGCCGGAAAAACAAAAATGCCCACCGAGGTGGGCATTCATCAGGGCTTCAGGTGTGGATCAGCCCTGCTTGCGTCGCATCATGACCAAGGTGCTGGCAGCCATCAGGCCGGACAACAGGATCATGCCCCATTCGTTGAGGGTGGGGACGGATGTGGTGGTGGCAGTGGTCGTGCCAGGCGCCCATGTGAGGGTGCTCGCACCGTAGGTCGCGGTGTAGGGCGCGAGGCCTGAGAATGAAGTTGTTCCGTTGTTGCAACCGAAATTAAGATCCAGTGCAAAGTTCGGCGTGGAGTTGGCGGCCAAAAACGTACATTGAGCCTTGGTAAAGCTTTGGCCGGCGCCGGCTACGCCACCGGTGATGGTGATGGAGATGGATGTGGCATTGGCCAGCGAGAGCGTATTGCCTGACGCGGTGACAGTGTCGTCCCAGACCAGGGTGCCGCCACCGGTTTCACCGCCAGTGCCGGTGACAGTGAAGGTATGGGTCTGGATGGCGGCAAGGGCCGGCATGGAGATGGCTGCGACAGAGGCAACGATCGCCGATTTGAGCATTTTTTTCATTTGAGATTTTGTGCAAGTGAGGACTGCATATTTATAGCCGAGTTTACATTTTGTATCAAATGTTCTTCGGGTAGATGTTGATGCGGGTTTCAGTGTTTGCCCGACAGGCTGCCCTCGAGCAGCACCGTTGCCATCAATCTGCGGTCGAGGGCCAGCCACACCAGCACCGGGGCCAGGGCGGGAAAGATCAGGTAGCCGAACTGGTAGCCCGCCGCCACGAGGTTCATGCCCATGGCCGAGAAGCCCGCCTCACTGGCAACCTGGGGACCGGCCTGGACCGCGACTTGAAGCAGCCACGCAAAGGCGATGCTCCAGGCCTGGAACGGAATAAGAAGGGTCAGGCCCGCGGGCAGTTTCCACCATAGCTTGCGGGCTTGGCCACCCAGTAACAAGGCAGGCAGGAGGGCCGACCCATAGCAGTAGCTCAGCGCACGTATCTCGGGCGTCAGTTCGCCGACCTGGCGGTTTGGGGTGACGACCTTAAGGTTTGTGAGCAGGGCATGGTGAAGGCCCTCTCTTTCGATACCCAGCACCCAGGATGGAAACTGAAACTGCAAAGCCTTTCCGGCAAGCCAGGCAGGAGGCGCGACGACCCATTCGCGCGCCCAGTACCACAGGGCCAGCATCGGAATGAGCAGAAGTAAGGTGCGCAGGAAGAAGCCGCCGATGATGCTGAAGTGCTTCTCCATGCTCTCAGGCCTCGGCAACCAAGGGTGTGGAAGGGGGGGGTGGAAGCGTCCGCTGCGCCACGATACGGATCCAGACCAACCATACGATCAGCACGTCCAGCATGATTAGGGCCTGCCACAAATACAGGTGGGCAAACTCAAAGAAATCCTTGTCCCATCTTGCGAGATAAAACAGGGAGATGACTCGCAGGACGTTCACGGCCTGCACGGCCACACTGCCACCGAGTATGCCCAGCAGTTTGAGCTTCCACGGTGCGGGATAGGCAAGCATGGCGGCAAGCAGGATGATGCAGGCTTCGACGCCGTTGCAGCCTGCCTCCACAGAGACGCCTATACCGCTCCGTGTGTCCAACAGGATCTTGCCGTAAGACATGGCATTGGCGTCGAAGGCGCTCAGGAGAAAGGCGGTGATCCTGGTGAGTAGCGAAGTCCAAGGGAGGACAAACCACTGCTGGGCCGGTGCGGTGAGCTCCAGCACCATCAGGACGGGCAGCAGAAGCATGAAGACGAGAAGGAAGCGGGTCATTGCAAGCGCGGGTCCTGGGGGAAGGGCACGGAGAGTCTTCGCTCCTTGGTGCGGGAATCCGGAGAAGGATGCCCCAGCCTTGCCGCCCGCGCAAGGCTGGCCGCGTGCCACTGGGAGGCGCAAAACAAAAGGGCCAGCCCTTTACGGGTTGGCCCTTTGCTTGTCTTGGCTCCTCGACCTGGGCTCGAACCAGGGACCTACGGATTAACAGTCCGGCGCTCTACCGACTGAGCTATCGAGGAATTGAGTCAAATATTATAGACATGGAGCCCCTTGCAGTCAACATCATTGGGGCGTTGTGCCGCGTCTCAAGCTTGCTGGCCTGGGGCCGGTTGATCGTCGTGTGTCGGTCGTAAAGATGGCGGGCGGCTGGTGCGCAGGGCTTGCCATTGCTTTCCCGCTGGCTTGAAGCCGCTGAAGCGCGTTCTGCCCCTCGTCTGTGGGTTCGTGTCTTGGAGGGGGGAATCCGGTATCGGGTGTGGCCGTCGTCTCGCGAGCGGCCATGGTGGACGGAGACGGTCTTACGGACGAGGGGAAAAAGCAAGAGGCCAACCCATAAAGGGGTGACCTCTTGCTTGGATCTTTGGCTCCTCGACCTGGGCTCGAACCAGGGACCTACGGATTAACAGTCCGGCGCTCTACCGACTGAGCTATCGAGGAACAGAGGCGCGCATTTTAGTTTCGAAGGTTGATGACGTCAAGGCTGGAAGCATGATTTTTTCAACATCAACCCGGAATGGCGCAGTGGCCGTCAGGCTTTGATCACGGCCGCAATGGCGTCGGCCACGTAGTCGAGGTTCTTGGTGTTCAGTGCAGCCAGGCAGATGCGGCCGGTGCCGACGGCGTAGATACCGAACTCGTCCTTCATGCGCTCTACTTGGGCGGTGGTGAGGCCGGTGTAGGAGAACATGCCGCGCTGCTTGATCACGAAGGAGAAGTCCTGATCCACCTTGCGGGCTGCCAGTTGTTCGACCAGGCCGGTGCGCATGGCGCGGATGCGGTCACGCATGCCGGCCAGTTCGGTCTCCCACTCCTGGCGCAGGGCCGGGGTGGACAGCACGGCAGCCACAATCGCGCCACCGTGGATCGGCGGGTTGGAATAGTTGGTGCGGATCACGCGCTTGAGCTGGGACAGCACGCGGGCGGACTCGTCCTTGCTTTGGGTGACGATGGACAGGGCGCCGACGCGTTCGCCATAAAGCGAGAAGCTCTTGGAGAAGGAGCTGGACACGAAGAAGGACAGACCGGAGGCCGAGAACAGGTTCACCGCCACGGCGTCGGGTTCAATGCCGTCAGCGAAGCCCTGGTAGGCCATGTCGAGGAAGGGAATCAGGCCACGGTTGGCACAGGCCTTGACCACGTCGGCCCACTGGGCTTCGGTGAGGTCGGCGCCGGTGGGGTTGTGGCAACAGGCGTGCAGCACGATCACCGAACCGGCGGGCAGGGTGTTGAGCTTGGCGATCATCGCCTCGGCGTTGGCGCCGCGGGTTTCCGGGTTGTAGTAGGGGTAGGTGTCCACCGGGAAGCCGGCAGCCTCGAACAGGGCGCGGTGGTTTTCCCAGGAGGGGTCGGAGATGTAAACAGTGGCGTCCGGAACCACGCGCTTGATCAGGTCGCCGCCGATGCGCAGGGCACCGGTGCCGCCGAGGGCCTGGGCGGTGACGACGCGGCCGTCACGGATGATGGCGCTGTCGGCGCCGAACAGCAGGTTCTGCACAGCGTTGGCGTAGGCGACGGGGCCTTCGATGGGTTGGTAGCCACGGGGAGGGGCCGCTTCGAGGCGGGCCTTCTCGGCGGTCTTGACGGCGCCGAGCAGGGGGATCTTGCCGTTGTCGTCGAAGTAAACGCCAACGCCGAGGTTGACCTTGGTGCTGCGGGTATCCGCGTTGAAGGCTTCATTCAGGCCGAGAATCGGATCGCGGGGGGCCATTTCCACCGCAGCAAAGATCGAAGAGCTCATGGGGTCTCCAAAAGGGGCGAAGGGTGCGGGGCGCTTTATGCTTGCCGCTGGGCGATAATGCGGGGTTGCCCGAAACTGGGTCCGGACTTCACCGACTGACTGGAATTCGAAATTTTATCATGGCCGATCAATCCGACAGCGGGCGCGTAGTGCTTTTCGACGGGAGCCCGTTCCGGCTCCATCAGCCGTTTCAGCCCGGCGGCGACCAGCCTGAGGCGATCCGCAAGCTGGTGGAGGGCATCGACGACGGTCTGATGTTCCAGACCCTGCTGGGCGTGACCGGCTCCGGCAAGACCTACACCATGGCCAACGTGATTGCCCGCTGCGGGCGTCCGGCCCTGGTGCTGGCCCATAACAAGACCCTGGCCGCACAGCTGTATTCCGAGTTCCGGGAGTTCTTTCCAGAGAACGCGGTGGAGTACTTCGTCAGCTACTACGATTACTATCAGCCGGAGGCCTACGTGCCGTCCCGCGATCTGTTCATCGAGAAGGATTCGGCGATCAACGAGCACATCGAGCAGATGCGCCTGTCGGCCACCAAGAGCCTGATGGAGCGGCGCGACGTGGTGATCGTGGCCTCGGTATCGTGCATCTACGGTATCGGTGATCCGGGCGACTATCACAGCATGGTCCTGCATCTGCGGGAGGGCGAGAGGCTTGTCCATCGGGAGCTGGTGCAGCGCCTGGTGGCGATGCAGTACACCCGCGCCGATGTGGATTTCAAGCGCGGCACCTTCCGCGTGCGGGGTGACGTGATCGACATCTTTCCCGCAGAAAGCGCTGAGCACGCCCTGCGGGTGGAGATGTTCGACGATGAGATCGAGCACCTGACCCTGTTTGACCCCCTTACCGGCCATCTCAAGCAGAAGCTCGCCCGCTTCACCGTCTACCCGTCCAGCCATTACGTCACGCCCCGGGCGACGGTGTTGCGTGCCGTCGAAGCCATCAAGGATGAGTTGCGCCTGCGTATCGAGACCTTCCAGAAGGCTGGCAAGCTGGTGGAGGCCCAGCGCATCGAGCAGCGCACCCGCTTCGACCTGGAGATGCTCAACGAGCTGGGCTTCTGCAAGGGTATCGAAAACTATTCCCGCCACATGTCAGGGCGGAATGCCGGCGATGCACCACCGACCCTGATCGATTACCTGCCCAAGGACGGGCTGATGTTCATCGACGAGTCCCACGTGTCCATCGGGCAGGTGGGGGCGATGTACAAAGGTGACCGCTCGCGCAAGGAAAATCTGGTGGAGTACGGCTTTCGTCTGCCTTCGGCCCTGGATAACCGGCCCCTCAAGTTCGAGGAGTTCGAGCGCTTGCTGCCCCAGACCGTGTTTGTCTCCGCGACACCGGCCGCCTACGAGAAGGCGCACCAAGGGCAGGTGGTGGAGCAGGTGGTACGCCCGACCGGTCTGGTGGATCCGATCATCGTCGTGAAGCCAGCCACTACCCAGGTCGACGATCTGCTGGGTGAGATCAAGCTGCGTCTGGCGGTCCAGGAGCGGATCCTGGTGACAGTGCTGACCAAGCGCCTGGCCGAGGATTTGACCGAGTACTTGGCCGAGAACGGAATCCGGGTGCGCTACCTGCATTCGGATATCGATACCGTTGAACGGGTGGAGATCATCCGGGATCTGCGCCTGGGCGAGTTTGACGTGCTGGTGGGTATCAATCTCTTACGCGAGGGGCTGGATATTCCTGAGGTGTCCCTGGTGGCCATCCTGGATGCGGACAAGGAGGGCTTCCTGCGTTCGGAGCGCTCCCTGATTCAGACCATCGGCCGTGCGGCGCGACATCTGCATGGCACGGCGATTCTTTACGCCGACCGTATCACCGATTCGATGAAGGCGGCCATGGGCGAAACGGAGCGCCGTCGCGAAAAGCAGCTCGCCTTCAATGCGGCTAACGGAATTACACCCAAGTCCGTGACAAAACGCATAAAGGACATCATCGATGGTGTCTATGATGCAAATTCAGGGGATGCTGTCGTCAAGGCCGACGAGGCCCGTGCCCAGTACGAGGTGCTGGACGAGAAGGCGCTGGCCAAGACCATCCGTCAGCTCGAGAAGGAAATGCAGGAGCACGCTCGCAACTTGGAGTTTGAAAAGGCCGCCTCCGCGCGCGACAGGCTTTTCCGCCTGCGTCAGCAGGCGTTTGGAGCAGATGGGCATGATGCATCCGCGTCACCCGATGTCACTGACTGAAAGAATCTGAAGAAATTGGTCCTTGAGCTTGTACGTTCCGCCCGCCGGCTGCTTAAATTACCGGTAGGAGGGACACCCATAATGAAAATACTGTTCGTGTGCACCGGCAATATCTGCCGGTCACCCACGGCTGAGGGCGTGGCGCGCCGCTGGCTGGCCATGTCGGGCCTGGAGGAGGTGGTTGGTGTTGATTCAGCCGGCACCCAGGGCTACCACACCGGGGAGGCACCGGATCCCCGGGCGCAGACGGCTGCGCTCAGGCGGGGTTATGACCTGTCGCGGCTGCGGGCGCGCAAGGTTCAGCCCAAGGATTACGCCGATTTTGACCTGCTATTGGCCATGGACCGGGACCATTTCAACTACCTGCGGGACCGGGCTCCCGATGGCTGCAAGCACAAGGTGCGGATGTTCATGAGTTTTGCCCGCCGGTTTCGCCGCGACGATGTGCCCGATCCCTACTATGGCGGGGCTACGGGTTTTGATGCGGTCCTCGACCTGTGCGAGGATGCGGTGCAGGGGCTGATCGAGGACATCCTTCCGGAGGTGAATCGGAGGCGCCAGTCGGTGAGCTGATGGATCGGGTTTGCCCTCGTGGGGCAGAATCAATGCAAAAGGCCAGTCCCGCGGGACTGGCCTTTTACTTGTCGTGCTGTTGCTTACTTTTGGGTTTCCACCTGGACCAGGGCTTCCTCTACAACCGGTGCGGCACTGCGGGTGCGACGACGGCCAAGGGGTTGGGATGGCTCTGCAGGAATCGCCGCCTGGGCAGCGATTACAGACTCGGCCCGGGTCTCGATCATCACCAGCCCGCTGGCTTGCAGGTCAGGCAGTGTGATGGGGGCGGACGCGGCCTTGGTGGCGACCTCGATGCTCCTTGATGCGTCGGGCTCGGCCTGGGCTGCCGGAGCGGATGCTTCCACCGGGGCCTCGGCGGCGACGGGCTCAGTCGGCGTCGCCTCGACAACTTCCACGGTGGGGGGCGCCACTTCGACCGGGGCCGCGATGCTTTCCTCGACGACACTTGCCGTGACAGGCGCTTCAACTGCCGGCTCGATGACGGGCTGAAGGCTGGCGGCCACGGCCTGCTCAATGAGGTCAAGGTCGGCGGTCTGCACTGCGGCAGGGGCCGCCTGGGCGACTTCCGGGACGGCTGCAGCCACCTGAGTCGGCACAGCTACAGCCGGTGCGGCTTCGGGTGTCGATTCGCTTGCTGCCGGTTCCGCCACTGCGGCAAGCACGGGTGCTTCCGCCGGTGCAGACTCGGCTACCGGTTCGGGAGCCGGAACCGGAGCAGCGGCTTCGGTGGCGACAGCGACCACCTCGGCAGCCGTGCTGGCTGCGGCTTCTGCGGCCTGAGCCTGCTCGCCCATCTCCAGCTCGCCCTGGGCGGCGGCTTCGGTGCTGCCGGTCTCGTCATTGCGACGTCCGCCACGACGACCACGACGGCTGCGGCGACTGCGCTCGGCACCCGCTTCGCCTTCGACGGGAGGCACCGCTTCCGGGGGGGTGATGGCTGCAGCGACGGCAACGGCGCTCAGTTGCTCGGTGGCCACGAGGGCTTCGGTCTCGACCGGCTTGGGGGTCTGGGCGTTGCGGTTACGGCCGCGTTCACCGCGTTCGCTCCGCTCGCCGCGTTCCGCCTTGTCACCGCGTTCGGCACGCTCCGTGCGCTCGCCGTTGCGGCCTTCCCGCTCCTGGCGCTCGCCACGTTGACGCTGGGGCTTTTCGCGGGCCTCAGTCTGGGCTTCGGGGGCATTGCGATTGCCATTGTCCCGGGCTTCACGGTTGTCGCTGCGTTCGCCGCGTTCTTCACGCTGGCCGTCACGGCGACCGCGACCTTCACGGCCCTCACGACCTTCACGACGCCCGCGTTCGTTGCGCGGACGGGATTCGCGACGGGGTGTTTCCGGCTGGACGACGACCGGGGCGGGTTCGGGCTGCTTCTCGCCCCGGAAGAAGGCGAAGATGCGTGCCAGCAGGCCGGGCTGGCTTTCCGGTACGGGCGCGGGGGCCGGTGCAGCCTTCGCTTCCACGATGGGGGCGGGCTGATCCGGCGTGATGCCCTTGACCGCGGCTTCCTGGCGCACCGGGCGATCAGTGCTGGCCGAGGGCGGGGAGTAGGATTCGTCGGCCGGCTTGGTGGCCATGCGGTAGCTCGGCAGGACGCTGTCTTCCTGGTTGAGCTGGTCGTGGCGCAGGCGGACGATCTCGTGCTGGGGCGTCTCGAGGTGGCGGTTGGGGATCAGCACCAGGCCGACCTTGTGGCGCACTTCGATCTTGGCGATGTCGTCGCGCTTCTCGTTGAGCAGGAAGGTGGCGACGTCCACCGGGACCTGGCAGTGCAGGGCACCGGTGTTGTCCTTCATCGCCTCTTCTTCGAGGATGCGCAGGATGTGCAGGGCCGAGGATTCGGTGCTGCGGATATGGCCGGTGCCGTTGCAGCGCGGGCAGGGGATGTAGCTGGTCTCGGCCAGGGCCGGGCGAAGGCGCTGGCGGGACAGTTCGAGCAGGCCGAAGCGGCTGATCTTGCCTGTCTGGACGCGGGCGCGGTCGTAGCGCAGGGCGTCACGCAGGCGGTTCTCGACCTCGCGCTGGTTCTTCTGGGACTCCATGTCGATGAAGTCGATGACGATCAGACCGCCCAGGTCGCGCAGGCGTAGCTGACGGGCCACCTCGTCGGCGGCTTCGCAGTTGGTCTTGAAGGCGGTTTCCTCGATGTCTGCACCACGGGTGGCGCGACCGGAGTTCACGTCCACGGAGACCAGGGCTTCGGTGTGGTCGATCACGATGGCGCCGCCAGAGGGCAGGCTGACCTGGCGCGAGTAGGCCGACTCGATCTGATGCTCGATCTGGAAACGCGAGAACAATGGCACGTCGTCGTGGTAACGCTTCACGCGGTTCACGTTCTGCGGCATCACGTGGGCCATGAACTGGCGGGCCTGCTCGTACACGTCGTCGGTGTCGATCAGGATCTCGCCGATGTCGGGCTGGAAGTAGTCGCGGATGGCACGGATGACCAGGCTGCCTTCCTGGTAGATCAGGAAGGCGCCGTCCTGGGACTGGGCGGCACCGTCAATGGCGCGCCACAGTTGCAGGAGGTAGTTCAAGTCCCATTGCAGTTCTTCGGCGTTGCGGCCGATGGCGGCGGTACGGGCGATCAGGCTCATGCCACCGGGTACTTCGAGCTGGTCCATGACGTCACGCAGTTCGGCGCGCTCGTCACCCTCGACGCGACGGGATACACCGCCGCCGCGGGGGTTGTTGGGCATCAGCACCAAGTAACGGCCGGCCAGGGAAACGAAGGTAGTAAGGGCTGCACCCTTGTTACCCCGTTCGTCCTTCTCGACCTGGACGATCAGCTCCTGGCCTTCCTTGAGGGCTTCCTTGATGGAGGCACGGCTGGCTTCCACGCCAGGCTGAAAGTAGGAGCGGGAGATTTCCTTGAACGGCAGGAAGCCGTGGCGCTCGGCGCCATAGTCGACAAACGCGGCTTCGAGGCTGGGCTCAATGCGCGTAATGACGGCTTTGTAGATGTTGCTTTTGCGTTGTTCCTTGGCGGCCGATTCAATGTCGAGGTCAATCAGCTTCTGACCGTCGACAATGGCAACGCGGAGTTCCTCGGCTTGCGTCGCGTTGAAGAGCATGCGCTTCATTCGTCTTCTTCTCCCGCGCGGCACACGGGCAGGACGAAGCGCGCCACCCGCTTAACTGCGGTGACTTAGTTTGGCGTTTTCGCGACTATCCTTCATCGGGGGGAAACAAACTAAAGTGGGTGGCGGGATTCGTCTTTTGCACCCTGAACCGCGATATACGCTAGGGGGCTGCGAAGTGCCGGCTGCGTCGCCTGGTCTCGCCATTCCGGGACGGAGCGTACTCACGGGTACGACGGCGTCTCTCGTTGCGACCTCGGGCCTGCTTGCCTGGTGTGCTTCGCGGCTCCCGGTTTCAGGGCCGTCAATCTGCGTGTGCGCCTGCGCGCAATTGGTACAAGTTTATTGTCGAATACAGTACCATCGCCCTCTTTTTGTCCGGCGATGGACCTTCCTGTGATTTTCTCGGGAGCGGTGATGGCGCTGGATAGCCAGGCGTTGAGTCGCTCTGGGACGACGCGGACCGGTGTTGAAATCTGACAACACAGCTACAGGTGAGCGCGACGCATCAGGACCGAAAAAACCGTTAATTAGTATATTTCAAAAAGATGGCCTTGAGTAAAGCTCCCGCAGTAAGCCATACCCGCGTGGATGAAGGCAGTGCGGGGCAGCGCATCGACAACTTCCTGGTGCGGATCTGCAAGGGGGTGCCCAAGAGCCACATCTATCGCATCCTGCGTAGTGGCGAGGTACGGGTGAATAGCCGGCGCGTCGATCAAACCTACCGCCTGCAGGAGGGAGACGAGTTGCGCATCCCGCCGATCCGCCTGGCGGACAAGCCCGCAGCGGCGGCGGTGCCGGTGGGCAAGGCTTTTGACATCGTCTTTGAGGATGAGGCCTTGCTGGTCCTCGACAAGCCGGCCGGTCTGGCCGTGCATGGCGGGAGCGGCGTCAGTTTCGGCGTCATCGAGCAGTTACGCCGTCAGCGTCCGGAGGCGAAGTTCCTTGAGCTGGTGCATCGACTCGACCGCGAGACGTCGGGCCTGTTGATCGTCGCCAAGAAACGCAGTGCCCTTACGGTGCTCCACGACATGATGCGGGAGGGCAAGGTGCAGAAGCGCTACCTGACCCTTGTGGCGGGGCGTTGGCTCAATCCGCAACAGCACGTCAGGCTGGCGCTGCACAAATATCTGCTGGAGAACGGCGAGCGCCGTGTCAGCGTGAATCCGGAGGGCAAGCCCGCCCACAGCATTGTCCGCCTGGTGAAGCGCTGGAGCGGCTACAGCCTCGTGGAGGTGGAGCTGAAGACCGGCCGGACCCACCAGATCCGTGTCCATCTCAGTCATCTCGGGTTTCCCTTGTGTGGCGATGACAAGTACGGCGATTTTGCGTTGAACAAGCAGCTTGAAAAGGAAGGACTCAAGCGGATGTTCCTGCATGCCGCGAAGCTGGCGTTCCGGCATCCGCTGACCGATCAGGCGATTGAACTCTCCGCGTCCCTGCCGGCCGAACTGGAGGGCTTCGTGGCCTTTGTCGAGCAGACCCGGGAGAGGGAGCATGGCTAAGCGTTTCGAACTGATCGTCTTCGACTGGGACGGCACGCTGATGGATTCGGCGGCGGCCATCGTCCGCGCCATCCAGGCGGCCAGTGCCGACCTCGGGCTCCCGGTGCCGCCGGATGCGCGGGCGCGGCACGTCATTGGGCTGGGCTTGGTGGATGCCCTGCGGCATGCGGTCCCGGAGCTGGCCGAGAAGGACTATCCGGCGATGGTGGAGCGTTATCGCCATCATTACCTGTCAGGTGATCATGAGCTTCAGCTTTTTGACGGGACTCATGCTCTGATCGAATCGCTCCATGGGCAGGGCTACAGTCTGGCGGTGGCGACTGGCAAGAGTCGCAAGGGGCTGGTGCGTGCCCTTGAGTTTTCGGGCTTGGGGCGCTTCTTCCATGCCACCCGTTGTGCCGACGAGTGTTTTTCCAAACCCCATCCGGCCATGCTCGAAGAGCTGATGGATGAACTGGGCGTGGCGAGGGGCGCCAGCCTGATGATTGGTGACACCACCCACGATCTGCAGATGGCCAGGAATGCGGGCGTGGCTGGATTGGCCGTCAGCTTCGGTGCCCATCCGGTCGAGCAGTTGCTGGCTGAGGCGCCGTTGGCGTGTGTCCATACCCCTGCGGAGCTGCGTGCCTGGCTGGAGGCGCATGCGTGATCTGCAAGTCGGCCGATGTGCGCGAGGGGGAGGATGGCGTGCGCTTCACCGTGACGCGTGTGACGGGCGCGGAGCCCGCCTTCCTGGTGCGCTTTCAAGGGCGGGTCCATGCCTACCTCAACCGTTGTGCCCATGTGCCGGTGGAGCTGGACTGGCTGCCCGGCAAGTTCTTCGATGATTCCCGCCTCTATGTGATCTGCGCGACCCATGGCGCCATGTACGAGCCGGAGACGGGCCGCTGCGTTTCCGGTCCGTGCCGTGGTGCGCGCCTGGTGCCGCTGCAGGTCGAGGAGCGGGACGGCGGGGTCTATCTGCTCGAGTGAGCCCGGAGCCCGCCGGTTGGCCGGGCTCAGGCGGCGAGGATCAGGAATACCGTGGGGCGCCGGGCCAGGTCCGGGGGGGAGACCTGCTTCCAGTCGGCGATGGTGCGCGTGGAGATCTGTTCGCTTTCCAGGGTCAGGTCACGGGCCACGCACAGGCGAGTGTCGGGCCGGCAGGTGCTGCGCAGGGCCTCGAACATGCGTTCGTTGCGATAGGGCGTTTCGATGAACAGCTGAGTGCGGGCGTGGCGTGCCGACTCCGCTTCCAGTTCGCGGATGCGTTTGTTGCGCGCCTCTTCATCGACCGGAAGGTAGCCGTGAAAGGCAAAGCTCTGTCCGTTGAGCCCCGAGGCCATCAGGGCCAGCAGCAGGGAGGAGGGGCCAACCAGCGGGACGACGGCGATGCCCTTCTCGTGGGCGCGGCGGACGAGGAGGGCGCCCGGGTCGGCGACTGCCGGGCAGCCGGCTTCCGACATCAGCCCGGCATCGAGGCCGGCGAGCAGGGGGGCAAGGAGTCCGTCCAGATCGGAAGCGCCAGGCTTTTCCGGCAGTTCGCGGATATCCAGGTCGCGCAGCGGCGCGGGGTGTTCCAGCCGCTTCAGTTCGGCGCGGGCGGTCTTGGCGTTTTCGACGACAAAGTAATTCAGGCTGCGCGCCCGGCTTGCAACGTCGGCCGGGGTCGTCAGGCTGCTGGGGCTGGGGCCGAGGCTGACGGGGATCAGGTAAAGCGTGCCTTTGCGCATCGTCAGGGCAAAGCCAGGCCTTCGTTGCGCAGCATGCGCGCCAGGGCAATCAGGGGCAGGCCGACGAGTGCATTGGGGTCGTCTCCGCTCAGGGCGTCGAGCAGGGTAATGCCGAGCCCTTCGGATTTCGCGCTTCCCGCGCAGTCGAGGGGGCGTTCGCGCTCCACGTAGCGGACGATCTCGTCATCGGAGAGGGCACGGAAGCGGACTTCGGTGGGGATAACCTCTACCTGAATGCGGCCGCTGCGGGTGTTGATCAAGGCCAGTGCGGTGTCAAAGATGACGGTCTGCCCGCTCATCAAGCGCAGTTGCGCCACGGCCCGATCCACCGTGCCGGGCTTGCCGAAGCGCTGGCTGCCCAAACTGGCCACCTGGTCGCTGCCGATGATCAGCGCGTCGCTGAACTGCGCCGCGACAGCCTTGGCCTTTTCGATGGCAAGGCGTTCGGCGGTGGCGCGGGGCGCTTCGTCGGGCTGCGGGGATTCGTCGATATCGGGGCGGGCGATCTCGAAGGGTAGGCCGAAGCGCGTGAGCAGTTCCCGGCGATAGGCCGAGGTGGAGGCGAGAACGAGTTTCATGAACGGGCTCGGAGGCGTCGGCGTGGTGAGCGGAGGCTTAGCAGAGTTTTGACACAGGCAGCCGAAAATAATATCATGCCGCGCTTATGTCGCAAGAAAGCTTCGTGATTGACCTGCGGGCGCTAGCCAAAGACGGACGTCGCGTGCAGGGCGCGGTGCCGGTGGAGCGTCTCGGCCGTCTGGTCGAGTCCTTGCTGGAGCCGGTGGGTTCGGTGGAATTCGAGTTTCAAGGTGAGCGGGACGACGAAGGAAAGCTCTACGTCGAATTGCTGGCCCGGGCAGATCTGGTCTTGCAGTGCCAGCGCTGTCTTGAGGCTCTGGTGTGGCCGTGTGAAGTCAGCAACCGTCTTCTCTTGCTGCGTGTCGGTGATGCATTGCCGGACGATGAGCTCGAGAATGATGAAGTGGACGCCCTGGAGGTGGAGCCGCTGACTGACCTGCTTGCCCTGGTGGAGGATGAGTTGTTGTTGTCCCTGCCCCTGGTTCCGCGTCACGATGATTGCGAGCCGCCGGTGAAAACCGGCGTTGATGAAGAGATTTCGCCCTTCGCCGTTCTGCGCCAGTTGCGCGGCAAGGTTTAAGTATTCCTCAAGGAGTGTTTCATGGCTGTCCAACAGAACAAGAAGTCCCCGTCCAAGCGCGGTATGCATCGTTCCCACGATTTCCTCGTGGCACCCCCGCTGGCCGTCGAGCCGACCACCGGTGAAGTGCATCTGCGCCACCACGTGTCGCCCTCCGGCGTCTATCGTGGCAAGAAGGTTGCCAAGGCCAAGGGCGAGTAATCCCCCCGGTCTGGAAGCGGCGCGGCGCCCTCGGGCGCTCGCGCCGTTTTTATACATGTATCCATATCACTGCGCCGAATGACTGTCACCCTGTCGATTGACTGTATGGGGGGCGATCACGGCCCCTCGGTGACCGTCCCCGCCGCCCTGCATTTCATGCGGGTCGATCGCGATACCCGGATCGTGCTGGTCGGGCGCGCCGAGGCCATCGAGCCGCACCTGGGGACGGCCCTGGCCGAGTTTGGCGAGCGCTTGCGCATCCAGCGTGCCTCCGAAGTGGTTGGCATGGACGAAGCGCCCGCCCTGGCCATGCGTAACAAGAAGGATTCTTCGATGCGGGTGGCCGTGGATCTCGTCAAGTCCGGCGAGGCCCAGGCTGCGGTGTCTGCCGGCAACACCGGGGCGCTGATGGCGATTTCCCGTTTTGTGCTCAAGACCCTGCCCGGC
This sequence comes from Zoogloea sp., assembly GCF_017302315.1. Lineage (GTDB taxonomy): Bacteria > Pseudomonadota > Gammaproteobacteria > Burkholderiales > Rhodocyclaceae > Zoogloea. The sequence continues at coordinate 38,848 of NZ_JAFLDT010000030.1, forward strand.
ATCGATCGTCCTGCGATCTGCAGTACGCTGCCGACTCTGCGTGGTCAGACCCACGTGCTTGATCTCGGGGCCAATGTGGATTGCTCTCCGGAGCATCTGCTTCAGTTCGGTATCATGGGTGCCATGCTGGTGGCTGCGGTGGAGCACAATGAACGCCCCAGTGTCGGTCTGCTCAACATTGGTGAGGAAGAGATCAAGGGCAACGAAACCGTCAAGCAGGCGGGTGAGTTGTTGCGCAAGAGTGGTCTTAACTTCTACGGCAATGTGGAGGGCAACGACATCTACAAGGGTACGGTCGATGTGGTCGTATGCGACGGATTTGTCGGCAATGTTGCCCTGAAGACGTCGGAAGGGCTGGCCCAGATGATGGCGACCTTCCTGCGCGAGCAGTTTTCCCGCAACTGGCTGACCAAGCTGGCGGCGGTCTTCGCCATGTCCGCCTTGAAGGGGTTCAAGCATAAGCTTGATTCCCGGCGCTACAACGGTGCGGCGCTGCTCGGCTTGCGCGGCGTGGTGGTCAAGAGCCACGGCGCGGCCGATTCCTTTGCCTTTGAGCAGGCCATCTGGCGGGCGGCCGAGGCGGCCCGCAATCGACTCATCGAGCGTATCAGCGAGCGCATGGAACGAGAAAGGTCTGCCGCATGATCTTTGCACGAGTGGCCGGGACCGGGAGCTTCCTCCCCGGTGATCCTGTGACCAATGACGATCTGGTGGCGCGGGGGATCGATACCTCTGATGAATGGATCGCCGAACGTACGGGCATCCGTGCCCGTCACCTGGCCGAGCCGGATGTCACCGCCAGTCAGCTGGCCTATGAGGCCAGCATTCGGGCCATCGAGGCCGCCGGGTGTCAGCCGTCCGACATTGACCTGATCATCGTTGCCACGTCGACGCCGGACTACATCTTTCCGAGTACGGCAACCCTGCTGCAGGCGAAGCTCGGCATCGGCAACGGTGGTGCGGCCTTTGATCTGCAGGCGGTATGCGCGGGCTTCGCCTATGCGCTGACCACCGCCGAAAAATTCATCTGTTCGGGAAGCCACAAGCGTGCGTTGGTGGTGGGGGCCGAAGTGTTCTCGCGCATCCTCGATTGGAACGATCGCGGCACCTGTGTGCTCTTCGGCGACGGCGCCGGTGCCGTGGTTCTGGAGGCCTCCGAGGCCCCCGGCATCCTGGCGTCGGCCCTGCATGCTGATGGCAGTCACAACCCCATCCTGTGCGTGCCTGGTCAGGTCAGCCGTGGTGCGGTCACCGGTGACCCCTTCCTGCGCATGGACGGGCAGGCTGTGTTCAAGTTCGCCGTCAAGGTGCTGGCCGACGTGGCGCGTGAAGTGGCCGCGCTGGGTGGTCTTGCCCTCGACGAGGTTGACTGGCTGATTCCCCATCAGGCCAATATCCGTATCATTCAGGCCACCGGCAAGCGCCTGGGCCTGTCCATGGACAAGGTCATTGCCACCGTGGCCATGCATGGCAACACCTCGGCGGCCTCCATTCCGCTGGCACTGGATCTGGCGGTGCGGGATGGCCGAATCCAGCCGGGGCACAAGGTGATCCTTGAGGGCATCGGCGGTGGCTTTGCCTGGGGTGCTGCCCTCATTCAGTTCTGAGCCGGTTCAAAACCGGCCCAACCCGCTTCGCTTCGCAAGCCAAAACAAAGGTAGGGAACGATGAATTTTGCTTTCGTGTTTCCGGGGCAGGGCTCCCAGTCGGTCGGCATGATGGCCGCCTATGGCGAATCCGCAATGGTCCGTCAGGCCTTCGCCGAGGCCTCCGACGCCCTCGGTCAGGATCTCTGGCAGATGGTTGCCGAAGGCCCTGCTGAAGTGCTGGCCCAGACGGTCAATACCCAGCCCCTGATGCTGACTGCCGGCGTCGCCGTGTATCGCGAATGGATCGCCCGCGGTGGTGCCGTTCCGGCCCTTGTCGCAGGTCATAGCCTGGGTGAATATTCGGCGCTGGTCGCCGCCGGCGCCCTCGGCTTTGCCGAGGCGGTCAAGCTTGTGCGACTGCGCGCCCAGGCCATGCAGGAGGCTGTGCCCCAGGGGGAAGGCGCCATGGCGGCATTGCTGGGGCTTGATGAAGCCCAGGCCATTGAGGCTTGTGCCGAGGCGGCCCAGGGGGACGTGGTGTCGGCGGCCAATCTCAATTCTCCGGGGCAGATCGTGATTGCCGGCTCCAAGGCTGCGGTCGAGCGTGCGATCGTCACCGCCAAGGCGAGAGGGGCAAAGCGCGCGGTGCTGCTGCCCGTCAGTGCGCCCTTCCATTGTGCCCTGATGAAACCTGCCGCCGAGCGTCTCCAGCAGGCCTTGGCGGGGATCGAAGTCCGTGTGCCTACCATTCCCGTACTCAACAACGTGGATGTGGCGGTCGAGGATCAGCCGGAACGGATCAAGGATGCGCTGGTGCGCCAGGCATATTCGCCGGTGCGCTGGATCGAGACCGTCCAGGCGATCGCCGGGCGTGGTGCGACCCACGTCTTCGAGTGCGGGCCTGGCAAGGTGCTGGCAGGCATGACCAAGCGTATCGAGGCGAGCCTCCAGGGCGGGGCGATTGCCGACGTGGCCAGTCTGGAAGACATTCTCAAGATCACGGGGGAAGCATGAGTCAGGTTCTGCAAGATCAGGTTGCGCTGGTGACCGGCGCGTCCCGCGGTATCGGTCGGGCCATCGCCCTCGAGCTGGGGCGTCTTGGGGCAACGGTGGTGGGCACTGCCACCTCCGAATCCGGTGCCGCCGATATCCAGGCCGGCCTTGAAGCCGCAGGCATCAAAGGTCGGGGGCTGGCGCTTGATGTGACCAATGCCGAAGCCTGCGATGCGGCGCTGGGCGAGATCGAGAAGACCTTCGGGGCTGTGGGCATCCTGGTGAACAATGCAGGCATCACGCGTGACAACCTCTCCATGCGCATGAAGGACGCGGAGTGGGATGCGGTTATCGATACCAACCTCAAGGCGGTCTTCCGCATGTCCAAGCTGGTCATGCGCGGCATGATGAAGGCCCGTAAGGGCCGCATCATCAACATCACCTCGGTGGTGGGCAGCTCGGGCAACGCTGGCCAGGCCAACTATGCTGCAGCCAAGGCTGGCGTGGCTGGCATGACCCGCGCCCTGGCCCAGGAGCTCGGCAGTCGCAACATTACGGTCAATTGCGTGGCGCCGGGGTTCATCGACACCGACATGACCAAGGATCTGCCCGAGGCCCAGCGCAATGAACTGGCCGGCAAGATTGCCCTTGGCCGTCTCGGCAAACCGGAAGAGATTGCAGGCGTGGTGGGCTTTCTGGCCTCCCCCGCAGCCTCCTACGTGACGGGGGCCACCCTGCACGTGAATGGCGGCATGTACATGGCGTAAATCTCGCCGTGCTGGCGGGGGTGCGCGTTTTTGGTAGAATGCGGGGGTTTTTGAATTCACCCGCACAATCTGGGAAGGAGTTATCACATGGAAAATATTGAACAGCGTGTCAAGAAGATCGTTGCCGAACAACTTGGCGTCAACGAGTCCGAGATCAAGAACGAGTCTTCCTTTGTGGACGATCTGGGCGCCGACTCTCTCGACACCGTCGAGCTGGTGATGGCCCTTGAAGAAGAGTTCGAGTGCGAGATCCCCGACGAAGAGGCCGAAAAGATCACCAGCGTTCAGCAGGCGATCGACTACGTCACCGCACACCTCAAGAAGTAAATCCTCCCGGAGCCTGCCTTGACCCGTCGCAGAGTCGTCATCACCGGCCTTGGCGTTGTTTCGCCGGTCGGTAATACCGTGTCTGAAGCATGGGACGCCATTTCCAATGGGCGTTCCGGCATCGGTGAGATCACCCGCTTCGATACCTCTTCCTTTCCGGTGAAGATAGCCGGCGAAGTGAAGGGTTTTGACCTTGGGGCCTATCTCTCGCCGAAGGAGGCGCGCCGCATGGATGGTTTCATCCATTATGGTCTCGCAGCGGGCATACAGGCTTTCCGTGATTCCGGAATCGAAGTCACCGAGGCCAATGCGGATCGCATTGGTGTCAATATCGGCTCCGGCATCGGCGGGTTGCCCATGATCGAGGATACCCACAACGATTTCCTCGCTGGTGGTCCCCGCAAGATTTCACCCTTCTTCATCCCCGGTACGATCATCAACATGATCTCCGGCAATCTGTCGATCATGTTTGGCCTGAAGGGGCCGAACCTAGCGGTGGTGACAGCCTGTACCACCGGTTTGCATGCCATTGGTACCAGTGCCCGGATGATCGAGTATGGGGATGCCGATGTGATGGTATGCGGTGGGGCTGAATCGACTGTGACGCCCTTGGCAGTCGGGGGGTTCGCATCCGCGAAGGCGTTGTCCACACGCAACGATGATCCGGCGACGGCCAGTCGTCCCTGGGACAAGGACCGGGACGGTTTCGTGCTGGGTGAAGGGGCGGGGGTGCTGGTGCTGGAGGAGTATGAACACGCGGTGAAGCGGGGTGCCCGCATCTAC
>NZ_JAFLDT010000031.1 GCF_017302315.1 Zoogloea sp.
ACGCTGAGCTGGCGGGTTTTGGCATGAGTGGTGATGCCTACCACATGACCGCGCCTGATACTGACGGACCCCGTCGAAGCATGGTCAATGCCCTCCGCAATGCAGGGGTCAATGTGGATGAGGTGCAGTATCTGAATGCCCACGGAACATCCACTCCGCTGGGTGACAAGAATGAGACGGAGGCCATCAAGCTGGCTTTCGGGCTTGATGCTGCCAAGGGGCTCGTTGTCAATTCGACCAAGTCGATGACTGGTCATCTTCTCGGTGGCGCAGGTGGGCTGGAGTCCGTGCTCACGACGCTGGCGGTGTATCACCAGGTGTCGCCTCCGACCATCAACATTTTCGACCAGGATCCGGAATGTGATCTGGATTACTGCGCGAATGTTGCCCGTCCCATGAAGATTGATGTGGCCATGAAGAACAATTTTGGCTTTGGTGGCACCAACGGTACGCTGGTGTTCCGCAAAATCTGACAAGGTTGCCGCACGGTGGCCGTGCACACCTTGAACGTGATCGATCTCAGGCCGTCACGCTGTCTTCGCCTGCTGCTTGCAGGTGGGCATGCGCTGGCGGCTTTTTCGTGTCTGTATTTACCGGGGGAGTGGCTGCAGGGCTGCGGGCTGTTGGTGCTTGGCCTGTCGCTGGTGCATGCGCTGCGCGGGCCGCGTCGGGCGCCATCTCAGCTTGGACTGACACCGGACGGCGCCTTGCATTTCGTGCATGCGGTGCAGGAATATTTGCCCGCCCGCGTCTCGCCATCGACAGTGGTCAGCGCGGGTGCCATCTGGCTGGCGTGGGAGAAGAGCCCGGGTTGGTCTTCGGGGGCAATCCTGCTTTGCCGGGATCAGATGTCGGCGCGCGAGTGGCGCAGCTTGCAGGTGTGGCTTCGCCTGGGCGTGAGCTCCCAGGCGGCAGCGGATGCGGGTGGTCGGCTCAGTTCTTGAGTCTGGTGGGACGGATGACCGTGTCCCGGGCTTTGGCTTGCGTCTCCGGGTAGTCCTGACTGAAGTGCAGTCCGCGGCTTTCCTTCCGCTTGAGTGCGCTCCGAACGATGAGATCGGCTGTCACTACCAAATTCCGCAATTCGATCAAGTCGTTCGAAATGCGGAAGTGGCTGTAGAACTCATTGATTTCGCTGGCCAGAAGGCGAATGCGATGCTGAGCCCGTTGTAGGCGCTTGTTGGTGCGCACAATGCCTACGTAGTCCCACATGAAGCGGCGCAATTCGTCCCAGTTATGGGAGATCACGATGGCCTCGTCCGCGTCCGTTACGCGGCTTTCATCCCACTGGGGCAATTCGCCGGGGTGGGGGCGTGGATTTTTCAGGATGTCATCGGCCGCCGCTTCGCTGAAAACAAGGCATTCCAGGAGAGAATTGCTCGCCAGGCGGTTGGCACCGTGCAAACCGGTGCATGCCGACTCTCCGACCGCGTGCAGGCCGGCCACATCGGTGCGCGCATGCAGATCTGTGACGATCCCCCCGCAGGAGTAGTGGGCGGCGGGTACGACCGGGATGGGTTGGCGAGTGATGTCGATGCCCAGCTCCGCGCAGCGTGCGAGGATGTTGGGAAAGTGGGCCTCAAGGAAGTCGGCCGGCTTGTGGCTGATGTCAAGGAACACGCAGTCGAGGCCATGCTTCTTCATCTCGAAGTCGATGGCCCTGGCCACCACATCGCGGGGCGCGAGCTCCTCACGAGGGTCGTGTTCGGGCATGAAGCGTGAGCCATCGGGGCGGCGCAGCAGCCCGCCTTCACCGCGTACAGCTTCCGAGATCAGGAAAGACTTCGCCTGGGGGTGGTACAGACATGTGGGGTGAAACTGGATGAACTCCATGTTCGCCACGCTGCACCCGGCTCGCCAGGCCATGGCGACACCATCGCCGGTGGCGGTGTCGGGATTGGTGGTGTAGAGATACACCTTGCCGGTGCCGCCGGTTGCGAGCACGGTGTGGGGGGCTGAGAACGTGCGGACTTCATCGCCGGCAATGTCCAGCACATAAGCACCCAGGCAGCCGGTGCCCGGTCGGCCGATCTTGTCGCCGACGATGAGATCAACGGCAATGTGTTGCTCGAAGATGAATATGTTCGGGTGGGCCCGCACCTGCTCGGTGAGCGTGGCCTGCACGGCCGCCCCGGTGGCGTCGGCAACGTGGATGACCCGGCGCTGTCCGTGCCCGCCTTCCCGCGTGAGGTGGAAGCCGATCGGAGAGTGGCTGTCGGGCGTGAACGCCACGCCATGCTCGATCAACCAGCGGATCGCGCGGGGGCCGTTCTCGACCACAAAGCGGGTGGCCTTGTCCGAGCACAAGCCCGCTCCGGCCATGTGGGTGTCAGCGATATGGGCTTCAGTGCTGTCAGCCGGGTCGAGGACGGCGGCGATGCCACCCTGAGCCCACGCACTGGCACTGTCCTCCAGGGTTCGCTTGGTAATGAGGGCAACCTTGAGCTTGTCAGCGAGACGCAGCGCGAGAGACTGCCCGGCAAGGCCACTGCCCAGAATAAGGACATCGAAAGCGGTCACTTCGGGAATTGCCGCAGAGGGCGATATTACGGAGTGCCGACTATAACATGGGCGGTTAGTCACACTGAACGCCGAAGGCCTTGTGGGCAACTGAACTATAAGCTTGGTCCAGGGTCTAGCGATTACTTCGGTGAGAAATGGGGATGTCTCGCGGTATACTCGGCGGTCGGTGACCTTTCTGGTCACGACAACGAAGGATCACGTTCCCCGACCATGAGCGATCGCGAAATTGACCAGCTGTTGGTCGAGCGAGTGCAGCGCGGCGACAAGCAGGCCTTTGGCCTTCTGGTCTCCAAGTATCAGCGCAAGCTAGGCCGCCTGCTGTCGAGATTGATCCGGGATCCTGCCGAGGTGGAGGATGTTGCCCAAGAAACGTTCATCAAGGCTTACCGGGCCTTGCCTTCGTTTCGCGGGGACAGTGCTTTCTATACGTGGCTATACAGGATCGGAATCAATACTGCCAAGAACTACCTAGTATCCCAGGGGCGGAGGGCGCCCACATCCACGGATTTTGATTCCGAGGAGGCCGAGACCTTCGAAGAGGGAGATCAGCTTCGAGATATCAATACGCCTGAACGTCTTCTGATGACCAAGCAGATCGGTGATACGGTCAATGTGGCCATGGAGGCCCTTCCGGAGGAGCTTAGAACGGCAATCGTCCTGAGAGAGATCGAGGGGCTGAGCTACGAAGAGATCGCCTCAATCATGGAATGCCCGATCGGCACGGTGCGCTCACGGATTTTTCGTGCGCGTGAAGCAATTTCAGAAAAGCTCAAGCCGTTGCTCGACACGGCTCCGAACAAAAGGTGGTAAGAGGATGAAAGAGAAAGTTTCTGCACTGCTTGATGGTGCGCTCGACGAGGCGGCCTCTGTCCGGATGCTGGAGTCCCTCAAGCGGGATGCCGGCTTGAGGCGGGAATGGGAGCGCTACAGTCTTATCGGAGATGTGCTGCGGGACGAGCCAGTCCTGTCGGCTGACTTCACCAGCAGAATCATGCTGCAGCTGGAGGCCGAGCCTACCGTCCTGGCTCCGGCACGTGCTGAGCCGCGAACCGGCTGGGCCAGCCACCTCATGCCGATTGCGGCATCGGTGATGGGCGTTGCGGCGGTGGGGTGGGTTGCCATGACGTTGAACAATCCAAGCTCCCCTGCGGCTGCGCTGGCGGCACTCAAGAAGCCTCAGCCGGTTGTGGCTGTCGTGGATTCGGCAGCATCGGCACGCCTTGCGGCCGCCACCACCGAGCCTTCCGTGCGTGAGTACCTCATTGCCCATCAGGCCATGGCACCGTCCGCTGCGATGCCAGGTGTGGCCCTCTACGTGCGGTCGGTTTCCGACACGCGGGTGGCTGGCGAGTGATGACGCGCTTCCTGTGCTGTCTGGCGTTCGTATTCGCCGGTTGCGGTTCGGCGCTGGCTCAGGCGCCCAATGATCCGCTCAGTTGGCTGGGCAGGATCTCAAACGCTGCCCACAAGCTGAACTACACGGGTACCTTCACCTACCAAAGTGGCAAACATGTGGAGACTTCCCGTATCACCCATCTGGTGGATACGAGCGGCGAGTACGAAAAGCTTGAGGCTCTTGATGGAAGCCCCCGGGAGGTGGTCCGTAACAACGATGAAGTGCAGTGCTTCCTCCCAGAGCAGAAGCTCCTGATTGTCGACCAGTTCGGTGCCCGCCGCAGTTTCCCGGCGCGGCTGCCTCCGTCACCCAATGCGCTGGCCGAGAATTACCGCATCCGCAAAGGGGAGGTTTCCCGGATTGCCGGGATGGAGAGTCAGCAAATCATCCTTGAGCCACGGGACGAGATGCGGTTTGGCCATCATTTCTGGGCGGATGTGTCCTCGGGACTGTTGCTCCGGGCCCGTCTTGTTGGCGAGAGGGGCGATAGCATCGAACAGTTCGTGTTCACGGAGGTCCAGATTGGCGCGCCTTTTGACAAGGAGAAGGTGCGCCCCCGTTTCACCCGTTCCGCCGACTGGAAGGTGGTGAACGCCCGTGGTAACGATGTGCGTGTCGAGGACATCGGCTGGACTTTCCGGAACACCATTCCGGGTTTCCGGCAAGTCGTCTCCGTGGCGCGTCAGGCGCGCAAGGAGCGGGGGGAGGCCTATCACGTGGTGTTCTCGGATGGACTTGCTGCAATCTCGGTGTTCATTGAGCCGGAGTCTGGAAAGGGGGCTGCCCAGAGTGGTCTGAGTGCATCCGGCTCCTTCAACATCTTCCGCCGCAGCGTCGCGGATCATCGGATCACCGTGCTTGGTGAGGTTCCTGCCCAGGCCCTGGTGCGGATTGCGGACGGCGTGGAGATGCGGAAGCGGTGATGCGGGTGCAGGGTGTGGTCAGCCGGGTTGATGGCGAATGTGCCTGGGTGGTGGTTTCGGTTTCCGGCGGCTGCGGGCGTTGCCACGAGGCTGGGGGGTGTGGGGGCGTGAATATTGCCAGGCCCTTCGGCGGCGTGCAGCGCGAGTTGCGTTTGCTCAACGACATCGATGCGCTGCCGGGGGATCCGGTGAGCGTCGTGGTTGATGATGCGGTGCCGCTCAAGGCGGCGCTCCTGACCTACGGATTTCCCATTCTCGGCGTGCTTGCAGGCGCTTGGCTAGGCACAGCTCTGGCTGCAGGCAATGTCGATTTGTCGGCGGCGATTGGCGCAGGCGCTGGGGGGGCGGTGATGTATCTCGTTGGACGCGCCCGTGCGGGGCAGGCCGGAGTGATGCCCATGAAGCTTGAGCGGCCCCAGGGGGCAGGCGCTGGAGGCTGCGGGCGATGATCCGTTCGGTCTGCGCGCGGCTCTCCCGTGGCCTTGTTTTACTGTTTTGCCTCTTCGTGTGTGCACCACTGGCGGCAAGAGATCTTCCCGATTTTGCCGGATTGGCCGAGCGGCAGGGTTCGGTCGTGGTGAATATCAGTACGACTCAGGCGATTCGGCAGGTGCGTCCCGGCGTGCCGAGTCTGGATGAAGACGATCCCATGTTCGACTTTTTCCGGCGCCTCGTGCCTCGCCATCCCGGTTTGCAGCGCGGGCCAGAGCCCGACAACCGTTCCCTCGGTTCGGGGTTCATCGTCTCCGGTGACGGCTATGTGCTGACCAACGCACACGTTGTCGAAGGGGCTGAAGAAATCGTTGTGAAGCTGACCGACAAACGGGAGTTCCGTGCTCGGGTGATAGGGGCGGATGCTCGCACGGATCTGGCTTTGCTGAAGATTGATGCAAGCGGTCTGCCCCGGGTGAGCTTTGGCGACCCCTCGAAGCTGCGTGTCGGGGATTGGGTAGTGGCGATCGGCTCGCCGTTTGGTTTCGAGAATTCAGTGACTGCGGGCATTGTCAGTGCTAAAGGGCGCTCCCTGCCCCAGGAGAACTTCGTTCCTTTCATCCAGACTGATGTGGCCATCAATCCGGGCAACTCCGGAGGCCCGCTGTTCAACCTGAAGGGCGAGGTGGTCGGGATCAACTCCCAGATCTACAGCCGAACCGGGGGTTTCATGGGGCTCTCCTTCGCGATACCCATCGACGTGGCGATGGAAGTGCAGGAGCAGTTGCGGGCCAACGGCCGGGTTCACCGCGGGCGAATCGGTGTGGTGATCCAGGAAGTCTCCCGCGAGCTTGCCGACAGTTTCAAGCTCGTGAAGCCGGCCGGTGCGCTGGTTAGCTCGGTTGAGAAGGGTAGCCCGGCGGACAAGGCGGGCCTTGAACAGGGCGATATCGTGCTGAGTTTCGATGGCCGTCCGGTGGGGGAGTCTGCTGATCTGCCGCGGCTCGTCGGCGGCACCCGCCCGGGAAACCGGGTGCCTGTGCAGGTATGGCGGCGTGGTGGAACCCGGGTGCTGACGGTGGCTGTGGCCGAGATGGCCGAAGAGAAACCCCGCAAGCCCGTGGCCCGCGCCCCCCGGCCAGAGCCTGCCGCGCCCAACAAGCTGGGGATCGCCGTTGTCGAGCCTAGTGCCGAGCAGCGCCGGGATGGCCGTTTCGCGGCCGGGGGCGTGGTAGTGGATGCGCTGCGTAGCGCGTCGGCCCGGGCCGCAGAGCTGCAGTCCGGCGACGGCATTCTTGCCCTGATCAGCAAGGGTGTGCGCACCGAGATCCGCTCCGTGGAGCAGTTCAACCGCGCAGTGGCCGGGCTGGATGCGGGCCAGATCGTGACCCTGCTGGTTGCCCGCGGTGATGTTCAGACTTTCGTTCCGGTGCGATCCCTTGAGCGCTGACCGCGAACTCACCGTACTGAGTCGGGCGTGGTGTCATCTCTGCCACGATCTGCTTGATGCCCTCAAGCCCTTGCAGGATGAACTCGGTTTTAGGGTGAAGGTCTTGGATGTGGATGCCGATGATCTGCTTGAAGCCCGCTGGAGCGAGTGGGTGCCGGTGGTGCTCGATGGTGATACCGAGATCTGTCACCATTTCCTTGATGAGTCTGCCGTTCGTGCTCATTTCCGGCGTATCGGTTAGAATGCAAGTCTTTGCCAGGCAAACAAAATCTATCAGGGTGCCCTTCGGCACCCTTTTTCATGGCCCACATGCAACACATCAGAAACTTCTCGATCATTGCCCACATCGACCACGGTAAGTCCACCCTGGCCGACCGGATCATCCAGTTGTGCGGCGGCCTCTCTGCCCGTGAGATGGAAAGCCAGGTGCTGGACTCGATGGATATCGAGCGCGAGCGCGGCATCACCATCAAGGCCCAGACGGCGGCGTTGAGTTATCGTGCCCGGGATGGTCAGATCTACAACCTCAACCTCATCGATACCCCGGGGCACGTGGACTTCTCCTATGAAGTCTCCCGCTCCCTCGCCGCCTGTGAAGGGGGGCTGCTGGTGGTGGATGCCTCCCAGGGTGTCGAGGCCCAGACGGTGGCCAACTGCTACACGGCGCTGGAGCAAGGGGTTGAGGTCGTGCCGGTTCTCAACAAGATGGATTTGCCCCAGGCCAATCCGGACGGCGCCAAGCAGGAAATCGAGGATGTCATCGGTATCGATGCAACCGATGCGATTCCGTGCTCGGCCAAGACCGGGATGGGCGTCGAGGACATCCTCGAAGCGGTGATCGCGCGCATTCCTCCACCCAAGGGCGATCCTGCGGCGCCTCTCAAGGCCCTCATCATTGACTCCTGGTTCGACAACTATGTTGGGGTCGTGATGCTTGTGCGCGTGGTCGATGGCACGCTCAAGCCCAAGGACAAGATTCTCTTCATGTCCAATGGCAACCAGCATCTGTGCGAGCAGGTCGGTGTGTTCACCCCCAAGTCACAGTCGCGGGACAGTCTTTCCGCGGGGCAGGTGGGCTTCATCATCGCCGGCATCAAGGAGCTGAAATCCGCCAAGGTGGGCGATACCATCACCCTGGCGGGCAGACAGGCGACGGAGCCGCTGGCAGGCTTCAAGGAGATCAAGCCCCAGGTATTCGCGGGGCTGTATCCGGTGGAGTCCAACGAATACGACCAGCTTCGCGAATCCCTCGAAAAGCTGCGCCTCAACGACGCCTCCCTGCAGTTCGAGCCCGAGGTGTCCCAGGCCCTGGGTTTCGGCTTCCGCTGCGGCTTCCTCGGCTTGCTCCACATGGAGATCGTGCAGGAGCGCCTGGAGCGTGAGTTCGACATGAACCTCATCACCACGGCGCCCACCGTGGTCTATGAGGTGCTCATGAAGGACGGCACCGTGGAGCAGATCTCGAACCCCTCGCGCCTGCCGGATCTTTCCAAGGTGGAGGAGGTGCGGGAGCCGATCATCAAGGCGATCATCTTCCTGCCCCAAGAGTATGTCGGGTCGGTCATTACCCTCTGCAACCAGAAGCGTGGTGCCCAGGTGGACATGCTTTACCACGGCCGTCAGGTGCAGCTGATCTACGACATGCCCATGAATGAAGTCGTGATGGACTTCTTCGACAAGCTCAAGTCGGTGTCGCGTGGCTATGCTTCCCTTGACTACGAGTTCAAGGAATACCGCGCGGCCGATCTGGTCAAGCTCGATGTGCTGGTGTCAAGCGAGAAGGTCGATGCCTTGTCGATCATCGTGCACCGGGCCAACTCCCAGTACCGTGGTCGAGAGCTGGTTGCCAAGCTGCGTGAGCTGATTCCCCGCCAGATGTTCGATGTGGCCATCCAGGCGGCCATCGGCTCCAATATCGTGGCCCGCGAAACCATCAAGGCCCTGCGCAAGAACGTGCTGGCCAAGTGCTACGGCGGCGATATCACGCGGAAGAAGAAACTCCTCGAAAAGCAGAAGGAGGGCAAGAAGCGGATGAAGCAGGTGGGTAACGTGGAGATTCCGCAAGAGGCGTTCCTGGCCGTGCTGCGGGTCGATGAAGGTAAATAGGCCGGTGCATCCGGTAGCTGGAGTGCGTGCGTGAATTTTGCCCTGATTCTATTCGGCTTGTTGGTCCTGAGCGGTGCCCTGTGGGCCTTGGACCGATTTGTCGCGAGCAAACGGCGTTCAGTCGGAGCCAAGTCGCCCTGGTGGGTGGAGTACGGAGCCAGCTTTTTCCCCGTGATCCTGCTGGTCTTCTGCCTGCGGTCGTTCGTCGTCGAGCCCTTCAAGATTCCATCCGGCTCCATGATCCCCACCCTGCTGGTGGGTGATTTCATTCTGGTCAATAAATGGACTTACGGCGTGCGCCTGCCGGTCATCAACAAGAAGATCATAGAGGTCAATCAGCCCAAGCGCGGTGACGTGATGGTCTTCCGCTTTCCGGCCGACCCGTCCCTCGATTACATCAAGCGTGTAGTGGGGCTGCCCGGCGACAAGGTCGAGTACATCGATAAGAAGCTCACCATCAATGGTGTCGCCATGTCCCAGCGGGACGAGGGGGACTACCTTCACACGGACCGTCTCTACTATTCACCGCGGCGTTCCGAGAAGCTCGGTGAGGTCGAACACAGCATCATTGTGGAAAATGACGCGCCGGCCTTCGTTTCCCAGATCACCCAGTACGCCCACCGCGATAACTGCACCTATACTAGCCGTGGTGTCTCCTGCACGGTCCCGGACGGGCACTATTTCATGATGGGTGACAACCGGGATGGCAGCTTCGACAGCCGGGGTTGGGGATTTGTCCCCGAGCAGAATATCGTTGGCAAGGCTTTCTTCATCTGGTTCAATTTCAGTGATCTGAAACGTATCGGCAGCTTCCATTGATCATGACGCGAAAAAGTCAGTCGGGCCTCAGCCTCATCGGTGTGCTGTTTGTCGGCGCAGTGCTTGGTGCTCTTGTCATTTTGGGCCTGAAGCTGGTGCCGGTGATGACCGAGTATTACGGTGTCAAGCGCTCAATCAATGCGGTGGCCAGTGAAGCCGACCCCCAGAACGCGAGCGTGTCCCAGTTGCGCAGTGCGTTTGCCAAGCGTGCCACCGTGGATGACATCTCGAGCGTTGCAGCATCCGATCTGGACATCACCAAGGAAGATGGCCGGATCGTGATTTCCGTTGATTACTCCCGCAAGATTCCCCTGTTTTCCAACGTGAGTCTTGTCATCGATTTTTCGGCGACCACCGGGTCTTCCCGCTAAGTTGGCTGCGATGAAGCTGGAAGGATTGCAGCGGGCCATCGGTCATCGCTTTGCCCGCCTGGAGCTGCTTGAGCAGGCAGTCACCCACCGCAGTTTCGGGTCGCCCCACAACGAACGCCTGGAGTTTCTGGGGGATAGCGTCCTCAACTGCGTGACGGCCCTCGCCCTGTTCGGGCGCTTTGCCGAATTGCGCGAAGGGGATCTGTCCCGCCTGCGCGCCAATCTCGTACGCCAGGAGGCGCTGCACCGGCTTGCCGACAGCCTCAATCTGGGGGATTACCTGCGTCTGGGCGAAGGAGAGCTGAAAAGTGGCGGACACCGCCGGCCTTCCATCCTGGCCGATGCGCTGGAAGCCATTTTCGCTGCGGTGTACATCGATGCGGGCTTTGAGGCGGCGAAGGCCGTCATTGATCGCCTGTACGCCCCCTCCCTCGCAGCCCTTGATCCGGCCCGTGCCCTGAAGGATCCCAAGACGGCCCTGCAGGAGTGGCTGCAGGGCCGTCGCATGGCACTGCCCCGCTATTCCCTTGCCGATACCCGTGGCGAGGCCCATCAGCAGGAATTTGAGGTCGAGTGTGAAATCGCCGGCCTCGGCCTCAAGACCCGCGGCATCGGCGTAAGTCGCCGCGCTGCCGAACAGCAGTCCGCACAGCGGGCGCTGGAACTTCTCCCCAAGCAATGACCGAAACCGTATCTGCCGCTGATCACACCTTCCGCACCGGCTTTGTCGCCATCGTTGGCCGTCCCAATGTCGGCAAATCCACTTTGCTCAATCGCCTCATCGGCCAGAAGATCAGCATTGTCTCGCGCAAGGCACAGACCACCCGCCATCGGGTGACCGGAGTCCTCACCGAAGGGGCTTCCCAGTTCATCTTCGTCGATACGCCGGGTTTCCAGACCCGTCACAAGAACGCCCTCAATCGGGCCATGAACCGTACCGTGACCCAGGTGTTGGCCGATGTGGATCTGGTGCTCTTCGTCATCGAAAGCGGCCGTTTCGGGCCGGAGGACGAACAGGTGGTGAAGCTGTTGCCCGAGGGGGCGAAGGTGATCCTGGTGGTCAACAAGGTGGATCTCCTCGAGGACAAGGCGCGCATGCTGCCTTTCCTGCAGAAGATGAGTGTCGTCTATCCTTTCGCCGAGATCGTCCCGGTAAGCGCAGAAAAAGGCCGCAACACCGATCAGCTGATCAAGGCGGCCCAGCCTTATCTGCCCGAAGGGGATCCGATCTTTGATGCGGATGACATTACGGACCGGAGTGAGCGCTTCCTCGCGGCGGAGTTCCTGCGTGAGAAGCTGTTCCGCCAGCTGGGTGAAGAGCTGCCCTACGGCATGACCGTTGAAATCGAGAAATTCGAGGCCGAGCTCGGCCTGCGCCGAATTCATGCGGCCATCATTGTGGACAAGTCGGCTCACAAGGCCATGGTGATCGGCAAGGGGGGCGAGCGTCTCAAGCGCATTGGCACCGAAGCCCGTCTCGAAATGGAAAAGCTCTTCGACTCCAAGGTCTTCCTGGAGGTGTGGGTCAAGGTCAAGAGTGGTTGGGCCGACGACGAGCGTGCCCTCAAGAGCCTCGGTTACGAGTAAGCCCATCCGGAACTGCCCGCCGTGAGTGTCAGGCAGCGCATCGACCAGCAGCCCGGTTTCGTGCTGCACAGTTATCCCTACCGGGAAACCAGCCTGATCGTCGAGGTCTTCAGCCGCGACCACGGCCGCATCGGCCTGGTGGCCAAGGGTGCCCGGCGTCCCATGTCGCAGCTACGCGGCGTCCTCATGGCCTTCCAGCCCCTGCTCATCGACTGGAGTGGCGGTGGCGAGATGAAGACCCTGGTCCGCGCCGAATGGCAGGGCGGGCAACCGCTCCTGGGTGGTCAGGCCCTGCTGTGCGCCTATTACCTCAACGAACTCTTGCTGCGGCTGATGCCTCGGGAAGATGCCCATCCTGCCCTCTACCAGGCCTACGGTGAAGCCCTGCGGGCGCTGGCGGTGGGCGAACCCCAGGAGGTGGTGCTCCGGCGGTTTGAGTTGGCCTTGCTTCGGGAATTGGGTTACGGCCTTGAGCTGGAGTCCGATAGCGACGGTTTGCCCGTCCGGCCTGAGGAGCACTACGCCTATATAATCGAGTGCGGTGCCGTACACCTGGATGAACACCGGATCGACGACCCGATAGGCGTGCGTGGCAAGACGCTCATCGACATGGCGCACCAGGACTTCCGCGATCCCGAAACCCTCGCCCAGAGCAAGGCCTTGATGCGCAGACTCATCCAGCATTACCTCGGCGGGCAGGTGCTTCAGTCCCGCCGCGTATTCACCGAACTGTTTGCCTATCCCGGAGACCCCTCTTGATCGAACTCGGCGTCAATATCGACCACGTGGCCACCCTGCGTCAGGCTCGCCGCACCTGGGAGCCTGATCCGTGCTGGGCGGCGGTGGAGGCCCATCTCGGCGGTGCGGACGGCATCACCGTGCACCTGCGCGAGGATCGCCGTCACATCCAGGACGCGGATGTACGCAAGCTCGGTGAGCTCACCCAGATCAAGCTCAACCTCGAGATGGCGGCGACGGATGAGATGGTCGGTATTGCCTGCGGATTGAAGCCGCAGATGGCCATGTTCGTGCCCGAGGGGCGGCATGAGGTGACCACGGAGGGCGGCCTCGACATCGTTTCCCAGGAGTCCCGCCTCAAGGACGCCGTGGCGCGCCTGGCAGAGCAGGGCATCATGGTCAGCGTCTTTATCGATGCCGAGATTGCCCAGGTGGAGGCGGCAGCACGCATTGGTGCCAAGGTGTGCGAGATTCATACCGGCCCCTATGCGCACGTCTTCCACGGCGCAGGGCGGGACGCGGAGAGCCCGGCGGTGCTGGCCGAGATCGACAAGATCCGCCAGGCGGGGGCGGCGATACGGCAGCTCGGGTTGCGCTTCAATGCCGGGCATGCCCTCAACTACTACAACGTCCAGCCCATCGCCCGTCTGCCGGGGATTCGTGAACTGCACATCGGGCACGCCATCGTCAGTCGCTCGGTGTTCACCGGCCTGCGGGAGGCCGTTCGTGAGATGAAACGCCTCATGCGGGAAGCTGCCGAGCGCGGCGAGCAGGCGTGATCCACGGGGTCGGCACCGACATCGTGCGGGTGGCCCGCATGGAGGATGCGCTGACCCGCCACGGCCTGCGTTTTGCGGAGCGTATTCTGGATGCTTCCGAACGCGCCGCCTTCCAGGCCGCACCCGCGCCGGCCCGCTTCCTGGCCAAGCGTTTTGCGGCCAAGGAGGCTTTCGGCAAGGCGCTCGGTACCGGCGTCGCAGTGCCGGCCACGCTGCATGCCCTGCGGGTCGGCCACGATGCTCTTGGCAAACCCCACTTCGAATATTCGCCGGGCCTTGCCGACTACATGGCGGAGCGGGGTCTCAGTGCCCATCTCAGCCTGTCCGACGAGGCCGACTATGTTGTCGCCTTTGCCGTCATAGAAAGACCATGAAGTCCTCTCCTGCCCTTCCAGGCCCCGTCATGCTCGACGTGGCTGCCCATGAGATCACTGCCGAAGAGCGGGAGATCCTGCAGCATCCCCTTGTCGGTGGCGTCATCCTGTTTGCCCGCAACTATGCCGAGCCGGCGCAGTTGCGTGCCCTCACCGGGGCGATCCGCGCCGCGCGGCCGGAGCTGGTGATCTCCGTCGATCACGAAGGGGGGCGCGTGCAGCGTTTCCGTGAGGGCTTCACCCGGCTGCCGGCGATGCGTCGCCTCGGCGAGGCCTGGGCTGCCGATCCGGCAGTTGGCAGAGCTTGTGCCCGCCAGGCCGGCTTTGTGCTTGCGGCGGAGCTGCGGGCCCATGGTGTGGATCTGAGTTATGCGCCGGTGCTCGACCTGGATTACGGCGTCAGCAGCGTGATCGGCGACCGTGCCTTCCATCGGGATCCGCAGGTTACCGTCGAGCTGGCCGGCGAGGTCGTGGCCGGGCTGGCGGACGCCGGCCTGAGGGCGGTGGGCAAGCATTTTCCCGGGCATGGAGCCGTCGAGGCGGACTCTCATGTGGCGATTCCGGTGGATGGGCGCAGCTTCGAGGTGGTATGGGCCGAGGACATCGTGCCTTTCCGCCTGCTCTCCACCCAGCTCGGCGGCGTCATGCCGGCCCACGTGATCTTCGAAAACATCGACGCCCGCCCGGCGGGCTTTTCCCGCTTCTGGCTGCAGGACATCCTGCGCGGCAGGCTCGGCTTCCAGGGCGTGATCTTCAGCGACGATCTGACCATGGAGGGTGCCAGCGTGGCCGGCGGCATCGTCGCCCGGGCAGAGGCGGCCCACTCGGCGGGCTGCGACATGGTGCTGGTGTGCAATCGTCCGGACATGGCCGTAGACCTGCTCGACAACTGGCATCCCCAGGCCCACGCGGGCAGCCGCGAGCGCATCGTGGCCCTGCGCCCCAGGCCAGGCACGGCGCCGGCCGATCCTGGCACCCTGGCCGGCTGGGCGCCTTACTGTGAGGCCCGCGACGGCGTGCTGGCCCTCGCCTGAGCCGGAGCTTGCTGCCGTGGCCTTTGATGCCAAAGCCTTTCTGCGCACCCTCACCGAGGAGCCTGGCGTCTATCGCATGATTGGGGCCGACGAGGCCGTGCTCTACGTGGGTAAGGCGAAGAACCTCAAGCGCCGGGTGTCGTCCTATTTTCAGCGCACCCAGCTCAGCCCGCGCATCGCCATCATGGTGGGGCAGGTGGCCCGCGTCGACATCACTGCCACCCGTTCGGAGGCCGAGGCCC
Source organism: Zoogloea sp. (assembly GCF_017302315.1). Classification (GTDB taxonomy): domain Bacteria; phylum Pseudomonadota; class Gammaproteobacteria; order Burkholderiales; family Rhodocyclaceae; genus Zoogloea. Next base: position 14,775 of record NZ_JAFLDT010000031.1, read on the forward strand.
TGATCCTCGAGAACAACCTCATCAAGAGCCTCGGGCCCAAATACAACATCCTGTTCCGGGACGACAAGTCCTACCCCTACATCGCCCTGTCGGGGGGCGACTTTCCGCAGATCTACTATCACCGGGGCGGTTTCCGCAAAGGGGTGCGCTATTTCGGGCCCTTTCCCAATAGCTGGGCGGTGCGTGAAAGCCTGCACCTGATGCAGAAGATCTTTCGCCTGCGCACCTGCGAGGACAGCACGTTCAGCAACCGCTCACGGCCATGTCTATTGCATCAGATCCAGCGCTGCACGGGGCCCTGCGTCGGGTTGATCGACAAGGATGCCTACGCCGCCGATGTGCAACTGGCCAGCCTGTTCCTCAACGGACGTCATGGGGACGTGGTGAATGATCTGTCCAGGCGCATGCAGGAGGCCTCCGATGCACTGGCCTTCGAGAAGGCGGTTGTCTATCGCGACCAGATCCGCAATCTGCAGGCCGTGCTTCACAAGCAGTTTGTCGAAAGCGCCAAGGACGAGGACGTGGATGTGCTGGCTGCGGTTGAGCGGGGTGGCACGGTGTGCGTCAACCTGGCGATGATCCGTGGCGGGCGCCATCTTGGCGACCGGCCCCTGTTTCCCAGCAATGCTCAGGGCTGCGCGTCGCTCGATGCGCTGGCGGCCTTCGTCGAGCAGCACTATCTGGATCAGCCTCTGCCGGGCAAGATCCTGGTCAATGTCGATCCGGCGACCATCAAGGAAGCCCTCGATGAGGTGATCGACGGCAAGGTGGGCGTTACGGTGGCACGCTACGAGAACGAGCGGGCGTGGATGAGCATGGCCGAGAACAACGCCAGCCTGGCCCTGATGGTGAGGGAGCAGGAGTCCAGCCGGGGAGAGCAGCGTCTCGAGGCCCTGCGTGACGCACTCGGCCTGGCCGATACGCCCGGCCGTATCGAGTGCTTCGACATTTCCCATACCATGGGCGAGTCCACCGTGGCCTCGTGCGTGGTGTGGGATAGTAAGGCCATGAAGAAGTCCGAGTATCGGCGTTACAACATCGCAGGCATCACCGCCGGCGACGATTACGCGGCCATGCGGCAGGCCCTGACCCGGCGCTACGAGAAGGTGGCCGCCGGGGAAGGCGTTCGCCCCGACTTGATACTCATTGACGGTGGCAAGGGGCAGATGGGGGTGGCCCGGGAGGTTCTGGCTGAACTGGGCCTGGAGAGCATCACCATGTTCGGAGTGGCCAAGGGCGAGAGCCGAAAGCCGGGGCTGGAAGAGCTGGTCTTCCCGGACGGGCGCGAGCCGGTGCATCTGCGCCCCGATGCCCCGGCCCTGCACCTGATCCAGGAGATCCGTGACGAGGCACACCGCTTCGCGATCACCGGACACCGCGCCCGACGGGCCAAGACCCGCAATACCTCGCGTCTGGAAGACATTGCCGGAGTGGGGCCGACACGGCGGAAAAAGCTGCTGGCAGCGTTCGGTGGCATGGATGGTGTGCGAAACGCCACGATTGAGGATCTGTGTCGTGTGGAAGGCATCAACCGGCACCTTGCCGAACAGATATACAATGCGCTGCGATAGCCTGCAAACGCCGACATGCTTTTCAACATCCCCAACTCCCTGACCTGGGCGCGCATCGCCCTGATCCCCTTTTTCGTCGGCATCTACTATCTTCCGGACTCCGCCATTTCAGCGGAAGACAAGAATCTGGTGGCTACGCTGACCTTCATTGCAGCCGCGGTGACGGACTGGTTCGACGGCTATCTGGCGCGCACCCTGGGCCAGACATCTGCCTTTGGCGCCTTCCTTGATCCGGTGGCGGACAAGCTGATGGTGGCTGCCGCTTTGATCGTGCTGGTGCACCTGGGGCGGGTGGATTCCCTGATCGCGCTGGTCATCATCGGCCGCGAGATCACCATCTCAGCCTTGCGCGAGTGGATGGCCAAAGTCGGCGCTGCCGGCAGTGTGGCGGTGGCTTTCGTGGGCAAGCTCAAGACGGCTGCCCAGATGTCGGCGATCCCCCTCCTGCTCTATCAGGCCCCGGTGCTTGGTTTTGACGGGATGGCCCTGGGGACCGTGCTGATTTATGTGGCGGCAGTCCTGACCCTGTGGTCCATGGGTTACTACATGCGCTGTGCCTGGCCCGAGCTGATGAGGCGCAGTCGCTGAATCCTGCATTCCAGGTTTGACATCGAAAAAATTTTGCCTATAATGGCGGTCTGTCGAGCGGCAGTAGCTCAGTTGGTAGAGCGCAACCTTGCCAAGGTTGAGGTCGAGAGTTCGAGACTCTTCTGCCGCTCCAGAGATTCCCGGGGAAGCCTTGCTTCCCCGTTTGATTCACGGCGCGATAGCAAAGCGGTTATGCACCGGATTGCAAATCCGTGTAGGTCGGTTCGACTCCGGCTCGCGCCTCCAGGTATAGAACAAGGCGGCAGTAGCTCAGTTGGTAGAGCGCAACCTTGCCAAGGTTGAGGTCGAGAGTTCGAGACTCTTCTGCCGCTCCAGCATGTAACGGGGAAAACGATGATGCGTTTTCCCCGTTTTGTTTTGTTCCGTTCTTCTCTCTTTTCGTGTTTCCGGTCGCGCTGTCCTTGGCGCGTGTAGCGCGGCTGACAAGCTCTTGTCGTCAGGATGTCACGGTGCTGACGCACGATTGAACATGTCGGCGGCGCTATCGACCCACTCCGGGTCGGGCCGACGGGAGACCAGGATGAAGCAAGTTCTCGATACCCTCGCCAGAAAGCTGTGCCACTTTGCCTTTGGGCCGGAGGTGAGCGCATTTCTGATGGATGGCCAGTGGCGGGCACCCCTGTTTGTTCCCGATGCTTTCGACGTGGCTGAAAAGGGCGTCCAGGATCTGCCCGAGATGGCGTCCAGTCCGCGGGAGTTTCTCCGCTGCTGAAGGGCGCGCGGGTTAGGGCTGCAGTCGGCCCCTGAGCGTCGTCTCGCACCTGCTCACCTGTCGCGGGTTGTGATGGCGGCGGGCTCCTTCTAGTACAATTCAAAGGTTTACGTTGGTCTTGCCGCGTTGTGGCCCGGTTCCGCATGGGATCGGGCCTTCAGGCCTTTGGGCCTTTGCGCGGTTCCGGCATTTCCGCCGGGCTGGCAGGGTTGAAAGGTCTGGATTGAGCAGCACGGAATTTTCGGTATTGATGGCGACGTACGGGCGTGATGATGCAGTGCATCTTGAACAGGCACTCGCAAGTCTGCTGGAGCAGAGCCTCCCCGCGTCGGAAGTGGTGCTGGTTGAGGATGGGCCGATTGGGGATGCCTCGCGGAGCGTTATCGAGCGGCATCGCGCCAGGCTCAACATCCAGTCAGTCGTGATGCCCCGCAATGTCGGCCTGGCCACGGCGCTCAACGCCGGACTGCAGCACTGCCGCCATGAGATCGTCTTCCGTTTCGACAGCGATGACGTGGCGCTTCCGCAACGTTTCGCCAGTCAGATGTCGGCCTTTGAGACCGTCCCGCAGGTAGACGTGATGGGAAGCTACGCACAGGAAATGGACAGCGCCGGGACGCCGGGCCGGCTCCGTTCAATGCCCGTCTCCCACGACGAGATTCTCGCCACGCTGTGGGCCTGCCCCCTCATTCATCCCACGGTGGCCTACCGGCGCAGCCGTATCCTCGCCATCGGCGGATATCGCACTGATTTGCGGCGGAGTGAGGACTACGATCTGTGGTTTCGCTGCGCAAAAGCCGGGATGCGTTTTGCCAACCTCCCGGAAGCCCTGATTCTCCATCGTTTTGATGAAACCAGTCATTTGCGCCACGCCTTCCGGGATGCCCTGGAGCGGGCCATGAGTGGCTATCGCGGAGCGAGCCTGCTGGGTATGCCCCTATGGACGCGTCTGGCCTGCTTCGTACCGCTCCTGCGTGCCGCGCTTCCGCTGCCCTTGCGGCACAGGGCGTACCGCATCCTGTCCAGCTTTGATCCCCGGCGCCGGGGGCCGGACACCTAGCCGACGTTCAGTGCATGTCGTCCTTGTCCGGTGGCACCGGCAGGACGGGAATGCCTTCCTCGATCAGTTCGATGACCTCCTTGCGGTCCGCCTTGCCCCGGATGGCCCGCTCCTCGCTGTCCCCGTAGTGGATGCGGCGGGCTTCCTCCGCGAAACGTTCGCCCACGTCCTCGGACTTTTCTGCCGCGCTGCGCAGGGCATCGATCAAGCGAGTGGCGATGGTTTGGGGACTGGGTGCGGTGGATGCGGCAGGCGCCGAATGGGAGGAGGTCTGGACATAGGGTGCCGAGGGCAGGCGCCTCACTTCCTGGCTTCCGCAGTGGGGGCAGCTCACCAGACCGGCCGCGAGCTGGTTTTCAAAGGCCTCGCCTGAGGCAAACCAGGCTTCGAAGTGGTGCTCCCGGTCACAGCACAGGTCGAGGACGATCATGGTTGGGCGACTCCATGGGGTTCATTGCAGCCCCCGGAAGGTCGGGGCAGGGAGGCCGGATTCAAGCCCCCGTCCGCTGGCCGCGCATTCTACTGCAGTTCTGCGCAGACCGAGACGGCCTCCCGATACAGGTCAATGTACTCTCTGGCCGGCTGTTCCCAGGAAAAATCCTGGCGCATGGCGTTCTGCTGGATGTGCGCCCATCGGGGCTGATCGCGCCAGATGCGGCATACCCTTTCAAGGCTGGTCCATAGGGCGTGGGGGCTGTCTCCGTCAATCCGAAAGCCGTTACCCCGGTCGGCGGGAAAAGGCGTGTCGCAGTCCACGACCGTGTCGGCGAGGCCACCGGTGGCACGCACCACGGGCGGTGTCCCATAGCGCAGGCTGTACATCTGGTTCAGGCCGCAGGGTTCGAAACGGGAGGGCATCAGGAAGCTGTCGGCCCCGGCCTCGATGCGGTGGGCGAGGGTCTCGTCGAAGCCGATCTGTACCGCGACGTGGGCGGGAAGGCGTTGGGCCAGGGTCTGGAAGCCGGCCTCCATGCCCTTGTCACCACTGCCGAGCACGACCAGTTGGGCTGGCAGCGCCGGCAGACCATCGGCGATGGCAAGCAGGAGGTCGAGGCCTTTCTGGTGGGTGAGGCGGCTGATTACCCCGAACAGCGGGCACCCATTGGTGACCGGGAGCCCCATCTGCGCCTGCAGGGCGGCCTTGTTGAGCTGCTTGGCGGCGGGCTCGTCTGCCGAATAGGGATGGGGCAGGGCGGTATCGGTGGCCGGGTTCCACACGCTGGTGTCAATGCCGTTGAGGATGCCGCGCAGGGCGTCAGCCCGGTAGCGCAGCAGGGGGGCGAGGCCGTAGCCGAAACGCGGGTCCTGGATCTCCCGGGCATAGGTGGGGCTGACGGTGGACAGCCGGGTGGCAAACTGCAGGCCGGCTTTCAGGAAGGATAGCTGGTTGTGGTATTCCACCCCGTCAAAGCGCCAGGCATGCCCGGGCAAGCCCAGTCCGGCGAGCATGTCATGACCGAAGCACCCCTGGAAGGCGATGTTGTGAACGGTGATGACGCTTGCCGCGCCACCCTCGTAGTGCAGGAAGGCGGGCGCCAGGCCACCCTGCCAGTCATTCACATGCACCACGTCGGGCTGCCAGCCGAGGGGGGAACCCGGCTGGCCGAGCCGGGCGGCGACCCGGGACAGAAGGCCGAAGCGTCGGGCATTGTCGGGTTGGTCCTGGCCCTTGCTGTCCAGATAGGGGTTGCCGGGGCGGTCGAAGAGCTCGGGGCAATCCAGCAACAGCAGGGGCAGGCCATCGCTGTGGGCGGCCAGCAGGCGGGCGGCGGGCAGTGCGGGGGCCAGAGCGGGCAGTTCCGCCACGGTCCGGGCGTCTGGAAAGGCGGCCCGCAGCGCGGGATAGCAGGGAATGAGGACGCGGATATCCACTCCAGCTTGACGCAGGCTGGCGGGCAGCGCGGCAGCGACGTCACCGAGGCCACCGGTCTTGACCCAGGGTGCCATCTCCGAGGTGACGAACAGCACCGAGAGAGGTTTCACAGCCATACCATCAGCCCCAGTTCGAACTTATGGGTCAATAGGGCGTGTTCGGGAAAGGCGCGGATGCGGTATTCCAGCTTGCCGCACTGCTCCGGGGTCAGGTCGAGTTCGAATAGGTGCTCGCCATGGTCCAGGGCGCCGCTGTGGGTGAGGCTGTAACGCCGGGCCCGGCCGTGGTCCGTGTCCGGGCGCCCGAAGAGGGCCTCCACCGTGACATCCTCCGGCAGCAAGCCACCTAGCTGAACGGCCACCTGCACGCGTACTGCCTGACCGAAGGGCACCCGGCCCGTGGGGGTTTCCAGGCAGCGCAGGCGGACCCCGGCCCAGGCGTTGCGGATTCGGGTCTTCCAGTCGGCCAGGGCGCGGGCGGGAGCAAAGCCGTCGGCGCCGAGTCGGCGGCCCTGGCGGGCGGCGGGGGCGTAAAACTTCTGCACGTATTCGCCCACCATGCGGATCACGTTGTAACGGGGCGCAATGGTGGCGATGGAGCGCTTTGACATGGCGACCCATTCGGGTGAATACCCCATCGGGCCGCTGCGGTAAAAGGTGGGGATGACCTTGTCCTGGAGCAGTTCGTAGAGGGTGCGAGCCTCCTCCGCGTCCCGACGGGCTTCATCCAGGTGACCCGAAGCGGGCTTGATGGCCCAGCCATTGGGGACGTTCCCCCGGTCGTCGTACCCCTCGCCCCACCAGCCATCCAGCACCGACAGGTTGATGGCCCCGTTCATGGCAGCCTTCATGCCCGAGGTGCCGGAGGCTTCCAGCGGATAGATGGGGTTGTTGAGCCACACGTCCACCCCGGCCACCAGGCGCCGCGAGAGGTGCAGGTCGTAGCCTTCCAGCAGCAGGATGCGGCCTTCGAACTCCGGGCGGGCCGCCATCTCCGCGATGCGCCGGACGATCTCCTGACCGGGATGGTCGGCCGGGTGAGCCTTGCCGGCGAAGAGGAAGAGGACGGGTCGGTCGGCGTCGCAGATGATGCTGCGCAGGACTTCCGGATCGTGAAAGAGCAGCGCGGCGCGCTTGTAAGTGGCGAAGCGCCGGGCAAAACCGATGGTGAGCACATTGGGCTGGCTCGGGTCGGCGAGCTTGAGCAGCCGATCCAGGTGGGCCGGTGAGCCCTGGTTGCGCAGGTGCTGCTCGCGCACCCGGTCACGCACCAGGTAGAGCAGGTGCGACTTGAGCAACTGGCGCACGCTCCAGTAGGTCTGGTCGGGGATGCGGTCGATGCCCTCCCAACTGGCGGGGTCGGTCTGGCGTTGCTGCCATCCGACACCGAGATAGCGGTCGAAGGTTTCGTGCCATTCGGTGGCCAGGAAGGTGGGCAGGTGGACGCCGTTGGTCACGTAGTCCATGGGGTTCTCAGCGGCGCTGAGTTGCGGCCAGAAGTGGCTGCAGATGCGCGCCGACACGTCGCCATGGATGCGCGAGACGCCGTTCTGGTGGCGGGAGCCGCGGATCGCCAGGGCTGTCATGTTGAAGTCGGTCTTGCCCGGCTCGGCACCCAGGGCCAGCAGGCGCTCGCAGGTGATGCCGGTATCCCTCTCCCAATGGGAGAAATAGCGCCGGATCACGTCTTCCGCAAAGTGGTCATGGCCGGCCGGCACGGCGGTGTGGGTGGTGAATACCACGTTCGCGGCGGTGGCCTCCAGGGCCGCGGCAAAGGGCTGGCCCGCGGCCACCAGGCCACGGATGCGCTCCAGGATCAGGAAGGCGGCGTGGCCCTCATTGACGTGCCAGACAGTCGGCTTCAGGCCGAGGGCGGTCAGGGCGCGCACGCCGCCGACGCCCAGCAGGATCTCCTGCTCGATGCGGGTATTGCGGTCACCACCGTAAAGGCGGTGGGTGATCTCGCGGTCGTGCTCGGTGTTTTCGGGGAGCCAGGTGTCGAGGAGGATCAGGCGCACATGCCCGATTCTCACTTCCCAGACCTTGGCCTGCACCGAGCGACCCGGCAGGTCCACCTCGACCCTCAGCTCCCGGCCTTCGGCGTCATGGAGCGGTGCGACGGGCAAGTCGTCGAAATCCGAATCGGTGTAGGTGGCGTGTTGCTGACCGTCGGCATCCAGGGTCTGGTGGAAGTAGCCCTGGCGGTACAGCAAGCCGATCCCCACGAAGGGCAGCCCCATGTCACTGGCAGCCTTGCAGTGGTCACCCGCGAGAATGCCGAGGCCGCCGGAATAGATCGGCAGGCTCTCGTGAAAGCCGAACTCCGCGCAGAAGTAGGCGATCAGATCGTCGTCGCGGAAGGGCCGGCCGTGCACGTGGGCCATCGATGGCAGGTCGTGATACGTGTCGTAGGTGGATAGCACCCGAGCCATGCTACCCAGGAAGACCGGGTTCTCCGCCGCTGTGTCCAGGTGTTTCTGGTCGGCACGTTTCAGGAAGGCCTTGGGGTTGTGATCCACGGCCTTCCACAGGGAACGGGAGAGGCTGGCAAAGAGGGAGCGGGTGGGGCGGTCCCAGCTATACCAGAGGTTGTTTGCCACCTCTTCGAGGCGTTCAAGGCGCAGGGGAATCCGGGGATTGACTTCGAGTTTATAGACGGTGCCGGTCATGGCGTACGGGGCTCGATGGTGATCTGGAGTTGGAGGGTGCAGTCGTCGTCGGGGATCGTCCAGCCAAGGCTGACTTCGGTCGCCTGCATGATTTTCTCAAAGCCCGCTTCCGACTGGGAAACGGTGTGGTGGGGGCGGCCACAGACCCGGGCCCCGGAGGCGATGGTGAGGCGCAGGAGGCCGCCGAGTACGCCGTCCTCAAGGGTCAGCCCCGCGGCCTCGGGCAGGTCGAGGGCCTGGCCGAAACCACAGGGAATGTGTCCGTCCTCGAGCACGTAGCGCCCGAGGAAACCGTCGCAGCTAGGCATGGCCAGATTGAGGGTGGTGGTGAGTTGCTGCCCCGCGAGACCCCTCAGCTGCCAGTGCACGTCGATGGTGGCTGCCGTCACGGTGTAGGTCTTGTCGATGCCCTCGCGCTGGAAGAGAGCCGGGCTGTCGTCCGCCTGTCGATAGTCAGCCAGGGTGTGGCCGTCCAGCTGGTCCAGCCAGAGGACCCGGGGATGGGGGTCGGGCAGCACATCGGAGGCCTCCACCGGATGCTTGAAACGCACGATGTCGTGGGCCGAGGCGATGCCGCTGCCGTCGTGCTGGCTGGGGCCGGCACCGATGCGTTCGTGGTAGTGCTCGCTGTGGCGGCGCAGGGTGTCGCCGAAATTGTGGGTCAGGGGATAGCTGGACAGTTCGTGGACGGCGCCGAGCCCGTCATCCCGCAGGGCGATCTGCAGCAGTGGAGTGGTGACGAGGGTCTCCCGGCAGCCATCCAGGTCCATATCGTCAGGGCGGCCGGGGGCTCGGGGCTGCAGGCGATCGAGACCGGCCTCGAGGGTGAGGATGTTGTTCCACACGGCCCGGCGCAGGTGGGGCAGGTAGAGCCCGCCGAAGAGCCCGTGCCAGTAGGCGTCGTTGGCCTGGGCACGGTACAAGGCCTCGGTGAGTTCCGCGGGGGGCGCGGGTAGTGCGGTGAGCCGCGCCGACAGGCCCTGCATGCGCTTGTGCATCCAGTTGGCCTCCGGGTAGCGGGACAGGAAGTTGCGCCAGATGCCACCACGGATGAAGGGGCGGTGCAGGTCGCCCCGCCCCGCCGCCTTCTCGCTAGCGAGGAGCCGGGCATAGGTGGCGGCTGCCGGCATGGGCAGGGTCCACTCGTTCATCTCGCTGTAGGAGGCGGTGGGCAGGTACACAATGCCGCGGGTGGCTTGGCGGGCGTGGAAATCGGCGTAGGTGGCGGTGCGGATCCTGGGGCTGGCCAGCACGCCTTCGATCAGGGCCTTGAGCCAGCCCCGGTTGTAGACCCAGTCGTAGGTTTCAGGCCAGATGCCGAATTTCTCGATGTCGTCGAAGTAGATGGCGGCGCTTTGGCCACTGTCGGCCATTTGCTCCAGGTAGGCCACCACCTCATGGGCAGGATGGAAGGGCAGGCGGTAGCGCAGGGCTTCGGAGATGGGAAAGAGATCGAGGCGGGTGCCATCCTCCTCCGTGCTGAAGTGGCCGTCCAGCTCGCTGGCGCTGCGGCCGGTACAGAAGAAGTGGTAATCATCGACGGTCACGTAGCGGATGCCGGTTTCGGCCAGGGCCGGTACGACCGCGGATTCCCATACCCGCTCGGTGAGCCATGCACCCTGCGGGCGTATGCCGGTCCAGGTGGTGAGCTTATCGTTGAGCGCGGTGAGCTGGCCCACCCTGTCCCGGTGCGGAATTGCGGCGAGCACGGGTTCGGTGTCGCCGGAGCTGAACATCTCCACCTGGCCGCGCCGCACCATCCCGGCGAGCATCTCCATGTCGTCCGGAAAGCGCGTGCGCAGCCAGTCCAGCAGCCAGCCGGAGAAATGGGCGGCGAAGCGGAAGTCCGGGTAGGCGTTGAGGGTTTCCAGGAAGGGCTTGTAGCAGCGCCGGTGGGCATCCTCGATCACTTCGGGGAAATTGCCCACGGGTTGGTGGGCATGCACACCCAGGAGCAGGGTCACGGCGCGGGTCAAGATGGGTCTCCGTCGGGTCAGGTGGCGCGCCGCATGGTGCCACCGCTCTCGGGGGCGCCACCACCGCGGCTGATGGGGTGGTCGAGGCTGCTGGGCGCGGGAAGCCCGAGCAACCGGTAAAGGGCACGGATGTTGTCCCGGAACAGCTGGTCGAAGGCGCTTACGGATTCGGAGGCGTTGTAGTCGCCCAACCACCAGAACCAGTCCGAGCTTTCGCATACGGCCAGCAGGGCAACAATCTGCTGGCGTTGGCCCGCGTCCGCCGCCGCGTTCTCGAGAACCCGGTCGGCACATTGCTTGACCTCGCAGAGCAGCTCCCAGGCGTGGTTCTTGTCGGGGTTGCCGATCCAGGTGGACAGGGTGCCGTAGACCCAGCTACCGGCGACCAGGCGGGGCAGGCGCCGCCGTCGGTGCCGATGGCCTTCTTTCGCTTCTGAAAGGGTCAGGGTGCGGATGGCCGGATTTCGGGCGAGGCTCTCGTAAAGGTCGTTGAAGAAGTACCAGCCGTTGTAGGGGTAGTACTCCCAGGCGTTTTCACCATCAAGGAAGACCGGGATGAGCCCTTCCGGAGCGCGCTCATGGAGGGTGATCACTTCGCTCATGAAGTGGGCCGCCGCGTCGCGGCCGTGCCAGCGGGCATACTCAAAACCGATAAGGTCGGAGAGATGCTCGTTGCGGAAAAACAGGGTCAGGTCGCCGGGAATGTCTTCCGGCGCCTGCCACGGCACGCCCGTGTCGGCGCCAGGACCGGCGGAGTGCTGAAGCACCCCCTGGCTGCTTGCCGTCCAGGTGAATCCTGCGTCGGCGATCTGGCGCAGAAAGGCCATCGACAGGGCGCCTTCTGCCGGCCACAAGCCCTTGGGCGTCTGGCCGAAGCGCTGTCGGTGGCTGTGCTGGGCAAGCTGCAAATGGGCCTCGACCCGAGAGCGGCCGCCGGGGTAACCCGGTGCCGCGGGTAGCTGGCAATCGGGCTGCGCTTCGCGGGCCACGCCGAAATCCAGCAGCAGGGGGGCCAGCGGGTGGTGAGAGGGGGTGCAGCTAAGTTCGATCTGGCCGCGGTCGGCAAGTGCGCGATAGCGTGGAACGAGTCCGTTAAGTACGGCGCCGATCTCGCTGACCAGGGCCTCGCGGTCGGCCAGCTCGAAGTTGCCTCCCTTGGCCATCAAGGCTGCGATGGGGCCGGGGCTCCGACGCAGGCTCTCTCCGCTCCAGGCAAGGACATACCAGGTGGCCAGATCGGCGTAATACTGCCCCGAGAGGTAGGCGAGGCCGTCGGCGTCCTGACTGCGCACGAAGGCAAGCAGGTCACGCAGGCGCCGATAGGGGGCAAACGGCTCCAGCATGGTCGGGGCGTGGCAGCGGAAGGCCATGTCCAGGAGCCAGTTGCGGTCGGCCGGCTCGAGTTGGTCGGGGTTCGGCCAGGCGAGGATGCGCAGCAGCGGGTCGCGCCACTGACGGGTGGCGAGCTGGTCGCAGTAGTCCTCGATCTGGGCCAGCAGGACAGGCACGAAGTTGACCGTGCAGCGGATCGCCGGGTGGCGTTCCAGGTGACTGGCCATGTCCGGATAGTCCTTGAGCGCGTGGAGCAGGGCCCAGGGCAACGTGAAGTGGCCGGTCTCCGGATGCCGGTAGTCCGGCTGATGCATGTGCCACAGGAAGGCGAGATCCGCCACGGTGCTGATCCCGGAGGCTCAGGTGGTTGGGGCCGCTGCGCCCTGGCCGAGCATCTCGGCGGTGACCAGGGTGACACCGCCGGGCGAGACAAAGAAGCGCTTGCGGTCCTCGTCCGGATCCAGTCCGATGCAGAGCCCTTCCGGTATGCGCACGTTCTTGTCGATCACGCAGCGCCGGATCACCGCATGCCGGCCGATATCCACGTTGGGCAGGATCACGGAATCCTCGACCCGGGCCCAGCTATGCACATTGACACTCGAGAACAATAGCGAGCGCTTTACCGTGGCCCCGGAGATGATGCTGCCACCGGAGACCATGGAGTCCACTGCCATGCCGCGCCGATCGTCGTCGTCGAAGACGAACTTGGCAGGGGGGAGCTGCTCCTGGTAGGTCCAGATCGGCCATTCCCGGTCGTAGAGATTGAGATCGGGGGTGACCTTGGTCATTTCCATGTTGGCTTCCCAGTAGGCGTCGATGGTGCCCACGTCACGCCAGTAGGGTTGCTGATGGTCGCTGCCCACGCAGGAGTCGGCAAAGCGGTGGGCGAACACCCGGTAGCGCGGCACGATGTGGGGGATGATGTCCTTGCCAAAATCCCGGCTCGACCCCCTGGTCAGCGCGTCGCGGCCAAGCTGCTCATAGAGAAAGTCGGCGTTGAAGATATAGACGCCCATGGAGGCCAGGGCCCGTCCCGGGTTGCCCGGCATGGGGGGCGGACTGGCGGGCTTCTCGACAAAATCGATCACCCGGCCTTCGTCGTCCACATTCATCACCCCGAACTCCCGTGCCTCGGCAATGGGCACATCAATGCAGGCGACGCTCATGTCAGCGTGATGCCGGGCGTGGAAGGCCAGCATGCGACCGTAATCCATCTTGTAGATGTGATCGCCGGCGACGATCAGGATGTGGCGCGGGCTGTTGTGGCGGAGAAAGTTGAGATTCTGGTACACGGCGTCGGCGGTGCCCTGGTACCACTGGGTTTCATCGATCTGCTGCTGGGCGGGAAGAAGCTGGATGAACTCGCCGAAACGCCCGTCGAGGAAGCTCCAGCCCCGCTGGATGTGACGGATCAGGCTGTGGGCCTTGTATTGGGTGGCCACCCCGATCTTGCGGATGCCGGAGTTGACGCAGTTGGACAGGGTGAAGTCGATGATGCGGAACTTCCCCGCGAAGGGTACCGCCGGCTTGGAACGGAAATCGGTAAGCTGCTTGAGACGGCTGCCGCGGCCGCCGGCCAGGATGATGGCGAAGGTATTGCGGGTGAGCTGGCTGATGAAGCGCAGGTCGGTCTGATCACGCATCTCGCAATACGGCAGATGCGGACAGGTGTTGCTCGGGGCCACGATTGTTCTCCCTTGCTACTGTTTTGCCGTATGGTACTGCGCGAAGGGGGCGGAAATGCAGCTATCTGATGCCATGCATCTTTTCAATGAAGGGCGCAACGTGCAATCGTACCGGTTGCTGGGCGCCCATCCGGATGCGACCGGTACCGTGTTCCGGGTTTGGGCACCGAATGCCGTGGCGGTGGCGGTGGTGGGCGACTTCAACGGCTGGGACGGGGATGCCGACCCCATGCACAGCCTGGGTGGCGGCGGCGTGTGGGAAGCACGGGTGGCGTCGGCCCGGCCCGGCAGCCTGTACCGTTTTGAGATCACTTGCCAGAACGGCGGCGGGCGTGTGCGCAAGAGCGACCCCTATGCCCGCGGTTTCGAGTTGCGTCCTGGCTCCGCCGCCCGCGTGGCAGGCCCATCGCAGCATGTCTGGCGCGATGCCGCATGGATGGCCCGCAGGGCGGTCTGGGACTGGTTGCATGCACCGGTCAACATCTACGAGCTGCACGCGGGTTCATGGATGCGTCACCCGGATGGCTCACCCTACCGGTGGCCGGAGTTGGCCGAGCGTCTGATCCCCTATGCCCTGCAGCAGGGCTATACCCATCTGGAGCTGCTGCCCATCACCGAGCACCCCCTTGACGAATCCTGGGGCTATCAGACCACCGGCTATTTCGCGCCGACCTCCCGCTATGGCTCACCGGACGAGCTGCGCGCCTTCATCGATGCCTGCCACCAGGCTGGGCTGGGGGTGCTGCTGGATTGGGTTCCGGGGCATTTCCCGCAGGATGACTGGGCCCTGGCCCGCTACGACGGCACCGCGCTCTATGAGCACGCCGACCCGCGTCTGGGGGTACATGCGGACTGGGGGACGCACATCTTCAACTACGGCCGCCACGAGGTTCGCAGCTTCCTGCTGTCGTCGGCCCACTGGTGGCTGGCGGAGTTCCATTTTGACGGCCTGCGCGTGGATGCAGTGGCGTCCATGCTCTATCTAGATTATTCCCGCCGGCCCGGCGAGTGGCTGCCCAACCGTTTTGGCGGGCGCGAGAACCTGGAGGCCATCGATTTTCTGCGCGACCTCAACACCCTGGTGCACGGGGAGTTTCCCGGTGCTCTGACTTTGGCGGAGGAGTCCACCGCCTGGCCGCAGGTCTCGCGGCCGGCCTACACGGGGGGGCTGGGGTTTTCGATGAAGTGGAACATGGGGTGGATGAACGACAGCCTGCGCTATTTCCGGCGTGACCCGGTGCATCGGCGCTGGCATCACGACGAGCTGACGTTCGGCCAGATGTATGCCTACAGCGAGAACTTCGTCCTGCCCCTGTCCCACGATGAGGTGGTGCATGGCAAGGGCTCGCTGTTTGGCAAGATGCCCGGCGACGAGTGGCGGCGGCGGGCCCAGTTGCGCCTGCTGCTGGCCTGGCAGGCGTGTACCCCGGGCAAGAAGCTGATGTTCATGGGCGGCGAGTTCGGCCAGGTCCGGGAGTGGTCCGAAGCCCGCGAGCTGGACTGGTTCCTGTTGGCCGACGCCGGTCACGCTGGCATCCGGCGCCTCTCCGCCGACCTCAATCACCTCTACCGCGATCTGCCCGCGCTCCACGAGCAGGATTTCGAGCAGGCGGGTTTCGAATGGATAGACTGCCACGACAGCGAGCATTCGGTGTTGGCCTGGCTGCGTCTGGCCCGGGATGGCCGTTTCGTGGTGGTGCTTGCCAACTTTACCCCTGCGCCCTGCAGCGACTACCGCATTGGCGTGCCCCGGGCGGGAATCTACCAGGAGATCCTCAACTCCGATTCAGCCCACTACGGGGGCAGCAATCTGGGTAACGGGGGGCGGCTTGAGGCGGTCGAGGGGGCCTGGATGAACCGGCCGGCCAGTCTGGTGGCAAACCTGCCGCCCCTGGCCGTGGTGATCCTTCAACCGGCCTGAAGGCGGGTTGCCGCCAGGGCCAGGGCACCGAGCAGACCGAGGCGCTCTTCGGTGACCAGATGGATGGGCGTGGCTTCGGCCAGCGGGCGATGCTCCCGTTTGGCGTTGAAGGCTGTCACGAAGGGCGCTGCACCAGCACCGTCAGGGAGCAGCTTGGCGGCCATGCCCCCGGCCAGGTAGACCCCGCCCCGGGCGAGCCACTGCAGGGCCAGGTCGCCGGCGAAGGCGCCGTAGGCTTCCAGCCACAGGTCAAGGGCCCGGCGTGCCAGTGGGTCGCTGCCGTCCAGGGCTGCGGCGCCCACACCGGCCGGGCTGTCTGCCCGACCACCCAGGAAGCGGAGGATGCGCACCAGGCCCGGCCCCGACACCACGTCCTCCACGCTGACCCGGCCCGTTTGGGCCAGCAGCGCCTCCGCCAGTTTCAGTTGTTCCGGCGTCTGGGGCGAGAAGCCCATATGGCCGCCCTCGCCGGGAATCACCTGGCTGCGTTCGCCATTCCAGATAATGCCCGCCACCCCGAGCCCGGTGCCGGCGCCGAGGATAACCCGGGGCGCCCGGGCCAGTGGCTGGCCGGCCTGCAGCGGTACGATGTGCTGCGGCGCGACCAGGGGCAGGCCATGGGCTGCAGCGGCAAAATCATTGACCAGCCCCACATGCCCGATGCCGAAGCGCCTTTCCAGGGCTGACGCGGACAGGTGCCAGGGCAGGTAGGTCAGGTCCGCCGTCTGCCCGTCGGTAGGCCCGGCGACGCCAAAGCAGGCCGCCGCCGGTATGGGGCCACCCGCCAGGAAGTCGTCCAGCAGGGGGGCGAGTCCTTCATGTTCGCAACTGGCGTAGCGCTGCTCGCGCAGGATGGAGATACCTTTGGCGTCGAGAGAGGCCAGGGCCAGCAAGGTTTTGGTGCCGCCGATGTCGCCGCCGAGCAGCAGGGTATTCATTGCGCACCCTCTGAAACGACAAAGCCCCCGGACCAGGGCCGGAGGCTTCGACTTGCGATGTCGTGCACGATGGTGCCCGGAACGGGACTTGAACCCGTAAGGCTTGCGCCGGCGGATTTTAAGTCCGCTGTGTTTACCAATTTCACCATCCGGGCGGGGAGGGCTTCAGCGCTGGGGCTGTTCCGGCAGGGTGATGTTGACTTCGAGGATCTCGCAGTTGTCCTGCTTTTCGAGCTGGACCTTGATGTCGTCGGGGCCCACATTGACGTACTTGGAAATCACGGCGATCAGCTCGCGCTGCAGTTCCGGAAGGAAGTCCGGTGCCCGGTTGGTGCCCCGCTCGTGGGCGATGATCAGGGACAGGCGCTCCTTGGCAACGGAGGCGGTCTTCTGCTTGGAGCCGAAGAAATAGGAAAGAAGGGACATCTCACTTGCCTCCGAAGAGGCGCTTCAGCAGGCCGGGCTTTTCGTAGGTGACGAATCGCAGGGGCCGATCTTCGTCGAGGAAGCGGGCGATGACGTCCTGATAGGCGGTGGCGACGTCGCTATCCTTCAGGTGGATGGCCGGGGTGCCCTGGTTGGAGGCCTGGAGCACGTCGTCGGATTCGGGGATGACGCCGATCAGCGGCACGCGCAGCAGCTCCTGGACGTCCTTGTAGGAGAGCATCTCTCCGTCCTCGACGCGCTTCGGGGAGTAGCGGGTGACCAGCAGGTGTTCCTTGACCGGCTCGCGGCCTTCCATGGCGCGGCGGCTCTTGCTTTGCAGGATGCCGAGGATGCGGTCGGAGTCGCGCACGGAGGAGACTTCGGGGTTGGACACGACGATGGCTTCGTCGGCGAAGGTGAGGGCCATCACGGCGCCCCGTTCGATGCCGGCCGGGGAGTCGCAGATGACGTAGTCGAAGCCCATGTGCCCGAGCTCCTTGAGCACCTTCTCGACGCCTTCTTCGGTCAGCGCGTCCTTGTCGCGGGTCTGGGAGGCGGGCAGGATGAAGAGGTTTTCGCAGTGCTTGTCCTTGATCAGGGCCTGGTGCAGGTTGGCCTCACCGTTCACCACATTGATCAGGTCGTACACCACGCGACGTTCGCAGCCCATGATGAGGTCGAGGTTGCGCAGGCCCACATCGAAGTCGATGACGGCGGTCTTGTAGCCACGCAGGGCCAGACCGGTGGAAATGCTTGCGCTGGTGGTGGTCTTGCCGACGCCACCCTTGCCGGACGTTACTACGATGACGCGTGCCACGATGTCCCCTTAAGTCGTATGAGTCGCCGCTTCAGTCGTTCTGAAGCGGCATGATTTCGAGAGTATGCAGATTGTCGGATCCGCTCAGCCGGACGTGGGCACCGCGCCCCGCGACAGCCTGCGGGATGCCCCGTTCGAAGGTGCGGTACACCCCGGCAATGGAGACCAGCTCGGGGCCGAAATTGGTGCTGAAGATGCGCGCACCGGTGTCGCCCCGGGCGCCGGCCAGGGCGCGGCCGCGCAGAGGGCCGTAGCAGTGGATGCAGCCATCGGCGATGACCTCGGAGCCCGGGCTCATGCCGGCCAGCAAGACCAGATCGCCACCCTTGGCATACACCTGCTGGCCGGAGCGCAGCGGACGTTCGACGACCATGGTGGGCGCTGCCGTGGCTGGCGCTGCAGCCGGCTGGGGTGGCGGAGGTGCTTCGACGGGGGCTGGGGCTGGGGCCGGTGGCGGGGCCTGGGGCGCGGCGATGGGGCGCTCGGGGGAAATGCCCTCCGGACCGAGAATGGCCAGATTGGCGCGGCGGGCGCCGTCGTGCAGGTAGTCCGGCAGGTTGCGCACACCAATCGGCTGTACCTGGTAGCGGCGCAGCAGGCTGATGATGGCGGTCCAGTCCACCCGGTCCGGTGTGCTGACAAGCTGGGCGAAGTCGAGCACCGCCGGTTCGCCGGCGAAGAAGTCCGGCATGCCGCCGAGCATCATGTGCAGGGCGTCGGCAAGACGCACGGCTTCCGTTTCACGGAGGTGGGCGGTCATCACCGCCAGGCTGGCGCCTTTGAACTCGATCAGTTTGCCCTGCAGGGAAGCGTCGGCCATGGATGTCGGGTGGAGGGTTAGCGGACTTAAACCGGTGAAGTCTACTTTTCAGCGGGGTTTCGGGCAAGTCCGCTCGCCAAATGACTGAAGATCAATGCAGGATGCGGGGTTCGGCGGGGGGCTCCGCGAACAGGGCGGCCACATCTTCGGCATCGAAGCGGTATTCGTGGTTCGACAGATCGTCGTGAATCAGGATTTCGCCGTGTTCTTCGAGCATGGCTTCAAGCTCGGGCCGCCCCAGGGAGCGCAACATGTCGCGTACTTTGTCCCAGTCCTGGGGCCAGTCGTGGGTTACTTCGCGGGCATCCAGGAGGCGCACGGTTTCCTGGTGGAAGAGACGGATCAGGAGTTCCTCGGCGGGAAGCCCGAGGAGCTCGTCCTCGCGCACCGTGGCGGCCAGGCGGGTGATCCGGTCCCAGCCGTCCGGATCCTTGCGGTCGGCATCGGGGAGCTTCTGCAGGAACAGGCAGGCTGCGCCGCGGGAAGAGGCTGCGGTGTGCAGGGCTGCGGGTTGCTGCTCGGACTGGGTGAGGTAGTGCTCGAAGATCTCGGCGACGGAGTTGCCTTCGATCGGTACGAAGCTTTGGTAGGGGTGGCGCAGGCCGGGCATGTCCAGGGTCAGCAGGAGCTGGCCGTCACCCACCAGGTCGGCGATGCTGACCTTGCCGGCCACCTCGTCACTGGCCTTGGCGTAACCGCGCAGGTTGAGGGCCTCGGTCACGTCCACCACCAGCAGGCTCACGGGGCCGTGGCCCTGAAGCTGGATGGTGAGGCGGCCTGCCTGCTTCAGGTTGCCGCCGATGACGCTGGCTACCGCGCTCATGGCGCCGAGCAGGTCGCGCACCGTGGACGGGTAATTGCGCGAGGCCAGCAGGGCTTGCCAGACGTCGTCGAGCCTGACGAAGGCGCCGCGGATGTCGAGATCTTCAAGCAGAAAGCGCTGGAGGATGGAGGTGCTCATTCGGTCGTCCCTGCCGGGCTGAGAAAGCTGGTGTAAAGGGCGGTGTCGAGGCCGACCAGCAGTTGCCCGCCATCGGTCTCGATGACCGGCCTGCGGATCAGGCTGGGGAATTCCTGCATCAACGCGACGGCGGCGCTCTGGGTGTCGATGGCCTGGCGCTCGACCGGCAACTTGCGCCAGGTGGTGCCGCGGGTGTTGATGAGGCTCTTCCAGCCGATGGCCTTGCTCCAGGCATGGAGGCGGGCGGAGTCGATGCCGGACTTCTTGTAGTCGTGGAACGTGTAGGCCACCGCGTGCTCGTCGAGCCACGCAAAGGCCTTTTTCATGGTGTCGCAGTTCTTGATGCCGTAAATCGTTGTCATGGTGCGGAAGCAGCGCGACGCCCCGGGAGGCGTCGCTGGAAAATCATGGGGATGGGGCGGATTTTAGCGGCCTGCAGCAGTGCCCGGGCTTATTTCTTCAGCGCCTTGGCGAAGGCCGAGGCCAGGGAGCCGGCCATGGCGGGTTCCCGGCTCGGCTTGGCTGCGGCTGGGCGGGCAGTGCTGCGGGGGGCATCCCGTCGATCCCCTGCCGGCTTGCCGCCGCCCTGGGGTTGGTCGCCCATCCGCATGGTCAGGGCGATGCGCTTGCGCGGCAGGTCCACTTCGATGACCTTCACCTTCACCACCTGGCCGGCCTTCACGACGCTGTGTGGATCCTTCACGAAGCGATCCGCCAGGGCCGAGACGTGGACCAGGCCGTCCTGGTGTACGCCGATGTCCACGAAGGCGCCGAAGTTGGTGACATTGGTGACTACCCCCTCGAGGATCATGCCCACCTCCAGATCCTTCATTTCCTCGACACCCTCCTTGAAGCTGGCGGTCTTGAACTCGGGGCGCGGGTCGCGGCCGGGCTTGTCGAGCTCCTTGAGGATGTCCTGCACGGTGGGCAGGCCGAAGCGCTCATCGGTGTAGCGCTCGGGCTTGAGCTGGCTGATGGTGCGGGAGTCGCCCATCACCTCGCGGGCGTCCTTGCGGATGTCGGCGAGGATGCGCTCCACCAGCGGGTAGGCTTCCGGGTGCACTGCCGACGCATCCAGCGGATTCTTGCCATTGCTGATGCGCAGGAAGCCGGCGGCCTGTTCGAAGGTCTTGGGGCCGAGGCGGGGAACGTCGAGCAGGGCCTCGCGACTCGGGAAGGGACCGTTGGCGTCCCGGTGGGCGACGATGTTGGCGGCCAGGGTGGGGTTGAGGCCGGAGATGCGGGTGAGCAGGGCGGCGGAGGCCATGTTCACATCCACGCCAACGGCGTTCACGCAGTCTTCCACCACCGAATCCAGGGCCCGGGCCAGGCGGGTCTGGTTGACGTCGTGCTGGTACTGGCCGACGCCGATGGATTTGGGGTCGATCTTGACCAGTTCGGCCAGCGGGTCCTGCAGGCGGCGGGCGATGGACACCGCACCGCGCAGGCTAACGTCGAGGTCCGGGAATTCCTTGGCGGCCAGTTCGGAGGCCGAGTACACCGAGGCGCCGGCCTCGGAGACAACGATCTTCGTCATGTGGAGCTCGGGGCGCAGCTTGATCAGGTCGGCGGCGAGCTTGTCGGTCTCGCGGCTGGCCGTGCCGTTGCCGATGGCGATCAGCGACACATTGTGCTTCTCGCACATCTTCGCCAGTGCGTGCAGGCTGCCGTCCCAGTCCCGGCGGGGCTCGTGGGGGTAGATCACTCCGGTGTCGAGAAGCTTGCCGGTCTGGTCAACCACCGCCACCTTGACGCCGGTGCGCAGGCCGGGGTCGAGGCCCAGGGTGGCGCGGGGGCCGGCGGGGGCGGCGAGGAGGAGATCCTTCAGGTTGCGGCCGAAGACGCGGATGGCCTCTTCCTCGGCCTTTTCGCGCAATTGGCCGAGCAGTTCCAGTTCCAGGTGCAGGGAGATCTTGACGCTCCATGCCCAGCGCACGGTTTCGCGCAGCCAGGCGTCGGCGCCGCGCCCTTCGTCACGGATGCCGAAGTGGCCGGCGATACGTCCCTCGCAGGGGTTGGGGCCGGGGGCGCTGCCGTCAGTGGGGTCGGAGTCCAGCCCCAACTGCAGGCGCAGGAAGCCTTCGTTGCGGCCGCGGAACAGTGCCAGGGCCCGGTGGGAGGGCACGGTCTCGATGGATTCACGGAAGTCGAACCAGTCGCGGAACTTGGCCGCAGCGGGGTCGTTTTCCTTCTCGGCGATCACGGTGGAGGCGACAACGCCGTGGTCGGCCAGGTATTCCCGCAGCTTGCCGATCAGTTCGGCATCCTCGGCAAAGCGCTCCATCAGGATCTGGCGGGCGCCGTCGAGCACCGCCCGGGTGTCGGCAAAGCCCGCCTCGGCGTTGAGGTAGGCGCCGGCTTCGGTCTCGGGGACCAGGTTGGGGTTGGCGAGCAGGGCGTTGGCCAGGGGCTCAATGCCGGCTTCGCGGGCGATCTGGGCCTTGGTGCGGCGCTTCTGCTTGAAGGGCAGGTAGAGGTCTTCGAGGCGCTGCTTGGTTTCGGCGTTCTCGATGGCGTCACGCAGGGCCGGGTCGAGCTTGCCCTGCTCGTCGATGCTCGCGATCACCGCGGCGCGGCGGTCTTCCAGTTCGCGCAGGTAGGTCAGGCGCTCTTCGAGGTTGCGCAGCTGGGTGTCGTCCAGGCCGCCGGTGACTTCCTTCCGGTAGCGGGCCACGAAGGGCACGGTCGCGCCTTCGTCAAGAAGCTGGACCGCCGCAGAAACCTGGCGGGGTTGTACACCTAACTCGGCGGCAATGCGTTGTTCGATCGGCAGAAGCATGGACGGTTGCTGGCGTGGAAAAAGGGCGCATGGTGCAGAAACCCGGCCGCCGCTGCAAGCCCGTCGCCCGACAACTTTCCGGTAGAATTCGCCGATTATTCGTGCCGTGGGCAGCCCCCACCCGTGCACGCCCCGCCGGCCGTCTGTTTCGACGTGCCCGGCCTCGCAGGAGATACACACCCAATGAACCCCCTATTCGCTACGCTGGCAGCGGTGGCGTTCGGTCTGATGGTGGTCGGAAGCGATGCTTCCGCCGCGCCGCAGCCCGCGCACCCGGCCAAGGCCGCAAAGCCTGCCGCGTCCAAGCCGGCCCCCAAGCCGGCCACCCAGAAACCCGTTGCCCAGAAGCCTGCCGCCAAGGCAGCGGCCCAGAAGGCCGCGCCGGCACCCAAGGCCGTTGCTGCCCGCGCGCCGGCCGCCAAAGACGATGGCATGGATCGGCACGCCGTTCGGGTTTTCCCAATCCGGGTCCATCGTCGGGCACTGCTTCGCCGGCGCGGTGACCGATGGCAATATCCGCGACGCCGCCCGCGTGATGGCGGAAAGCAGTCTGGTGGACCACGGCTGGTGCTATGTGAACAACGACGATTTCTGGCAGGTGAAACCCGGCAGCAATGATCCCACCTTGCAAGGCCCCGAGCGCGACGCGGAGGGCAATATTCTAACCAACAAGCGCTTTCCCGACATGAAGGCGCTGACCGACTACATTCACGGGCTCGGTTTGAAAGCCGGTTTGTATTCCTCGCCGGGACCGCTGACCTGCGGCGGATGCTCGGGCTCGTTCGGCCATGAGGAACAGGATGCCGCCAGTTATGCCAAGTGGGGATTTGACTATCTGAAACACGATTGGTGCTCGTATCGTCCCGAGTCCGAAAAGGACCGTGCCAAACCCGCGCCGCGACTTTCCGTGCTGGATAGCATCACCAACGACGAGAAGCCCAAGCTGATGATCCCCTACGCCACGATGCGCGCCGCGCTGGACCGCCAGCCGCGCGATATCCACTACAGCCTGTGCCAATACGGCATGGGAAATGTCAGCGAATGGGGCGATATGGTGGGCGGCAACAGTTGGCGCACCACCGGCGACATCAACGACTCCTGGAGCAGCATGGCGGGGATCGGTTTCAAACAGGCGGGCCTGGAGAAATACGCCAAACCCGGACGCTGGAATGATCCGGACATGCTGGTGGTGGGCCATGTCGGCTGGGGGCCGGCCCTGCATCCCACCAAGCTGACTCCTAACGAACAATACACCCACATTTCGCTGTGGAGCCTGCTCGCCTCGCCGCTGCTGATCGGCTGCGATCTCACCAAGCTGGACGATTTCACCGTCGGTCTCCTCACCAATGATGAAGTGCTGGAAGTCAATCAGGACGAACTCGGCAAACAGGCAGGCCGCATTTCCAAGGATGGCAACGGCGAAGTCTGGGCCAAGCAAATGGTTGACGGATCATGGGCCGTGGGATTGTTCAACCGCGGCACCGCGCCGCTCCAGGTCTCGTGCGACCTCTCGCTGCTCAACATCAGGGGCGCCGCCCAGGTCCGTGATCTGTGGCGCCAGAAAAACGAAGCTCCCGCCAGCGGCAAGATCACCCGGACCATCCCGCGCCACGGCGTGGCCCTGCTGAGGGTGAAGTGAGGGGGATGGGAGCCTCCGCGGATTTGGGAAGTTCGCGCGATCTTGACACCAATCCGCAGAACACATAGACACTGGGCGAGCGGGGGAAGCCCCCGATGCTCCTCCGTGTTCGAACAATCCCATGAAATCGAAACTTCTCGCCCTATCCGTGCTCGCGTTGCTGACACAGGCGTACGCCGGTTCCAAACGACTGCCTGTTCTCAACCAGCCGATCGCCAATATGGCCACCGTTGAGGTGGCGCCGATTGTGGTCAATCTCAATCAGGTTTTTGGAACCGAGGCGATCGACGATCAGGTGGTGAGGTTCACCTCATGGTATTCGTTAAGTGGGGCGCCGGTGGTGCTCGACTTCGCGCTGTTCAGCCAACGAACGCCTGCCACCCGGGCGAATTTTCTCAATTATGTGAATGGTGGGGATTACGTCGATTCCATCATCCACCGGAGTGTTCCGGGTTTTGTAATCCAAGGGGGTGGGTTTCGCTTTGGCACCGGTGGGTTGGAATCCGTTCCGACCGATCCTCCGGTGGTGAATGAGTTCGGGGTTTCGAATACGCTCGGGACCATCGCCATGGCCAAACTGGGAGGCGATCCCAACAGCGCGACCAGCCAGTGGTTTGTCAGCCTGGGAGCCAACTCGGATACCCTGGATCCCCAGAACGGAGGATTCACGGTTTTCGGCAGGGTCACGAAAGGCACCTTTGGCAATGCCCAGATTTTCGGAGATCCTGTGGATTTTCCGATCTGGGATGCGGGTGGCGCGCTCAACGAACTCCCGCTTTTCCAGTCGTTTGTGGACGGGATCGGGCAGTCGTGGCCGGATTATTCGATCCTCTTCGAAAGCGTCACGCTGGAACCCCTCCCGGCCGGTCAGGCGGGGGAATCCTCGATCCTAACCTATTCGGTGGTTTCCAACAGCAATTCGGCCCTTGCCTCGGCCGTCCTAAACGCGGGCAATCTGACCGTGACCCCGGTGTCCGGTCAAACCGGGTCCACCACAATCACAATCCGGGCGACCGATAGCGTGGGCAACACGGTGGATGACACGTTCCTTGTGACCGTCAACGCCTCTGACACCTACAGCACCTGGGCGTCGCGCACGACGTTTTCCAACAATCTGAGCGCGATGACCCAGAACGGGGACGGAGATGCGCTGAACAACCTGCAGGAATACGCGTTTTTCGGGAATCCTTCAACCTCGGCGCAACCGGCGCTTCCCGTGAACGGCACGACGGGAATCGCTCCGGGTGCCCGCTACATGACTTTGGCATTTCCGGTCCGAAAGTTCACCACCGGGCTGACCTACACGGTTGAATCCAACACCGGCCTCGACGGATCATGGACTACCGTGTGGAGTTCGACTGACGGATTCTCACATGCGCAGGTGGTTTCCGCCGTTTCACAGGCCGACCGCACGCAGGTGACGGTGAAGGACGTTGCGGCCATCGGGTCCAGCACCCGCCGCTTTATGCGGGTCAAGGTGGTTCAGAACTGAAGAACTCCCTCTCTATCCAAATGCATGGCGCCCTGATGCTGATGGGACTTTCGGGGGCGACGCTCACGGCGGACGAGGAACGGTTGGTTAGGGACTTGCAGCCGGTCGGTTTTCTGATCGACGCCGTATTGGGTGCCGGGCCGCGGGAGATGCGCGCGTTGACTGACAGCTTGCGGAAGCTGAGCGGGCGGCAGCCGGTGGTGGCGGTGGGGTTCGAAGTCGCGAGGCGTTTGGCGGCCGCGGGAGGAGGTCCCGTCCTGCCGGGGGCTGCGGATTTGATAGGAAATAGCGATTTGAAAACGACCGCAACCGCCGGCATGCTGACTGGCGAGATGTTTGGTTTGTTAGGTATCAACATGTGTCTGGGACCCGTGCTGGATCTCGGCGATCCGGGCGGTGCGGCGGGCGCGTGGAGCAGGGATCCCCAGCGGGTGATCGACCATGCCGGGCAGTGGAACCGCTGGCTGAGGAAACGCGGCGCGGTGTGTTGCGCGGGACGGTTTCCCATCGGAAATGCGGCCCGCAGCGAGGATGATGCGGATACCCTGCAACGCGGCCCCCTGCTGCCCTACACCGCGCTGATGCCGGAACTGGATGCGATCCGGATGGCGGCGGGGGAGATGGCCGGGATCGAATCGGGACTGCCCGCCACCATGGCTTCCGGTGTCGTTGGCAAACTGCTGCGGGACCGCCTGGGTTTCGATCATCACGCCGTTGTCAGCGCGGATTTGGCTGAGGTGTCCGCGGTTTCCGGCATTCCTCCGGCCGATTGCGCGCGCAAGGCGGTTGAAGCCGGATGCGATCTGATTCTATTGGCGGATGGCGCGGCGATGGGTTCCGCCATTGCTGCGGGGATGGCCAAGCTGCCCATTCCGGTGTTAGGCGACGCCTGGCAACGGGTCGAGCGGCTCCGGGATAAGTTGCAGTGGCCCCGCCCGTGGTCGGAGGCGAAGTGGGCGGAGTGGTCGGCGAAGGCGTGCGATCTCCTGCCGACTTTCGGTTGGAACCGGCTTCAATCGCCGTGAATCACCGAGGTCTCCATCGTTTTCACAAACGGCGGATTGTGGTTGGTGGTGGCGGTCAGTTTGAACCGATAAACGCCGGAGTGCGGCAACACCACAGTCGGATTGATCGAGCTGGCGTTCTGGATACTGGCCTTCTCACCTTCGGTCTGGGTCCAGAGCACCGTGGCCACGTTTTGTCCGTTGAACTTGGCATAGGCGTCGGAAAGCTGCACCGAAAGGGGATCCGCGGACGCGCGCTGATAGGATCCGGTGGCGATCTCGAAGGTCCCGGGGTGGACGACATTGATCGCATCCGACGAAGATGCGGTGAAGGTTCCCTGTTTCACACCGTAGAGGCGGAACGTGTATTGGCCGGTATCGGCGATCTGGATGGTCGGGGTGAGGGTGTTGCCGTTGGTGATGACCGCTTCGGGTGTTCCGCTCTCCTGCACCCACGTGTAGGTGACGCCGGTGGTGTCCGTCGGGGTCATCGTGGCGTTAAGGTTGAAAACCCGGCCGGCGCTCGCCATGAGGCTGAAATCCGAACCGGCGTTGACGGAGAAATCCAAACCGGTTTCGGTCTGGGGAAGGCCGTTGACCACCGGAATAATGATGCGCCCCGGTACACCGCTGTTCCACATCTGATAGATCAGGCCCTGCGCATGGTTGGGATCATCGTTGGACAACCGATCAAGGAGCGCCATGGACGTTCCGGATCCTTGGAACTCCATGAAAAGCCCTTGGCCATTGGTCCAGCCGACCCGCGCCGCGGAGCCGCCGAATCCGTAGCTGCCACCGCTGGCGTCGCCGGTTTCCCATTCGATCCGGTTGTAGTTGAACTCGATGTCGAAGTCTCCCGGATTGCGGTCCGCCCGTTCGATGAGAATCAGTTGGAAGGTGTTCGTTTTCTCGACATGTTGGCTGAAGTAGCCGACTTCGCGCCATGTGACGCCGAATGCCTGGCGGCCGTTGACGACGCCGGGAAGGCTGGAAAAGCGGGTGACGCCGGAGAGCGGGTTGCGGCTGTCCACATCCGCCCAGAAGGGAGCGATCATCACCGACTGCTTTTTGATGAGGCTCTCCGGGGTGTAAACGAACAGGGGTGCGTCGCATGTGATGTTGCCGTTGTTATTCACATAGCAAGACGAGCGAGCGACGCCGAAAAGGTTGATGGCGAATCCGAGTTCCACCGTGGTCGCGGGACCCGCGAATTGGGGGTAGCAGTGATCGTCTCCCCGGCTCATTTCGACTTGGTCGAAGCCCGGCCTCACCGCTCCCTCCCGCAGACGGTAAAACCCCCGGAGCCCGGGTTTCGGAACCAGGGCCGTGATGGCCGAGTTGTTTCCGATGTGGAGGCAGCCGCAGTCGGTCCAGGAAACGAGATCCTCGCTGACCTCGACTTGATAAGGCCGGAGCATGCCCCCATGCCAGGACAGTTCGATCTGGCCGTTCGGCGCCGGGCAAATCCCAAGCGACGGAACCTGTTCGGTTGCCGCAAGAGTCGAGCCTCCGACCGCCACAAACACCAGAGCGGCCGTCCGGATAGGCCTGGCAACCCCGCGATTTCCCCGGACGACTGGCGTGGGGCGGCGTTTCGGGCGGTGCTGGAATGATGGAGGCATGGAATTCCCGGCATGGAAAGCGGCACCCGTCGGCACCCGTTTCCGAGGCAAAGATAGCCCGAGGAACATCCTTGGCAAGCCCGGAAAACAGCGAATTTCGCGGAGTCTCCCAGCCGATGTCGCCGTGGTCTGTTGGTTGGGCGGTGCCGCCCGGATCGGCGCCGGATCGGTGAAAGCGGGTGGATTCATC
>NZ_JAFLDT010000032.1 GCF_017302315.1 Zoogloea sp.
GTGTGCTCTTCCGATCTCGAGGCGACCATCAAGTTCCTCGAAGGCCGTGCTGCGAAGAAAGTCGTCGTAGTGCCCGGCCGCTTGGTCAATATCGTCGGCTGATCCCACAAAGGAACCCGCTCATGCTTCGCCTTGCCCTTCTCGCTACCGTCGCCCTCCTGTCCGGCTGCGCGTCGCCGGACCGCAACTTCTACGAGGGCATCCGGCAGGAAAACGCCCGGCGCCAGCACGAACCGGGCCGCGACATCAGCCGTGACGCCCCCCCGCCCGGCTACGACGCCTACGAGAAAGAGCGTCAGCGCCTCAAGGAGGAGGCCCGTCAATGAGCCACCAGCACCAGCCCGGGCGCCGCCGCGCCCTCGCCGCCCTTGGCGCCCTGCCGCTACTTGCCGCCGGCTGTGGCTTCCAGCTCCGCGGGCCGCGCCCCCTGCCCTTCGACACCATCTACCTGGGCATGTACGAGTACTCGGAGCTGGCCGCCGCCATCCGGCGGCAGATCCAGGCCGGCAGCACCACCCGGGTCGTGGCCCGGCAGGAGGACGCCGCGGTCCGCCTGGAGGTTCTCGCCGACGCCAAGGAAAAGTCCATCCTGGCCCTCAATACCCAGGGCCGGGTGCGCGAGTACCAACTCCGCCAGCGCTTCAGCTTCAGGCTGGTGGACAAGAATGGCCAGGAGGTCATCGCGCCGAACGAGATCCTGCTGCGCCGCGATCTGGCCTTCGATGACTCCCAGGTACTGGCCAAGGAACAGGAAGAGATCCTGCTCTACCGGGACATGCAGGGCGATCTGGTGCAGCAGCTCATGCGCCGCCTGTCATCTGCGCGTATGCCGGACGCCCCGCCCAAGCCGTGAACCTGCGTCCCGAGCAGCTCACCAGCCAGCTCGACAAGCCCCTCGGCCCGCTCTACGTCCTTCATGGCAACGAGCCGCTGCTGGTTCTCGAAGCGGGCGACGCCATCCGCGCGGCAGCACGCAAGCAGGGCTATGCCGAACGCGAGGTGCTCGTCGCCGGCCAGGGCTTTCGCTGGACCGATCTGCAGTCGGCCGCCGGCAACCTGTCCCTGTTCGGGGCCAGCAAATTGGTGGATCTGCGCATCCCCAACGGCAAACCCGGCCGCGACGGCGGTGAAGCCCTGCAGCGCTACGCCCGTCACCTGGACGAGGGCGTTGTCACCCTGATCACCCTGCCCGAGATGGACTGGGCCACGCGCAAGGCCGCATGGTTCGTCGCCTTGAGCGAAGCAGGCGTGGTCGTCGAACTCAACGCCCCCGAGCGCGAACGCCTGCCCGACTGGCTGGCCCGCCGCCTCGCCGCCCAGCAGCAGAAGGCGTCGCCGGACGCCCTCGCCTTCATCGCCGATCACATCGAAGGCAACCTGCTGGCGGCCCACCAGGAAATCCTCAAGCTCGGCCTGCTCCACCCGCCCGGCGAATTGTCCCTGGAGGCCGTGCGCGACGCCGTGCTCAACGTGGCCCGCTACGACGTGGACAAGCTGCGCAACGCCATGCTGGATGGCGATGCTGCGCGCTGCGCTCGCCTGCTGGAGGGCCTCAAAGGCGAAGGCGAGGCACCACCGCTGGTTCTGTGGGCCGTGGCCAACGAGATCCGCACCCTCGCGCGCCTGCGCACGGGTGTTGACGACGGCCAGCCCCTACAGGGCCTGTTCAAGGCCGAACGGGTCTTCGAGGAACGCCGCAAACAGGCCGTCCAGCGCGCCCTCCAGCGTCTTACCAGCGCCAGCCTGCGCACCGCGATCTTGCACGCCGCAAGAATTGACCGGATGATCAAGGGTCTGACAACGGGTGACGTGTGGGACGAGTTCCTGCAACTGTGCCTGCGCCTCTGCCGCGGCGCGGCGCAGGCCCCGGCGCGGCGCTGAACGCCGCCCACCGATTCGAGAGCACACACGATGGACATCAAGACCTACATGCAAGGCGTCGGCCTCCAGGCCCGCACCGCCTCCCGCGCGGTAGCCGCTGCGACCACCGGCGCCAAGAACACCGCCCTGCTCGCCATGGCCACCGAGATCCGCGCCCGCAAGGCCGAACTCCTCGCTGCCAACCAGCGCGACCTGGAGGACGCCTGCGCCAACGGCCTCGAGCCGTCCATGATTGATCGCCTGACCCTGTCCGAAAAGGGCATCGAGGCCATGGCCCAGGGCCTCGAACAGGTCGCCGCCCTGCCCGATCCGGTGGGTGAGGTCACCGACATGAAACGCCGCCCCTCCGGCATCTCGGTGGGCAAGATGCGCGTACCCCTGGGCGTCATCGGCATCATCTACGAAGCCCGGCCCAACGTTACCGCCGACGCCGCAGCCCTGTGCCTGAAGTCAGGCAACGCGGCCATCCTGCGCGGCGGCAAGGAGGCCCTGCATTCCAACCAGGCCATCGCCGCCTGCGTGCGCGCCGGCCTGGCAGCGGCACAGCTGCCCGAGCATGCCATCCAGGTCATCGAGACCACCGACCGCGCCGCCGTGGGCGAGCTCATCACCATGCCCCAGTTCGTGGACGTGATCGTCCCCCGCGGCGGCAAGGGCCTCATCGAGCGCATTTCCAGCGAGGCCCGGGTACCGGTCATCAAGCACCTGGACGGCAACTGCCACGTTTACGTGGACGAGTTCGCCGATCCGGCCAAGGCCCTGGCCATTGTCGAAAACTCCAAGACCCAGCGCTACGGCACCTGCAACACCACCGAATCCCTGCTGGTGGACGCGGCCGTCGCCAAGGCCCAGCTACCTGCCCTCGGCACCATGCTGGCCGACAAGGGCGTCGAGCTGCGGGCCTGCCCGGCCACCCTGGCCATCCTGCGCGAGGCCGGCGTGGCCGAGAACCGGCTGAAGGTCGCCGTCGAATCCGACTGGACCGAGGAGTTCCTCGCCCCCATCATCGCCATCAAGGTGGTGTCCGGGCTCGACGAAGCCATTGAGCACATCAACACCTGCTCGTCCCAGCACACCGAATCCATCGTCACCGAAAACTACACCCGGGCCATGCGCTTCCTGCGCGAGGTGGATTCCGCCTCGGTGATGATCAACGCCTCCACCCGCTTTGCCGACGGCTTCGAGTACGGTCTGGGCGCCGAGATCGGCATTTCCACCGACAAGATCCACGCCCGCGGCCCGGTGGGTCTGGAAGGCCTGACCAGCCAGAAGTGGATCGTCTTCGGCGAAGGGCACGTGCGCGCCTGAGTCCTTCAAAGTCTCCCCGCCGGGCACGTTCCCGGCTAAGATTCAAACGCCCGTTCGAAATCGCATGCAAAGGCGACGGAACGGGCGTTTGCACATCCACACACAAGGAGACAGCCATGAACCGATTCCTGCGCGGCAGCCTGCTCGCCGCCCTTCTCACCACGCAGCCCGCACTCGCCACCGAACTCGCGGGCACCCATATTGACGATCGCGCCAGCGTGGCCGGCAACGAACTCGTCCTGAACGGGGCAGGCTTGCGCACCCGCTTCATGCTCAAGGTTTACACCATCGGTCTGTACCTGCCCAAACGCAGCGAGAGCGCTGTCAGCGCCATCACCGGAACCGGTGCAAAGCGCATCCAGATCACCACCCTGCGCGACCTCAGTGCCGAAGACTTCGCCAATGCCCTGATTGATGGGGTCCGAAAAAATCATGGTGAGGCGGATCTGGCCAACCTGCAAGGCCGCCTGGATGAGTTCCGCACAACCTTGCTCGGGATACGCGCCGCCCCCAACGGCACCCAGGTCCGCATCGACTGGCTGCCCGCCAGTGGCACGCGGCTTTCCATCGGGAATGAAACGCGCGGCAAGGACATTCCCGGCGAGGACTTCTTTCGCGCCCTCCTGCGTATCTGGATTGGCGACAAACCCGTTGATGAAGACTTGAAGAACGCGCTGCTGGGCAAGCGCTGACGCACTTGCGGCAAGGCTGGCGGCAGGCGCAGAATTGCCCCATGTATTTGCGCCCTGCCACTGCTTCTCCGGCAATGCCGACCACCGGACTTTCCCTCGTCATGCCCGCTCCATTTGGGAAACTGGGCATCCGCGTTTCGGACGAGTTTATCCACGACATCGTATTTCTCCCCGCCGAGCATCCGCTCAGCGGGCCGGACCATGCCCTTGCGGAAATAGCCAGGCGGCAGATCCAGCGCTACCTGACCGATCCCGATGCCCCCTTCGATTTGCCGCTTGCCTTGCGGGGCACCCGATTTCGCCGTCGCATCTGGGCCGCCATCGGCCTTATTCCCCGTGGACGCACCCTCACCTACGGGGAGCTTGCAAGAAATGTGGAAAGCGCTCCCCGTGCAGTCGGCCAGGCCTGTGGCGACAATCCGTTTCCATTGGTCATTCCCTGCCATCGAGTCGTTGCCCGGCACGGCCCCGGCGGTTTCGCCCACGAAAGGGGCGGCCACCTGCTCAGCGCAAAGCACTGGCTATTGCAGCATGAAGACGCCCACCCCTCGGGCAATCAAGCGCCTCTGCCAGGACTCTTTCAAGTTCACGACCACTGAGAGCAATGCACCCGATTGCGGCCTATTCCCCCTCCTGCCACTACTGCCATGTCACGCCCAGACCAGACTGCACCTGAAACCCAGGCCACCCGTTTCCTCCGTCAGCATCACACGGCCTTTTCCACGCATCTATACGCCTATGAAGAGCACGGCGGCACCAAGGTCTCGGCCCGGGAATTGAATGTCCCGGAGCACGCCGTGGTGAAAACCCTGGTGATGGAGGACGAATCCCGCCAAGCCTTGATCATATTGATGCACGGCGACAGAAAGGTATCAACCAAGGAACTCGCCAGGCAGATCGGACGCAAGCACATCAGCCCCTGCGATCCCGCCACAGCCCAGCGCCACACCGGATATCAGGTCGGCGGAACATCGCCCTTCGGGACACGCAAGGCTCTCCCCGTATTCATGGAAAAGAGCATCCTCGATCTGCCACTCATTTACATCAATGGCGGAAAACGAGGATTTCTTGTCGGGGTTCACCCTCATGACATCCTCCAGAACCTTAAGCCAGGCCTGGTGACGGTAGCCCTGGAATGAATTGGAACAAAAAACACTTTCCAAATCTTCGGTCTATAGTGGCAGAATAAATGGCGAAATTAAGGCCGAACCAATCCGGCCGATTTCACGGCATGACCAACACAATCTCTGCCGCCACTACACACCCAAGGAAACAGCGCCATGGAACTCTCCACCCTATCCCTCTCCGAATTGCGGAAACTTCAATCCAAGGTCGAAACTGAAATCCGCCGTCGCTCGGACACGGCCAAGAAGGATTTGCTGAAGCGGATGCAGAAGCTCGCTGCCGAGCACGGCATGAGCCTCAATGAAGTGATTGGACAGGAAACTGCCGAAAAGCCCGCTTCCGCTCCGCGCAAGATTGCAGTCAAGCCCGCCGCAAAAAAGGCGGCCAAACCGGCTTCGGTGATCAAGTTCCGTCACCCGGAAAACACCGCCATCGGCTGGACCGGCCACGGCCGCAAACCCCAATGGGTCATTGACTGGCTGGCTGCCGGCAAGCCCCTGGACGCACTGCGTGCCGACGCTGCCACCGCAGCCTGAGAACGCGCCGCTGCAGGCCTGCCGATTCAGCGAGGCAGACCTGCAGTGGGTGCATGTTCGGGTGGCTCGGCACCATCTCGCCCCCGCTCAATGAATACACCCACCCGCCGGACGTCCTTCATCACACCGATCTTGGCAATGGCGAGCTTCACCCAGGGCGCGCGAAATTCTTCAAAGAGCAATCTGACGATGAATTCGCCGAGCGTTTCAATCAAATTGAACTGACGCTTACCCAGCTCTTCCCGAATGCGCTCAATGACCTTCGCATAGTCAATCGTATCCGCTATATCGTCATGTTCGGCAGCCGCATCGGGCACACCAAAGGTCAGATTCAACTCCAGCGTCTGCTCGGTGACCCGCTCCCGCGGATATATGCCCACTCGGGACTTGACCCGCAGTGCTTCGATAAAAATGAAATCCATCGTCCGTCCCGGCTAAAATCGTGCCCATTCTAGCTCGCGCCACCGTAAAAGCATGCAACTCGCGCTCCTGCTCGCCGCCGCCTATCTGATCGGCTCCATTCCCTTTGCCGTCGTCGTCAGCCGGCTCTTCGGCATGGCAGATCCACGCACTTACGGCTCAGGCAACCCCGGCGCCACCAATGTACTGCGCAGCGGCAACAAACTTGCCGCCATCCTCACCCTCGTTGGCGACGGCCTCAAAGGCTGGCTGGCCGTCTTCCTCGCAGAGCAGATTGCCCCCACGGCAGGCCTCGGCCAGATTGCCGTTCCCGCCGCTGCCCTGGCAGCCTTTCTTGGCCATTTATTTCCAGTGTTCCTCGGCTTTCGTGGCGGCAAGGGCGTTGCGACCGCAGCAGGCGTTCTCTTCGGCGCCAGTGGGTGGCTCGGGCTCGCGACGATGGGCGTCTGGCTCGGCATCGCGTTCGCAACCCGCTACTCATCCCTTGCTGCCCTGTGCGCGGCCCTGGCCGCCCCCGGCATGGCCTTCCTGCTCGGGCTCGCTCCGTACTGGGTGCTGTCATCCAGCATCATGTCGCTGCTGCTGATCTGGCGCCACAAGGACAACATCAAGCGCCTGCTTGCCGGCCAGGAGAGCCGGATCGGCGGCAAGAAAACGGGAGCCTGAGCGGGCCTTTCAGACGGCAGGCGGTCGAGGCGCTGCGATGTCCATCAGGCTCCAGCGCGGCCGCACCGCAAACTTGCCGCCCCCCTCTCCGCCCCGCTCGCCCGCCATGAAACGCAGGGCACCGGCAAACGCAATCATGGCGCCATTGTCGGTGCAGAGTTCCATCTCGGGGTAGAAGACCTTTGCCCTGCGCCGAGCGGCCGCCTCATCAAGGGCTGCACGGAGTGCCAGATTGGCCCCCACCCCACCGGCCACCACCAACTGCCGACGGCCGGTGTGCCGGAGCGCTGCCATGGATTTGGCCACCAGCACCTCCACCGCAGCCGCCTGGAACTCGGCGGCCAGATCGGCCTTGTCCGCCTCGCTGAAGCCTTCCGCGCCGGCCGTCGTCAGCACGGCCGTCTTGAGCCCGCTGAAACTGAAGTCAAAGTCCTTGCTATGCAGCATCGGCCGCGGCAATTTGAAGCGCCCGGGCGTGCCGCTCAGCGCGAGCCGGGCGAGGGCCGGGCCGCCGGGATAGGGCAGGCCGATCAACTTGGCGGTCTTGTCGAAGGCCTCGCCGGCCGCGTCATCCACGGTCTCGCCGAGCAGGGCGTAATCGCCAACCCCGGCAACATGCATCAACTGGGTATGCCCACCCGAGACCAGCAGGGCCACGAAAGGGAATGTCGGCGGGGTCGCCGACAGCAGCGGCGACAGCAGATGCCCTTCCAGATGATGCACCGGCAGGGCGGGCACCCCCAGGGCCACGCCAAGCGCCTCGGCCACGCTCGAGCCGACAAGAAGGGCGCCCGCCAAACCAGGGCCCGCCGTATAGGCGATGCCCTCGATATCGGTCACGGCCAGCCCGGTGGCCTCCAGCACCTCTGCCAGCAGCAAGGGCAGACGGCGGATGTGGTCACGGGAGGCCAACTCGGGCACTACCCCCCCGTAGGCTGCATGGAGGTCGATCTGGGAATGCAGGCGATGCCCGAGCAGGCCCCGCTCCGTATCGTAGATGGCGACCCCCGTCTCATCACAGGAGGATTCAATACCCAGAACGCGCATGGCACTTCCGCAGAAAAATCAGCATTTTACCTTGATGCTGCCAACAAAGCGAAAAGTGGACTTGGTAGACCCGGGCGACTTGGTTATACTCATCGTTTTTCCGTCCAAAGAATTTTCGAGGAAGCACGCAATGCCGGGTATTCGCGTCAAAGAAAACGAGCCGTTTGAAGTTGCCATCCGCCGCTTCAAGCGCACCATTGAAAAAGTGGGCCTGCTGCCTGAGCTTCGCTCCCGCGAGTTCTACGAGAAGCCCACTGCCGAGCGCAAGCGCAAGCTCGCCGCCGCAGTGAAGCGCCATCACAAGCGCCTGCGCAGCCAGACCCTGCCCCCGAAGATGTACTAAGCGACACCCCAGTACACGCTTCCCGACCGCCACGCGATACGCGCTATTTCTGCGCGAGCGCGTGGCGTTTGTGCTTTTCCGTCGCGCCCTGCAAGCCCGACGACGCCAACCCCATCGCCAAGGAACTCCGTCCATGTCACTCAAGGTTCAAATCTCCGACGACATGAAGGCTGCCATGCGCGCCAAGGACAGCGCACGCCTGTCCGCCCTGCGCCTGCTGCTGGCAGCCATCAAACAGCGCGAGGTGGATGACCGGATCGAACTGGACGACGCCGCGGTCGTCGCCGTGGTAGACAAGATGCTCAAGCAACGCCGGGACTCCGTCGCCCAGTACGAGGCCGCCCAGCGCTTCGACCTGGCCAGTGCCGAGCGCTTTGAGATCGATGTACTGACCGCTTACAAGCCCGCCGGCCTGAGCACCGAACAGATCACCACCATCATCGACGCGGCTGCCACCGCCACGGGCGCCAGCACCCCGGCCGACATGGGCAAGCTGATGGCGGCAATCAAGCCCCAGCTCGCCGGCAAGGCCGACATGGCCGAGGTTTCCAGACTGGTCAAATCACGGCTCGGCAACTAGGATTCATGGGGATGGCGCCCCGGCGCGCCGCCCGGACATCATGATTCCGCAATCCTTCATTCAGGATCTTCTCGCCCGCGTCGATATCGTCGAGGTCATCGAACGCTACCTGCCGCTCAAGAAGAGCGGGGCAAACTATTTTGCCTGCTGCCCATTTCACGGCGAGAAGTCCGCATCGTTCTCGGTGAGCCCCACCAAGCAGTTCTATCACTGCTTCGGCTGCGGGGTGCACGGCAGCGCGATCAGCTTCCTGATGGAATACAACGGCCTCGGCTTCATCGATGCCGTGAAGGAGCTCGCCGGTACGGTGGGCATGGAAGTCCCGGAAGACGACTTCACCCCCAGTCATGACCGGGCCAAGGAGCAATCCCTGACCGAAGTCATGGCCCAGGCGGCCCGCTTCTACAAGGAACAGCTCAAGCGCAGCCCGGTGGCCATCGACTATCTCAAGGGGCGCGGCCTGACCGGCGAGATCGCCGCCCGCTATGGCCTCGGCTACGCCCCGGAAGGTTGGCAGGCCCTGCAGGCCGCCTTTTCCGATTACAGCGCCGCCCAGCTGCTCGAATGCGGCCTGGTGCTCGAAAACGAACAGAACCGCCGCTACGACCGCTTTCGTGACCGCATCATGTTCCCCATCCAGGACCAGCGCGGCAACGTCATCGGTTTTGGCGGCCGGGTGCTGGGCAAGGGCGAGCCCAAATACCTGAACTCACCCGAGACACCGATCTTCGAGAAGGGCCGCGAACTCTACGGCCTGGTCCAGGCACGCCAGGCGGTGCGTGAGCAGGAATGCGTGCTCGTCGTCGAAGGCTACATGGATGTGGTTGGCCTGGCCCAGTTCGGGGTAGGCAATGCGGTCGCGACTCTCGGCACGGCCGCCACCCCCCACCACATCCAGAAGCTCCTGCGTCTCACCGACCGGATTGTGTTCTGCTTTGACGGTGACGCCGCCGGCCGCCGCGCCGCCGGCCGTGCCCTGGAAGTGAGCCTCGAACATCTGGCCGACAACAAGGCACTCAGCTTCCTCTTCTTGCCCGAAGAGCACGACCCGGACAGTTTCATCCGTGCCGAAGGCCCCGACGCCTTCCGCACCGCCATGACCCGCGCCCAGCCCCTGGCCGACTTCCTGCTGGCCGAACTCCGCAAGGACATCGACCTGGGCACGGCCGAAGGCTGCGCCAAGCTGATCCACGAAGCCAAGCCGCTGGTGACGCGAATCGGCGCTCCGCTGCTGCGCCTGCAGGTCATCAAGATGCTGGCGGAAGCCGCCGGCTTCACCCAGGCGGAAGTCGAGCAGGCCTTCGGCCTGAAACCCGCCAGCGCGCCCCGGCGCTTCGATCCGCCAGCCTCGGAAGGCGACTTCGCCGGATCCGATGGGCGCTTTCGCGGACGTCGCAATTTCGGCCGGGATCTCCCCCGTCTCGCGCCTCGCCAGGCGCCGTCAAACCCGGTCGAGACCCTGCTCAAGCTCGTGATCCAGCACCCCGTATGGACGGCCCGCCTGCCCATCGACCTGCTCCCCCACGACACACCGGAGGGCCTGGCGCTGATTGCCATGACCGACGCCATGAGTGTTGGCGAACTGCCCACCCACGGGGTCGGAGCCCTGCTCGAGCATTACCGTGACACTCCCCACGCGCCGGTGCTTGCGAGAATTTCCGGCCAACTGGCCGATGCCCCCCTTGACGAAGCAATGCTGGAACCCCAGTTCAACGACACGCTCTACAAACTTGAGTCTGTGCTGGTGGAGAAGGAAATCACAGCCCTGAATACCCGAGCCCGTGAAAGCGGGCTTGAACCCACAGCACGCCGAAGACTTGCAGAACTGTTGTCGCTAAAAGAGAAGCTCAAAACCCGAGCCAAAGCATCGGATTCGTAATATAATTTTCGGTTTCGCGAAATTCGCCTACCGAGACTTGGTGTGCGTAGCAATACGAAGCGACCCGGCGAACACGCCGGAACAAGTCACACACCAACAACTCGGACGACCAATCGAGGACAGTCATGACCACGGAAAAGCCCAAACAACCGCGCAAAGCGCCTGCCAAGCCGCGAGCAGCGAAGGTCAAGGACAAACTCGCCCCGATGATCGCCGAGGCACCCTCGGCGGAAGAGGCGGAAGTTCGCCGCACCCGGCTCAAGACCCTGATCGCCCTCGGCAAGGAGCGCGGCTACCTCACCTACGCCGAGATCAACGACCACCTGCCCGACGACCTCGTGGACGCCGAGCAGATCGAGTCCATCATCACCACCTTCAACGACATGGGTATCCAGGTCTTCGACGTGGCGCCGGCCGCTGAAGACCTCCTCATGTCCGAAGTCGCCCCCACCGTGGTGGATGACGAACAGGCCGAAGCCGAAGCCGAACAGACGCTCTCTGCCGTCGACTCGGAATTCGGCCGCACCACCGATCCGGTGCGCATGTACATGCGCGAAATGGGTACGGTCGAACTCCTCACCCGCGAAGGCGAAATCGAAATCGCCAAACGCATCGAGGAGGGCCTGAAGCACATGATCCAGGCGATCTCCGCCTGCCCGACGACCATTGCGGAGATCCTCGACGCCGCCGACCGGATCGGTCGCGACGAGATGCGCATCGACGAACTCATCGACGGCCTGATCGACCCGAATGCGATTGAAGCCATTGAAGAGCTTGCCGAAAGCGACGACCTTGAAGTAGACGAAGCCGACGAAGCCGACGAAGAGGAAGACGATGGCGGCGCCGGCGCCCAGTCGGCCTCCCTGATCAAGCTCAAGGCCGACGCGCTGGAACGCTTCACCACCCTGCGTGGCCTCTACGACAAGATGGCCGTCGCCCTCCAGAAGAAGGGCTACCAGGACAAGACCTACATGAAGCTCCAGGAGCAGGTCTCCAACGAGCTCATGAACATCCGCTTCACTGCACGCACCACAGAACGCCTGTGCGACGCCGTGCGCCACATGGTGGATCAGGCCCGCAGCCACGAACGCAAGATCCTGAGCCTGTGCGTCGACAAGGCCGGCATGCCGCGGCAGCACTTCATCAAGAGTTTCCCGGGCAACGAAACCAACCTGGACTGGCTGAAGGCCGAAATCTCCGCCGGCCCGGGCAATGCACCGGTGATGATCCGCATGCAGCCGGCCATTCTCGAAGAGCAGCAGAAGCTCATTGACCTCCAGGCCCGCATCGGCATCCCCCTGAAGGAACTCAAGGACATCAACAAACAGATGTCCACCGGCGAAGCCAAGGCCCGCCGCGCCAAGCGCGAGATGACCGAGGCCAACCTGCGCCTGGTGATCTCCATTGCCAAGAAATACACCAACCGCGGCCTGCAGTTCCTCGACCTGATCCAGGAAGGCAACATCGGCCTGATGAAGGCCGTGGACAAGTTTGAATATCGCCGTGGCTACAAATTCTCCACCTACGCCACCTGGTGGATCCGTCAGGCCATCACCCGTTCCATCGCCGATCAGGCCCGCACCATCCGCATCCCGGTGCACATGATCGAGACGATCAACAAGATGAACCGGATCTCCCGCCAGATCCTGCAGGAGACCGGCAACGAGCCCGATCCTGCCACCTTGGCCGAGAAGATGGAAATGCCCGAGGAGAAGATCCGCAAGATCCTCAAGATCTCCAAGGAACCCATCTCCATGGAGACCCCGATCGGCGATGACGACGATTCGCACCTGGGTGATTTCATCGAGGACAACGCCACCCTGGCCCCGGCCGAGGCAGCCCTGTATTCCAGCCTGCGCGACGCCACCAAGGAAGTCCTCGACTCCCTCACGCCGCGGGAAGCCAAGGTTCTGCGCATGCGCTTCGGTATCGAAATGAACACCGACCACACGCTGGAAGAAGTCGGCAAGCAGTTCGACGTCACCCGCGAGCGCATCCGCCAGATCGAAGCCAAGGCGCTGCGCAAGCTGCGCCACCCCAGCCGTTCCGAGCGGCTGCGCAGCTTCCTCGACAACGAGGCCTGACCTCACGGGCCGTCCCACCATGGCGGGGCGGCCCGCTGCGTTCCCCTTTCGGGCCCATAGCTCAGTTGGTTAGAGCAGGCGACTCATAATCGCTTGGTCGCGGGTT
Organism: Zoogloea sp.; assembly: GCF_017302315.1. Taxonomy (GTDB): domain Bacteria; phylum Pseudomonadota; class Gammaproteobacteria; order Burkholderiales; family Rhodocyclaceae; genus Zoogloea. Next base: position 12,668 of record NZ_JAFLDT010000032.1, read on the forward strand.
CAAGTCCTGCTGGGCCCACCAGCAACATCAAGCACTTAGGCCAACCTTCCGGGGTTGGCCTTGTGCTTTTCGGGAGCCAGGGAAGGACAGGGGAAGGATTCCAGAAAATCCGTGCAAGATCCCGCCGCATAGGCCGCCCCCGGCGAGGCATGCGTTCTTGGCGCAGGCAATGACTATCTGCCACGGAAGGTGTGCCGCCATTCACTGATCTCCCGGGTGCTTGTGATGGATCATGAGGAAGTAGCATTGCCCAACACTTCACCCCAGTTGCCACTCGAACACACAGATGCCCATCGCAGCTCGCCTTATCACCGCCCTTCTCCTCCTGATCTCGATTCAAGGCTGTGCCGCGCCGCGTGGCTCCTGGAAGAAAGACGGTGTTTCCGCCGACGCAACCCAAACATCTCTATCCGAGTGCAAGTATCAGATTGGCCTGAACAAGATCCCTGCTGAGCAACAGCAAACCCTGGTCAACCAGTGTATGCAGGGCAAGGGTTACCGCTGGCGATAGGCGGCTCACTTTGCCCAGGCTGGCGGCAGCTCGTCCCAAGTCGTCGTCCACGCAGGGGACAGCTTCTCCCGCCTCATCCGCCAGTCACCACCGAAGCCGGTGGCCAGCGGCCGAACGCTCCCCCCCACCGCTCGTTGATCTGATCCATAGCAGCGATGAGCGCAGCAGCTCGCGCCACTCGCTCCCGAATCTGCCGGCCGATCTCGAGAGGCGGAGCGGTCAGCCCCTCCAGGCTCAGGAAGCTCTCGTCGATGCTGTAGATCTCTATGGCTGGTGTGAAGTCCGCCAGGACACGCGCCACCCGGCTGCTCATGTCCGCATACAGCGCATAGTTGTTGGAGAAGGCCAGGATGCCACGGGCTCGCGCCAGTTCCTGAAGCTGAAACCAGCGGGCGCCCAACTGCGGTGTAGTTTCTAAAATAGCCTCAGGCCGCTCAACTAATTGTCGACGACCTCCTTTAGCGCAACCGGTGAAAACCCCTCTGAAGCGAGGGCGCTGATCGGTTCGTCCTCAAAGAAGACCCTAACCATGACCTTTTCCCCACTCTTCCAGTCGGGCTGTTTCAAGACCCACTTACGCACAAACTCTGCAACCGTCTGCCGCGCAGCATCACGCTGAAGCGCAATGTACCTAGGAGCGATCGCATGCTCCGCAAGTGCGGGTGAAATCGTGCGATGAAGCGTTTCTAGCTCTTCCTTTTCGTGAAACGCAGCCAGCGGCCCTTTCGCCTCCGCCTTCAACTTGGCCGTATCGATGCCAACAGGCAACGACGGCTTTACCGCAGGCGCCACGACAGCGACAGTATTGCCGCGCCGCAGGAACTTCCACTCCTTGGCAAGTTGGATCTGATATCGAAAGACGACCGGCACGGTGATTTCGCTGTGGGTCTTGACCGTTTCCAGCCCGGCGAGCGTGTGGATCACTCCTCTCGAAAAAGTCTCATTTGCCTTGATCGAGCTGACTTCGAGAAGTCCACCTTCAGTCCGCATAACAATTGGTTGCTCGCGTTCGACGACGGTCACGACAGGTCTAGGCTCATTCTCAACCTTGTGCAGCTTGTAGTAGAGGAATGCGTTTCCTCCCGCCGCAATCAACAGCGCGGCGGTCAATACGGTTGTCTTTATGCTCATCTGAATATTCGTTGGTTTGTCATTGAGCATCTCGCAATCCACGCAACAAACGCACGCCAGCGTCACAGCCCCCTGGAAAGATCTTCCTCGCGCCCCGCCGGAATGTCAAAGAACTACGTCACCAGGCCGATGTGCTACGCATCACCACCTCGGATCATTCGCCGCCGCGCCGTCCAGCTTCGCGCACGCCCAGCGCCTGATCTGCAGCAACGCCTCCGCCCAACTCCGGGGCGTCAGCGTCCGCCACGCTGCCTCCGGCTGCGGCCAGATCCGCCGCCTCTGCCGCGCTCCGCCTAGCATCGTCAGCCTGGTCCGCTACATCTCGTGCCTCCAGCCAGATAGCTACCAGAAGCGCGATAGCGATCATTCGAAACAACGGACGGAGAACCTGTTCCAATTCGTTGAGCTTCTCAAGCATGCGCCTCATGTCTCGTCCCCTCTCAGAGAACGGAAAAGCCGCTTGCGCGGGCGATGTTGCGCTGGACTTCGACGCTGACGAACGCATCGAACCTGCCGGCAGTCAATGGTGCTACGCCCACTCGATAAACCACTTGGGTGAAACGCCGCAGCCGGGTAGGAAACGGGATCTGCAGGAGCACCGCGCCGACAATAACGCTGGCTACCGGGAACACAGCGCCGGCAATGACATCGGTGAAATTCACCCCGTCCGCCGAGTCCTGCAGGACGGCCCGCACCGTCGCCGAGCCGCCCGAGGCGGTCGTGTTACAGATGACGCTGAGAAACACGTCCTCCGCCCCGAGACCGATGTCGGATGTCGGATGTCGGGATGCTGCCCGCGTCAAAGATGTTGGTGGATGCCGTGTCACCAGCCAGGAGGACCGCTTGGGCCCGGCTGTAGATCAGATTCACGTCGCGGATTGTCATTTCGTCACCAGTTGCTGTAACGGATCGGGCCTGACGGCCGCGTCCGGGGTTTCATCGAATGAGGCTTCTTGGCCGAAGGCCCGGCGGCACGCGATCAGCGTGTCACCCTCGCGGAGTGCGTCCTCAAGCGCCATTCCTTGGCTCTCAAGATGCAAAGCAAGGCGCGCCCTTGACTGCGCCCCACCCTGGGTAAGGGGCGGGACCCATTGTTCTTCGGTCATTTCAGCTTCCCTTGAATGCGTGCCTGCCGAGCCAGGCGGGCCACCATGAGCACAGTGTCGGGGTGGTCGCCCAAGCCCTTGGCGTCGAGGATCTTGGCGCGGCGCGAGTCTTGCGCGATGAAGGCCCGGGCGTCCCGGAAGGCCTGGGCGGCGCCGGTGCCATAGGTCTGATTCAGGCGGGTGACGGCCTGCTCGCGCCAGGCGATACGCTCGGCCTCGGTCGGCTCCGCGGTGATCCGCCGGGCGATCCCCTGCAGGGCGCGCACGTCGTCGTGCGACATCGCCACGTCGGCTGCCATCTAGCGCAGCTCCGAGATGGCGGCGCGCTGCACCGGCTCGGGGATGGCCTGCGCGGCTTCATCACCCGCCCACATGTCATCGGGCAGTACGGCCGAGTAGGTCCCCTGGGGTGAGTACATCTGGCGGGCGCCATCGGCTTCCCGCATGGCCTTGATGTTCTCGGGCACCTCGACGGCCGGCACCTCTTCCGGCTGGCCGTAGAACGCTTGCTGGGCTCGCCCCTCCTGCGTTCTCTCGGCCTGGGGCTGCGGTGCAGGCTCGCTGCGGGGGTTGGGCGTCTCAGGCGCTCGAGATTGCGGCGCGGGGTCAGTGGGAGCATCGTAGAGCGCGGAGAGCGCCGAGGCCTGAGGAGCCGCTTGCGCCTCGCTGACCCCGGCCGCTACGGACGACGGAGCGTCGTAGAGCGTGCTCAGGTTGGTCATTGCAGCAGACCCCGCTGACGGGCGATCTCCCGCACGCGGGCGCGAAGAACATCGCCAGAGCTGTCTGCAGCCACGGCCACCAGTTCGGGCTGGCCGGCCGCATGCCGGATGTAGTTGAAGTTCATGCAGAGGTGGCTGTTGATCCCATGGAGCGCGTCGTCGATTTCAGCGGCGAGCGGGTTGAGGGCGGCATCCACCATTGCGGCGGCACCTCCATGGCACTCATGCAGCCGGCGACCATCGAGGGTGAGCTTGAAAAAGCCTCCGGCTTCTTCCGCGATGGAACGCCCCAGATCCCGCCAAGCGCCCATGGCCGCCTTGAAATCGGCCAGAACAGAATCAATACGCTCGGCGGCCTCCCGGCGCTCAGCCAAGAGGGTTTCGAGCGTAGTCATGTGTTCGATGGCCTTGGCGCGGGCGGCCTCTTGCGCCTCCGCGTTGTCGGCCTCGGCCGCTGCAACGCGCGCCTTGCGCAACATGTCGAGGTCAGCATTCAGCGCGGCAACCTGCTGGGCAGCCTCTCGAGCTGCCTTCAGCGCATCAGGATTGCTCGGAGCGCGGGCCAGCTCGACACCGGCGGCGTGGTCCTTCTTCACTGCATCGGCAATCGCCCGCTCGGCAAGGGCGATTTCATGCTCAAGTTGCTCTAGGTGAGCGCTGAGCTTGAGGGGGGGATTCATGGGCGCGGACTCCAGTTGAAGGGTGCGGTGGGACGACAGCCAGGTCTGAAACTCGGCCTCATCAACGCGGACAGCACCGGATGGAAGGCGAATAGCCGGGATCTCATTGCGGCCAACCATGCGGGCGGCCGTGGTTCGATGGATTCCGAGGCGCTTGGCCACCTCGGATAGGGTTAGCTTGGTCATGTGCAGGCACTCCGTTTGCAACACCTGCACAGTACAGAGCGCGAGAAGCGGCACGCGCACCCCCTCCAGAACGACAAACCCGGCGCTCGGCCGGGTTCTCTTATCGCTCCACCGTCGAATATCTGGCAGGCGTCTGACATCGCCGATCTCCACGGCAGATGTAGGCAACCGTCGATCTCGGCATCTCGCAGGCCCTGGCGATCTGCGTGTAACTCAGCCCCTGATCGCGCAGCGGCGCTCCAGTGAGTCGGGCGCCCCTAACTGGGAGGCCTCGATCAATGCGCGGCGGATGGCTTCGGGGAGCCTTCCAGCCAGCTCTATCGGCGCCATCACTTCGCCCCCTCGATCTGGCGGCGATACGCCCGGATAAGCCGATCCCGGAGCTTTGAAGGCTTCATTGCCTCCAGGCGGGCGAGGCGATCAGCAGGGGCCTCACGAGCCTCATCCTGCCGAGAGCTACGGAGGCGCTCAGCGATTGACATGGCTGGCGAGGCTTCCACAGACAGCCGGCGCACACGCTTATGCAAGGACTGGACGGACATTTCAGGACTCCTTTCTGGCCGCACATGCGGCCCTGACTGCTGCCTTGAAGCGGTGCCAACCGCCATGGATGTTTAGCTGCTCGGCGAGCGTCGTGCCGGACTTGCGGAGAAGGGCGTCAATTCGGGCATCCCACCCCGCCACCGTGAGTACAGGCCGCGGCCTGCGCTTCTCGAGCGACGCAATCCGATTCTTCGTTGCCTTCATGGACGATCCTCCAGCGCCTGGATGCGCAATTCAAGTTCCTGGGTTTCGATGGCCTTGCGGCGGTTCTCGACGATCCCGGATAGGGTCGCGGCTTCGCCCGGGGTCAGATCGCCAGCGGCAACGGCCTGAAGGATGGCGGCCTGTGCGTCCGCCACTCCTGCCGGGCTCTCTGTGCTGGGCAGTCCAGGCAGCTCTACGGCGCGCTCCCGGGCGTTCGGCACCAGCTTGTCGAGCACGAGGCGCGCCGCGGTGAGGTCGCCGTCCTTGGCCTGCTTGATGACGACCTCGGCAATGTTCTTGATGCCGCCCTCGAACAGCTCCAAGGCCAAGCGCGTGGTCTTGTTGATAGCGCCCTTCGGCTTTCCGCGGGGGTTGCCTGACTCGCCTGGCTTCCAGGCTGCGGGCGGGATTCGCTTGTTGGTCATGAGTGATTCCCTTCTGATTTTTCAGTGGCTTCGTATCGATTTGGCGCCGTCCATCACGCCTCAAACCCTTTCCGCTGGGCGGGCTTTTCCGGCCGAGCGGCAACCGGACAAGGGCCGTGGTAATCGGTGAAGCGCATGCGCGGACCATCCAGGGCCAGCAGGCATTCACCGGTGGGGCCGTTGCGGTTCTTGCGGATCAAGAGCTGGGCGAGCCCTTCCCATTCCGGCGCCTCGCGGTGCATGGATTCGCGGTGGAGCATCGCGACAATGTCCGCGTCCTGCTCGATCTCGCCGGAGTCGCGCAGGTCGGCCAGGGTGGGCTTCCTGTCCAGTCGCCCCTCGCTGGCACGGTTGAGCTGGGCCAGGGCGACCACTGGTACCTGCAGTTGCTTGGCCAGGGCCTTCAGCCCACGGGAGATGCTGCCGACCTCCTGCGCCCTGTTGTCGCCCGTGCCCCGCATCAAGCCCAGGTAGTCGATCACCACCAGACCCAGCCCGTGCGTGCGCTGGATGCTGCGAGCCTTCGCACGGACATAGGCGACACTCACCGCCGGGGTGTCGTCGATGAAGAGCTTCCAGGAGGCAGAGGAGGCGACCGCGGTATTCATCCGGTCCCAGTCGTTCCGCTCGCTGGTGCCGGCACGCATCGCCTGGACCGTCACACCGGAGCGTGCGGCCAGGATGCGAGCGGCGATCTCGCGGCGGGTCATTTCCAAGGTGACGAACAACACCGGTGAGCCGCCAGTCGCGACATGGGCAGCGATGTTGCAGCCAACAACCGTCTTGCCCACAGAGGGCCTTGCAGCAACGATCACAAGCTGCCCGGGCTCAAGGCCTCCGGTCATTCCGTCGAAGCCACCAAAGCCCGTAGAAAGGCCTGCAATGCGCCCTCCCCGCTCCATCCGTTCCTGCACGTCACCGAGCACATCGCAGAGCACATCCTGCAGGCGTGCAGGTTCGGTATCGGAATGATCGACCAGGGCCTGCATGCTGGCCTCGGCTTGCGCAGCGATGTCCGCAGGCGAGCGGCCGGCGGGCATGGAGCAGGCGGCCAGAATGTCGGCGGCCGTCTGCTGCAGGCCCCGCAGGGTGGCCCGCTCCCGGATCGTGCCGGCGTAGCTGCGGGCGTTCGCCGCAAGGAATCCGCCGTTGCCCAGCTCCCCCAAGTAGCCCAAGCCGCCGGCGCGGTCTGCCTCGCCCCTGGCTTCCAGGGCATCGAGGACGGTGAGCAGATCCACCGCCTTGCCCGCGTCATGCAGTGCCTTGGCGGTGGCGAAGATCGTCTGATGGTCGGCCCGGTAGAAGTCCGCAGCGGTCACTGTGCCCTCGATGCGGTCGAGCACTCGCGCCCCATCAACCAGGACGGCGCCAAGCAGGCCCTGTTCCGCTTCGAGGGAGTGGGGCGGCAGGTTGCGAAGGTCGGGAGCGTTCATCAGATGCATCCCCGGAACATTGCTTCCTGCTGAGTCGGTGCCTCGGGTGTGATCGCCGCCTGCCCGTTCTCGTACTTGCCTTCGAGGATTTTCACGAAGTTCGAAGGTGTGACGATCCACTCCAGGTCGATCTCAAACGGACGGCGCCCCGGCGTTGAGGTCTTGCCCGTCAGAAAGTCGGACTTGGCGATGTAGTCAAAGAACTTGACCCACCAATCGAGGCTCTGGCGCTCCGCTTCCTCCTTCCACCTGGCGCGGAGTTTTGCCTTTCTGGTGTCAGTCCAGGACCGGACACGGCGACCACTCGGCAGAGCCTGGTGATACAGATCAATGATCGACTGATGCGGGCAAGGGTCGGCAGCTTTGCTGCAGACAGGGGGCTTGTCCCCTACCTTGGTCTGTTCACTGGTCTGTTCTATGGTCTGTTCTTTGCCCGTTCCCGATTCCGGTACCCGCAAGCGTGTACCCGATTCCGGTACCCCTCCCGTACCTGATTTCGGAACCGTTCCGTTATCCGGAACCGTTCCGGTTTTGGGTACCGTTTCCACGTCAATCAAGTCGGGCACCGTGATGGCGTAACGGGTCGATTTCGAGTAGCCGCCTTTGCCGTCTTTGCGCAGCCAGCCCAAGCGCTCGAGGTCGGTAGTTGCCGTCGAAACGTGGCACACGCTCATGCCGCAGCGTTCAGCGATCTGCGCACGCGAAGGCCATACGATGTCCGTATTCTTGTTTCGGAACGAGAAGAGCACGCCAAGGACGCGCATCTGCTTGAGCGTCAGGCGCTTGTCTGCCCAGACCTCAACCGGAACTATTGAAAAGATCGCCATGGCCATAGCTACAGGCCCGCCTTCCTGGCTGCGCGACGGCATGCCCGTGCGTACTCGGCCGGGGTCAGGCCTACTCGCTGGAACCCCGCCTTCAAGGCCTCATAGCGTTGAGCAGCCTGGTCCCCCGACCGCCCTCTCTTCGCGGTCTTCTGCTTAATGGGCGGCTTCATTCGAGCCCCTCTCCGCCAGGAAGCCTGGCGCGGGCCAGGCAGGGATACCGAGGCTATAGCGCGCCACGTTGCGGCGGATCCGACCACGAAACTCGACTTGCGAGAGGAGTGTAGTTTGAACGTGGAAGCCCAAGGCGCGCAGCTCATGCACGCGGGCGGCAGCCTCGGGAATCGCAAGCTCTGCGGTCAGGCGGAAAGACAGAACGCTGCCCTCTTTGCGCCGAAGCTCAAGCACTTCAGCGCATTGCCCAGTGACAGCGGGAGGCCTATGATTACGGGTGAAATCGTCTTTGGGGCTGCTCTCGTTGGAGCGGCCCTTTTTATTGTCGGTCATGGCACCCCCTGTTAGCTGGAGGAGCCGGAGGTCAGACGTTCAACGGAATCCGCAGGCCAGAGCAGGCGCCCGTTTGGGAGCTTGATCGGCTTGATGCCGTTGAAATGACCATTGCGCCAGACCGCCGTGCGGATGCTGGCGGACTGGTAACCGATGCTTTTAGCAAAGGTCGAGGTGGGGAAGTGCTTGGTTTGCATGTGAATCGCTCCATGTGCTGAATGGGACGATTCGCAATCTATGCTCCGATATGAGTGTTTCCGATAGGTGCGCGGCTTAGCGAGTGTTAGCGAGCACTGGCGCGCTTACGCGCGCGCATCTCGCGATCCCCGAAATTCTTGCGAGTGAGGAATTGGACGCCTTTCTCGGTTTGATACTTGATGCCTTCGCCCTCCGCATACCCGATCAAGGGGCCTGGACGATTCGGAGATTCGGCCATTTTTACCAACTCCGCCCAGACACTGGACGGATCCTCTGCATTCAATGCAGAGGAGCGTGCTTTGGTGATCACGGAAGTAAGTGGATTGCTTCGGGCCGTCGGGACTGCGTCCACGGGCGCCGATTGATACGGCTCGTTGGCGAGGATCTCCTCTGCCTTCGAGAGGGCCTGCGCCCCATCATCGGCGCGAGCGGGTCTCTCGGCGGCCGGCGTTGCCACCATCCCAACATCGCCGTGCTCTACCTCTTCCGGTGAAAGCTTGACGCCTGCAATGCTGGGTTGCTCCACCACTGGCTGCGGAAACTCAGGGGGCAACGTCCAGCCGCAACGATGTGCCAGACGAGCAACGTCCCTCAACGTTACCAGCGCACAATGCGGCCGGTCTCCTTTTCCTAACCCGTTGCCGATGGCGATCCGCATCCGAAGCTCAAATTCAGGATCTGCGTCACCCAGGTAGTACTTCGGCTCAATGCCGCAAGACAAAGTGATCGCTTGCCACAACTCCACAGCTGGCAAATTTGCCCACAGACGCCACTGCGGCCCCTGCTTAGCTGGTGTCGGCTGATACCACTCGTCGGCGACATTACGAGCGCTCGTGAGCAAGGTGCCGGCTGTCGGCGTCTTTGACGGAGGAATCCTGATTGCCAATCTGCGCTCCTTCAAGCGCCCTTCAATGGGGCGCCGCGCCAGGCGGGTGAAGGTGTCCCGCTTTTCGGTTGGCCGACCTAGGCGCGGCGATGGTGCTCGGTCAGGCCGTCAGGGCCTCGATGACGGCGGCATGGTTGTGCTGAATGACGTTCAGCAGCACCAGCGCTGGGCCATGCGGGGCACGGTCGCCCCTCTCCCAGTGGCGAAGGGTTGCAGTGGAAAAGCCGAAGCGTGCGGCAAACTGCTCCTGGCTCATGCCTACCTTGGTGCGCAGTGCTTTCACGTCGACCGGGCATGGGCGATGGACGCGAGTCGCCGGGGCACGACCCTCGGCGTGTTCAATGGCTTCCAACAGTCCGCGTTTGATGCTCTCGAATGCGGTGCTCATGTTTGTTCTCCTTTCCAGGCCTGGACGAGTAGCATGGTCAGGCGGCCACCATCTCCGGCACATGCTGTTCGTCGGCATGACGAAATCCCCTCTTCGATCAAGCGGCAAGCCGCCAGCCCTCCGCCGTCTCCTCAAAGGTCAGCTTGGGCGCATCCTCCCGGTCGGCGTCGGCCAGACGTTCGACAATCTCCAGTACGGACGGATTGCCGGAAACCTTCTCAAGATAGAACGCACGAATGAAGCGGTCAGCAATGCGCGGCACCCTCCCCCGCTTCTCCCAGCCGGCGACGCTCTGCGCCTCGTAGCCCCACCAGTGGGCGAGCTTTGCCTGGGACAGCCCCAGTTCCTTGCGCAGGAACCGAAACTCGGCCCCCGTCAGTTGCGCCCGCTCCTTGACCAGCTTCATGCCGATCACGCGATGCAGGCCTTCGACATCCTCGATGGACACACCCTTGCCATAGGGCGTGTCTTCCTCCCTGAAGCCGTTGGAGAGCCAGACATTCGTCAGCCCACCTTCCGTGTAGTGGTACATCAGTCACTCCCAAAAACCGTTATCACAAACACCCGCTTGCCGGGCTCGTCGTTCATGTCAATGGCACCCGCCACCAATATTTCCTGCCCACAGCTGGAGCCGCGAACCGTCAGCTTCCAGTTGCCATGAATGTCGACTGTTGCCGGCTCTGCCACCCGCCCCTTGCGCAGCACATCAAGCACCTGGGCCAACGTGATTTGCCGCTGCCGCATTCGCTGCTTGGCGTGGGTAAGGAGCACGACTCGGGCCGAGTCGGCGGCAATCTCCCGCAGAAGGCGAAGGGCGTTGGTGTCGTTCAGCCGAAAGGGTACAGGATTCGTCATTACCTATACTTTTTATAGGTTGCTGGAGAGAAAATCAAGCGGTACCGATAGGCCCTTGCTCACGTTTTCACCACTCGCAGCCCGTGTGCCTGCTCCTCGGCTGGCTGCTCGATACCGGCCTGCTCCAGGATCCAAGCCTCAATCTTTACGTGCCACATACGCAGCAGGTCGATTGGCCGGCGGCGGTAGTGCTTCTCGGCCAGGGCGGACGGCTTGTGCCCCTGAATCTGGGCCACTACACCCACCGGGCATTCCACCCATTCGGCCAGGGTGCCGAAGGAGCGGCGCAGGTCGTGCAGGGTGAAGGGCGGCAGGCCGGCGGCCTCCATGGCGTTCTTGTGCGGCTTCAGGGGCTCCTGCAGGCGTCCCGACTCGGCCGAGGGGCTGGAGAACACCCATTCGTTCCGGCGCGGCAGGCCGGCCAGCAACGCGGCAACATAGGGCGTCAGAGGAATGGTCCGCTCCCCTTCCACCTTGTCCTTGATGGTGACGGTCCTCCACTGGAAATCCACGTCATCCCAGCGCATGCCGGTCAGCTCCTCGCGGCGCGCGCCGGTCAATAGGGCCGTCTGCAGGTAGGCGGCATGCACTGGATTGCGCAGGGCCCGCACGTGCTCGAACCACCGTGGAAGCTGCTCCCGCTGCAGGCTGTCGCCCTTGGCCTTGACCGCCCTCACGTGGTCTTTCACCTCGGAGGTGCGGCAGGCATCGGGACGGACGATCCCGGAATACTGGGGGCGCTCTGCGCACCAGTTCAGGAAGGCCCGGAGCAGGCGGAAGTTTTTCGCAGCTTCGGTCGCTCCGCGCGCGTTGTTCTCCTGCATCCAGTTGGCCAAGCGCTCCGAGGTCAGATCCTTCAGAGGCTCACGCAGCAGGGAATGCACCATGCCCGGCAGGGAAAACTCCCCCTGCCCTTTCTTGCGCCCCCGGGTGATCCGCTCGCCGCCGGGCTGGATGGCCTTCTCGTGGTCGCGCTTGTGGGAGTCCCCCCACTTGTGGGAGCGGGCAGCCACGTAGGCTGACCAGGCTTCGCCCACGGTCACGGCCTGGCGGCGTAGCTCCTCCTTCTCTACGTCAGCCGCAGCCTGACGGGCAGCCTCCTCGGCCTCGCGTGCCTCCACCTCCTTGCGCAACACTTCGCGCGGGTCTTTCCCTTCGTCGATCATCCGCTGGTAGCGGCGAGCCTCCTCGCGGGCGGCTTCGATAGTCCAGGCATCCACGCTGCCGATGGTGATGCGGATATCTCGGTAGCCGAGACCACTTTGGAAGATGAAGTTCTTCGAGCCAGAGGCACGGACACGGACCGCGAGTTGCGGCGCGTCCTCATCCCAGAGGAAGCCCTCTGACTTGGGTTTGAAGGCTGCGATGCGGGGAAGCGTAAGTCTTTGGCGGGGCATGGCGGCAACCCTGGGAAGGACTGGGGAAGGAATAAAATCGATTTTCGTCCATTCCTGTCTATGATGCAACCGAGGCTCCAACACCGGGAAAACCGGCCATCTACGCCACTTCCAAGGGGTTTTGTGGATTTTTGTCTATGCCTATCGAAGCCCAGTTTTTGCCGACTCATAATCGCTTGGTCGCGGGTTCAAGTCCTGCTGGGCCCACCAAAAGCACCAGGCACTCAGGCCAGCCTCACAAGGGCTGGCCTGAGTGCTTTGCAGATCGGCGTGTCGCAGCCCCTCTCCGGAGGCAACCCCGCCATCTTCAAAAATAAACCAGCAAGCCCACCGAGAATTCACGGACTCCGCCCAAGCCCTGCCACTCGGCACGCAGCGCCAGATCGCGCTTCAGTGTGAATTGCTGGGCCAATGCCCAGCGCGTCTCTTCCGAGCGCTCGCCCCACCGATAGGCTGTCCGGGTGACGCGCGCGGAGATCTTCCAGCCCGCACCCGGCTCGGCAATCAGACCGGCGCTGACACCCGGGCCGCTACGCCCCGGCCGACCGGCCACGTGTTCGGCCACCAGACCCGGAAGCGCGAACCACAGGCTGCGCCACGGCCAGCGGGTTTCGGTGCTGAAGCCCGCCCACGCGTCGGCCCTGAACGCCAGGCATTCGTTGCAGCCCGGCCGGGGGGAAGGCACCCATCCCGCATGGGCCCGCCAGGCAGGGCGCGGCAGCAGGGGATTGAAAGGAGGGAGCGATTCGATGGAGATCAGGGTCAGCGCATTCAGGCGCGTGCTTCCGGTTTCCGGCCGGTGCCGAACGGATGCACTGAGCAGTTCGATTCCAGCCTCGGGCGCATAACCCGCATCCGCCTCGAGCAGATCGTGAAAGCTCGCCCGTGCGTTGAACTCGATGAAACCCTGGCCGCCCCGCTGCCCCAGGGCAAGGCCTGCACGATGGGAGGCATGCCCAAGCTCCGGACGGCCGGCGAAGGGCGCGATCTCGAAGCGGGATGCAGGCTGACCGAGTGCACTGCGGGCAAAGAGCAGCCTGTGCACACCCTCATCAGTCGGCGCATCGGCCTCACCCTGCCCGGCCATCCCCCCGCGCTGACGCAGATCCAGCGCCAGATCGAGGATCGCGGCCTGCCTTTCGGAAGGGAGCGCCTGGAAGGCCTGCGCATTCACCTGCCCGACATCATCACGCAAGGCGCGAGCCTGCGCCCTTTCCGGGGCACTGAGCGCTGAATAGCGCCGCCGGATTGCACTGCCACGCGCAGGACGTGGCGTGACGGCGCCGACCAGCCCGGGCTCGCTGCTGAGCAGGCGCAGCACATCGGCCGGCGCCACCCACAGGACAAAGCGGCTGGACAAATCCCGCGATGGATCGGCCACTTCCAGCAAGGTCAGCAGCTGCCAGGCGCAATTCTCGGTAAAGAAGAAGTAGTCGAAGCGAACCCCGCGCAACTCCCACAGATGGGCAACAAGCCGCGCCATCTGATCCGCGTTGAAGTTCAACCGGTACTCCCAGATGTCACGATTCTCGATGTCGCTGTAATTGCGCACCAGGCGGTCGTAGGACTGCAGCTCGAAATAGCCACCGAAGCCTCCCGACACGCCCTTTATTCCGTACATCAGGCCCTTGCTGCCACGATCATCGGCCGCATAGCCGACGGCATAGGCCAGCAGAGGGGTACTGCCGGATTCGCCGCGCCGATCGAGGCGCAGCAAGGTATGGCCGAAAAGCGACGCGGGATTGTTCAGGTAGGCGGACGTAAAGACCAGCGTGGCCGCTTCCGCCTCCAGCTCCGCCTTCCAGCGCAAGTAGGCGGCACATGGCCGGGCCGGCAAACGCCCGGGGTCAAAATCGAGCGCCTGGCGCAGCCACTCGTAGCGCGCCACGAAGGCGCACTGGGCCGGCTGCGGATCGGCCCCCACGTGATCATCGGAAAAGAAGGCCGCCAGGGTCGCGGCCAGCTCACCAGCCGGATCGGCTTTGCCGCCCGGCGCCAGGAAGAAGCGCGGATCGTCCGCATCGCTCATCACCTCGCCGCCCGAACCGTTGCGGCGGTAATGCAGGAGGACGCGCCACTCCCGGTGATCGGCTAGACGAGACTCCGCCGCCCGGCGCTGCAGGTCGGCAAGATAGTCAAGATCGGCCCGCGCTCCCGACATCCAGAGCAGCAGACCGATGGCGAGCAACGCGCCGGCACGCACCGCCGCCGGCACCCGGGCAGGCTCAGTTCAGCGCAACACGCTCGGCAAAGCGCGGGTCAGCACGCATTTCGCGATCAAGCGCTGTCAGCATGTCGGCGGCGCGGGTCCGGGCGCTCGGAAAGAGCCGGGTGAAATTACCCTGCACGAAGGCAAAGAAGGCCGGGCGCTGGGCCGTCTCGATCTGCATCAGGCTGGCCAGCGAGGAAAGATACTCGCCCTGCCCGACACTGATGTCCCGCTTCAGGTGGTCCAGGTTGTTCTCGGTGAAACGGGCGATGCGCTGTTCGCGACTCATCAGGGAAGCGCTCTTGGAATCACCGCCACTACTGCTGCTGTGGCTGCTGGAACTCGGATCAATGACCGTGCATGCGGCGGCACTGAGAGCAAGGACGGAAAGGAGGGCGAGCTTGGACAAGGTCTTCATGGTCGTTCGAGCAGGGAGTTGATGGGCCGGCACAAAGTATCGCCGCCAACGCGAAATGGGTCAATTGACGGGCCGGTATTGGCGCACGCCCTGAAGCGGCAATGCTGGGGAGATACAATCGCTTGCCCAACCCAGGGCGCACAGCGCAGCAAGAGACCCATGAGAACGAACCTGCAAGTCCCCTTTGCCGAGAAGGACGAGGCCAAGCGCCTGGGCGCCCGCTGGGATGCCACAAAGCGCGTCTGGTATGTGCAGAACATGACCGATCCGGCCGTCTTCAAGCGCTGGCTGCCGGAACACGAAAGCCCCGCACCGGCGCGCGCCGGGGTCACGGCCCCCAAGCCTGCCAGCACGGCCTCGACCGTCAGAACAGGGTCGCGCTTCTTTGAGTTCCCCTGCGACTGCCTGCCCTGGATCGGCTGCGCCGCCTGCCGGCGGGAGGTGGAAGCCCGGGGCTGGCAAGGCCCAGCCTGAGAATGCCGCCTATGTCTATCGAATCCGGGTAAGCGCATCTGTCATTTTCGTCAGACTACTGTGAATTTTTCACTCAAGTCGGGTGAACAAGTGCCGTTTCTGCCGCCATGTCCTGAATAACGCGGCCCCCGCCCCCGGCTGCCCGGACAACAGCCAGGATGCGTGCGGACATCGCACGCATCTTCATCGGGAAGCCCTTTCAGGAAGAAGAAAAATGACCATCTCGCAACGCCTGTATCTCCTGGTCGGAACGGCGCTCATGAGTCTGCTCGTACTGACAGCCATCAACCACGTTCAGATGAACGACGTGTATGAAGAAACGAACTTCGGCAACATCAACGTAGTGCCCAGCATCGAAATCCTGAATAAGGTCATCACGGAGTTTGGCCGCCTGAGGGTGCGGGTCTATCGGCATGCGCTGGCCAACCCCGAAGACAAGGCCGAGATCGAAAAGACCATCATCGACAGCCAGACCCTGATCGACCGAGAGCTGAAGCGCTACGAAGGTTTCGTCAGCAACGCCGAGGACCAGCGCCTGCTCGACGAAGAGCGCAAGGCCGCCACACACCTCTACCAGCAGATCAGCGAAGCCCTGGTGATATCCCGGGCCAATCGCTTCGAGGACACCCGGGCGGCGCTCGCAAAGGTGGCCCCCCAATCCAACAAGTTCATCGAACACGTCGAAGCCCACATGAAATTCAACGAGGAACTGGGCAAGACCAGCGCAGAAAGCGCCGCCCGGGTCAAGGACAGGGCCACCTGGATTGGTGTCGGCATCCTCGTCACTGCCGCACTGATCATGCTGGGC
Source organism: Zoogloea sp. (assembly GCF_017302315.1). Taxonomy (GTDB): domain Bacteria; phylum Pseudomonadota; class Gammaproteobacteria; order Burkholderiales; family Rhodocyclaceae; genus Zoogloea. The sequence goes on from NZ_JAFLDT010000032.1 coordinate 28,573, forward strand.
TTGAGCTTCGCCACCACCCGCGCAATCAGCCAGCGCCTTACGGAAGCCAACCAGATCGCGGCCCGTATCGCATCCGGCGACCTGGCAACCCAGCCAGCCCGGAGCAGTACCAAGGACGAGATCGGCACCCTCCTCGCCTCCCTCGAAACCATGCGTACCGAACTCGCCAGAACCATCGGCGAAATCGTGAACAACTCCAACAACGTGGCGGTGTCCGCGGGCCAGTTGTCGAGCGCGGCCCAGCAGGTTTCCGTCAGCAGCGAGCAGCAGTCCAGTTCCACCTCAGCCGCCGCCGCCGCAGTTGAGGAACTCACCGTCAGCATTGACCACGTCGGCTCCAGTGCCGACGATGCCAGCGCCCGTGCCACCGAGGCCGGCAACCAGGCGGTGTCCAGCGGCAAGGGCGTGGACGCCGCGACGGAACGGATCAGCCGGGTTGCCGAGCAGGTGGAGACCACCGCCGGACAGATGCAGGTTCTCTCCGATCAAGTCCAGCAGATCGACAAGATCACCGTGGTCATCCGCGAAGTGGCCGACCAGACCAATCTGCTGGCCCTCAATGCCGCCATCGAAGCCGCCCGGGCCGGCGAACAGGGCCGCGGCTTTGCCGTGGTGGCCGACGAGGTGCGCAAGCTTGCCGAGCGCACCACCAGCTCGGTGCAGGAAATCAGCTCCGTGATCAGCGCGATCCAGCATGGCGCAGCCGGCGCGGTGAGCAGCATGCAGTCCAGCCGGGCGCTGGTGGGCGAAGTCGTTGTTGCGGCCAGCAAGGCCAGCGAATCGATGAGCGACATCCGCCAGTCTGCCGCCACCATGCAGAGCACCATCGACAGCATCTCCGACGCCCTGCGGGAGCAGCGCGGTGCCTCCACCGATCTCGCCCGCAACGTGGAAGCCATCGCCCAGATGTCGGAGGAAAACTCCGCCGCCATCAGCTCGGTGGCCAGCACCGCCCACCGCCTGCTCACCGTGGCCGACAGCCTGAAAGGCAGCGTTTCCCGCTTCCGGGTCTGAGTTGGCTGCAGCGATCTGCGACACTATGTCGCACCATTTTGGTGCGCCATCTTGCCGCAGATCAAACGCATCTATTTCAGCAAAGTCTAATGTGGCGCTCTCGAAAAAACGACGGAGCCCACTTCAATGCGTCATCCCGCGCCGCGCCGGCAGCGCCTTCTGCCCCTTGCCCTGCCCCTTGCGATCACCTGTGCCTTCCCGGCCCACGCAATAGACACCCTGCGCGAGGTCGTGGTCACGGCTCCGGCCATGGAAGCGCCGCTCACCGTCATCACCGACCCGCGCGCCCCGCGCCAGCCGGTTCCCGCCCACGATGGCGCCGACTACCTGAAGAACATTCCCGGCTTCTCGGTGATCCGCAAAGGCGGCACCGACGGCGACCCGGTGTTCCGCGGCATGGCCGCCTCGCGCCTGGGCATCCTGCTGGACGGCGAGATGATCCTGGGCGGCTGCGGCATGCGCATGGACCCACCCACCGCCTACGTCTTTCCCGAAGCCTTTGATCGCATCACCGTCTTGAAAGGCCCGCAGACGGTCAAGTACGGCCCGGGCAACAGCGCCGGGGTGGTGCTCTTCGAACGCACACCCAAGGTCCGCAAGGGCTTCTCGGCCTATGCCGAGGGCAGCCTGCTGGCCGGCAGCTTCGGGCGTAACGATCAGGTCATGGAAGCGGGCGTCGGCAATGAACGCTACTACGGCGAGATCACCGGCACCCACTCCCACAGCCAGGACTACAAGGACGGCTCCGGGCGGACAGTGCACTCCCGCTACGACCGCTGGAGCGTGAATGGCGCCGTCGGCCTGACCCCGGACGAGAACACCCGTCTCGAACTCAGCTTTGCCAAGAGCAACGGCCATGCGGCCTATGCCGACCGCAGCATGGATGGCACTGCCTTCGACAGGACCAACGTGGGTCTGAAGTTCGAGAAATCCCGCATCAGCCCACTGCTTGCCAAGCTCGAAGGGCAGATCTACCGCAACTATGTTGACCACGTGATGGACAACTACAGCCTGCGTACCGCCTCCGGCATGAAGATGGTCAGCAACCCCGACCGGGAGACCAAAGGCGGGCGCTTCGCCGCGACACTTGACCTGAGCCCCCGCAGCACCCTGGAAACCGGCATCGACTTCCAGACCAATGACCACACCCTGCGCAAGGCCAGCGGTGCCGCCGTGACGGGCTACGACACCCTGGCGCGCGCCCCCGACATGCGCTTCCGGACCTGGGGCATATTTGGCGAACTGACCCACGAACTCAACGCCGCCCATCGCCTGATCGGAGGTGCCCGCCTGGACTGGAGCGAGGCCGAAGACCAGCGCAGCGGCAAGAGCACCTCGGGACGCAGCGACAAGGACACCCTCAAGGCCGGCTTCCTGCGCTGGGAGAACGCCTTCACCCCCACCACGACCCTCTACGCCGGCCTCGGCCACAGCGAACGGGCCGCCGACTACTGGGAGCGCACCAAGGCACCCGCCGCCACGTCAACCATGATGACCGGCAGCGCCAGCACCTTCTTCCTGAAGCCTGAAAAGACCACCCAGCTCGACACCGGCGCGATCTACGCTGCCGGCCCCCTGCGCGCCTCGGCCTCCCTGTTCTACGCCAAGCACAAGGACTTCATCCAGATCCGCCAGATCAACGCCTTTGCCACCGACGCGCTCAATATCGACGCCACCACCTACGGACTCGAAGGCGACCTCAGCTATGCCCTGGGGAATTTCTGGAAAACCTGGGGTACCCTGGCCTGGGTGCATGGCGAGAACGACAGCAGTGGCAAGCCCCTGTCCCAGATCCCACCCCTGGAAGCTCGCCTCGGCGCCGGCTATGACGACAAGACCTGGAGCGCCGGCGCCCTGCTACGCATGGTGCAGGGCCAGAAGCGCTACGACACGGGCTACGGCAACATCGTCGGGCAGGACATCGGAGCCTCCGCCGGCTTTGCCATCGTCTCCCTGAACGCAGGTTACCGGCCCGCCAAGGGCTTCCTGGTCACTGCCGGGGTGGACAACCTGTTCGACCGGACCTACGCCGAGTTCATCAGCCGCAGCGGAGCCATGGTCGGGGGATTCACCCAGACCACCCGTGTGAACGAGCCCGGCCGGACCCTGTGGCTGAAAGCCAACATTGCACTGAACTGAAAGGGTGTAGAGAAATCGTGACGAGCGGTTCGATTTCGTAACACCCTCCGAGGCCGCCTCGCGCCGGAAGCACGACGCTCAAGCCAGCCCGAGCAAACGCAGCTTGCGATACAGCGTCGCCCGCGCCACACCCAGACTACGGGCAGTGGCCGAGACATTGCCACCGTTGCGGGCCATCGCGGCCCGCACGGCCTCAAGTTCGATATCCCGCAGACAGACATCGCCGCCCCTTGCCGTGGCCGAACGGCAGGCTGGCCCGGCCACCTCCATGAGCAATTCTTCGGGCAGATGCTGCAGACCGATCTCGACCTCGCCCTCGGCCAGGGTCAGCGCCAGGCGCAGCACATGGCCAAGCTGACGGATGTTCCCCGGCCAGCGATAAGACATCAGAACCCGGAGCGCCTCCGCTGACAGTACCGCCCCCCCCTGCCCACCGCGCTCCTGCGCCAGCAGTGCTTCAATCAGGGCCGCCCGATCCCCGCGCTCCCGCAGGGCCGGCAGGCACACACCCACACCCTTGATCCGGTAGTACAAGTCTTCACGAAAACGCCCCTCCGCCACCAGGGTATCCAGACGTCGATGGGTCGCGGCCACGATGCGGGCATCGAAGGGAATCAACCTGGCACCCGCCAGACGCGTGAAACAACGCTCCTGCAGGACGCGCAGCAAGCGCCCCTGCAGATCCAGCGGCATGTCCCCGATCTCGTCAAGAAACAGCGTCCCCCCGCGCGCCATCTCGAACTTGCCCTGGGCACCACCACGCCGGGCACCGGTAAAGGCGCCGTCTTCATAGCCGAAGAACTCCGACTCGATCAATCCGGCCGGCAGGGATGAACAGTTGATGGCCACAAACGGGCCTCCCGCGCGGCTGCTGTCCGCATGCAGGCGGCGGGCCAGCACTTCCTTGCCGGTGCCGGTTTCACCGTTGATGAGCACCGGAATGTCCCGCTCGAAGGCTCGTCGGGCCACATGCAGCACATGCCCGGCAACCGGATCCAGCACCCCGTCGCCCGGATCGGCCGTCACGCTGCCACCGGCAGGCACCGCCGGACTCGCGAGGGCGTGGATCCGCTGCACGCCCTCCCTCAGCCTGGCCAGCACCGAACCTGCCCGTGCCGCCTGGAAGCGCGCCTCAAAGCGCAGGCCACCGTCGCTGTGCACAACCGCGCTCTCCAGCCGGCCCGCCAAGGCCCGCCGGAACATGTCAGGGGGGCAATCGAAAAGCTGCTCGAAGCCGCCTCCTTTTTCGTCGCCACACCCCAACCCAAGGAGTTGACGGGCCGTCTGGTTCGCGCCCAGCAGCCCCCCTTCCTCATCAAACACCACCAATCCTTCGAAGGGGGTTCCGAGCAAATCACGCCGGTAATGAAAACCGAGGGTCAAGGCGCCGCTCATTTCCGCCAGCAGGCCTTGCTCAATCGCGCGGGCCGCCGTGCCAAGCACTTCGAGCAACGCCAGCGGTTCGCCATCGTTCATCCGTGTCGCGTCCAGCACCCCGGCCAGACGTCCGGACGGATCGAAGAGGGGCACTGCGGCACAGGAAAAGGGCTGAACCTCGTCCAGAAAATGCTCCGCCGCCCGAACCACCACCGGCCGCGCCTCAGCCAGGGCGCTGCCGGGGCCATTGGTTCCCACCGCCGCTTCACTGAGGTTGCGCCCCACCTGAAAAATGCTGTTCAGCACGCGAAACTCGGCGCTGCTTCCGCACACCGCGCTCACCACGATGCCCTGCGTGTCAATGCACGCGAGCGCCCAGCCCCCCTGCCCGAGCGACTGGTGGAGCCGCTCCATTTCCGGCAGGGCACAGGTGATCAGGGAGCGACTCCGCTCCTCGACCAGGGACTTCTCGTGCCGCGCGATGGGATTGAAGACCCGCCGGTCCGCCGTGGCCAGCCCCAACTCCCGGGATCGCTCCCAGGAACGGATCACACCTTCCGGCACCAGCCCGACGGGCCGCTTCCCCTCCTCGAAGAAGTGCCTCCGCGCCAATTGAACCCGCTTTCCGAATGCCATTACAGATTCACCCATCTTGCAGCCTCCTCCATTCGGCCAATAACAAGCCAGTTTTCTTCAAGGGCTGGCTCGTTTCAATACAGCCTCGTCCCGGCCAATCGCCAAAGATTCTGAAACAAGAAAACAAACCCATGATTTTTATGTGTTTTTTATAAGCGCCGAATACCTGCTGGCAGGCACACCGACTGCTATGGACTTATTACCCTGATCGGAAGACGAATTTCCCGACAGAAGGGCGTACCACATTAAATACGTTCAACGACTCAAGTCAATGAGGAGACAAGATGACAAGAAAACCTGAAAGGGGCTGTACCGGGACGTTCGCCCTGGAACAGGCGCGAGGCAGACTGCTGGCAACCGCATTGCTGTCCGGCATGCTCATGGCCGGCATCGCCCTGGCCGACCCCGGCGCCAAAGGATCCCGGGAACATGTCGCGGAAGTCACCGGGAAGGTGGACACCCACGCCATCCGGGCCAATGCAGCCCGCGGCGAGAACTGGCCCGCCTATGGCCTCGACCATGCCGAGACCCGCCACAGCCCCCTCTCCGAGATCACCGCTGACACCGTCGGGCGACTAGGGCTGGTGTGGTCCTACAACCTGGAATCCACCCGCGGCGTCGAAGCCACCCCCCTGGTGGTGGACGGCATCATGTACGTGACCGCCTCATGGAGCGTGGTGCATGCCGTGGACGTCCGTACCGGCAAGCGGCTGTGGTCTTACGACCCCAAGGTGCCCCGGGAAATGGCCTTCAAGGGCTGCTGTGACGTCGTGAACCGTGGCGTCGCCCTGTATAAGGGCAAGGTCTTCGTGGGCACCTTCGACGGCCGCCTGGTGGCCCTTGACGCAGCCACGGGCAAGCCCGTCTGGGAGAAGGACACCATCGAGGACCGCAGCCATTCTTACACCGTCACCGGGGCACCGCGGGTCATCAAGGGCAAGGTGATCATCGGCAACGGCGGCGCCGAATACGGCGTGCGCGGCTACATCACCGCCTACGATGCCGAAAGCGGCGATCAGAAATGGCGCTGGTACACGGTCCCCGGCGATCCCGCCAAACCCTTTGAAGACGCCTCAATGGCCAAGGCCGCCAAGACCTGGGACCCGGCCGGCAAATGGTGGATCAACGGTGGCGGCGGGACCGTGTGGAACGCCATGGCCTACGACCCCGAACTCAACCTGATGTATGTGGGCACCGGCAACGGCTCCCCCTGGAACCACCGCAAGCGCAGCCCGGGCGGAGGCGACAACCTCTATCTGGCCTCCGTGGTGGCCCTCAACCCGGACACCGGAAAATATGTCTGGCACTACCAGGAGACGCCCGGCGACAACTGGGACTACACCTCGGTGCAGGACATCATCCTCACCGACCTCCAGATCGAGGGGAAGAAGCGCAAGGTGCTCCTGCATGCCCCGAAAAACGGCTTCTTCTTCGTGATCGACCGGGTAAATGGCAAGTTCATCTCCGCCAAACCCTTCACCGAAGTGAACTGGGCGACGGGCTATGACAAGAAGGGGCGCCCCATCGAAACCCCGGGCGCCCGCTCGCGGGAGGCTTTTGACAGCATACCCGGGCCCTTTGGCGGCCATAACTGGCATGCCATGTCCTTCAATCCGAAGACCGGCCTGGCCTACTTTCCGGTTCAGAACGTCCCCCTCAATCTGGCCGAGGACGCCACCTGGAGCCACAACGCCAGCCTCCCCGGCCAGCCCCAGTCCGGCACAGGATGGAACACCGGCATGCTGATCAACAGCCAGCCCCCCAAGAGCAAGGCCTTCGGTCGCCTGATCGCCTGGGATCCTGTCAAGCAGAGGGAAGTATGGCGCCAGGAATATGCCTCCCCCTGGAACGGGGGCACCCTCACCACGGCGGGCAACCTGGTCTTTGCCGGCACTGCCGACGGGCGCTTCGCCGCCTATCGGGCCGACACGGGCGAAAAACGCTGGGAGGCCCCCATCGGCACCGGCATCATCGCCCCGCCGGTCACCTACCAGGTGGACGGACGCCAATATGTCTCCATTGCGGTGGGCTGGGGTGGCGTGTTCGGCCTGATGCAACGCGCCACCGACAAGCAGGATCACGGCCGGGTTTACACCTTTGCCCTGGACGGCACCGCCCCCCTGCCTGAAGCACGGCCCTACGCCCTCGGCGAGCTGATTTCGGGCGTGAAGTACAACCCTGCCCACATCCCGGAAGGCACCAAGCTCTATGTGAGCCATTGCGTCTTCTGCCACGGCGTCCCCGGGGTGGACAAGGGCGGCAACATTCCCAACCTCGGCTATGTCCCGTCCCGGGATATCGAGAACCTGTCGGACTTTGTCTTCAAGGGCCCTTACCTCAAGAAAGGCATGCCCGACTTCACCGGCAAGCTCAGTCTTGATGACGTGGAGAAGATCAAGGCCTTCATCCAGGGTACCGCAGACGCCGTCCGGCCGAAAAAGTAAGCCCGCCTCCCTCTTGCCGCAGCCATCCGTCCCCTCCCCCCTCCAAGGAGCGCTGCGGCCTTTTTATTCAGCACCACGCGTTTATTCAATAAGCACCATACGGAGACAAGACCATGACGATGCCTCAATCCTCCTTCGGGCGCCCCCGCGCATGCCTGCGCCGTGCAGCCCTGACCCTCACCGGACTGATGGCCGCCGCCGCTGCCCATGCCGACGTGCGCCCCGACCCGGGCGACTACACCGGCCTCCCCGCGGGGACCAATCTGCTCCTCGCCTACGCCCAGTTTCCCCGCGCCGACAAGGTTTACGCCAACGGCAACAAGGTGGTGGACAACCTCGACCTGTCGATCAACGCCGGCATCCTGCGTTACGTGCATTTCATGAAATTGGGCGACTACATCATCGACCCCCAGATCATCCTGCCCTTCGGCAGCCAGAAGATCGGCCTGTCGGACAGCAAGACCAGCGGCATCGGCGACCTGATCTTCGGTGGCACCCTGTGGACCATCGCCGATCTGGCTCGCGGCGAGCATCTGGGCTGGTCGGTGTTCTTCACCGCACCCACCGGCGGCGACAAGAACCAGGGCTTCGCCCTCAGCAACAACCGCTGGGCCACCGACCTTCAGGTCGGCTACATCCGCAAGCTGAGCAACAACTGGACCATCGATCTGATCGGCGAAACCGAGTTCTACCAGGACCAACGGGACACCAAGTCGCAAAAAGACCCGCTGCTGCAAGCCCACGGCCACCTGCGCTACCACCTGAGTGACGCCACCTACCTGGCCGCCACCTATCGCCATGCCTGGGGCGCCAAGGAGACCCTCAACGGTGCGGAGATTGCCGGCGCCAAAAACAACGGCACAGCCATGCTGACCTGGGCCTCCTTCGTGGACAAGCAGTGGCAGGTACAACTGCAGTATGTGCGTGACCTGAAGGTCGAGGAAGGCCCCAAGGTCAGCGGCCTGCAAGCCCGCCTGCTCTACGTTTACTAAAACCATCAGCCCCTGCTCCCCCGCCCGCCCGGGGGAGCAGGCACCCGGCCCTAGCCCAGAAGCGCCACCGACTTGATCTGGGCCACCACCGACATCCCCTCGACCAGTCCGAGCTGGTCCCGGGAGAGGCGCGTGATGCGCGCCAGCAAGGGGGCGCCTCCCACCTCCAGGCGCACGAGGCACTGGGCCGGATGGGCTGCGTCACCAAAGCCCAGGATTCGCGCCGGCAGACGGTTGACGATACTGGAGCGGTTGTCGCCGGCAAGGGCGATGCTGACGTCCCGGGCCTGGATCTTGATATGCGCCTTGGCCCCGACGGCAAGCGGCTTGCGGGTCACCTGGATATGACCGCCCGCGAAGCCCAGGCAGGTCAGGTGGTAGGCGTCGTCGTGGGACAGCACCGTGGCATCGATGCGCACTGCGGCATCCTCATCGAGGGCCAGGGGGAGATCAAGCCGGGTCAGCAGATCGCGGGTTGGGCCGCAGGCCAGCACCCGGCCCTGCTCCAGCAACACAAGGTGATCAGCCAGGCGGGCCACCTCATCCGGCGAGTGGCTCACATAGAGAACAGGAATCGCCAGTTCGTCGTGCAGGCGCTCCAGGTAAGGCAGGATCTCCTGCTTGCGCTTCGCGTCGAGGGCCGCCAGGGGCTCGTCCATCAACAACAGACGCGGGCTGGTGAGCAGGGCGCGGGCGATCGCCACCCGCTGACGCTCGCCACCGGACAGGCTCTCCGTGCCCCGTTCCAGCAAATGGCCGATGCCGAGCAGCGCCAGCGCCGCATCCCAGCCCACCTTGCGCTCCGCCGCGGGGATGCGCTTCAGGCCGAACTCCAGGTTGGCCCGCACCGACAGGTGGGCAAACAGACTGGCCTCCTGGAAGACATAGCCAAGGGCACGCTGGTGGGTCGGTAGAAATATCCGGCGGGCATCGTCCTGCCAGCATTCGCCATTGATCTGCACCCGCCCCGCGGCCCGGGCCAGCCCGGCAACACAGCGCAGCAGGGTGGTCTTGCCGGAGCCGGACGGACCGAACAGCGCGGTCACGCCGCGCCCGGGCAAGGTCAGATCGGTATCCAGCACGAAATCCGCCAGGGGCAAACGGCAGGCGACACACAGACCGCTCATCGGCCGGCTCCCAGAGTGCTTCGAGCCCCGCCCACGGTATACAGCGCCAGCAGTACCAGGAAGGAAAAACCCAGCAGCAGCGCCGCCAGACCATGGGCCTGACCATACTCCATGGCTTCCACATGGTTGTAGATCTGCATGGAGATTACCCGGGTCTTATCCGGGATGTTTCCGCCGATCATCAGCACCACACCAAACTCGCCTACGGTATGGGCAAAGCCCAGGATGGCAGCGGTAACGAAGCCTGGCCGCGCGAGGGGCAGCGCCACGGTAAAGAAGGCCCGCAGCGGCGAGGCACGCAGGGTTGCAGCCACTTCCAGGGGCCTGTCACCCATGGCCATGAAAGCGTTCTGAACCGGTTGCACCACGAAGGGCAGCGAATACAGGATGGAGGCCACCACCAGGCCCGGGAAGGTGAAGGGCAGGCGGCCCAGCCCGATGGCTTCGGTAAGCCGCCCCACCACCCCTTCCGGCCCCATCATGACCAAGAGGTAAAAGCCCAACACGGTAGGCGGCAGCACGATGGGCAGGGATACGATGGCCCCCACCACACCACGTAGCCTGGACTGGCTGCGCGCCAGCCACCACGCAATAGGCGTGCCGATGATCAACAGCAGCACCGTGACGATGCTGGCCAGCTCCAGGGTCAGGCGGATCGCCGACCAGTCATCCGCGCTCAGGTGCATGGTTCAGAGATCGTAGCCGTAGGATTTGATGATGTCGGCCGCGATCTTCGACTTGAGAAAACCGGCCAGCGCGTCCACCGCCGCATTGCCCTTGCCCTTGGCCAGCACCACGGCGTCCTGGCGGAGCGGGCTGTAGTACTTCGCCGGTACCAGCCAGTGGGAGCCCTCGATCAGCTTGCCATCCTTATGGATCTGGGAAAAGGCGATGAAGCCCAGCTCGGCACTGCCGGAGGTCACGAACTGCTGGGCCTGGGAGATGCTCTCGCCCATGACGATCCTCGGCTGCAGGCTGTCGGCGAGCCCCAGCGCCTTCAGGGTTTCGGTGGCGGCCAGGCCGTAGGGTGCCAGCTTGGGATTGGCGATGGAAAGGTGCTCGAACTTGCCGCCCTTGAGCACTTCACCCTTGTCGTCCACGAAGCCCGGCTTTGGCGACCACAGGACCAGCTTGCCGATGGCGTAGGTGAACTGGGTGCCCGCCACCCCGTCACCTTCCTTTACCAGCCGGGTCGGGGTTTCATCGTCGGCGGCGAGCAGCAACTGAAAGGGGGCTCCCGACTTGATCTGTGCGTAGAACTTGCCGGTCGAGCCAAACACCAGCTGAGCCTTGTGGCCGGTGCGCTTCTCAAACTCGGCGGCGATCTTTTGCATGGGCGCGGTGAAATTGGCGGCCACCGCCACCGAGATCTCCTCGGCGCGGGCACTCAGGGCTGCGCTGGCAAGCAGGGCAAACAGGGCAACACGACGAAAGACAGGCTTCATGGTCTGGCTCCAGAAGAGTGGGAACAAGGATCAGTCAAAGACGGCGAGGATCACGGAGGTGGCCTGGAACACGGCGCAGGCCATACTGCCCACATGGAGATCCAGGTTGCCGATACTGTCGTGGGTCACCACCGAGGTGATATTGCGGCCGCTGGGCAGGGTGATCGTGACTTCGGAGCTCACCGGCCCCTCGTGGATGGCGGTGACCTCGCCCCACAGGTGATTGCGGGCGGTGGTGCGGGTGTCGCGGTCGGTGATGATCAGCACCGAAGGCGCCTTGACGAAGGCATGCACCTCGCGGCCAATACCCAGTTCCAGATTCTCGGCGCTGGCCCGGGTGATCACCGCCACCACCTCGTTCGCATCATCCAGGCGCACGCGAACCTCGAAACTGACCTCGCCCTCGCGCAGGCCGGACACGGTGCCGACGAACTGATTGCGCGCACTGGTACGCATGGCCATACGGCGCAGCAGGGTCTGGAACTGGCGCACATTGGTCTCGCCCCCGTCACCGAGGCGTGACGACAGGCGGTCGATGGCCTGCTGGTATTCCTGCTCCACCGCCCGATACATGGCGATCACCCGGCGGCCGTAATCGGTAAGGCTGGTGCCCCCCCCGTGCTTGCCACCCACCGAGCGTTCGACCAAAGGCGCCTCCGCCAGGTTGTTCATCGCATCCACGGCATCCCACGCCGCCTTGTAGGACAGGGGAACGGCCTTCGCCGCCTGGGAGATGGAGCCATATCGGTCGATGGCCTCAAGCAGGCGAATCCGGGTGTCGCCCAGGAAAGTGCCGAACTCGGTATCGACTGTCAGCTTTCCGACAAGCTTGTGCTGAACGGGACGTCGGGTAGTCATCAATTGTCCTATATAGAGCCATACACAACGGTACGTACTGTACTTCAGCAAATAGCGGGCCACAAATGCTGCGCTGCGCTATGGTTGCGGATAGCGACCACCCCTACGTAGAGTTCATGCAGCCCCCAATCGAACCAGGAGAGTCAAAATGAAAATCAGTGCCCGAAACGCCTTCGACGGCAGCGTCCAATCCGTCAAACCCGGTGCGATCAATTCCGAAGTAAACATCGCCCTTCCGGGCGGCCTCCAGATCGTGGCCACGGTCACCAACGACAGCGTTGCGGAACTCGGGCTGGTCGCCGGCAAGGCCGTCAAGGCTCTGGTGAAAGCCTCGTCGGTACTGGTTCTGACCGATGGAGCGGGGGTCAAGCTGTCGGCCCGCAACCGCCTCGAAGGCACGGTGACGTCCCTCACCGAAGGCCCGGTCAGCACCGAGGTGGCGATCGGTCTCCCCAATGGCCTGACGGTGTACGCCACCATCACCCGCGACGGCGCCACGGCCCTCGGCCTGACGGTCGGCGTCCCCGCTGCTGCGGTGTTCAAGGCCCCATCGGTGATCATCGGCGTCGCTGCCTGAGCACTGGCAACGACGGCCATCCGTCATGCCCGCCTCACCGGGCTGGCACACAACGGGGAGGCATCACGAAGCCAGCCTCGTCGATCTATATGCACACCTATATAGCGAATTTCACCGACTCAGCGCATACGGCGCGCCAGTCGGCGGATTCACGGACTTTCCACAAAGGTGGGCAGAGCGTTCCGCTAGGCTCACCCATGCCCTCGAAATGCAGCCGGGCACGGGGCTTCTTCTCCCTGAGCCCGTACATGCCCCGCTAGCCCCCCCAGGCCGGGTGCGCATTCCCCACTGCAGGCAAATTAGTCAACACATTCGCCGCCAACCCCGTACAATCCGGGCACCGTGCGCCTGCCAATCAGCGTACCGGCACCCTCTTTCATCAGTTTCGACCGATCCCAGCGATCCCGAAATCTCGTTGCGCCCGCCCCGATTGGTGCCGCTCCCCGTGAGCGTTCAGGCCGTCGCAGGAGCACACATACCCATGACTCAAGCCCAATCCGGCGCCCAGGCGCCGGTTGCGATCACGTTTGCCGATCTCGCCCTCTGCGAGCCCATCCAGCGCGCCATTGCCGACACCGGCTACACCGTGCCAACGCCCATCCAGGCCCAGGCCATTCCCCAGGTACTCGCCGGTGGCGACCTGATGGCAGCCGCCCAGACCGGCACCGGCAAGACCGCCGGCTTCACGCTGCCGATCCTGCACATCCTCTCCGAGGAACACGCCCACAACATCAAGCCGGGTCGCCCCCGCTGCCTGATCCTGACCCCGACCCGCGAACTCGCGGCCCAGGTCGAGGTCAGGGGTCTGGATATTTTCCGGCCCGACACGATGGAAACGGACTCCATCGAGGCCGAGAACTTGCCGTGCTGGATGCTGGACACCAATTACAACGGCATGGTGTTTTGTGCGTCT
>NZ_JAFLDT010000033.1 GCF_017302315.1 Zoogloea sp.
CGACGCTCTTCCGATCTGGCCCAGGCCCAGTGCCAGCAGCCAGGGTCGCCAGTGTTGCGGTATCGCCTCCTGCAGTGGGGGCATGGTGCGTGATCCGTGGCTGAACGCGCGCGGGGCCGGTCAGGGCACCGCCAGTTGCGAGCGGCACGATGCGGAGAGTGCCTCGCGCTGCTGCTGCAGGCATTCACGCATGGCCTTGCGATCCGGCCCCTTGCCGTCGCCGCCGCAGAGCTGGCGGGCCTGGTCGGCGCAGGCCTGGGCCGTCTCAAGGCTGGCCTTGCAGTCGGCGGAGATCTGGTCCTGGTGTTGGCGCAGGCAGGCCAGCACGCGCCCTTCCCCGGGCGTGGTGCCTTTGCAGAACTTCGTGAAGTCGGCCCGACAGGCCCGGTTGGCCGCCTGGGCGTGGGCGGTGGGCGCCAGGCCGGCGCCGAGCAAGGCCAGCACCAGGGCCGCCGTTGTGGTGGTGAGATGGAATGGGCGCATGGTGATCACGGCTGGCGGGTGGTGGAGCGGGTCATGGTCTGGCCGTTGGGCAGGGTGACGACCGCGTCCGTCGCCTCCGGCGTGCGCGCCACGGTGCGGGTGGCGCTCTGGCCGTTGGGGCCGGTGACCGAGCTATCCACGTGGCCGTCGCCCCGCACCGTCTGACGGCTCATGCTCCGCCCCCCGGGGCCGGTGGTGCTGGAAGACACATCGCCGTGGGCGCGGCTGACGTTGCGGGTCATGGTCTGACCCTGGGGGCCGCTGAAGCTGGTGCTGCGGTCGCGGGCGCTGGCCGTCGTGGACAAGGTGGATAGGGACAGCAGGACAGCACAGCAGACAAGGCTGGATCGGATGGCAGTGGTTTTCATGGCATGACTCCTGGAAAATGGATGAAACAGTCGGTGGCCCGAAGGCCTGCGGGTGTGTCCTGCAGCCGGTGACGGCAGGTCTGGCACGACTGCATTACAGGCCATGGGCCGGCGTCCGTGCCTGTCGTTGTGCGACGAAATATGTCAGTGTTGAAACATCAAAGGCCGCCACGCCCGGCCGGCGTAAACTGCATGCCATGCCTGTTGCTCTTCCCCAAGACCCCCTCACCGTCCTGATGGTGGACGACGACGCCGAGCTCGCGGCCATGGTGGCCGAGCTGCTGCACGCGCACGGGATGCGTGTGCATTGCGCCGGCACCGCGGCCCAGGGGCTGGCCGATCTGACCCGGCTCGAACCCGACGTGCTGCTGCTGGACCTGATGCTGCCCGACGCCAACGGCATCGACCTGTGCCGGCGTCTGCGGGAGAGCGGCCACGAGCTGCCGGTGCTCATGCTGACGGCGCGGGGCGATCCCTTCGACCGCGTGCTGGGTCTTGAGCTGGGCGCCGACGACTACCTGGGCAAGCCCTTCGAGCCACGGGAGCTGGTGGCGCGGGTGCGCGCGCTGGCAAGGCGTCAGCAGGCGGTCATGCGCCGGACCCAGCTCCGCTTTGACGGACTGACGCTGGACCTGCTGGCGCGGCGCGTGAAGTGCCAGGGAGAACCGCTGTCTCTGACCTCCACCGAATTCAAACTGCTGCTGGCCCTGGCCAGCCAGCCCGGCGTGTGTGTGTCCCGCCAGGCCTTGTCCGCGGCGGTGCAGCCGGGCAACTATGTGCCCATGGACCGCGCAGTGGATGTGCAGGTGGCGCGCCTGCGCAAGAAGCTCTCCGCCGCACCCGGCGGGCGCGACTGGATCGAGACCGTGCGTGGAGAAGGCTATGTGTTCACCGGCAGCCGGCTTTGATCGCCGTGTGAGTGCGCCATGAGGGCGCCCTGGTTCGACACCCTCTTTGCGCGGATCTTCCTGCTTCAGGTGGGGGTGGCCGCGTTGCTGGTGGCGATGCTCGTGCTGGTGCTCTTCAATGATCAGGCCAGCGTGTTTGCCAAGGCAGCGCTCCCGACCTGGTCGGCGGCCCTGAAGCCCTTGCAGGCGCAGCTGCTGCGCGGCGAAGCACCCGTCCTGCCCCAGGGAGTGGACGTGCTGGTGCCCGTCGATCTGGAGCCGGGGCCACCGCCGTTGCGGGCACGTTTCATCGAACCGACGGCCTTGGCACCGCGCTACACGGCCTTGCGCGAGGGGCTGCGCGAACAGGGTATCCAGGTGGGGCGAATGGCAGTCAGCGGCGAGCATGGCGAATCCATCACCTGGCTGGAACTCGGATCGGCGGACCAGACGGCCGTTTGGGTGGGAATCCACGGCGCACTGGAAAATCCCGGCCTGCGCGCCCGCGGTGCCATCGGGCTGGGCTTGGCGGTGGTGGTCTTTCTGCTCGCGGCGGCATGGCTAAGCCGCATCGTGGCCCGCCCCCTTCAGGAATTGCAGCGCAGCGTCAGGCTCTTTGCCGAGACCGGCGAGCCGCCGCCGCCGCTCAAACCGCGCGGGCCGCAGGAGCTGCGCCAGCTGGCGCAGCAATTCGACGCCTTTGCCGCCCAGCGCGTGCAGCAGGACGATGCCCGCGCCATGATGCTCGCCGGCATCTCCCACGATCTGCGCTCACCGCTGGGACGCATCCGGCTGGCCGCCGAACTGCTGCCCGAGGCCCCCGGCGTTGCCGCGCGGCGCGAGAGCATCGTGCGCAACGCGCAACTGGCCGACGAGTTGGTGGGCTCCTTCATCGCCCTGGTGCGTACCGCCACCGAGCCGCTGGACGAAAGGGTGGAGCTGCACGCCCTGGTGCGCGAGCTGCTGGGCAATGGCGACCACGCCGACGTGCACGCCCGGCTACCCGCCGAAGGCGAAGCCCTGTGGGTCGAGCCAGCCTCGCGCATCGTGTTGCAGCGCTGCCTGCTCAACCTGCTGGACAACGCCCGCCGCTACGGGCGCCCACCGCTGGAAGTGGACCTGCAGGCGCAGGGGGGCGAGGCCGTGCTGAGCGTGCGCGACCACGGCCCGGGCATGCCCCCGGCGCAGCGCGAAACCTTGCTCCAACCCTTTTATCGGGGCACGAAAGACCGCGGCCAGCCCGGCACCGGCCTGGGCCTGCCGGTGGTCGAACGCGCCGTGCGCCGCCACGGCGGGCAGATGGCGCTGCACGATGCCGAGCCGGGGCTGCGGGTCACGCTGCGTCTGCCCTTGGCGGGGTGACGAGCGGCGGCATCGCAAGGGGAGGTGCCGGGTGGGTGTCATTGGCAGGGGGGCGCCCCGGGGCCGTGTGACACGCCATGCGCTGGCCGTGCCATCCTTGGCATCGACCATCAGGGCGTAGGCCGCAATTCCTGACCGGATGGCCCGCTCAAGCGCATCGGCGAGTAGCGCACCACCCAGGCCCTGCCCGGTGAAGGCTTCATCGACCGCCAGTCGCCCCATGCGAACGGCTGGCGCGGTCGGGTAGCCATCCAGTCATGCTCGAAGCGTTCGTTGATGTCTTCGAGGCGCACACAATCCGCAGCCCCCCGAAGACAGCCCCGTCTCAGACACTGTCCCCCTCGAAGTAGTCCGAATCGACCCGCTTGATTTCGAATCGACTAAGCGGAGAAACCCCGACGTTGTGATCGACCATCAAGGCGGCCAACTGCTCGCCTCCCACAAGAATGATCTTCAAGGGAATGATTCCCGCATACTCATGGGCCTCTCGCGAGAATCCTGACGTAGTGATGAACACCCCCTTGTTCGCACGCTGTCCTTGAAGAGCTCCAGCGAACTTCTGTATTTCCGGACGCCCGACGGTACCCTCCCATCGCTTGGCCTGCACGTAGATCACGTCGAGGCCCAGCTTGTCCTCCTTGATGATCCCGTCGATGCCGCCATCGCCGCTTCTGCCTATCGCCCTGCCCGCGTCCTGGCGTGAGCCGCCGTAGCCCATCGCGACCAGCAGATCGATGACCAGGCGCTCGAAGAAGGCGGGCGTGGCGGCCTTCACCTGCTCCAGCACCTCGGCTTCGAGATTGCTGCGCAGTCGCTGATAGGCCTGCGAGAAGAGCTCCTCCGGTGTGGCTTCCGGCGTCGCTGGTGTCGCGGTCTGGGGCGGGGAGGTCATCGGGAAGTCAGCTTGCAGCACGCCGTTGCCCTCACTTCTGCGTGACCTGAACGCCCTGAATTCGTGATACTTCTCTGCCAGCAGGGCACTGTCGATCTGGTCCGGGCGTGTTCCGAGAAGCTCGGTACCCCGCGGCGTGATCCGGAAGTAGCCCCGCCGAGTGGCATCGATCAACCCCGCCTGCTTCAGGTAGGTCTTTGCCCATCCGACCCTGTTGTCGAACATCGGTGCCGTACCACTGGGCAGCATCGTGGCCCGCTCGTCATCGGACAATTCGAACCTGGCGGCCAGTTGCTCGACTGCGTTGCGGAAGCGATGCTCATTGCCGTCTGCAGCCAGGGCCAAGAGCGGCAGCATCAGGGATTGATAGTCGGGAATGGACATGGTGAGCGCGGAAGTGTGCTTATGGATTCAACATCTGCTGCATGTCGCGGATGGTATCCGACGCGATGTCTGTTGCTGCGCGAAATTTCAGTGTTCGTTAGCTGCTGCAGGTGCTGACTTGAGCGAACGGCTGCCTATTGCCGAGAATCTTCTGTAATGGAAGTGCCGGTGTCAGCCTATCGCCACTAAAATATTCCCTGAACATCAACAAACAAGCGACGAGCGCAGAAGAAAACGATGACTCCGGAATCTCTGGCCAGGATCGAGATCGACAGTCGGCTGGAGAAGGCCGGCTGGGTCGTGCAGGATTTGAAAAAGCTCGACCTGTCGGCGGGTCTGGGCGTCGCGGTGCGCGAGTACCCCACCGATAGCGGGCCGGCGGATTACGTGTTGTTTGTTGCCCGACATGCCGTGGGCGTGATCGAAGCCAAGAGAGACAGCGCCGGTGAAAACCTGACCGCCACCGAGGCCCAGACCGAGCGCTATGCCTCCGCCCGGCTCAAGTGGCGCAAGGATGACAGCCCGCTGCGCTTCCTGTTCGAGGCCACCGGCCAGATCATCCGCTTCACTGACGGCGCCGACCCGGCGCCGAGGTCCCGCGAGATCTTCCACTTCTTCAAACCCGAAACCCTGGCTGAGTGGCTGGCGCAGCCGGACACCCTGCGCGGCAGGCTTGCCGGTCAGATGCCTGCGTTGCCCGAGGAAAACCTGCGGGACTGCCAGATCGGCGCCGTCACCGGGCTGGAACACTCGCTGGCACTCAACAAACCCCGCGCCCTGGTGCATATGGCCACCGGCGCGGGCAAGACCTTTACCGCCATCACCTCGGTCTATCGCCTGCTGAGGTTTGGCGGGGCGAAGCGCATCCTGTTTCTGGTGGATACCCGCAACCTCGGCAAGCAGGCCCACCAGGAGTTCATGGCCTACACGCCGCCCGACGATGGCCGCAATTTCACCGAGCTCTATAACGTGCAGCGGCTCGCCTCGCCCAGCATCGACCCGCATTCGAAGGTGTGCATCAGCACCATCCAGCGCATGTACTCCATCCTCAGCGGCGAGCCGATCGACGAATCGGCCGAGGATGTCTCGCTCAACGAAGTGCAGCAAACCGCAAAACAGGAAAAGCTCGTCCGCTACAACCCGGCGGTGCCCGTCGAGACTTTCGATTTCATCATCATCGACGAATGCCACCGCAGCATCTACAACCTGTGGAAGCAGGTGCTCGACTACTTCGATGCCAGCCTGATCGGCCTCACCGCCACCCCCGACAAGCGCACCTTCGGCTTCTTCAACGAGAACATCGTCGCCGAATACACCTATGAGCAATCCGTCGCCGACGGCGTCAACGTCGGCTACGACGTCTACACCATCGAAACCGAGATCACCCGGAAAGGTGCCCGGCTGAAAGCCCGGGAGTGGGTAGACCACCGTGATCGTCAGACCCGCAAGCGGCGTTGGGCCCAGACCGAGGACGACACCGCCTACGCCGGTAAGGCCCTCGACAAGTCTGTGGTCAACCCGAGCCAGATCCGCAAGGTGATCCAGGCCATGAAAACCGCCGTCGAGACGGAGATCTTCCCAACCCGCAAAGAGACGCCCAAGACGCTCATCTTTGCCAAGACCGACAGCCACGCCGACGACATCATCAACATCGTGCGCGAGGTCTATGGCCAGGGGAACGCCTTCTGCAAGAAGGTCACCTACCGCGCCGAGGAGGACGCCGACAGCGTGCTGAGCAGCTTCCGCAACGACTACAACCCGCGCATCGCCGTGACCGTGGACATGATCGCCACCGGCACCGACGTCAAACCCCTCGAAGTGCTGCTGTTCATGCGCGATGTGCGCAGCAAAGGCTACTACGAACAGATGAAGGGCCGCGGCGTGCGCAGCCTCGATGGCGACGGCCTCCGGCGCGTGAGCAACAGCGCGGACGGTGCCAAGACCCGCTTCGTGCTGATCGACGCCGTGGGTGTGGAGAAATCCCTCAAGACCGAAAGCCGGCAGTTGGAAAAGAAGCCCGGCGTGCCCCTCAAGGACCTGCTGCAAGGCGTGGCCATGGGCAGCCGCGACGACGACACCGTGCTCTCCCTCGCCAACCGTTTGGTGCGCCTCGCCAAGCAGCTCGACGACAAGGCCCGCTCCCGCATCGAGAAAGCCAGCGGCGGCATCCCGGTGGGCGAGCTGGGCAAAAGCCTGATTGCCGCGCTCGATCCGGACGCCATCGTCGAGGCCGCACTGGCCACCGCCAGAGCCGCCGGTATCACCCGTTCCGAAGACACCCTGCTCCCCGCGGAGATCGCCGCTGCCCGCGCCCAACGCGTGGCCGCCGCCTGCGCGCCCTTTGACAAACCCGAGCTGCGCGACGAGGTCGAGAACGCCCGCCGCGAGCGCGAGCAGATCATCGACCACATCAACGTCGATGAGCTCATCTTCTCGGGCTATGCCGAGCAGGCCGAGGAAGAGGCCAAGGCCGTGATCCAGCGCTTTGCCGACTATATTCAGCAGCACAAGGACGAGATCGCCGCGCTGGACTTCTTCTACCAGCAGCCCTATCAGCGCCGGGCGCTGAGCTTCGAGATGATCGAAGAACTCCACGCCCACCTCGCCAAGCCGCCGCTGATGCTCACCACCGAGCGCCTGTGGAGCGCCTACGCCCGCGTGCATGCCAGCCAGGTGAAGGGCATGAACAGCAGGCGCCAGCTCACCGACCTGGTCTCGCTGCTGCGCTTTGCGCTGGGGCTGGACGGCGAACTCAGGCCCTTCGCCGACGAGGTGGATAAACGCTTCCAGGCCTGGATCTTCCGTCACAATGCGCGCCGCGCCACTGCCTTCACCCCCGAGCAGACCGAATGGCTGCGGATGATGAAGGACCACATCGCCAGCGCCTGCGCCATCCACCGGGATGACTTCGACTACGCCGAGCTGGCGGACAAGGGCGGGCTGCAGAAGGCCTGGGGGCTGTTTGGCAAGGAACTGGACAGGTTGATGGATGAGATGAATGGGGAGTTGGTGGCGTGAGGGAGTTTGTGAAGTTGCCCGGGACGTGGGTGCTTGCTCCACTGTCGGATATTGCAGAGATCAATCCACGCGCGTTCTGCCTGGTTCCAAGTGCTGTCGGTAAACCTGTGCACTTTGTGCCAATGAGCGCCGTGACCGAGGAGTTTGGTGGAATTGACGTTTCAGCAAGGCGGCCGCTTGGCGATGTGCAGAAGGGTTACACGTCGTTTTTGGCCAATGACGTGCTGCTTGCGAAAATCACCCCCTGCATGGAAAACGGCAAACTGGCTGTGGTGCCGCCATTGCCGGACCAACTTGCTTTTGGGTCCACCGAGTTTCACGTCTTGCGGGCGATGAGTCAGGTCCGGCCAAGCTGGCTGGCGCATTTCTTGTCTCAATCAGCCTTCCGAAAACACGCACGGCAGAACATGACAGGGAGCGCGGGTCAGTTGCGTGTCTCAACCAAGTGGTTAGCTGACGCACAGATCCCCGTTGCGCCCGCAGCCGAGCAAACCCGCATCGTTGGCAAACTCGAAGAACTGCTCTCCGATCTCGATGCCGGCGTGGCCGAGCTCAAGGCGGCCCAAAAGAAGCTCACCCAATACCGCCAATCCCTCCTGAAAGCCGCCGTCGAAGGCGCGCTCACCGCCGACTGGCGCCGACACAACCGCCCCACCGAGACCGGCGCGCAACTGCTCGAACGCATCCTCACCGAACGCCGCGCCCGCTGGGAGGCCGGGCAACTTGCCAAATTCAAGGAGCAGGGCAAGACGCCGCCGAAGGACTGGCAGAAGAAATACCCCGAGCCAGTGCAGCCCGATACCGCTGACTTGCCGAAACTGCCGGAAGGGTGGGTGTGGGCGAGTGTGGATCAGCTTTCACCCGGTGACCTTGCTAATGGGCGCTCCGTTCCGACCGCAGATAACGGGGCAAAGGTCTTGAGACTAACGGCTGTTCGTGATGGGCAGATAGACCTGAAGGAGTTTAAATGTGGGGCGTGGACGGACAAGGATGCTCGTCCTTTCGCGTTAAGCAAGGGGGATCTGCTAGTAGTTCGAGGAAATGGGTCTTTGTCTCTTTTAGGGCGTATGGGCTTGGTTCCGGCGGTTACTGAGCCTATTGCATACCCCGATACGTTAATCAGGCTGCGAGTATTGGAAAGCATCGTGACTCCAGGCTGGATTTCGACGCTTTGGGATAGTGCCCTAGTGCGTCTTCACCTTGAAAGACGTGCGCGAACGTCTGCCGGCATCTACAAGATCTCGCAACCTGACATCGTCTCTGTAGCGATTCCCGTCCCTCCAATCAGTGAGCAAATGACGGCCTTGAGAGTCTTAGATCTTGTGAGACAAGAAGCTCTTTCGAGCGCGATTGCGATAGACCACGCACTCCACCAGTCCACAGCCCAACGCCAGAACATCCTCCGCGCCGCCTTCTCCGGCCAGCTGGTTCCCCAAGACCCCGACGACGAACCGGCCGCCGTGCTGCTCGAACGCATCCGCGCCGAGCGTGCCACACAGCGCGGCACGCTAACCCGCCGGGGGCGGAAGAAGAAAGCCGCATGATCACGCTATCGCAAGCGGACGCGCATTGGGCTCGGCAGCTTCTGGACTGGGTCTTGCCCCGGGCCGAGTCAGACACGCTGGAAACCAAGCGCGTGTCCGGCAAGATGGTGGGCAAGGCGCTGGGTGGATCAAGGCCTGCTCATCTTTGTTTTCTTTCGGTGCTTCGAGCGCGCGCTCCGCGCTCTGCGTTTACTATCTTCCGCCGAGGATAACAACTCGCACAGCAAGCCTAAGCAATTGAATGAAATAAGTTTTCAGGGTCAGTTGTTATCCCCGCTCATGAATACCTTCTCCCTCATCCAGAAAGTCTGGAACTTCTGCCACACCCTGCGCGACGACGGCGTGGGCTACGGTGACGGTCTGGAGCAGCTCACCTACCTGCTGTTCCTCAAGCTCGCCCCTGAATACGTGCAGGAGCCCTACAAGCGCGTCACCCGCATCCGCAGCGAGCAGTCCGCCCGGGCCATCATGAAGAAGCCCCGCACATGCAGAGCGAAGGAAGCCTCCCATGCGTGACGAACAGTATTGGGTCAGCCTGGCTCACGAACTGCGTGCCCTGCCCCGCGAAACGGGCTGGCTGGAGTTCAAGCACAACAATGCGGAGCCGCGGGAGATCGGCGAGTACATCTCGGCGCTGGCCAACACCGCGGCACTGGAAGGCAAGGCCCATGCCTATCTGCTCTGGGGCGTGGATGACACGACACATCGGGCGATAGGCACGACTTTCGACCCCGCTCACAAACGCGTCGGCAACGAAGAACTGGAGAGCTGGCTGCTGCGCCAGCTAGCCCCAAAGATTGGCTTTCACTTCGTCCAGCTGGCCCTGGATGGCTTGCCGCTGGTACTGCTGGAGATTGATTGCGCGTATCGCCACCCCGTGCAGTTCGGTGGGGCCGAATTCATCCGCATCGGTTCCTACAAGAAGCGCCTGAAAGACTTTCAGGAAAAGGAGCGTGAGCTTTGGCGCGTGCTCGATGCCACCCCCTTCGAGCGCTTGCCAGCCGTGGAAAAGCTGAGTGCGGAAGAAGTACTGAAACGGCTGGATTACCCGAGCTACTTTGACCTGATCGACCGCTCCTTACCCGATGGCCGGGCTGCCATTCTGGACGCCCTTGCCGCCGACCGGCTGATCGAGCCTGCTGGCGGTGGCTACTGGAATGTGATGAATCTCGGCGCAATCCTGCTAGCCAAGCAGTTGTCAGATTTCGGGCGACTGCAGCGCAAAGCCGTGCGTGTGATTGTTTACAAGGGTAAAGGCCGTGTAGAGACCTTGCGGGAGCAGACGGGCAACAAGGGCTATGCGGCAGGCTTCGAAGGGCTGATCGGCTTCATCAACGGACTTCTTCCGGTCAATGAAGTGATCGGGCAAGCGCTGCGCAAGGCGGTGCCGGTGTATCCGGAGCTGGCGATTCGGGAGCTGGTTGCCAATGCGCTGATCCACCAGGATTTCTCAATTACCGGCAGCGGTCCCATGGTGGAGATCTTTGATGACCGGATGGAGATCACCAACCCGGGCCTGCCCCTGGTGGACACCGCCCGGATGCTGGACAGTCCGCCGCGCTCCCGCAATGAGGCGCTGGCTTCGCTGATGCGGCGCATGGGCATCTGTGAAGAGCGTGGCAGCGGAGTGGACAAGGTGGTGTCCCAGGCCGAGTTCTACCAGCTACCTGCGCCGGCATTCGACGTAGTGGGCGACTCGACCCGCAGCACTTTGTTCGCCCCGCGCAGCCTGACGCAGATGGATCAGGCGGATCGCGTCCGTGCCGTGTATCTGCACGCCTGCCTGCGGTATGTGCAGCGGGAATTCATGACCAATAGCTCTCTGCGGGAACGCTTCGGGATCGATACGAGGAACAGCGCCACCGCCTCCCGCCTCATCAAGGAGGCTTTGGGTGCGGGAATGGTTCGTCTGCATGACCCGGACGCGGCACCCAAGCTCAGGCGTTACGTGCCGAACTGGGCGTGATTTACTTGATGGGTACTTGATGGAACACCCGATACCTGTCGCACAAGAAAATAAATCCATTAAAAAACAATGCGGTGCGGAGAGAACGCTACTTGATGGGTATTTGATGCCCGCCGCAACGGAACGCTGAAGATGAACACCTCCTCCCTCATCCAGAAGGTCTGGAACTTTTGCCACACCCTGCGCGACGACGGCGTGGGCTATGGCGACTATCTGGAGCAGCTCACCTACCTGCTGTTCCTCAAGCTGGCCCATGAATACGCGCAGGAGCCCTACAAGCGCGACACCCGCATCCCCGCGGGCTACGACTGGGCGAGCCTGCGCGGCAAGACCGGCGAGCCGCTGGAGGCCCACTATCTGGCGATCCTGCACAAGCTCGGTACGGAGTCCGGCATGCTGGGCGCCATCTTCTTCAAGGCGCAGAACAAGATCCAGGACCCGGCCAAGCTGGCGCGCCTGGTGCAGATGATCGATGCCGAGAGCTGGATCGGGCTGGATGCCGACACCAAGGGCGACCTCTACGAAGGCCTGCTGCAGAAGAACGCGGAAGACACCAAGAGCGGCGCCGGGCAGTACTTCACGCCCCGGGCGATCATCCAGGCGATGGTGGCCTGCGTCCGCCCCCAGCCGGAAAAGACCATCGCCGACCCGGCCTGTGGCACAGGTGGGTTCTTCCTGACGGCCAACGAATGGCTGTCGGGTTCCGGGCAATGGCTGAAGGACAACGCGGCGTGGCTGCACCGGGATCTGCTCCCGCTGAACCCGAGGCAGAAGCGCTTCCTGCGCGAGCAGACCTTCCACGGCAACGAGATCGTGCCCAACACGCGCCGCCTGTGCCTGATGAACCTGTTCCTGCACAATATCGGCGAGCTGGATGGCGAGCCCTCGGTAGCGCGCGCGGATGCGCTGATCGCCGAGCCGAAGATCAGGGTGGATTACGTGCTGGCCAACCCGCCCTTCGGCAAGAAGAGCAGCATGACCATCACCAACGAGGAGGGCGACGAAGACCGCGACGCGCTCACCTACGAGCGGCAGGACTTCTGGCAGACCACGTCCAACAAGCAGCTCAACTTCCTGCAGCACATCGTGAGCATGCTCAAAGTGGACGGCAAGGCGGCGGTGGTGCTGCCCGACAACGTGCTCTTCGAAGGCGGTGCCGGCGAGAAGATCCGCCGCAAACTGCTGGAGAACTGCGATGTGCACACCATCCTGCGGTTGCCCACCGGCATCTTCTACGCCCAGGGCGTGAAGGCCAACGTGGTGTTCTTC
This sequence comes from Zoogloea sp., assembly GCF_017302315.1. GTDB lineage: Bacteria > Pseudomonadota > Gammaproteobacteria > Burkholderiales > Rhodocyclaceae > Zoogloea. The sequence continues at coordinate 12,174 of NZ_JAFLDT010000033.1, forward strand.
GACAACGCGCCGAAGGACGGGCGGGGGCATACGAAGGGCGTGTGGTTCTACGACCTGCGCACGAACAAGCATTTCACCCTCAAGACCCGTCAGCTGAGGCTGGACGATCTGAAGGACTTTGTCGTCTCCTACAACCCCGAGAACCGGCACGAGCGCCAGGAAACCGAGCGCTTCAAGTTCTTTGCTTACGATGAACTGATAGCCCGAGACAAGGCGAGCCTGGATATCTTCTGGCTGAAGGACGACAGCCTGGAAAATCTGGACGACCTGCCACCCCCGGACGTGTTACAGCAGGAGATCATCGAACACCTGGAGGCCGCGCTGGCCGCGTTCCGTGATGTTGCATCGGGCCTGCCGAGCTTTGCACGGGTTGAGGGCGGGAAATGAATGTTACGGCGTGCCGTTGATCGGTGGCACGGCCGCCATGTGACCTGATCGAGCCCTGCCCACCCCCCGACCAGACAACAAAAAGGCCAACCCTCTCAGGTTGGCCTTTTTGCTTGCAGATCAACGACCTGCCGGAATCCGGTGGAGCGGGCGATGGGAATCGAACCCACGGCTCTAGCTTGGGAAGCTAGGGTATTACCATTATACGACGCCCGCTCGAAGAGCCGGGATTGTACGCAGGCCGGAGGCGGAGGGCAACCGGTGGGCGTGGTAAACTCTTGCCATGTCTGCCCAAGCCGCTTCTTCCGCATCCCTTACCGTCACCGTCAATGGCGAGGCCCGTGCCCTTGCGGCACCTGTCTCGGTGGCGGGCCTGCTTGACCAGATGGGCCTCACCGGCAAGCGGCTGGCGGTGGAGCGCAACGGTGAGATCGTGCCCAGGGGCTTGCATGCCGCGACGCTGCTGGCGGAGGGTGACACCCTCGAGATCGTCGTTGCCGTGGGCGGCGGTTAGACTCCGCAACGGGGTTTTTGGGGCGGCGGGCAGCCCCTTCATTTTTCCTTTCCCTTTCAGACTGGCGCTTCGATGGACGATTTGCTGACGATTGCAGGCTTGGCCTATTCCTCCCGGCTGCTGGTGGGCACCGGCAAGTACAAGGATTTCACCGAGACCCGCGCGGCGGTGCGGGCCAGCGGGGCGCAGATCGTCACCGTGGCGATCCGCCGGACCAACATCGGGCAGGATCCAAACGCGCCCAGCCTGCTGGATGCGCTGCCCCCGTCCGAGTTCACCTACCTGCCCAACACGGCGGGCTGCTATTCGGCCGATGATGCGGTGCGCACCCTGCGCCTGGCGCGGGAGCTGCTGGATGACCACAAGCTGGTGAAGCTGGAGGTGCTGGGTGATCCCCATACCCTCTTCCCCAACATGCCCGAAACCCTCAAGGCGGCGCAGACGCTGGTGAAGGAGGGCTTCGAGGTGATGGTCTACTGCTCCGACGACCCCATCCAGGCCAAGATGCTGGAAGACATCGGTTGTGTGGCGGTGATGCCGCTGGCGAGCCTCATCGGTTCCGGCATGGGCGTGCTCAACCCCTGGAACGTGCAACTGGTGCGCGATGCGGTGAAGGTGCCGGTGCTGCTGGATGCGGGCGTGGGTACCGCGTCGGATGCGGCCATCGCCATGGAGCTGGGTTGCGACGGAGTGTTGATGAACACAGCCATTGCCCTGGCGAAGGATCCGGTGCTGATGGCCCGCGCCATGAAGAAGGGGGTCGAGGCCGGCCGCGAGGCTTTCCTGGCCGGGCGCATGCCCCGCAAGTTCTACACTGCCAGCCCGAGCTCGCCGACCACGGGCATGATCGGCAGCTGAACACCGGGTAATTGGGGCAACTGCAGGGGCGACTTCAGTCGCCCGCCTTCCGCCTTCCCCCTTTCCATCATCAACCTCCGCGGGCGACTGAAGTCGCCCCTACATATTTCGGATTTGCGGCATGAGCGAAGAAGAACAGGTTCCGGGCTCGCGCCTGACCTCCCAGTCCATCCGCAGCTTCGTGCTGCGCCAGGGGCGCATGTCGGATGCGCAGCACCGCTTTCTCGACGAGATGATGCCCAAGGTCGGCATCGATTTCCGCCCCGAGCCCATCGATCTGGCCCAGGTCTTCGGGCGCAAGGCGCCGCAGATCGTGGAGATCGGTTTTGGCATGGGGCAGGCCACGGCCCAGATCGCCCAGGCGCGGCCGGGTGACGACTTCGTCGGCATCGAGGTGCATGCACCCGGCGTCGGCGGCCTGTGCAAGCTGATCGAGGAGGGCGGCATCACCAACCTGCGCATCGTCCAGCACGACGCCGTGGAGGTGCTGCGCGACATGATCCCCGAAGGTTCGCTGGCCGGCGTGCACATCTACTTTCCCGATCCCTGGCCCAAGAAGCGCCACCACAAGCGCCGTCTGGTGCAGGGGCCCTTCGTCAAGCTGATCGCCTCGCGCCTGGCGCCGGGTGGCTACCTGCACTGCGCCACCGACTGGGAGGAATACGCCCAGCAGATGCTGGAGGTGCTGTCCGCCGAGCCGATGCTGGCCAACACGGCCGAGGGCTTTGCGCCAAAGCCTGATTATCGCCCCCTCACCAAGTTCGAAAACCGTGGCATCAAGCTCGGCCACGGGGTGTGGGACGTGGTTTTCCGGAAGGTGTGAGCATGGCCCTCAAGCGCTTGCCGGCCGGTGCGTGGCTGCTGGGGGTTCCCGGCCTGCTCTGTCTGATCGCCGGTGGCCTGCTGCTGGCAGGCCTGGGGGCCGATCTGCACCCCTTGTTGCAGGAGTCGGGGGCCGGGCTGGTGCTGCTGGTGTCGGGTGTGGCGCTGGTGGGCAGCGCGGCCTTTCCGCTGGTGCTGGCCGAGCTGGCGGCGAAGGACGAGCAGGGCTGAGGGTTGTTCCCTTCAGCATCGGCGTGCCTGTGCTCATCGTCTGCGGGCGAATGAATTCGCCCCTACAGGCAAATCCCCGCAGCCCAGGCAAGCGTCGCCCGGGGGCGAATTCATCGACCTGCCCGGGTTGAACCACCAGCCGGCCGTTGCGCAAAGCCGGTAACTGCGGCTTGCGCGCCTCAATACACCTTCGCCTCGCCCTCCGGCCGGGTCTTGAAGCGGCGGTGCACCCAGTAATACTGGGCCGGCATGGTGCGCACCAGGTCTTCGATGGCGGCGTTCATGCGATGCACGTCCGCCTCCACGTCGCCACTCGGAAAGTCCGTCCACGGTTCGCTCAGCGTAAGGACATAGCCCTGGCCGCCGGGGAGCATGCGGGTCACGCAGGTCACCACCACCGCGCCACCCAGACGGGTGAGGCGGGGCAGGGCGGAGAGGGTGGCCGCCTGCACGCCGAAGAAGGGCGAGAAGATGGAGTCCTCCATGCCGTTGTCCATGTCCGGCAGGTAGTAGAAGGGCCGCATTTCCTTCATGGCCTTGATGGAGGCGCGCACGCTTTCGTCCCTGCGCAGCAGCACCTGGCTGCCGAAACGGCTGCGTCCATGGAACAGCCAGTGGTCGATCACCGGGTCGCGCTGGCGGGCGTAGATGCTCACGCAGTCGAAGCTGGCGGCCAGCCGGGTGCCGCCCAGATCCAGGCCGAGGAAGTGGGGCGTCAGCATGATCACCGGCTGGCGCTGCGCGATCAGGCGGGCCAGGATCTCCTCGCCCTCCACGCGTACGATCCGGCGGATGCGCGCCTCCGGCGCAAACCAGGCCAGTCCGCGCTCGATCAGGCTGCGGCCGGCCAAGGCGAAGTGTTCCCTGGCCAGGGTGCGGCGTTGGGCTTCGGACAGATCGGGAAAGCACAGGCGCAGGTTGGTGTGCACCACCCGGCGGCGGGGCGCGATGATCCAGTACAGCAGTAGGCCGATGCCGCGGCCGATGGGGGCCTGGATGGACAAGGGCAGCCAGTGCAGCAGCCACAGCAGGGCAACGATGAGTCGACTCATTAAGGGGGATTACCGGGTTGCAGGTGCGGGCGGTGCGCCGGACGGGCGCTTGTAGCGGTTGTAGCCCCACAGGTACTGGGCAGGATTCTCGCGGATCTGGGCTTCGAGTTCGTGGTTGATGGCAGCAGCCCGGGCGGGTGTGTCGCCGTTGAGGGGCGTCAGCGGCGGGCGCAGGTGCAGGTGAAAGCCCTTGCCGGCGGGCAGGCGTTCGGCCCAGGCAAAGAGGGTGCTCACGCCGGCGACTTCCGAGAGGCGGGCCGCCAGGGTCATCGTATACGCCGGACGGCTGAAGAAGGGCAGCCAGGCACCTTCTCCGCCACCGGGCACCTGGTCGGGCAGCATGCCCACCGCCTCGCCGGCCCGCAGGGCCTTGATCAGACGGCGCACACCGCTCACGTCGGCCGGCGCCAGGTGCATGTTGCCGCGGCGACGCCCGGCATCAATCACCGGTTGCAGCACCGCCTTCTTCGGAGCCCGGTAGAGCACGGTGATCGGCTTGTGCAGGGAGAAGTACTGGGCCGAGATTTCGAAGCAGCCCAGGTGCGGGGTGATGAACAGGATGCCGCCACCGCTCGCTTCCGCCGCCTCCACATGCTCCCAGCCGCTTACCTGCACTACCTTGGCAGCAATCTCGTCCTGGGGGCGCAGGAGCACCCAGGGCAGTTCCAGGGCTTGCTTGCCGATCTCGCCGACGCAGCGTCGCCAGAGGCGCCCCGCTTCGTCCTGGCCAAGGGCCTGCTCAAGATTCGCGCGCAGGCGCCGTCGATAGGTGGGTGACAGGGCGTAGGTGAGCCAGCCAGCGAGAACGCCCAGGGACTGCAGGAGTCCGAGGGGAAGACCGGCAAGAAACTTGAATATCAGGGACGCCATCAGCCAGTGCCGGGTAGCGGCCGAATTGACGGCCGGGTGCGCAAAGTTATAATTGTGATTCCGCCGAGTTAATCCGACAACTTGCAGGGCGGGGGCACAGCGCAGCCAGGCTGCCAGGGCGCCCAAAGAATACTGCTAAAGCGTCGCCGCTCCGATGATCCCCAGAGACGGCAACGCCGAACCACTGGGGATTTTTGTTTTTTGAGGAGCGTTGCATGGCCCGTGAATTCCTATTTACTTCTGAGTCCGTCTCCGAAGGCCATCCGGACAAGGTCGCCGACCAGATCTCCGATGCGGTGCTCGACGCCATCCTGGCCCAGGATCCCCGCGGCCGGGTGGCCTGCGAGACCCTGGTGTCCACCGGCCTGGTAGTGATTTCCGGCGAGATCACCACCAACGCCGACATCAACTACATGGATCTCGCCCGCGAGACCATCAAGCGCATCGGCTACGACGATTCCGACATCGGTTTCGACTACAAGAGCTGTGCGGTGCTCACCGCCATCAACCGCCAGTCTTCCGACATCGCCCAGGGTGTGAATGAAGGCGAAGGCCTCGACCTGGACCAGGGCGCCGGCGACCAGGGGCTGATGTTCGGCTACGCCACCAAGGAAACGCCGAGTCTGATGCCCTTCCCCATCTACTACGCCCACCGCATCATGCAGCGGCAGGCCGAAGTGCGGAAGGACGGCCGTCTGCCCTGGCTGCGCCCCGATGCCAAGAGCCAGCTCACTGTGAAGTACGTGGACGGCAAGCCGGTGGCCATCGACACCGTGGTTGTGTCCACCCAGCATCATCCGGACATCTCCCATGCCGATCTGACCGAGGCGGTGATTGAGGAGGTCATCAAGCCGGTGCTGCCCAAGGACATGCTCACCGCCAGCACCCGCTTCCTCATCAACCCCACGGGGCGTTTCGTGATTGGCGGCCCGAACGGTGACTGCGGCCTGACCGGCCGCAAGATCATTGTCGACACCTATGGCGGTGCCGCCCACCATGGCGGCGGTGCCTTCTCGGGCAAGGATCCGTCCAAGGTGGATCGCTCCGCCGCTTACGCCGGCCGTTACGTGGCCAAGAACATCGTGGCTGCCGGCCTGGCCGACAAGTGCGAGGTGCAGGTGGCCTACGCCATCGGCGTGGCCCAGCCGGTCAGCCTGATGGTGGAAACCTACGGCACGGGCAAGATTTCCGACGACCGCATTGTCGAGCTGGTGCGTGCCCACTTCGATCTGCGCCCCAAGGGCATCATCGCGGCCCTGGATCTGCTGCGCCCGATCTATTCACGTACCGCCGCCTATGGCCACTTTGGTCGTGACGAGGTGGATTTCACCTGGGAACATACCGACAAGGCCGCTGCACTGCGTTCCGACGCCGGCCTGTAAGCCGACCTGATGTGGACTGCAAAAGAGCGACCCGTGGGTCGCCCTTTTGCATGGGTAGGCAGAAAAGGCCTATTTGTCGCTGCGGATCGGGCTGAATTCCACCGGTACCCAGGCGTAGCCCTTGCCTTCGGTACGCACGTGGCCGAGGCCCGGGAAGGGCAGGTGCATGCCGGCGAGGGCGAGCTTCTCCCTGGCGGCGCGGGCGAAGAGCTGCTTGCGGGCGGCCACGGCTTTCTTCTTGTCGCTGTCAAACTCGATGGCCACTTCCGGCCGGGCAAACTGGACGGCGTGGCTGTGCACCACATCGCCGATGATCAGCAGTTGCTGACCCTTCGATTCGACCAGATAGGCTGTGTGGCCGGGGGTGTGACCGTGGGTGTCGACGGCCTTGATGCCTGGTGCCAGTTCCACGTCGCCGCTGAAGGGCTTCCAGTGCCCCGCGGCCTGGTAGGGGGCGGCGGCGTCCCGCGCCAGCTTGAAGAAGGGCTTGAAGCCTTCCGGTGCCTTGGCGGCGATGTCCTCGGAGAGTCAGAAATCGTGGTCGGCCTGGGCAACCCGGATGTCGGCGTTGGGGAAGAGGGGCTTGCCGTCAGCGCCGAGCAAGCCGGCGGCGTGGTCGGCGTGCAGGTGGGTGAGCAGCACCATGTCCACCTGCTCGGGGCTGTAGCCGGCGGCTTTGAGGTTGTCGCCGATGAAGCCGAGGGTGGGTCCGAAGGCTTTGGCGGCGCCCGCATCCACCAGCACGAGCTTGCCACCGGCGTTGATCAGGAAGGCATTGACGGCGGTCTGGACCTTCTGGCCGCCCAGGAACATGCGGGTCAGCAGGCGCTGGACTTCGGCCGGGCTCGCGTTGCTCAGGACTTTGGTGTCGAGATCGATGAAGCCATCGTAGAGGGCGGTCACTTCCATCTCGCCGACAGCCATGCGGTAGTAACCGGGCACCTGGGTGCGCACAGCGGGGGCTTCGGCGAATGCCGGCACGGAGGGAGCGAGTGCGCTGCCAAGCGCCAGGGCCAGTACCAGGCGGGTGAGGCGATGACGGACCATTGGGGGAGGACTCCTGCTTGGAAAAGGACAATAGCTTACCGAAGAGTTGTCCGCTTGCGGGCGTCAGGGCGTCAAGTGGATGGCCAGCCAGACAGTGTCCGGGCCGGTTGCGGCTACCCGGTGGCGCCGTCCCGCCGGGATCAGCAGCCAGTCGCCGGGGCTGAGGGCAAGGAGCTCGCCATCGTCGAATTCCAGCTCGGCACTGCCGCGGGCCAGCATCACCCATTCGTCTTCGGTCTGGTCAAACCAGAAATCCGCGGGGCTGGCATGGTAGTGGGAAACGATGCGCTCAATGCGCAAGCCGGGTCGGCACAGCAAGGGTTCAAAGTGCTCTTCCGTGCCAGCGGGCGGCAGCGGAAAGAAGAGATTCTGGCAGGGCAATTGGGGGCCTGGGAAGCCTGGTGCCCGAACGGGCGGATGAATGAAAAAAGGCTGCGCCGGGATGAAATCTCTGTGGGGTTCTGGGGGTCTTTGTTGTGCCCCGGCGCGCCGCTCAAGCCAACCCCATTGACCGACGGGTCAATGAAGCTGCAGAGGATCATACGACGTGTGGTCGGCCGAGGCCAATTGAAAGTAGGCATGCACTACATAGTTCATCCCTATCGGGACTTGGGTAATGATCTGCCCGAAATGGGCGCGATTGCAACCCGTGTCGGGTCATCAGGGAATACCCTGATCAGAGGAGGATGAAGAAAACAATGGGGACGCTGAAGGATCGCGCTCGCGCTGCGCTCAAGCCCCTGTCGGGGTCGCTGCGGACGCGTGTGGTGTTGGGCTTGTTGCTTGGGGTGATGGTGGCCTTGTGGCTGACCACGCTCGCGCTGATGTATTTTCTGAAACAGGAGATGCTGGCGACCCTGGCGGCCCAGCAGTATTCGGTGGTGTCGCTTCTCGCCAACGACATCGATCGTTCCGTGACCGAGCGCATCCGGGCGCTGGAGGGGGTTGCCGCCACCCTTGACGCAAAGACCATGGAGCAGCCTGCCCGTCTGGACGCATCCGTGCGCGGGCAGACCGTGTTATTGACGCTTTTCAATTGGGGCGTGCTGGTCACCGACCGGAAGGGGACTACGCTGGTCAGCTTGCCGGAGGCCCATGGCCGGCAGGGGGTCAACTATGCGGATGTGGAGGCGGTGAGGGAAACGCTCGAAACCGGGCGCACCACTGTCGGGGCGGCATTGCTGGGCAAGACCACCCATCAACCCGTGGTGCCCATGATCGTGCCCATCCGCGATGGCAACGGACAGGTGATCGGCAGCCTGATCGGCCTGACCAATCTGGCCGCGTCCAACTTTCTCGACGAGATCGGCGCCAACCGGTTTGGGCGCCAGGGTGGCTACCTGATCACCGATCCCTCGCAGAGGATCTTCATTGCGGCCACGGACAAGACCCGCGTCATGCAGCCCGGGCCGCCGGTGGGCGTCAATCCCGTCTACGACCGCTATATTGATGGTCATGAAGGGTCCGGTGTGGCGCGCAGTTCCCGAGGCGTGGTGGAGCTTTCGTCCAGCCGCAAGGTGCGATCCACAGGCTGGCTGATGCAGTCCGTGCTGCCTGCGGATGAAGCCTTTGCGCCTTTCTACGCACTGCGCTGGCGCCTGCTGGCGTCGGCCCTGATCCTCAGCGTGCTGGCAGCGGGCATGGGCTGGTGGTGGTTGCGGCGTGAGCTCAGGCCCCTTGGCGAGGCGGTGGACATGCTCGGTGCCATGCGTGATGGCGTGATTCCCCGCCAGCCGCTGCCGGTGCGCCGGGATGACGAGATCGGTGCCCTGGCCGGGGCATTCAATGGCCTGCTGCAAAGGCTTATCGAAGGCGAGGCGCGGGCCGCCGAGCACAGTTTCAACCAGCGCCTCCGGGTGATCGTGTCGCAGATCCCCGGGGTGGTTTTCCAGTACCGTATCGGGGCCGACGGACGCCATAGCCTGCCCTTTGTCAGTGATGCCGCCCGGGAGGTATGGGGGCTTGCACCCGATGGGCTGGCGGAGGACTCGGAGGGTTTCCTGGTCACGCTTGAAGGCGAGGACCGGGTGGCGTTCCTGGCGTCCCTGTTTGCTTCGGCCTGCACACTCGGGCCCTGGCATCTGGAGTGCCGCATCCAGCACCCGCGTCGCGGGGTGCGCTGGATGCACATGGACGGGATTCCCGAGGCCGCTGCCGACGGTAGCCTGACCTGGCAGGGCTTTGCCATGGACATCACCGACGCGAAGGACGCGGAGAGCGAACTGCGTATCGCCGCTGCGACCTTCGAGACCCAGGAAGGCATTTTCATCACCGATGCCCAGACGCGCATCGTGCGGGTGAACCAGGCCTTCACGACCATGACCGGCTATACGGCGCGGGAGGCCATCGGACAGACGCCACGCCTGCTCCGCTCGGGTCGTCACGATGCGGAGTTCTATGGACGATTGCGCGAAGGGCTGGCGCGAAACGGCTTCTGGCAGGGCGAGATCTGGAATCGCAGGAAGAGCGGTGAAGTGTTTGCCGAATGGGTCACCATTTCGACCGTGCGGGATCGATCAGGCGAGGTGACCCACTACGTGGCCGCCTTCTCGGACATCACCGAGCACAAGCGCGCGGAGGAGCAGATCGAGCAATTGGCGTTCTACGATCCGCTTACCCGCCTGCCCAACCGCCGGCTGTTCCATGACCGTTTCGACCAGGCCCTGGCGGCGAGCGCCCGCAACAACACCCGGGGCGCGTTGATGTTCCTGGATCTGGACGGATTCAAGGGCCTCAACGACCAGCACGGGCATGTCATGGGGGATGCCCTGCTGGCCGAGGTGGCCCGGCGTCTGACGGCATCCGTCCGCGAGACGGACACCGTGGCCCGTCTTGGCGGGGACGAGTTCGTGGTGGTCCTGGAGAGCCTGGATGAAGGTCGCGCCGCGGCCGCGGCCCATGCGGGACGGGTGGCAGAGAAACTACGGGAAGCCCTGGCCCGGCCTTATCTGCTGGTGCTGCCCACCGGCGGGGCGGAGGTGAGCCACCACTGCACGGCGAGCATCGGCATCAGCCTGTTCAACGGCCATGGAGAGAGCCGCGACGAGCTCCTCAAGCAGGCGGATATCGCCATGTACCGGGCCAAGTCGGCGGGGCGCAACGCGATATGCTTTTTCGGAGACCATACGGCATCGGCCCCCGGCAGCCCGGAAGGATGTCCGCAATCGGCCGGGTCGGCCTGACGCCCCCGTGTGCCGGCAAAGAGGCGCAGGCATGGATGCCGGCTCAGCGCGTGTGAAGGAATCGTTGCGCGCGGTGCGAGTTTCGCGCCGCGCAACGGATTTACTCGCGTGCGCTCAGGGCAGGGTCTTGTCGATGACGATTTTCAGGCCGTTGGCGCCCGGCTTCACCGATGACACTTCGCCGCTCAGGTCACCCGGCTTGGCAATGGCATCGCCCCCCTTGGAGACGCGCGCCTCGATGCGCAGCTCGCTGGCGGAAGACAGCTTGGTGTCAGGGCTCATGGCCATGCTGTCGTCCAGGGTGAAGTCCTTGGGCAGGTCGGCCACGCGCGTGCGCAGCACGGCCAGGGGCATGCGCGGCCCGTTGGTGGGGCGGGCGAAGATGAAGACCACGTCGTCCGGGTTGGTCTTGTCCTTGAGCGCGGGCGACAGGCTGACCGTACCACTGACGGCGGCGGCCTTGCCGGTGGGGGCGGGTTTGGCCGCCGGTGCGGGGGTGGATGCGCCCTGGCCCATGAGGCTACGCACTTTCTCGATACCCGCGCCCAGGTTGCGGGCATCCTCCGAATCCGGCGGCACCTGGGCCAGCACCCGCTCCCAGTGACGCAGGGCAGCGGGATAATCCTGGCGGAAGTAGGCGTCGGTCCCCGCCAGCACCAGCGCCTGGGGGTTGTCCGGCTGGGCCTGCAGCACCTTCTTCAGCAGCGCGGCGCCGCGGCCCTCCACCTTGCCCTGGTTGAGTTCCGCCGACAATTCGGCCACTTCGAGCATCAGCTCGGGCTCCGACTCCATGAAGGCCCCTGCTTTGTCGAAAGCCTTGCCGGCTTCCTCAAGACGGCCCATGACCTTGTAGCTGCGGCCCAACATGGCCCAGCCCTGGGGGTTTTCCGGATTCTTCTCGAGCCTGGCGGCCAGGGTGGAGACCATCTGCTCCACTTCGGCCTGACTCGGCATGTTGCCTTGCTGGGCAGCCGGATCCAGGGCGGCCGGATTGCCCAGCACGAAGTAAAGGGCCACCGCCGCCACGGGCAGGCTCAGGCCCAGGCTGATCGCTGTGCGCGGCAGGCGTTTTGGTGCCTCGGCTGCGGGGCTGCCGTCATCGGCCACGTCTTCGAGAACACGCCGTTCGAGTTCGTCCCGGGCGGTGGCGTAGTCGTCCCGCGACAGGGTTCCGGAGGCCAGATCCCGTTCCAGGTCGGCCAGCTGGTCACGGAAGATGGCGGCATTGATGGCGCGCCGGGAGGCACTGGTGTTTTCCCGGCGGCGTAGCAGCGGCCAGCACAGCACGGCAAGGGACAGGGCGGTGAGCAGCCCGGCGGCGATCCAGAAGGCGGTCATGCGGGGTCTTTCGGACGGGGGGGCGTATCGGCGAGAAGGGCTTCGGCGGAGGCCTTGTCGGCAGCGGAGAGATGCGCCGGCTGGACCCGGGAGGCGCGCCGGCGGAGGTAGGCGACCAGACCGGCAACGGCGCCGGCCAAAAGGGCAAACGGGCCGAACCACAGCAGCCAGGTGGTTGGCTTGACGGGTGGGCGGTAGAGCACGAAGTCACCGTAGCGGGCCACCAGGTAATCCTTGATCTCGGTATCGCTCTTGCCATCCTGGATCAGCTTGCGCACCTCCCGCCGCAGGTCTTCGGCCAGCTCGGCGCGGGAGCCGGCCAGGCTTTCGTTCTGGCACACCAGGCAGCGCAGCTCTTCGGAAATGGCGATCAGACGGGCTTCGACAACCGGATTGTCGGCCATCGGCGTGGCTTCGCCGGCCAGGGCAGTGAGGCCCAGGGGGCCCAGCAGCAGGGCGGTGGCGCAGGTGGTGAGGGTACGGCGGAGTGCCTTCATGTCAGGACTCCGTGGCCAGCTGACGGGCCAGGGGGAGGATCTTCTTCTCCAGGGCGTCGGGGGTGATGGGGCCGATCTGCTTGAAGCGGATCACGCCCTTTTTGTCGATCAGATAGGTTTCAGGGACGCCATACACCCCGTAATCGATGCCGACCCGGCCATCCATGTCGAGGACCGACAGGGTGTAGGGGTCGCCGTGCTGGCTCAACCAGGCGCCCGCGCGCTGGCGGGTCAGGCTGGCTTCGTCGGCGGGGGACAGTTTCTTCGCATCGATGCCGCCGTCGCCGCGCACTTCCTTGTAGTTGAGGCCCACGATGGGCAGCCCGCCCTGCCTGGAAAAGGCCACCAGCAGCGGGTGTTCGGCCCGGCACGACACGCACCAGGATGCCCACACGTTGAGCAGCCAGACCTGGCCCTGCATGTCGGTCGGGGAGAAGGTCTTGCCGGGTTCGGCGAGTTTTTCGACGCTGAAGGCCGGGGCCGGCTTGCCCACCAGCGGTGAGGGGACTTCGTGGGGGTCGCGGTTGAGGCCGATGGCCAGGAAGACGACCAGGACCAGGAAGAGGCCGAGGGGAATCAGGAAACGTTTCAAGATGCGGCTCCCTGGGCGGCCAGCTTGCCGGCCCGTGCTGCGGTGGATTTGAGGCGATAGCGCCGGTCGCTGGCGGCAAGCAGGCCACCCAGGGCCATCAGCACGGCGCCACCCCAGATCCAGCTGACGAAAGGTTTGTAGTAAACACGCACGCTCCAGGCTCCGTCACCGCCCTCCAGCGGATCACCGAGGGAGACGTAGATGTCGCGGGTCAGGCCCGGGTCGATGAAGGCTTCGGTCATGGGCATGGCCGACGACAGGTACTTGCGCTTTTCCGGGTGCAGCGGCATCACCAGCTGGCCGTCCTTGAGCAGCTCCAGGTTGCCGCGGGCCGCGTTGTAGTTGGGGCCGCTGATGCCCTCGACACCCAGGAAGCGGATCTGGTAGCCGCCGGTCTTGACCGTGTCACCGGGGGCCATGCGCACGTCCCGTTCGGACTCGTACTGGGTGACCATGACGATGCCGACCACCGTGACGGCTACACCCATGTGGGCCAGGTGCATGCCCCAGAAGGCCCGCGGCGGCAGGCCCGAACGGGTGCGGGCGAGGATCTGCAGCACCGAGGCGCCGACGATCCAGATGGCCAGCCCCATCCCCAGGGCCACGCTGCCGGACCAGCCGCCGTAAAAGAAGGGGATGCTGACCCCGGCGGCCACGGCGATGCCGAAGGCCCAGCGCAGGGGGCGGGCGATCTCGGCCAGGCTGGTGTGCTTCCAGCGCGCCACCGGGCCGACGGCCATCAGGAACAGCAGGGGCACCATCAGCGGGGTGAACACGGCGTTGAAGTAGGGGGGGCCGACGGACAGTTTGCCCAGGTTGAGGGCGTCGATCACCAGCGGGTAGAGGGTGCCCAGCAGCACCGCGCCTGCGGCGGACAGCAGCAGCACGTTGTTGATCAGCAGCAGGGTTTCCCGGGACATCAGGGCGAAGGCGCCGCCCAGGCTGACCTTGGGGGCACGCCAGGCGAAGAGGGTCAAGGACGAGCCCACCACCACGGCCAGGAAGACCAGGATGAAGATGCCGCGCTTGGGGTCGGAGGCGAAGGCATGCACCGAGCTCAGCACCCCGGAACGGACCAGGAAGGTGCCCAGCAGGGACAGGGAGAAGGCGCCGATGGCCAGCAGGACGGTCCAGTTCTTGAAGCTGCCGCGCTTCTCTGTGACGGCCAGGGAGTGGATTAGTGCGGTGCCCACCAGCCAGGGCAGGAAGGAGGCGTTCTCCACCGGATCCCAGAACCACCAGCCGCCCCAGCCCAGCTCGTAATAGGCCCAGATGGAGCCGAGGCCGATGCCCAGGGTGAGGAAGATCCAGGCTGCCGTGGTCCACGGCCGTGACCAGCGCGCCCAGGCGGCATCCAGCCGGCCCGACAGCAGGGCGGCGATGGCGAAGGCAAAGGCGACGGAGAAGCCCACGTAGCCCATGTAAAGCATGGGTGGGTGGAAGATCAGCCCCGGATCCTGCAGCAGGGGGTTCAGGTCGCGGCCATCCTCGGCGCCGGGGAGCAGGCGCTCGAAGGGGCTGGATGTGAGCAGGATGAACAGGATGAAGCCCGCCGCCACCAGACCCAGCACGCCCTGCACCCGGGCCACCATGTCGTCGGGCAGGCTGCGGGAGAAGGCCGCCACGGCCAGGGACCACAGGGACAGCATCAGCACCCACAGCAGCAGGGAGCCCTCATGGCCGCCCCACACGCCGGAAATGCGGTATTCCAGGGGGAGGCGTGAATTGGAGTGCTGGGCGACATAGACGACCGAGAAGTCGTTGTTGATGAAGCTCGCGGTGAGGCAGCCGAAGGCCACGGCGATGAGCAGGAACAGCATCGACGAGGCCGGGCGGGCCAGGGCGATCCAGGCGGGGATGCCGCGCTGGGCACCGATCAGCGGCAGACTGCCCTGCACGAGGGCGACCAGCAGGGCGAGGACGAGGGCAAAACTGCCGATTTCCGGGATCATGGGGGAGCCTCCGGGCTTACTGCTTGAGGGTACGGGTGGCTTCGTGGGCCTTGTTCACGGCAGCCTGGGCTTCCGGTGGCATGTAGTTTTCGTCGTGCTTGGCGAGCACCTCGGTGGCGGTGAATTTTCCGTCGGCGCTCAGTACGCCCTGGGCGACTACGCCCTTACCCTCGCTGAAGAGATCGGGCAGGATGCCCTGGTAGGAAACCGGGATCTCCTTGGCGGTGTCGGTGACGATGAAGCGGGCGACGATGTCGCTGCGTTGGAGGCTGCCCTCCTTGACCAGCCCTCCGATACGGAAGGCGCGCTCCTTAGGTGCTTCTCCGTTGGCCACCTGGGTGGGGGTGAAGAAGAACACCAGGTTGCTCTGGAAGGCGTTGAGGATGAGGGTGGCGGCGATGCCGAGGGTGGCAAGCCCGCCGACGATGATGGCGAGGCGTTTCTGACGTGGTTTCATGATTCAGTCCTGAGTGTCCCGGTCGGCAGCAAGTTCCCGGCGCAGACTGCGCCGCACGGCGGAAAAGCGCTGGCGCACCAGCACCACCTCGATCAGGAGCGCTGCGGCCGTGACACCGAAGCTGCCCCAAACGTAGAGGCCGTAGCCCCCCATGGCGAAGAACTCGCCGGCGCTGCCCCAGTTCATCGTTGCATCTCCGGCAGTTCGGCCACCCAGGTGGTGTGGCGTTCCCGTTCAAGGATGATGGCCCGCACCCGGTAGAGGGCGATGGCGATGCTGTACATCCAGAAGGCCAGGGCCATGATCAGCATGCCCCACAGCATGGTGGCGGCCATGGACGGCGCCTTGGTGAGGGACACCGAGGCGCCCTGGTGCAGGGTGTTCCACCACTTCACCGAGAAATAGATGATGGGTACGTTCACCACGCCGACCAGGGAGATGATGGCCCCGGCCTTGTCCGCCCGGCGCGGGTCGTCGATGGCGGCGGTGAGGGCGATGTAGCCGATATAAAGGAAGAACAGGATCAGCTCGGAGGTGAGGCGCGCGTCCCACACCCACCAGGCGCCCCACATGGGTTTGCCCCACAGGGCACCGGTCCACAGGGACAGGAAGGCGAAGAGGGCGCCGGTGGGCGCCAGGGCCGAGCTCATCATGCCCGACAGGCGGGTGTTGAAGGTGATGCCGATTGCCGCCCAGAAGGCCATCACGCAATAGATGAACATGGACATCCACGAGGCCGGCACGTGGATGAAGATGATCCGGTAGCCCTCGCCCTGCTGGAAGTCGGTGGGGGCGACAAAAAAGCTGATCCACAGGCCGGCGGCGGCCAGTACGGTGCCGATGGCCGCAAACCAGGGCCACATCTTCCCGGCGAGGGGGTAGAAGCTGGCCGGCGAGGCAAACTTGAACCAATTGACGAGACGCTGACTCATGGATGAATCCGGTTGATTGGATCGGGGTGCCCTACTCGAGGGCGATTCGCAGGGCAGCGGTGGCCGCCCAGGGGGCAAAGAACACGCCCAGCGCCAGCAGCGCGCCGAGCAGTGACAGATGACCGCCGGCCCCCAGGCCGGCCACGTCCGCTTCCACTGCACCGGCACCGAAAATGAGCGCAGGAATATACAGGGGCAGCACCAGCAGGGACAGCAGCACGCCACCGCCGCGAACTCCGAGGGTCAGGGCCGCGCCAATGGCACCCACCAGGGACAGGACCGGCGTGCCCAGCAGGAGACTGACCATCAGCACACCCAGGGCCCGGGGCGAGAGGTCGAACTGCAGACCCAACACCGGTGCCAGCAGCACCAGGGGCAGGCCGGAGGTCAGCCAGTGGGCCAGCACCTTGCCACTCACCAGCAGGGCCAGCGGAGTGGGAGACAGGCTCATCTGCTCGAGAGTTCCGTCCTGGTGGTCGGCGGCGAACAGGCGGTTGAGGGACAGCATCGCGGCCAGCAGGGCGGCGACCCACAGCACGCCCGGGGCAATGCGCCGCAGCATGGCGGTTTCCGGCCCGATGCCGAGGGGAAACAGGCTGACCACGATCATGAAGAAGAACAGGGCGGTGAACACTTCGCTCTTGCGCCGGGCGGCGAGCAGCAGGTCACGGCGGACGATGGCGATGAAGGCGTTCACTGGACGCCCTCCACGCCGTGCACCGCGGGACGGCGCCCAGGCCGGCCCGGTGCGCTCATGCCTGCACCTCCGCGATAGTGGGGCGAGGCCGTGATGCATCCGGGTCCGGGCCGAGCCGGAGGGTGTTGCCGATGCCGCCGAGCTGCACCGCCTGGTGGCTGGTGAAGACCAGCAGCCCACCCCGGGACAGGTGCTCGTCGAGGATGCTGCATAGCTGTGACACGGCCGCCACGTCCAGGGCCACGAAGGGTTCGTCGAGGATCCACAGGCGGGCCTGGCTGCACAGCAGGCGGGCCAGGGCCACGCGGCGCTTCTGGCCCTGTGAAAGAACCCGGGCGGGCAGATCCTCGCGACCCTTCAGGCCGATGCGGCGCAGGGCGGCGAGGGCAGTGGCCTCGTCCAGGGGGCGGCCGGCCACGGCGGCGGCGGTCTGCAGGTTCTCGAGGGCGGAGAGATCTTCCTTGATGGCGGGGGCGTGGCCCAGGTACAGCAGGCGGGCATGGAACTCATCGCGCACATTGCTCACCGGCTGGCCGTCCCATTCGATATGCCCGTCGGCACTGGGCGCCAGACCGGCCAGCATGCGCAGCAGGCTGGTCTTGCCGGCCCCGTTGGCGCCCTCCACCTGCAGCCATTCCCCGGGGGCGAGGGAAAAGTCCACGGCAGAGAACAGGCGGCGGTCGCCGCGGTCGCAGGCCAGGCCGTGGGCACGAAGCATCAGGAGGCACACCGGGAAGTCGAAGGTCGGCGCATTCTGCCCGACCCACCCCGGTGGGTAAACCGCCTAGGTCAAGGAAACGTCTTGGTGCGGCGTCAGTGATGGGCGGTGCTGGCGTAGCTTTCGGGAAGAACCGTGGGCGGGGGTGGGGCGGCGGGCGTGTCCTGGTGTGCGGGATGGGGCGTGTTGCGGGCGCTGTCTTCGATCTCCAGCACGTCCATCACCTGCCGCGCCAGTGCCCGGCAGGCGTTGCCCACATTGGACGGCAGGCCGTCGGGGATGTGCTTCTGGAGCAGCAGTTTGGTGGCCGAGAGGCTGGCGACGGGGTGCAGGAGGCGGTCGCGGTGGGCGCCGAGCATCTGCGCCACGCTACGGTCGGCGGCGTCCCGTGCCCAGGCGTTGGTGGGCCACTGGGAGGGCAGGGCGTAGGCGTTGGGGAAGGCTTCCAGGTCGCGCAGCACGGTGCGCAGGTCTTCGTGGGAGTCGCGGAAGGGCAGCAGCACGATGTCGGCGAGGCCATTGAGGGTGCGGTCCATCTCGGCGCGGTTGCCGCCGCCGTCGATGACGCCGATCCAGCCATTCATGGTGCGCAGCTTGCCCACGACCTTGTGCAGGGCTTCCGGGGTGCGTGCGTCGGCGGTGACGTAGCGGCGACCGTCGGGGCTCAGGGGTTCGCGTGAGGTATCCGTGAGGACGCAGGCGGAGCGTTGGCCGAGCAGGCCGAGGCCCTGGCAGAGCATGTGGGACAAGGTGGTCTTGCCGGTGCCGCCCTTGTTGCCGATGATGCAGATGATCCGGGACATGGTGGAAATCCTCTCGCTGAACGCCAGGCGCGATGGCGCCATTATTCGGGCTATAACGGCCGCGGGAGGCGCGGAATTGAGGGGCTATCGGCCGGTAATTCCGGATTTTTGCAGGTAGGCGGGCCCGGCGGGGCGGTAGCAGTAAAGGCGGGTATGGCGCCGGTCCTCCACTTCGATGACCTGTTCCGGTTCAACGCCCTCGATGGGAAAGCTGTTGCTGACCAGGAGGGCACCGGGGCGCAGTTCGGCGCTGGCCTTGTGCCACACGGCGTTCATGGGGACGGGCGACAGGAAGGCATAGACCAGATCGTAGTCGTGCCAGGGTATGGCGAAGAAGTCTCCCCGCGCCACGGCAATGGTGGGTTGTCGGCGGGACAGCAGGACCGACAGGGCATAGGGCGCGGGGGCGGATTCGATGCCCTCAAGGCGGCAATCGGGGCGCATTCGTGCCAGGGGGCGCAGTAACGAGCCCGTGCCGCTGCCCAGGTCGAGGAGGCGGGCCGGGCGCCCATGGGGGAGCAGTGTTGCGACAGCCGCTGCGGTGGCCCGGTTGGACAGGAACAGGGGAACCTGGGTGCGGAAACTGCTCCAGAACACCAGCGCGAAGCCCACGAAGGCAGCCAGATACCAGCCAGGGGCGATGTGCAGTTGCAGGGCCACCACCACCAGGGGGGCGAAGCCCAGGTGGATCCAGCGCCACCAGGGGGCGCTGCCGAGTGCGATGGCAACGACCGTGGCCGCCAGTGCCTGGATCACGGTGACGGGCCACAGGCCGCCCGGCAACAGGCCGCTGCGGGCAATGGCGAGGGCCGCCGCGGTTCCGATGACCTGGGCCAGCAGGGCCTTCAGGGCGGGAGGGAGCTTCATGCCGTCAGTGCGCCGGGCGGAGCCTGGCGCCAGAGGCTTACTTGGCTGCCTTGGCATCCTCGACGGTCTTTGCCATGGAGGCCTTGAGCTTTTCCACCAGGGGGACAATGCGCGCCTGGGTGATGGCGGCTGACTTCTGGGTGACCTGGGGCATCTTTTCCAGCAGTGCCACGCCGGCCGGGCTGCGGTAGAAGGCCAGCAGACCGTCCACCTCTTCCTGGGTGAAGGTTTCTCCGTACAGTTTGAGGTAGGCGCCCTTCAGATCCGCCCAGTTGATCTCCTTGCGGATGATGGCGCCCGCCTCGGAGGTGAACTTGTCGACGACCTTCTGGCCCTGGGGGGTGAGGGTCTTGCCCTGCAGCCCCTGGTTGATGGAGTTGCGTACCGCCTGCTCCAGGTTCTGCTGGGCAACGCCCACAGAGCGTTCCATCCGGGTGGCGACCAGAAGTTGGTTGAGGGATTCTGTGCTGGGTGGGGCGGCGAAGGCCGAAGTGCCGAGAAGGAGGGTGGCGACCAGCAGGGACACGTGTTTCATGGGGGGCTTTCGTAGGGCAGGGGGAATGAGGTTCCCGGATGATGAAGCCATTTCGCGATGCTGGAAAGCCTGCTGTCGTTCATGCGGCCCGGCTGCGTGAGTCGGTCGCGTCCGACCAGCGGGCCAGCACGGCCTTGCGTTGTTGCGCCACGCGGTGCATCGCGGCTGCCTTCACATGACCATAGCCCCGGATACCCTCGGGCAGGCTGGCAATTTCCACTGCCAGGGGCAGGCGGCCAGCGTCGAGGCCCGCAAGGAGGAGGGCGATGTCCTGCTCGTACTCGACGATCAGGGCCCGCTCGGCCTTGCGTTCCGGGTGATAACCGAAGACATCGAAGGGCGTGCCGCGCAGGCGCCGCAGCCTGGCCAGCCAGCTGAAGGCGGTGAGCATCCAGGGGCCGAAGGCGAGCTTGCGGATGCGCCCGGAGGCCGGGTCGGGCCGGGCCAGGAAGGTCGGAGCGAGGTGGAAGCGCAGGCGGAAGTCGCCCTCGAACTGGCTGTCCACCGCCTCGCGGAAGCCCGGATCGCTGAACAGGCGGGCCACTTCGTATTCGTCCTTGTAGGCAAGCAGCTTGAAGTAATGGCGCAGCACCGCGTCGGTGAGGCGCTCGCTGCCCAGGGGGGCTTCGGCGGCGCGGACGCGGGCCACCAGGTCGGTGTAGCGACGGGCGTAGGCGGCGTCCTGGTAGGTGGTGAGCACGGCCGCCCGGCGGGCGATGCGGTCATCCAGGGTTTCGGGGCGGATGGGGATCACCGGCGCCGGCTTCACCTCCCGTTCGACGGCGCTCAGGTCCACGGCCGCCCGGCGGCCCCACAGGAAGGCCTGGCGGTTCATGTCCACGGCCGCGCCGTTGAGTTCGATGGCCTGGTCCAGGCTGGCGGCGCTGACCGGCACCCAGCCCTTCTGCCAGGCGTAGCCGAGCAGGAAAAGGTTGGTGGCGATGGCGTCGCCGAGCAGGCGGGTGGCCAGGAACTGGGCGTCCAGGAACGCGCAGCCGTCATTGCCCACGGCCTCGACGATGGCGGCCTGCATCTTTTCCAGTGGGAACTGCCAGTCCGGGTTGCGGGTGAATTCCGAGGTCGGCGTTTCGGCGCAATTGACCACGCCGCGGGTGCGCCCGACGGCCATCTTGGCTAGGGCGTCGACGCTGGCGGTGACCACCACGTCACCGCCGATCACCGCGTTGGCTTCGCCAGCGGCGATGCGCACGGCGTGCAGGTCGTCCGGCCGGTCGGCAATGCGGATATGGCTGAACACGGAGCCGCCCTTCTGGGCCAGGCCGGTCATGTCGAGCACGGTGACACCTTTGCCGTCCAGGTGGGCGGCCATGCCGATCAGGGCACCGATAGTGACCACCCCGGTGCCACCCACGCCGGTGACGAGAATGCCCCAGGGCTCGCGGGTGGCCGGCAGGGTGGGCTCGGGCAGGGGGGCGAAGCGCTGCTCGTCGGACTGCAGGGCGCGCCCCTTGCGCACCCGGCCGCCTTCGATGGTGACGAAACTCGGGCAGAAGCCGTTCATGCACGAGTAGTCCTTGTTGCAGGCCGACTGGTCGATCTGGCGCTTGCGCCCGAACTCGGTTTCTACCGGCAGGATGGCCATGCAGTTGGATTCCCGGCCGCAGTCACCGCAGCCCTCGCACACCGCCTCGTTGATGAAGACGCGGGTCTGCGGGTCGGGGAAGGTGCCGCGCTTCCTGCGCCGGCGCTTCTCGGCGGCGCAGGTCTGGTCGAAGACCAGGGCCGACACGCCGGGCACGGTGCGCAGCTCGCGCTGGATCACGTCCAGTTCGTCGCGCTGGCGGATCGGGATACCGTGGGGAATGTCGGCCACATGCCAGGCCCGGTCGGTGCCGTCGGTGACCAGCACGATGGTGTGCACCCCTTCGCCTTGCAACTGGCGCAGCAGCTTTGGCACCGTCAGGTCACCGTCCACCGGCTGGCCGCCGGTCATGGCGACGGCGTCGTTGAAGAGGATCTTGTAGGTGATGCCACTGGTCGCCGGCCCGCTGCCACCGGGGCGGTTGAAGGCCGCCACGGCCTGGCGGATGGCCAGCAGGCCGGAGTGGAAGTAGGTGCCGTCGCCCAGGTTGGCAAAGATGTGGGGCTCGTCGATGAAGGGCGCCTGGCCGACCCAGGGCACGCCTTCGCCGCCCATGTGGGTGAAGGTGCCTGTCTTGCGGTCGGGCATGAAGGTGGCCATGTAGTGGCAGCCGATGCCGGCCATGGCGCGGCTGCCTTCGGGCACCACCGTGGAGGTGTTGTGGGGGCAGCCGGGGCAGAAGGTGGGTACCCGGTCGATGGCAAAGACGCGGCGGCCTAGGGTGGCCTCCTTGGCCTGCAGGAAGGCCAGGCGGGCCTCGATGCGCTCCGAGGTGAAGAAGCGCCCGATGCGGGCAGCGATGACCCGGGCGATCATCGCCGGGGTCAGCTCACCGGCGGCGGGGAGCAGCCATTCGCCATGGTCAACAGTGGTACGGCCGTCCGCGCCCAGGGTAGTGAGCAGCGACCACTCGCCCTTCTCGTCGAACTTGCCGACAACGCGGGGGCGCACGTCCTCGCGCCAGTTGTAGAGCTCTTCCTTGAGCTGATACTCGAGGAGCTGGCGCTTCTCTTCGATCACCAGGATCTCGTCCAGCCCTTCGGCGAAGTGGCGCACGCCTTCTGCCTCCAGGGGCCACACCATGCCCACCTTGTACAGGCGGATGCCGATCTCGGCGGCGAGCTCCTCGTCGATGCCCAGGTCGTCGAAGGCCTGGCGCACATCCAGGTAGCTCTTGCCGCTGGTGATGATGCCCAAGCGCGGCTGGGGCGAGTCGATGACGATACGGTTGAGGCCGTTGGCCCGGCAGTAGGCCAGGGCGGCGTAGAGCTTGGCGTGGAGCAGGCGCTTCTCCTGCACCAGCGGCGGGTCGGGCCAGCGGATGTTGAGGCCATCGGGGGGCAGGGCGAAGTCGTCGGGGATCTTCGTGGTGACGCGCAGCGGATCCACGTCCACCGAGGCCGAGGTCTCCACGGTGTCGGCCAGGGCCTTGAAGGCCACCCAGCAGCCGGAATAGCGCGACAGGGCCCAGCCATGCACACCGAAGTCGAGATAGTCCTGCACGCCGGCGGGGGCCAGCACCGGCATCATCATCGACTTGAAGAAGTGGTCGGTCTGATGGGGCAGGGTGGAGGATTTGGCGGCGTGGTCGTCACCGGCGATCACCAGCACGCCACCATACTGCGAGCTGCCGGCGGCGTTGGCGTGGCGGAACACGTCGCCACAGCGATCCACGCCCGGCCCCTTGCCGTACCACATGCCGAACACGCCCTGCACGCGGGCCTTGGCGGACAGGGCGACTTGCTGGCTGCCCCACACGGCGGTGGCCGCCATGTCCTCGTTGATGCCCGGCTGGAAGACGATGTCGTGGCTGGCCAGGTGGGCCTTGGCCTTCCACAGGGTCTGGTCGAGCCCGCCCAGGGGCGAGCCCCGGTAGCCGGAGACAAAGCCGGCGGTGTTGAGCCCGGCGGCCCGGTCGCGATCACGCTGAATCATCAGCAGGCGCACCAGCGCCTGGTAACCGGTCAGATAAATGCGCCCGGAGGGGGTGGTGTATTTGTCGTCGAGAAGCGTGCTGCCCGGAGTGGGCACGGAAAGCGCGCGGACGGGGTCCTGCTCGGCCATGGTGGGTTTCCTCGCAAAAATCGTGTTTTTGATCCGTTCGCGGGTCGGGCCTTGTGGGCCCGGTCGCGGAGGTGTTGCAAGGCGAGTCTGGCTGCCGGGGCGCGGCAGCTCAATGCTTGGATACCCTGATGGCGGCGGGGGTTCCGGTGTGCTGGGTGGGGATTCAGAAGTAATGCTGCCAGCCTACCGTGAGGCGGCGTTCCTGCGTGTCGGTGTCGGGGAGTTCGATGTGCGTCCATTCGTAGCCGGCGACGAGGTTGTCGCGGGGGCTGAGGCGGGTGCGCAGGTGGGCGCGGGCGGTGCTGCGGTCGAGGCGCCGGTCGAGGCGCCGGTCGTTGAACCACTGGCGGCCGGCTTCGAGCTGCAGGCGGTTGCCGGCACCCACGTCCCACAGCAGGCCGGCCAGGGGGCCGCTGCCGATGGCCCAGTGCTTCTGCAGGTCGCCGTGGCCGAGGAGCTGGTTCTCGAGGAAGATGTAGCCTAGCAGACCCTTCCACTCCCAGGCGGCACCGGGGCCACCGGCCACCATCGGTCCGGTGGCGTGACGCGCGCCCAGGACGCGCTCCCAGCCGAAGCGGACTTTCCAGGACAGGGGCTGGGTCCAGCTCAGACGGGGCGCGACGGAAACGATGTCCACCGGCAGGAAACGGTCGAGCCGCCAGCCCTGCCCTTCGCGCTGGCTCGCCCCCAGGTCGAGGAAGCGGATCTGGGCACCGCGGGCGTAGCCGGTTTCGGGGTCGAGGAGGTCGTGGTAGGCCGGTCGCAGATCGAGGAAGAGGGCGTTGGCGCCGTCCAGCCGGCCGGCGGCGAGGCCGAAGCGCCCGGAAGCGTGGCCGCTCTCGGGGCGAGGCGGCACCGGGACCGTGCCGGTGTCGATGGTTGGAAGCTGGCTGCGGGTGATCTGGATGGTTTTCAGGCGGGCCAGGGCGTCGTTCTGGCCGAGCTTGCCCGCATGCCCGCGGAAGGACACCAGGCGGTCGGCGAACTCGAGCTGTTCGATGGCCTGCGGGTCGGTGCCAAGGCTCTGCGGGGTGCGCCGGCCGTCGGCCACGGCGACGGCCGCGTCCAGGCTGGCGGGGTCGAGGCGGCTGGCGCGATGGCTCAGTTCAGTGCCGGTGGAGGGGCGGAAGGTGATGTCGGTGACCAGATCCGGCACAGCCACCACCCCCTTTACGGTGTCCACGGGAATGGCGGTCCAGTAGAACTGCTTTGCCACCTGCAGGCCCGGTCGGGCCACATCGAGGAGGCGCAGGATCATGTAGGAGCAGTTCTCGTCAAAGAACCAGTAGTCGAAGCGGGTGGCGCCGATCTCCCAGGCGTGGCGCAGTAGTTGGCGGGTTTCGGCGGGCGTCAGGTTGAGCCTGTACTCCCAGACGTCGCGGCTCTCCATGTCACTGTACTCGCGCACCTTGGCGTAGTAGGGCGAGCTGGACAGGGCGCCGGGGTAGAGGCCGGTGAGGCCCTTCAGTGCGAAGGTGAAGCCGTCGGTGGCGTCGGCTTTGGCGGCGTAGTTGATGGTATAGGCGAGCAGGCGGGTGGCTTCGGTCTGCCCCGGGGTGTCGATGCGCAGCAGGGTGTGGCCGAACATGGACGCCGGGCTATTCACGTAGGCAGAGGGAAAGACCAGGGTCACGCCGGCGGGGTTGATCTCGGCCGCCCACTTTTCCAGGCGCGGGCAGGGCTGCTCGGGTAGCTGCGCGGGGGTCAGGGCAAGGCGCTGGCGCAACCAGTGATGGCGCGCCGGGAAGCGGCATTGGGGGTGCTCGTCGGGCGCCTCGGGCCGGGCCGGCTCGAACAGGCGGGCCAGGGTGACGTCGAGTTCGGCAGTCGGGTTGCGGGCACCGTCGGGGGCATTGAAGAAGCCCGTGTCGTCGGCCAGGCTGCGACGGTGGCCGGTGATGGGGTAGGGCTCGTACTGGAGCAGGTCGGCCCAGGCCGGGTCATCGGCCAGACGCGCGTCGCGCGCCGCAGCCTGCGCATCGGCCAGGGGGTCGGCCTGGACGGCGTGCGCGGCCAGGCTCAGGCTCAGGACGGTGCCGAGGGCGATCAGTATCTTCATGGGTGGGGCGGGTGCAAAAAGAAAAGCCCTGTGCAGGCACAGGGCTTGGCGTGGCGCGGGTCGGGGAAGGTCCGTCGACCCGCAGCCCCGTGGCTTACACCGCGTCGGCGTACTTGGCGAGGCGGGCGTCGGACTGCAGGGCAGCCTTAAGCTGGGTGGCGATGGTTTCAGCCGAGTCGACGGAAGCGAAGATTTCGGCGTGACGGGTTTTGGTCAGGCTGACGAAGGCGGCCTTGTCCTGGGCGTCGATCTTCAGCAGGGCAGCCAGTGCATCCAGGGTTTCGCCCTGGCCGGAGGCGGCGTCGCGGGCGAGCTGCGACTTGTTGCCGTCAATGAACATGGCGGTCTTCCAGGCGGAGGTGACGACGCCGTCCTGGGAGCAGCCGAGGGTGCCGGAGGTGATGCCGAAGGTCTGGTTGCCAAAGGTGCCGTTGGTGGTGACTGCGAGAACCTGCGGGGCGACGCCCTTCTGGCCTTCGAAAACCTTGGAGCCGAGGCCACAGGAGCCCACGTTGTTGGCGGCGGCGAAAGCCGTTACGGGCAGGAATACGACCAGCGGAAACAGCAGTTTTTTCATGGTGCTTACCCTCAGTCTATGTTTGTTTGATGGCAGATGCTTGGTGCAATGCCGAGGGAATGGTAGCGCGTTCGCACTTTGGGGCAAGGCTTCGTCGGGGGGCGAGTGTTGTTTTTCTGCACATGGCCGCAAAGGGCCGTTCAGAACAGATCCACCGCGCCCGCGTCGACGCCGGTCTGGCGCACGGAGTCGAAACGGATTTCCTCGGCGGAGCGGTTTGAGGCTTGCAGCAGCTCCGACAGGATGGTGTTGCGACGCTGGATGCGGGCAAGGCCGTCGCGCTCCGCCACGTCGCGATGCACATCGAAGAAGCCGTGCGCGTACTCGCTCATGAATTCGGTGTGCTGGCGCAGCTTGCCGAGGAGCTGGCTGACGATGTCCTCGAACTGCATTGACAGCACGCCCTGCATGACCAGCCGGTGGATGGCCGCCGATACTTCGTTGATGCGCCGGGACTGCTCGGCGGCAAGGGTGGTCAGATCCTGCATTTCCCGGCCCATTGCCGTGACGCTGGCCTGGGAGGCCTCGGCCTTGCTGACGTCGGTGGACGCGGAGACATCCACGGCGCTGCCCACGTCGTTGATGGCCGTATGGATTTCGGCCAGCAGGGTGTCGATCTGCTCACTGAACTTCTCGGTGCGCTGGGCCAGCTTGCGCACTTCGTCGGCGACCACCGCGAAGCCGCGTCCCGCCTCGCCGGCCCGGGCGGCTTCGATGGCTGCGTTGAGGGCCAGCAGTTCGGTCTGGTTGTTGATCTGGCTGACTTCGGTCATCAGCCGGCTGACGGCGTCGACCTTGCCGCGCATGGTTGAAAAGCGCTCGGCGATGTCGGCGCCGCTGGCCTTGAGCTGCTGCACGGTGCTGACGAAAGCATTGAGGGTGTCGCGGGTTTCCTCCGCAAAGCGGGTCAGCCCGCTATTGCGGGCCGAGCTCTCCTGGGCGCCCGCCAGGGCGAGGAGTTCATCGGCCAGATGGCGGAGTGAGTCGGACTGACTGCTGTTACTGCCGGTGAGGCTGCGATTGAGATCGGCCAGGGCGTTGGAGAAGACCTCCTGGATCTGGCCCAGGGATTCCTTCAGGCGCTGATATTGCTGCTCGCTGCTGCCCGCGATGCGTTCGCACAGGGTGTCGTACTCCTGCACGCTGCCGTCGATCCGTTCGCGCTGCAACTGCTGATTGCGCCGGGCGCGGGCCCGGGCGCGATGGCTGATCGCGGTTGCTGCCAGCAGGGACAGGATGGTTCCCGCACCCAGCGCATAGGCCAGCCATCCGGGGCCATCAAACGCGGTGGTAATGATGCTGGCAATGGACAGGGCGATGCCAGAGAAGGTGGCGACGTCGTCGGCGCGAATGGTCGTGGCGTGCATGGGCGGGAACGGTTGCGGACGGGGCAATTCCTTAACGGCGACCTTTGGGGTGACTTGATGATTGACTATGACAAGAATCACAATTTGACAGGAACTAGGTCGCTTTTCCGGAGAGTACTTTTCCGGGGTTCATGAGATCCAGGGGGTCCAGGGCGGCCTTCAGGGCCGTCATCACGGCGACGCCTTCGCCGTGCTCGGCCAGCAGGAAATCCCGTTTTCCGATACCGATGCCGTGCTCGCCGGAGCAGGTTCCGTCCAGGGCAAGCGCGCATTCCACGATGCGCCGGCCGAGCGCTTCGGCGGCGTGCACCTGGGCCGGATCGTCCGGGGTGGTGAGGATCACCACATGAAAGTTGCCGTCGCCCACGTGGCCCACCACCGGCGCGATCAGGCCGCTCTCCGCGATGGCTGCCTGGGCGCCGGCAATGGCGTCGGCGAGACGCGAGATGGGGACGCAGACGTCGGTAGAGATGCCCCGGCTGCCCGGTTTGAGGGCCAGGCTGGCGTAGAGCACGTCGTGACGGGCCTGCCAAAGGCGGCTGCGGTCTTCCGGGCGGGTGGCCCACTCGAAGCCTTCGCCGCCGTTGTCGGCCGCGATCTCCTGCACCGTGCGGGCCTGCTCCTCGACGCCGTTGGGGGAGCCGTGGAATTCGAAGAACAACATCGGCGATTCGCGCAGGCTGGTCTTGCTGTAGCGGTTCACCGCGTGCACGGTGAGGGCGTCGAGGAGTTCGATGCGCGCCACCGGCACGCCCAGCTGGATGGTCTGGATCACTGTCTGCACGGCGCTGGCCACGTCCGGGAAGGAGCAGGTGGCGCTGGAGATGGCTTCGGGCAGCGGGTGCAGGCGCACCGTGACTTCGGTGATGACGCCCAGGGTACCTTCCGAGCCGACGAACAGGCGGGTCAGGTCGTAGCCCGCAGCCGACTTGCGGGCGCGGCCACCGGTGCGGATAACCCGACCGTCGGCGAGCACCACTTCCAGGGCCAGCACGTTCTCGCGCATGGTGCCGTAGCGCACGGCGTTGGTGCCCGAAGCGCGGGTGGCCGTCATGCCGCCGAGGGAGGCGTCGGCGCCCGGGTCGATGGGAAAGAACAGGCCGCTGCCATGCAGCGCTGCGTTGAGCGTCTTGCGGGTCACGCCGGGCTGCACCACGGCATCCATGTCTTCGTTGTGGATGGCCAGTACCTGATTCATCTCGGACATGTCCAGGCTGAGGCCGCCGCGGGTGGCCAGGATGTGGCCCTCCAGGGAGCTGCCGACACCGAAGGGAATCAGCGGCACCCGGTGTTCCCGGCACAGGTTAACCACCTCGACCACTTCGGCGGTGCTGTGGG
Organism: Zoogloea sp.; assembly: GCF_017302315.1. Classification (GTDB taxonomy): domain Bacteria; phylum Pseudomonadota; class Gammaproteobacteria; order Burkholderiales; family Rhodocyclaceae; genus Zoogloea. The sequence goes on from NZ_JAFLDT010000033.1 coordinate 40,915, forward strand.
GCCACACCACGCCGTCCGGCAGGGCGTCAGGGAAGTGGGATTCGTCATGGCCGTGGTGGGCGCGCACGGCTTCGGCGGTGGAGAAGCGCTTGCCGAAGCGTTCGGTGAGCTGCTGGACGAGGGGGGCGGGCAGGGCAGGCATGGTGTCTTTCCGGTTCGAACGGGGCAAACCCGAATCTTGCCACCGGCGTGCGCCGGGCAGGAGCAGGGTAAACTCCGGCGCGAGCAGAGTCCGCCGGATTGCCGGCCTTTTTTCACCCGGAGCCCATTCATGAGCAAGCAGATCATTGCCACGCCCAGCGCCCCCGCCGCCATTGGCACTTATTCCCAGGCCGTCAAGGCCGGCAACACCGTCTACCTGTCCGGCCAGATCGGCCTCGACCCGGTCAGCATGCAGATGGTCGAGGGTTTCGAAGCCCAGACCGTGCGTGTTTTCGAGAACCTCAAGGCGGTGGCCGAGGCGGCCGGCGGCTCCCTGGCCGATGCGGTCAAGCTCAACATCTACCTCACCGACCTGGCCAACTTTGCCAAGGTGAATGAAGTCATGGCCCGTTACTTCTCCGAGCCCTACCCGGCCCGGGCTGCCGTGGGCGTGAAGGAGCTGCCCCGCGGCGCCGTCGTCGAAGCTGACGCCATCCTGGTCATCGGCTGAGCACCCGGGCCCGTGCCGGTCGAGTCTGCCGCCGCGCCCCCGGCTGCG